>JBJKXU010000027.1:0-33848 GCA_045561415.1 Parvicellaceae bacterium
AATTGACATTTTAAATGAATTTGGGATAACTACAAAGGTGAATATTGTTTCTGCGCACAGAACACCAGAGTACATGTTTGATTACGCCAAAACTGCTTTAGAAAATGGCACTAAAGTCATTATAGCAGGAGCTGGTGGAGCTGCACACCTTCCAGGAATGGTAGCATCTATTACTACCCTTCCAGTTATTGGCGTTCCAATTAAATCTAGAAACTCCATAGATGGTTGGGATTCAGTTTTATCCATTTTACAAATGCCAGATGGTGTTCCAGTTGCAACAGTAGCTTTAAACGGGTCAACAAACGCTGGTATTCTTGCTGCTCAAATTATTGGAACTTCTGACAGGGTTATTTCCGATAAAATTATTGCTTATAAGCAAGCTCTTAAAGAAAAAGTAGCAAAATCAAATGAAGAATTGCAATAGCATACCATGATCAAAACTGATATTATAATAATTGGCGCAGGTCCTGTAGGACTATTCACAGTTTTTGAAGCTGGATTATTAAAGTTAAGGTGTCATCTTATTGACTCACTTCCTATTCCCGGTGGTCAATGCGCTGAAATATACCCAAAGAAACCAATATATGACATCCCAGGATACCCTTCAGTTTTAGCTGGAGATTTAGTGGATAATTTAATGGCTCAAATTGAACCATTCAAACCAGGATTTACCTTAGGTGAGACTGCTGCTCACATTGAGAAAAATTCAGCGAATAATTTCATTGTCACTACCAAGCAAGGAACAAAACATGAAGCTCCTGTTGTTGCAATTGCTGGAGGCTTAGGAGTTTTTATTCCAAGAAAACCGCCAATTGCTAACATCAAAGATTTTGAAAACAAGGGGATAGCGTACATAATAAAAGACCCTGAAATTTACAGAAACAAAAAAATTGTTATTTCTGGTGGTGGTGATAGTGCTTTAGATTGGGCATTATATTTTGCAAATAATTTTGCTAGTGAAGTATCTTTAATTCATAGAAGTCAAAAATTCAGAGCCCACCTAGATTCTGTTCAGCAAGCAATGACTATGGCTGAGAATGGTAAAATCAACTTACTTCTCGACTCCGAAGTTGTTGGTTTATCAGGAGATGAAACCTTAAACGAGGTCACCATAAAAAGTAAAAACAACCAAATAAGTTCAATTAAAACAGACTTTTGGTTGCCTCTTTTTGGACTAACACCAAAACTTGGTCCTATAGCAAATTGGGGGTTAGAAATTGAGAAAAATGCGATTGTAGTAGATAATGCAACTGACTATTCAACAAATATTGATGGAATTTATGCTATTGGAGATGTAAATACTTATCCAGGGAAATTAAAGCTAATCTTATGTGGATTTCACGAAGGAACTATCATGGTTCAATCTGCATTTAAAAAAATTCATCCTAACAAAAATAACGTCTTAAAGTACACTACCGTTAGTGGAGTAACAGGCTTTGACTAATTTAGTTCATATTGAAAGATAATATAATTAGTATAAAGGTTATTGATCGTTCCAAGAAAGCGCATCATCTTAGTGCACCAACCGATATGAACATGAATCTTATGGAGCTATGCAAAAGCTATGATCTTCCTGTTGAAGGCACTTGTGGAGGAATGGCAATGTGTGCTTCGTGCCAAATATACATACTTACTGATCATGTAGAAATCTCTAGGAATGAAGATGAACAGGCTATGCTAGATGAAGCGTGGGCAGTGGAAGAAAACAGTAGGCTAGGTTGTCAAATACAAGTTTCAGAAAGTTTAGACGGATTAATTATAGAACTTGCTCCAGAGCAAGAACTTGATGATGATTGGTGAGTCACTTTAAAGCTGAAGGAACCGCACAAACAGGAATCGGCACCATTTTATGATTATTTGCCGTATTAAGCTTTTTATAAATCGCTAGCACCTGAATTTCTCTTTCAGTAAAATTAGTGCCATTCGGATTATCAATGTTATTCATTGCCCACTCTAACTCAGGATATGTAGCTCCCAATTGATCTTCATCTGATCGATCATCTCCCCAAAGCCCATCAGTTGGTTTAGCTTCTAGAATGGACGGCAAAACATTTAAATGCTTTGCTAGATCAAAAACCTCTGACTTCATTAAATCAGCAATTGGAGATACATCCACACCTCCATCACCATATTTGGTGAAAAAACCAACGCCAAAATCTTCAACTTTATTTCCTGTTCCCACAACAAGTAGCTTTTGTGAACCAGCAAAAGAATAAAGAGTGGTCATGCGTAGCCTAGCTCTTGTGTTGGCCATTGTCAATGGATCTTGAAGGTTATTTGGCAAGTGCTCTACAATGGATTTAAAGATGGGTGTTAAATCCACATGATAGCTCATCACATTAGCGTGGTTATTTTTCAAACATTCTATTTGCTTAGCACTTCTATCTAATTGATTAGTAGGTTGGAAAATTGGCATGTTTACTAATATGGTTTTTTTACCAGTAAGGGCCGCCAAAGTAGCTGTAAGTGCTGAATCTACCCCACCAGAAACTCCAACAACAAACCCATCCTGGTGAGCATCTTCCAAATAGCTGCTCAGCCAATTAACAATATGATTTACTACCTGTTGACGCTGCACTTGAGTAATATTTAAAAAAGAATTCCCAAAGAAAGAGTAACACTACCAGGAATTGCCTTAGCACCTACTGCTTCAAATTCTTGTGTATCCACATTATAGCTTCTTAAAAAATCTTCTGACTGCGATCTGGTAAGGGCATTAGTAATAAAATAATTGTAATGAAGGGAGAAAAATAAAGAAGTAGTGCCAGAAATGTTATACTCAGCACCACCGCCAACTCGTATACCAGCACGTATAGGTTGAGTTCCTTTTGCTAAATCAAGCTCTTCAATAGAGATGTTATCACCATTTGGAGCTAACTCAAAAGATGCATTTGTTGTGTCATATAGTACATTGTCTGAGATGTCATTCACTCTAGCTTTTGTCTTAAAACCTAATACAGCTCCAAATTCACCAAAATAGGTAAAGTAGCCAATCTCCTTAGTTTTCATTTTAAGAATAATAGGAATATTCACATAATTTATCTTATACTTTCTTTGATTAAGTTGGAATATCTCTCCTTGAAGAGAGTCAATAGGAGCGGAATTCTCATCCCATTGAACATAGTTAAAATCATTTAAAGCGTAATATGTTGGCTTGTAAGCTTGTAAAGCATCATCAGCATAATTAAGACTTGCTGAGAATGACTCTAAATTTAAGCCTGTTGCAAAAGAAGTTGTTTTTCCTAATTTAAATTCCATTTGAAGTCCCCATCCAAGGCCCAAACCAACACCACCGGATGAATATTTACGCTCATCATCAGGTGCTAACCAGCCAATTGACGTGTTGCCTATTAGGCCAAATCTAAAATTCTTACCTTCATCTTCCTGAGCCATTAAAGACAAAAATGGAAGGGTAAGTAAGGCGGTAATCACAATTTTTTTCATAATTTTTCAAATATTTTTAAATTCAAATTTAAGCATTTTTTAGACGAACAAATTTTACATTTGACAGAAAATTACATCAATTTATGATTCTATTAAGATTTACATTTCTTTTTTGCCTTATAATTATCTCTTCTTGCAATGAAAATTGTATAAATCTTAATCCATCATTGGCCGATAATCCTATTGAGTTAAAATTTGAGCATTTAGATGTTGATTTATTTTCTAACCAACACCCAAACAACAACAAACATCAATTACTTCTACAAAAGTACACCAGCCTTTATGAGCTTTTTTATGCCAAAATGTTAAACGAAGGCAATCCATACTCTGAAGAGTCTACTATAAAATTAACTTCCTTCCTGTCCCACCCCTCAACAAAAGAGATTCAAAAGGAAATAAATACCTTTTCTGATTTTACATCTTTTGAAGATCAAATTACCAAAGCCTTTAACTATTATAATTATTATTACCCAGATAGTACTTTACCAGTAATTACCACTTTTTATTCTAACTTCAATGCCAATGTTATTGAAATTAACAATAGAATAGCAATAGGTGTTGACATGTATTTAGGAAGCAATAATAAAGTTGTAAATAGTCTTCCACCTGACTTCTTCCCCTTATTTATTAAAAATAAAATGCTAAAAGAATTTATAGTTTCAGATGTGCTGTACTGCTTTCTTTACAACAGATATTATCAACCTTTAGGAGATGATTTTATTTCCGAAATGATTGCACAAGGGAAAATCTTATACTTTATTGAAGTCTTAAATCCTGATGAAAAAAGCCACCTTAAATTTCGATATACACAAGATGAGTTAACATGGTGCTTGGAAAATGAAAAGAATATTTGGAAAACTGTTGTCAATCAGCAAGTGCTTTACTCTAAAGATGCAAATGTCATTAAATCATTTTCTTCTGAGTCTCCATACACAAAGGGATTACCTAAAGATTCACCAGCAAAAGTTGGCCCTTGGCTTGGGTACCAAATTGTAAAAGACTATGTGGAGGCTAATTGCATAGATATAGTAGATTTGCAATTAGAAAAAAATGTAAGACTAATATTAAAATCATACCATCCTAATGAGTGAAAAAAGTAATTTAAATATCGTTTTTGATCTTGATGAAAATCAAGTTCCTGAGAAAATTAGTTGGGAATCTATTAATAGTGATGAGAAAGTTCAGCATGAAGCAAAAGCTGCATTCCTCTCTTTTTGGGATAAGAAAGATGACAATGCCATGAGCTTAAATCTTTGGACAAAAGACATTTCTATTGAAGAAATGAGTAAATTCTATTTTCAAACCTTTATCACCATGGCAGATAATTTTGAAAAAGCAACTAATGAAGATCAAATAGCACTAGCTATGAGAGATTTTGCCGATTTTTTTGGAGAAAAAATGGGGATTATTCCTAAGACAGGTAAATTTGATAACAATGGGAAAGGATAAGCTTAAACGGTTTTCAGAGCTAAATACATTTACTCATGTATTGCAACCTCACTTAAATGAGATTAAACCTGCTCATAAGCTAAAAGGCAAATGGAACCTGGAATTTAAAAATGATGCGCCTATTGTATTAGAGCTAGGATGCGGAAAAGGAGAATATACTGTTGGATTAGCCAAGCAATACCCTGAAACAAACTTTATTGGAATAGACATAAAAGGAGCTAGAATATGGAGAGGCGCAAAAACATGTGAAGAAGAACAAATAGAAAATGTAAGGTTTATTAGAACTAAAGTAGACTTTATTGATCATTTTTTTAGACCTGATGAAGTGGCTGAAATTTGGTTAACTTTTTCTGATCCACAGCCTAAAAGACCTAGGAAAAGACTCACATCTCCCCTATTTATTGAGCGTTATAAAAACATCTTACAAAAAAATGGAATCATTCATTTAAAAACAGACAGCTCACTTTTATACAACTACACATTGCAAGAAATAAAAGAAAACAATTACAAACTGATTGAAAAAAGCTCCAATGTTTATACTGAACTTATTCCAAGAGCAAATAGCACTTTAAAAGAAACGTTAAGTATCCAAACTTTTTATGAAAGCATATGGATCAAAGAAAATAAAACAATCAAATACGTATCCTTTTCTATTCATTAACCTATTTTTCATTATTTGAAAACACAATGAAAGAAAAATTTATCTAAATTGTGTGAATGAATAAATGTTTAAGTCTTTTTGTTTATGTGATTTTCTTTCAAATTGGCTTTTCTCAAGTGATTTTTGATCAAGGAGCAATCAGTAACTCACTAGCTGGAGCAAACATAACACTATCAGACGTTTGGTCAGTAAATAATAACATTGGCAATCTCAGCCAATTACAGAATAGCCAGATTGGAATTTCCTTAAATAACCGTTTTTTAATTCCTGACTTCACAACAAGTACCATTGTATTTGCTCTTCCTTTTGATGATAAAGCTTTAGGAATTAATTATTCAAATTTCGGAAATGTCAACTACCAAATTCACAAAGCAGGAATCGGATATGCTATGAAACTTGGAAAAAACATTTCAGGTGGAATTAAAATGAACTACCTATCAATAAATTTAGGTGATTTTTATGGCTCAAAATCAATTATATCTGGCGATATTGGCATAAGTGCTCAACTGAATACTGCACTCAAAATGGGAGTGTTGATTCAAAACCCTACACTCTCCAAGCTTGCAAATTTTGAAGATGAAAGAATTCCTTCTTTAATTCATCTTGGTTTTAACTATGAGGTTTCAGAACAATTAAACACGATTGTGACCATCGAAAAAGACATCATTTACCCTGTTTCTCTTAGAGCTGCAATTGTATACCGCCCTGCAGAAAAACTAACAATAAATGCAGGTGTAGGAACTCAACCTACGACTTTTGGTTTTGGGTTAGGCACCCAATTTAATAGAGTATCCTTAAACATAGGCAGCCAATACCATCAAATTTTAGGCTTTAGCCCTGAACTTTCATTAACAACAGCATTGCACAAGTAAGGATTGAACATTAGGCATTTAACATATTTATTTTTTATCATTTACTTTTTAAGTAGCACGATTGCTTTTGCTCAAGATTCGCTATCGTTTTTACCTAAAAGTAATATCAGCAAAGAAATCCAAAAACAATTCATTATTGAACAAAGTATTGAAACCATTGCTGAAAACAATGAAGATGAAGACTTAGATTACACCACTCTTTTCGATTTATTAAGCTTTTACTACGAGCATCCAATTAATCTTAATAAAAAGAATGTAAAAGATGATTTATTACAATTAAGACTACTAAATGAATTTCAAATTAATGCGCTTATAAGTCACATTGAAAAACACGGGAAATTAATTACCATATATGAACTTCAAGTTCTTGCTCTTTTTAGTCAAAATGAAATAAGAAAAATATTACCCTTCACCATGGTTTCAACAAATTTTGACGCTCCCAATTTATCAATTTCAGAAATGTTTAAATATGGTAAAAACGATTTATTTATACGTTTTAGTAGAGTTATTGAAGCTACTGCCGGCCAACGAGAAATTGATGACAGTAGCTGGCTAAATAGCCCAAATACAGTTCAGCTGGGATCTCCTGAAAATCTTTACATGAGGTATCGGTTTAAATACCTCAACAACATAAGTTTTGGAATAACTGCAGAGAAAGATGCAGGAGAAACTCTTATAGCCAATAAAAAAGCAAATGATTTATTTGGAATAAACACAACATCTGGATTCGATTTTTATTCTGCTCATTTTTACATTAAAGACATTGGCAAATTTAAAGCTTTAGCTTTAGGAGATTATCATATACAATTAGGTCAAGGATTAACATTTTGGTCTGGTTTAGCTTTTGGGAAATCTTCCGATATCATGGGAATTAAAAGAAATCCAATGGGAATAAAACCCTATTCCTCTGTAGATGAAAATTTGTTTCTCAGAGGAGCTGCAGCCGAATTCAACTGGAAAAAAATTAATTTCTTAACCTTTGGTTCTAAAAAAACTATTGATGCAAATGTAGTTCAAGACTCTACAAATACTGATGGGGACATTACCGTTAGCAGCTTTCAATCTTCAGGGTCTCACGGAACAGTAGGAGATCTTGAAAACAAAGATGCTATAGAAGAATCCATTGCAGGAGCTGAAATATCCATTAAAGACAATAATTATACCATTGGAATAATGTCCGTAATAACTCAGTACAACGGGAACATCAATCGAAATCTTTCTACATATAGTCAATTTCAATTTAACTCAAATTTTAATTGGGTAAATGGCGTTCACTATAATTGGATTCATAAAAACTTTAACTTTTTTGGAGAAATAAGTAGAAGCAATAATAAAGGCATGGCACAGGTACACGGATTAATGGCTTCTCTTCATCCCAAAGTTTCCATTTCAGTGCTATATAGAAATTATGGGGGGAATTATCAAAACCTATTCACTAATGCAGTTGGCGAAGGAAGTAATAGCATTAATGAAAAAGGAATTTTAGCGGGTATAAATTTCAAACTAAATAAAAAATGGACACTTTCTTCTTATATGGATCAATTTTCTTTTCCATGGTTAAGGTATCAAGTAGATGCTCCTAACACCTCGGGAATTGATGTGTTTTCACAAATAAAATACAAACCCACAAAAAAGTTAGAAATATATTCAAGAGTAAGACACCGAAACAAACCCTACAATACATCAACGGATTTAGAAAGAGATCTTGACCCTGTTTTTTCTACCGATCAATGGAACTACAGACTAAACATTAATGTTCAAATTTCTGAAAGCATTCAACTTAGAAGTAGAGCTGAATACATGACATTTGAAAGAGAGGGGTCAGAAAAAGAAAATGGAATTCTTATTCTGCAAGATATTATCTTCAAACCTCCAATGAAGAAAATATCTATTAATACTCGATTTGCACTCTTTGACACTCAATCCTATAATTCTAGAATATATAGTTATGAAAATGATGTGTTATATTTTTATAGAATTCCTGCTTATTACAACACTGGAGCAAGAACCTATATAACTCTTAGATATAAAGTTAAAAGAGGCATTGATTTTTGGCTAAGATGGTCAAAATGGAAATACACCAACATTGATCAGATTAGCTCAGGGATAAATGAAATCCAAGGAAATAGTAAATCAGAAATTAGGGCTCAATTAAGGTTCCAATTCTAAGCAATATCAGCAAGAATTTTATTAAGGGTTTCACTTGGTCTCATTGCCTTTTCAGTAAGCTGATCATCAACAGAATAGTAACCAGCTGTATCAATTGGGTCACCTTGAGCTGCAATTAATTCTTCACTTACCTTATTTGCATTGGCTAATAAATCTGCATGAATCTTTTCAAATGAGGCTTTTAACGATTGATCAGAATCTTGATTAGCTAGTTCATTCGCCCAAAATAACGCTAAATAAAAGTGACTCCCTCTATTATCTATTTGACCTAGTCTTCTAGCTGGAGATTTGTTCTCAAGCAACAACCGTTCAGTTGCCTTGTCAAGGGCCTGAGCTAAAACAAATGCTTTTTTATTTCCTGTTGTATTGCCCAGATGCTCAAGAGAAACCGCTAAAGCAAGAAACTCTCCTAAAGAGTCCCATCTAAGGTAACCTTCTTCATTAAATTGTTGAACATGTTTTGGAGCAGAACCTCCAGCACCTGTTTCAAATAAGCCTCCACCGTTCATCAGCGGAACAATTGAAAGCATTTTTGCACTTGTTCCTAATTCTAATATTGGAAATAAGTCAGTCAAGTAATCTCTAAGAACATTTCCAGTTACAGAAATTGTATCCTGCCCTTTAATAATTCTATCCAATGAAAAGTTTATCGCTTCTACAGGAGATAAAATTAAGATCTCTAATCCCGAAGTATCATGATCAAGCAAATAAGCATTTACTTTTTTAATGAGCTGGGCATCATGGGCTCTATTTTTATCTAACCAAAATACAGCAGGAACACCAGTTGCTTTAGCTCTATTAACTGCCAATTTTACCCAGTCTTGAATTGGCGCATCTTTAACCTGACACATCCTGAAAATATCTTTTGCACTTACCTGCTGTGAAAGAAGAACAACATTATCTTGATCGACTACATTAACCTGACCAGCTTCTTCCAATTGGAATGTTTTATCGTGAGAACCGTATTCTTCTGCTTTTTGAGCCATTAGACCAACATTAGAAACGCTTCCCATTGTAGTAGGATCAAATGCACCATTTTTCTTACAAAAATCTATAGTAGCTTGATAAATCCCTGCATAAGAACGATCTGGAATAACTGCTTTGGTATCTTGTTGATTGCCTTCCTTATTCCACATTTGACCAGAGGTTCTAATCATAGCAGGCATAGAAGCATCTATAATTACATCACTTGGAACGTGTAGGTTGGTTATTCCTTTATCAGAATTCACCATGGCTAAATCTGGTCTAGATGCATAAACAGCTTCAATAGCCGCTATAATATCATCTTTTACTTGACCATCTAGTTGATTAATTTTAGCATAAACATCACCCAATCCATTTTTAGAATTTACACCAATTTCATCAAATATATCTTTATATTTCTCAAAAACATCTTTAAAGAAAACTTCAACAACTGCCCCGAAAATTATAGGGTCTGAGACTTTCATCATCGTTGCTTTCATATGAAGAGAGAAAAGTATTCCCTTAGCTTTAGCGGCTTCAATTTCTTTTTCAATAAATGAACGAAGGGTGCTCATATTCATCACTGAACAATCTATCACCTCATCTTTTAATAAAGGGAAAAAATCTTTTAAAACTGTTACATTTCCATTAGAAGAATGGAACTCAATTTTAACTGATTTTTCTGAATTAGTAGTCATTGACTTTTCACTTCCATAAAAATCTCCACTTTCCATACTTGAAACATGAGACAAAGATTCTCCACTCCATTTCCCCATAGAATGAGGATTGTTTTTAGCATAATTTTTAACTGCTTTTGGTGCTCTTCGGTCAGAATTACCTTCTCTTAAAACAGGATTAACAGCACTTCCTTTTACTTTATCATACTTAGCTTTGATTTTCTTCTCTTGATCTGTTGTCGCATCTTCAGGATAATCCGGAAGTGAGTAACCCTTTAATTGCAATTCTTTTATAGCTGCTTTTAATTGAGGAATAGAAGCGCTTATGTTGGGAAGCTTTATAATGTTTGCCTGAGGTTTTTTTGCTAACTCTCCTAGTTCAGCTAGGGCATCAGCTACTCGTTGCTCAGGAGAAAGGAAATCAGAGAAATTAGCTAAAATTCTTGCTGCTAGAGAAATGTCTTTTAATTCAACATCAACTCCTGCAAGTGAACTATATGCTTTAATAAAAGGAAGAAAAGAATAAGTTGCTAGTGCAGGGGCTTCGTCAGTTTTGGTATAAATTATTGTTGAATCTTTTACAGACATAATCAGTTGAATTAAGTGTTAATTTTTTAAGAGAAACAAATATAAAATAAATAGAAGAGTAGTTTTTTTTTGAAACTAAAAATATTTTTTAGCGTTAGTATAAATGGTTTGAGATAGTCTTTATTCATTTAAAGCTATACTTAAAAAGAGAGTTTCCTAGGAGACTCTTTTTTGTCTATTTCAATAGAATACTTTTAAGTTCTTTTGGCTCACCTTTAAAAACATCTAAATCTACAGGTCCTTTGATTCCTTTAACTCTTCCTTTTTCAGAAAACTGCCAAAACATCCATTTTTTTGATGGTAAAGGGTCTTTCACATTACTGTAATTAGCAATCCATAGTTTGTAAGCAGAAAAATCTTCATTTAAATAGGTTTTATAAAAATAAGAATAACTATACAAAATAGGTTCTACGCCATAATGGGCTTCAATAATCTTCAACCAATTGGCCACACCTTTCTTTAACTTATCTATGCTTTGAACATCACTAGTATTTTCTATATCAAGAATTGGTGGCAGGTCACCACTAGATAGCTTAACATTATCTATAAAAAATTCTGCTTGCTGTTCAGAGCTTTCATTAGGGCGATAGTAATGGTAAACACCTATTGGAATGTTCAGCTTTTTAGCTTCTCTATAGTTACTTGTAAAATACCGATCTCTATGGTCCTTACCTGCTGTTGCTCTAAGAACTACAAAAGAAAGGGAATCACTAGCTTGAGCCTTTTTAATTTGATTCCAATTAATTATTCCTTGGTATTCTGAAACATCAATGCCCTTCAAATAATCTCCCTCAAAATTTTGATAGTTCTCTATCAAATTATCTATTTGATTTTGAAAAACATTAAAAACCCTTGGATATTTATAGCACAAGAAAATAGCTATAACTACATTTAAAAAAAGAAGTCCAAAAAAAAAGTATTTGTAAATGCCTTTTTCGCTCCTTCTTTTACTATTCATATTTAATTACTAAATAAATTTAAAGTCTTTTCCAGGATATATTCCTTGACTTCCTAGTTCTTGTTCTATTCGTAAAAGCTGATTATATTTTGCTATTCTATCAGATCTAGAGGCAGAACCTGTTTTAATCTGACCTGTATTAAGGGCCACAGCTAAATCTGCAATAGTACTGTCTTCTGTTTCCCCACTCCTGTGACTCATTACAGAAGTATAGCTGTTTTTATTAGCTAAATTAACCGAGTTAATGGTCTCTGTTAAAGTCCCAATTTGATTTACCTTTATAAGAATAGAATTAGCAATATTTTCATCAATACCTCTTTGTAACCTTTTAGTATTAGTAACAAACAAATCATCTCCAACTAATTGACACTTGTTGCCAATTTTATCTGTCAACTCTTTCCAACCAGACCAATCATCTTCAGCAAGTCCATCTTCAATGGAAGCAATAGGATATTTATTCACCCAATCACTCCAAAAAGAAACCAGCTCAGAAGAAGTCAAATGATCACCTGTAGATTCAAACTTATATTTTTTAGCATCCTGATCATAGAACTCTGAAGATGCAGCATCTAGTGCTATCCAAATGTCTTTTCCAGGCACATAACCAGCCGCCTGAACAGCTTGAAGAACAACCTCAATTGCTTGCTCATTAGATCCTAAATTCGGTGCGAAACCACCTTCATCACCAACATTTGTAGACATCCCCTTACTTTTGAGAACACTTTTTAAGTGATGAAAAACCTCCGTTCCCATTCTTAGCGCATCACTAAATGATGAAGCACCAAATGGCATTATCATAAATTCTTGAATATCAATTTTATTGTCGGCATGAGAACCTCCATTTAAAATATTCATCATTGGAACAGGAAGAGTATTGGCATTAACACCTCCAATATATCGATATAAAGATTGGCCAAGTGCATCGGATGCTGCTTTAGCTACTGCTAAGGAAACACCTAAAATTGCATTAGCGCCAAGCTTTGACTTGTTGTCTGTTCCATCAATAGAAAGCATTAGCTGGTCAATCTTATTTTGATCAAGAATATACATTCCATTAAGCTCACTATTTAAAATAGTGTTAACATTATTAACAGCTTTTAGCACCCCTTTGCCTAAATAGAGCCCTTTATCATTATCTCTTAATTCAACAGCTTCATGAATTCCAGTAGAAGCACCTGAAGGAACTGCTGCTCGACCAAAAGCACCGTTATCTGTTAAGACATCAACCTCAACTGTTGGATTTCCTCTAGAATCTAATATTTGTCTTGCTTGGATTTGTTGTATATAAGCCATTAAAATTGATGTTTAAGAAACAGGCTGTTTCTTGTAAGTTTTAATATTTGAAATAAATTGATCAAAAAGGTGTCTAGAATCATGAGGACCAGAAGAAGCCTCTGGATGAAATTGAACAGAAAAAACAGCTTTTCCATTCACTGAAATGCCTGCTACCGTATCATCATTTAAATGCATATGAGTAATACTAATTGATGGGTTTTTCTCAGCTTCTTGCTTACTTACTACAAAGCCATGATTTTGAGAAGTAATCTCGCACCCTCCATCAATAATGTTCTTTACAGGATGATTAATTCCTCGATGACCATTGTGCATTTTTTCAGTTTTTAATCCCTGGCTCAATGCTAAAATTTGATGTCCCAAACAAATTCCAAAGATTGGAACTCCTGATTCAACTAATTTTTTAACAGTGGCAATAGAGTCAACTAAAGGCTCAGGATCACCAGGACCATTGGATAACATAATCCCGTCTGGGTTACTTTCCATTATTTCTTGGTAAGATACATCGTAAGGGTAAACCGTTACTTTACACCCTCTATCTACTAAACAACGAATAATATTTTTCTTAACTCCATAGTCGATAAGAGCAACATGGTACTGACCATCACCTTCAACGTAGGATGCTTTACAAGAAACTTCTTTAGCTAAACCTAAGCCGCTCATTGAAGGAACTTTGTCTAGTTGAGTTTTAAGGACTTTTAAATCAGTTGTTTCAGAAGAAATAATGGCGTTTTGCGCACCGTTATTTCTAATGTGAGTCACTAATGCTCTAGTGTCTACGTTTTTAATCCCTACTACATTATCTCTTTCTAAATATGTCTGAAGTGATTCAGCATCTCCATATCTGGAAAAATTTTGGGCAAATTTCTTTACAACAAGACCTCTTATTTTACAAGAATCTGATTCGACCTCCTCTTTAACAACACCATAGTTTCCTATATGAGAAGTTGCCATGACTAAAATCTGACCAAAATAGGAGGGGTCAGTGAAAATTTCTTGATAACCAGTCATCCCTGTGTTAAAAGCAATTTCTCCTGTTGTAGTTCCAACAGCTCCACATCCATTTCCATAAAAAGCAGTTCCATCTTCTAAAAGAATAACTGCTGAGGTTTTTGAATTTTCCATACTACAAAAGTAAATTTATGTAAGTAATTTTTGTAATTATTAAAATAAATAATTCAACATCTAAATCTAAATTATTAACAATAAAAAAGGGACAACTTGAAAAGTCATCCCTTGATATCAATTTAAAAAGATTAACATTTTATTACTCTTTTTTATCTTCTTCTTTAGCATCAGATTCACCCTGAGTATTTTCAGCATTTTCGTCTTCAGCCTTATTAGTTACTTCTTTTTCATTTACTTCCGATGTTGGCTCTTGAGCTACTTCATCAGTTGTAACTTCAACTGCATCCTGAATTTCTTCAGCTTGTTCAACAACTTCAGCTTCAGCAGTAGCTACTGCTTCAGCAGAAGCTGATCCTGCAGCAGATTTAGACTTTCCACCTCTTCTTCTAGTTTTCTTTTTAGGAGCTTGCTCAGTAAGCATAAGCTCATTAAAGTCTACTAGTTCAATAATGGCCATTTCAGCATTATCTCCAAGTCTATTGTGAAGTTTAATAATTCTAGTGTAACCTCCTGGTCTATCGCTAATCTTAGGAGCAATTTCCCTAAATAAAGCAGATGCTGCTTCTTTATTTTGAAGATAACTAAATACAACCCTTCTACTGTGAGTAGTATCTGTTTTTGATTTCGTTATTAATGGCTCAACATATACTCTTAGTGCTTTAGCTTTTGCTAAAGTTGTATTGATGCGTTTATGTTCAATCAATGAACATGCCATGTTAGAAAGCATAGCTTCTCTATGAGCCTTCTTTCTACTAAGATGATTATTTTTTTTACCGTGTCTCATTACTCTATTACTTTGAGGTAAAGATTATATTAATCTCTATCTAATTTATATTTAGAAACATCCATACCAAATGAAAGCCCTTTAGATTCTATCAAATCTTCAAGTTCAGTCAATGATTTTTTACCGAAATTTCTAAATTTCAACAAATCATTTTTGTTATATGATACTAACTCACCAAGAGTTTCTACATCAGCAGCTTTAAGACAATTTAGTGCTCTAACGGATAAATCCATATCAACTAACTTAGTCTTAAGAAGCTGTCTCATGTGTAATGATGTTTCATCAAACTCTTCAGTTTCTGATTTCTCATCAGAATCTAAAGTGATTTTCTCATCAGAAAACAACATAAAGTGGTGAATCAAAATCTTAGCTGCTTCTTTCAAAGCATCTTTAGGGTTAATTGAGCCATCTGTATCAATATCAAAAACTAGTTTTTCATAATCAGTTTTTTGTTCAACACGATAGTTCTCAATACTATATTTCACATTTCTGATAGGTGTGAAGATAGAATCTATAAAGATAGTTCCAACAGGTGCACTTGAAGATTTGTTTTCTTCAGCAGGCACATAACCTCTTCCTTTAGAAATGGTTAGTTCAATATTTAACTTTAATGATTTAGCAGAGTCGATATGACAAATCACGTGGTCTGGGTTTAAAACCTGAAAACCAGATGTAAACTTACCAATATCACCTGCTTTGAAAGTGTTTTGACCAGAGATATTGATTGATACAGTTTCATCATCAACATCTTCAATTTGTCTTTTAAAACGAACTTGTTTTAAATTTAAAACAATCTCTGTAACATCTTCTACAACTCCTTTAATGGTAGAAAACTCATGATCTACTCCTTCAATTTTTATTGAAGTTACTGCAAATCCTTCAAGAGAATTTAACAGTATTCTTCTTAATGCATTACCAACAGTAATACCGTATCCAGGCTCTAAAGGTCTGAATTCGAATTGACCCTTAACATCGCTAGAGTCTAACATTATTACTTTGTCTGGTTTTTGAAAATCTAAAATTGCCATGCTTAAAAATTTATTTAAAATTCTAATTACTTAGAATATAGTTCTAACAATTAAATTGTTCTTTAATGTTCTCTGAAATCTGTTCTCTAGTTGGAAGTGAAACAACCTTTCCGCTTAAATTTGATCTATCAAAATCTAACCATTCAATAACAGAATTTTCATTAGCTAATGATGAAGTAACAACTTCCAAAGATTTTGACTTCTCACGAATGCTAATAACATCTCCTACTTTTAATGAATAAGAAGGAATATTTACTAGCTGATTATTTACAGTGATGTGTCTATGAGTTACTAATTGTCTAGCTCCTCTTCTAGTAGGTGATATACCTAATCTAAATACAACATTGTCTAATCTAGTTTCGCAAAGTTGAAGTAAGATCTCACCGGTAATACCCGATTTTGAGTTTGCTTTCTTAAACATGTTAGAAAATTGCTTTTCTAAAATACCATAAGTATACTTTGCTTTTTGCTTTTCAGCTAACTGAACAGCATATTCAGATTTTTTATTTCTCCTTTTATTAGGACCGTGAACGCCCGGAGGATAATTTTTCTTTTCTAACGCTTTGTCAGGACCATATATTGGCTCTCTGAACTTTCTAGCGATTTTTGATTTTGGACCTCTATATCTTGCCATTTTTTTGTTTTTTTGAGGAGTTATGAATTAAGGCTTATCCTTCGATAACTATCATTCCTCTGATTATATAAAATTATACTCTTCTTCTTTTAGGTGGTCTACAACCATTATGAGGCATAGGAGTTATATCTACTATTTCAGTAACTTCAATACCATTATTATGAATTGTTCTTATTGCTGATTCTCTTCCAGCTCCAGGACCTTTAACATAAACTTTAACTTTTCTAAGTCCAAATTCATATGCTTCTTTAGAACAATCTTCAGCAGCAACTTGTGCCGCGTAAGGAGTGTTCTTTTTAGAACCTCTGAAACCCATTTTACCAGCAGAAGACCATGAAATCACCTGCCCACTATCATTACATAATGAAATAATAATGTTGTTAAAAGTAGCTTGAATATGAGCTTCACCCAATCCAGCAACTTTTACTTTTTTTGTCTTTTTTGTCTTTTTAGCCATAACACTTATCGCTTATTGATTATTTAGTTGCCTTCTTTTTATTCGCAACTGTTTTTCTCTTTCCTTTTCTAGTTCTAGAATTATTTTTTGTTCTCTGTCCTCTAAGTGGTAACCCAGAACGATGTCTGATTCCTCTTTGACATCCAATATCCATTAATCGCTTAATGCTCAATTGAACTTCAGAACGTAGAGTACCTTCTACTTTATATTCTTCACTAATGATTGATCTTATTTTACCCAATTGATCATCATTCCATTCATCAACTTTGATGTTTTCATCAATTCCAGCTGCTGATAGAATTTTCTTTGCTGTACTTGGGCCTATACCGTAAATGTATGTTAATCCAATTACACCTCTTTTATTCTTTGGTAGATCTATTCCTGCTATTCTTGCCATAATCTTAAAATTAACCTTGTCTTTGTTTAAACTTAGGGTTCTTTTTGTTAATAACGTATAACCTTCCTTTTCTACGAACTATTTTGCAATCCGCAGATCTTTTCTTTATAGAAGCTCTTACTTTCATGTCTTTAATTTATTTATACCTAAATGTTATTCTTCCTTTTGTTAAATCGTACGGTGACATTTCTAATTTAACTTTGTCACCTGGTAAAATTCTGATATAATGCATGCGCATTTTCCCAGAAATATGAGCAGTAATAACATGACCATTTTCTAATTCAACACGAAACATTGCATTTGACAACGCTTCGATGATAGTACCATCTTGCTCTATAGATGTTTGTTTAGCCATTATTTATTATTCTTTAATTTTTATTATTTAATACTTCTTCAATAAATTCAAATGTTGATAAAACTTCAACTTTTCCCTTCATGACAGCAACATCATGTTCGAAATGAGCAGATGGTTTACCATCTTTAGTTACTATAGTCCAACCATCTTTAAGCTGAACGACATCCTTAACTCCCATATTGATCATTGGCTCAATAGCCAAAACCAATCCTTCTTTCATTTTATAGCCTCTTCCTCTCTTTCCGTAGTTTGGAACTTCAGGCTTTTCGTGTAAACTTCTGCCTAATCCATGACCAACTAAATCCCTTACCACTCCATAACTATTACTTTCTGCATGCTGTTGAACAGCGTATCCGATATCTCCAATTCGATTACCAGAAACAGAAACTTCAAGTGCTTTATCTAAACACTCTTTAGTTACATGGAGCAATTTTTTGATTTCAGGTTTAACATCACCCACTTCAAAAGTATAAGCTGAATCACCATGAAAATCATTCTTGAAAACACCACAATCAACTGAAACAATGTCGCCATCATTTAAGGGTTGATCATTTGGTATTCCATGAACAACTGCATCATTTACAGATGTACATAAAGAACCTGGAAAACCACCATAACCTTTAAAAGATGGTGATGCTCCATTATCCCTAATGAACTCTTCAGCAATTTTATCCAATTGCATAGTTGTTACACCAGGTTTAATTCTTTTAGCAACCTCTGCTAACGTTTTACCAACAAGTAAAGAACTTATTCTAATTAGTTCAATTTCTTCTCTAGTTTTGTAAAAAATCATTTTTACTAGTTAAGAGCGCATTATAGGGATTGGCTCATGGTCACTGCAGACGCACCAGCTGATTTCCCCTTTATTCTTCCACCTTTCATTAAACCATCATAATGACGATTTAAAAGATGACTTTCAATTTGTTGTAATGTATCCAATACAACACCTACCATTATCAATAGCGATGTTCCACCAAAAAAGTAAGCAAACCCTTGTTGAATACCAGCATTCATAGCAAAAGCAGGCATGATAGCAATAATTCCTAAAAATATTGATCCAGGTAATACTAGCCTAGAGATTAAATTATCAATGAACTCAGATGTCTTTCTACCTGGTTTAACTCCAGGAATAAATGAACCATTTCTCTTTAACTCATCAGCCATTTGATTTGGGTTCATCATAATAGCCGTATAGAAATAAGTAAATAAAACAATCATTAAGAAAAATACAGCATTGTACCAAAATCCTTGGACATCAGAAAAAGTGTTTCCAAATGAAGTACCTTGAAAAATCATGGATGGTAAAAACATTAATGCTTGAGCAAAAATTATTGGCATAACTCCCGCTTGATTAATTTTCAATGGAATGTAACTTCTTTGTCCACCGGCAACAGCTTGACGAGTTCCTCTACCAACTACTCGCTTAGCTGTTTGAACAGGAATTCTTCTAGTACCTTGAACAAGTAATATTGTAACTAAAATAACAAGCAATAGGACAACCATTTCAACAAGAAGCATAACCATACCTCCATCAAAAACTTTAGCACCTAATTCTTGCAAAAATGAACCTGGAAGACCAGCGATAATACCTATAGTTATTATTAATGATATTCCGTTACCAATTCCTCTATCTGTAATTCTTTCCCCTAACCAGGTAACAAACATCGTACCCGCAGTTAAAACAGAAACGGTTTGTATCCACCATAGAATGCTTTGATCTGGAACCACATTAGTACCACCTGTTCCAATAACATAAGCATACATGTAACTAGGCGCTTGAAAAAGACAAATAATAATCGTTAGGTACCTTGTATATTGATTCATTTTCTTTCTTCCACTTTCACCCTCTCTTTGTAATTTTTGAATAGTAGGAACAGCCATTCCAAGTAGCTGCATAACAATAGAAGCCGAGATGTATGGCATTATACCAAGCGCCATAATTGATGCTCTAGAAAATGCTCCACCTGCAAACATGTTAATCAAGCTCAATATTCCGCCTGAAGAAGCGGAAGAGTCAAGAGCCTCAGTATTAACACCAGGAAGAACGATAAAAGAACCTATTCTGTAAACAAGAATTAACAATAGGGTATATCCTATCCTATTTCTAAGTTCTTCAACAGCCCAAATCTGCTTTATTGTTTTGATTAATCCTTTCATTCAATTAAATCTTACACTATTATTTTTTTATTAAATCAGCCTCACCACCTTTTGCTTCAATTGCAGCAATTGCAGTTTTAGAGAATCCATGTGCGCTTACTTTAACTTTAGATTTAAGCTCACCTCTACCAAGAATTTTAACATTATCCTTTTTGTTTGCTAAACCATTGTTAATGATCACATCAATATCAATAGTATCAATTTTTAATTTATCAACTAAAGCTTGAATGGAATCTAAATTAATTCCTTTGTATTCAACTCTATTAATATTTTTAAATCCAAACTTTGGCACACGTCTTTGAAGTGGCATTTGCCCACCTTCAAAACCTATCTTACTGCTGTAACCAGATCTTGACTTTGCACCTTTATGTCCTTTTGTTGAAGTACCACCTAAACCAGAACCTTGACCTCTACCAGTCCTCTTTTTGTTCTTTGTTGATCCTTCTGCAGGTTTTAATGTATGTAATTTCATTTTAATAATTTCTAATGAAGACTAATCTTCAATTTTAACTAAATGTTCTATTTTCTTAACCATTCCAAGAATTTGTGGAGTAGCCTCGTGCTCAACTGTTCTATTCAATTTACCTAAACCTAGAGCTTGAAGAGTAAGCTTCTGTCTCTTTGGTCGGTTTATAGCACTTTTAATTTGTGTTACTTTAATTTTTGACATAATTTATAAATTACCCGTTAAAAACTTTATCAAGAGACACGCCTCTGTTTCTAGCTACCATATTAGCATCTCTTAATTCAGATAATGCCTGAACTGTAGCTTTAACAACATTGTGAGGATTGGATGATCCTTGAGATTTTGCTAGTACATTTTTAATGCCCGCACTTTCAAGAACAGCACGCATAGCTCCACCAGCAATAATACCTGTACCAGCAGATGCAGGTTTCATAAATACGTTACCTCCACCAAATCTAGATCTGATAGCATGTGGAAGAGTATCATTGATAATGGGAACTTTAATTAAGTTCTTCTTAGCATCGTCAATAGCTTTAGCAATTGCTTCAGTAACTTCCTTTGCTTTACCTAATCCATGTCCGACTACACCATTTTCATCGCCAACAACAACAATTGCTGAAAAACTAAAGTGACGTCCACCTTTTGTTACTTTAGTAACTCTATTAATAGCAACTAACTTGTCTTTTAGCTCAATGTCAGTAGCTCTTACGTTTTTTGTTTTTAAATCTGCCATAATATTTTAAAATTTCAAACCTCCTTCTCTAGCAGATTCCGCTAAAGCTTTGATTCGACCATGATATAAATACCCATTTCTATCGAAAACAACATCTGCAACACCAGCTTTAGCAGCTGTTTCAGCAATCATCTTTCCGACTAATTTCGCTTGTTCTGTTTTATTCATCTTTTGAGCTTCTTCGCTTTTCAGTGAAGCAGCAGAAGCAATAGTAACACCATTAACGTCATCAATAACTTGAGCATAAATTTGCTTGTTACTTCTAAAAACAGACAATCTAGGACGTTGAGCTGTACCAGAAATGTTTTTCCTTACTCTTCTTTTTATTCTTTCTCTTCTTTTACTTTTTGTTAAAGCCATATCTAATCGTTTTAACTATTTTATTTAGCGGCAGATTTACCTGCTTTACGTCTAATTACTTCTCCTTTAAACAGAATACCTTTTCCTTTATATGGTTCAGGTTTTCTGAAGGATCTAATTTTACCAGCAACCTGTCCAATAAGTTGTTTGTCATGAGACTCCAATTTTATCATTGGGTTTTTACCTTTCTCAGAGACTGCAGTTACTTTAACTTCTTTAGGAAGTTCCATAACAATTGGATGAGAAAAACCTAAAGAAAGTTCTAATCGTTGTCCTTGAGTTTTAGCTCTGTAACCAACACCAATTAATTCTTGCTCGATAACATATCCTTTAGATACACCTTCAACCATATTATTAATTAGAGCTCTGTAAAGACCATGAAGTGATCTGATATCCTTATTATCATTAGGTCTAGCAACCGTTAATACTCCTTCATTAACTGAAACCTTCATTTCAGGATGAAGAGCTTGTTCCAATTCGCCTAATTTTCCTTTTACAACAACTAAATTATCTGCTGAAATACTTACTTCAACATCTGAAGGTATTGTAATTGGAGCGTTTCCTATTCGTGACATTTGTTTACTCTTTTAAATATTATTTAGTGTACATAACAAAGGACCTCTCCTCCGATATTTTCCTTTCTTGCTTCTTTGTCAGTAATTAAACCTTTAGAAGTAGAAACAATAGCAATTCCTAAACCGTTTAATACTCTTGGCATATCACCTACGTTAGCGTATTGTCTTAAACCTGGTCTACTAACTCTCTTTAGATTTTGAATTGCAGGCTCTTTAGTTTTAGGATTATACTTCAAAGCAATTTTGATTTTACCTTGCTTGTTATCTTCCTCAAACTTATAGTTTAAAATATACCCCTTATCCATAAGGATTTTAGTCATTTCTTTTTTAAGATTTGACGCAGGAATTTCTACAACTTTGTGCTTAGCACTAATTGCATTTCTTAGTCTTGTCAAATAATCAGCTATTGGATCTGTTACTACCATTTTTTTAAATTTCAAATATTATTACCAGCTTGCTTTTGTTATTCCAGGTATTTTCCCAGAAAGTGCCATTTCTCTAAATGTCACCCTTGAAATACCAAACTGTCTCATATAACCTCTTGGTCTACCAGTAAGTTTACATCTATTGTGCTTTCTAACACCCATAGAATTTTTAGGAAGCTTTTGAAGCTTAAACATTGCTTCCCAATCTCCTTCACTTTGAGCTTTACGAAGTTCTTCTCTTTTTTCTGCGTATTGAGCTGCAAGTCTTTCTCTCTTGCGCTCTTTTGCTTTCATTGATTCTTTAGCCATAACTTATTTTTTTGCAAATGGGAAACCAAACTCATCTAACAGTGCCTTTGCTTCTTCAGTAGTTTTAGCACTTGTAACAATGGTAATATCCATTCCTAAAATCTTTTTTACTTTATCGATATCCAATTCAGGGAAAATAATGTTTTCAGTAATTCCAATAGTGAAATTTCCACTACCATCACCTTTAGTTTTTACACCTCTAAAATCACGTGTTCTTGGAAGAGCAACAGAAATTAAACGGTCTAAAAACTCATACATTTTTTCTCTTCTAAGAGTAACCTTAGTTCCAATTGGCATTCCCTTTCTAAGTTTGAAATTCGAAACATCCTTTTTAGACTTAATCATTAATGCTTGTTGACCAGCAATAGCAGTTAAATCAGCAACAGCAGCATCAATAAGCTTTCTGTCAGAAACTGCTTCACCAACACCTTGGCTAATAACAATCTTTTCTACTTGTGGAACTTCCATTACACTTTTGTAATTGAATTTTTCCTTTAATACAGCAACTACTTCGTTGTTGTATTTTTCTTGTAATCTAGGTGTATAACTCATCTTAAATTTCCTCCCCAGTTTTTTTTGCGAAACGAACTAATTTATTCTTCTCTCCTAATCTTCTACCTACCTTAGTTGCTTCACCATTATGAACTAACATTACATTAGAAATATGAATACTTCTATCTTTATCAACAATACCACCATCAGGATTAGCTTTATCCGTTTGAGGTTTTACATGTTTCTTGTTTACTACTGAAAGTCCTTCAATGTAAACTCTTTCTTTTTTGTAATCAAATTCAAGAACAGTACCTTCTTGTCCAACTGCTGCACCAGCAATTACCTTTACAGTATCTCCTTTTTTGATTTTAAACTTCTTCTGCATGATTATTAATTTTTAAAGTACTTCAGGTGCTAATGAAACTATTTTCATGAATTGTTTTTCTCTTAACTCACGAGCAACAGGACCAAAAATCCTAGTTCCTCTCATCTCACCAGCATCATTAATTAACACTACTGCGTTGTTATCGAATCTAATGTATGATCCATCAGCTCTTCTAACTTCTTTTTTAGTTCTAACTACAACCGCTTTAGAAACTTGTCCTTTTTTCACATTCCCTGAGGGTGTTGCTTGCTTGATAGAAACAACTACCTTATCTCCAATTGAAGCGTATCTTCTTTTAGTACCTCCTAAAACTCGAATTACTAAAACCTCTTTGGCTCCACTATTGTCTGCAACTAATAATCTACTTTCCTGCTGTACCATTATAATTTATTTTGCTCTTTCAAGTATTTCAATTAATCTCCAGTTTTTTAATTTACTTAAAGGCCTGGTTTCCATTATCTTAACAGTATCTCCTTCGTTACAATCGTTCTTTTCATCGTGTGCAATGAACTTCGAACTCTTATTCATGAACTTTCCGTATTTAGCATGCTTAACACGTCTTTCAACCATAACAACAATGGACTTGTCCATTTTGTTACTAGTTACGATACCTACTCTTTCTTTTCTTAAGTTTCTCATATCTATTACTTATTCGCTTCCAGTATTTGTCTTGATCTTAGCTCAGTATTAATACGGGCAATATTTCTCCTTAAATCTCTTAATTCTATAGGATTCTCCAACTCAGCAGTCTTATGATTCATTTTGAGTTTAGTTAAATTAGTACTGTTATCGTTCAATAACTCTTCTAATTCTACAGTAGTTAATCCTTTTAATTTTATTTTGAATTCTGTTGTTTTCATCAGTTAAATTTAAGCGTAATCATTTCTTACAATGAATCTAGTTTTTAGTGGCAACTTCTGCGCAGCTAATCTCATTGCTTCCTTAGCAACCTCATAGGAAACACCATCAGCTTCAAAAAGAACTCTTCCTGGTCTTATGGCAGCTACCCAATGATCAACAGCACCTTTACCTTTACCCATTCTTACTTCTGCTGGTTTAGATGTCATCGGTTTGTCTGGAAAAATTCTTATCCAAACTTTACCTTCTCTTTTCATGTATCTTGTCACAGCAATACGAGCAGCTTCAATCTGTCTTGCATTAATAAACCCTTCATCAAGAGATTTTATAGCAAATGAACCAAATGCAATTTGAGCACCTCTTTGAGCATTTCCTTTAAGCTTTCCCTTTTGTGTTTTTCTGTATTTTGTCTTTTTCGGTTGTAACATTTTTTCTAACTATTAAAAAGCTATTACTTATTTTTTATTTCTTGACTTTTTGTTTGTCATTCCAAGGTTAGGAGATAAATCTCTTTTACCGTAAACTTCTCCTTTACAAATCCAAACCTTAATCCCAATTTTACCATAAGTAGTTTGAGCTTCAGCAAGAGCATAATCAATATCAGCTCTAAAAGTATGTAATGGAATTCTTCCGTCTTTATAAGATTCACTTCTTGCCATTTCAGCACCATTTAATCTTCCAGAAATTTTTACCTTAATTCCTTCAGCACCCATTCTCATGGTTGATGCAATAGACATTTTTATTGCTCTTCTAAATGATATTCTTGCTTCAATTTGTCTTGCGATACTATCACCAACAAGTTGAGCATCTAATTCAGGTCTTTTTATTTCAAAAATATTAATTTGAACCTCTTTGGCCGTAATCTTTTTCAACTCTTCTTTTAGCTTATCAACTTCAGATCCAGCTTTCCCGATGATTACACCTGGTCTTGCTGTATTAACAGTAATTGTAACTAATTTTAAAGTTCTTTCAATAACAATTCTTGAAACACTAGCTTTGTGAAGACGAGCTTTTAAGTATTTACGAATTTTATCATCTTCAACTAATTTTGCAGAATAATCATTTCCACCAAACCAATTGGAATCCCATCCTTTGATGAATCCTAATCTATTACCTATAGGGTTTGCTTTTTGTCCCATTACTTGTGTCCTTTTTCTTTAATTAACCTTTATCAATAACAATTGTGACGTGATTAGAACGTTTTCTAATTCTATGCGCTCTTCCTTGAGGAGCAGCTTGAATACGCTTTAACATTCTTGCACTGTCTACATAAATTTCTTTTACTACTAAATTTGCTTCAGTTGGGTCCTCACCATCATTTTTCTGTTCCCAATTATTAATTGCAGAAAGTAATAGTTTTTCCAAATTCTTAGAAGCATGCTTAGGATTGAACTTTAAAATATTTAATGCTTTGTAAATATTTTCACCTCTAACAAGATCAGCAACTAACCTCATTTTTCTAGGAGAAGTAGGACAATTATTCAATTTAGCGATTGCTAAAGTCTTTTTTGCCTCCTTACTATTCTCTGCTGTATTTCTTTTTCTTGCGCCCATTTTAATTGCTTTTTAGCTTTCGACTATCTTTTACCCTTATCTTTTTTACCGCCATGTCCTCTAAAATTTCTAGTAGGAGCAAATTCACCTAACTTATGTCCAACCATATTTTCTGTAACAAAAACAGGAATGAACTTCATGCCATTGTAAACAGCAATTGTTAAGTTGACAAATTCTGGCGTAATTGTAGAAGATCTCGACCAAGTTTTAATCACTGATTTCTTACTTGATTCTTGAGCTTCCTCAACGCGTTTCATTAACTTGTAATGAACAAATGGTGGTTTTTTTAACGATCTAGCCATCTCTTATTTATTTCTTCTATCAATTATAAATCTATTTGAAGCTTTTGTTTTGCTTCTTGTCTTAAATCCTTTTGCAGGTAATCCTTTTCTAGACCTTGGGTGTCCACCAGATGATTTACCTTCACCACCTCCCATTGGGTGATCTACTGGATTCATAACAACACCTCTTACTCTAGGTCTTCTACCTTGCCATCTTGATCTTCCTGCTTTACCAGAAACTTCAAGACTGTGCTCAGAATTAGAAACAGAACCTATAGTAGCAGTACATGTAACTAATATCATTCTAACCTCACCAGAAGGCATTTTAACAATTGCATATTTACCGTCTCTAGCATTAAGCTGAGCCCAAGAACCAGCACTACGAGCAATACTTGCTCCTTTACCTGGATGCAATTCTATATTATGAATGATTGTTCCTAAAGGAATATCTTTAAGGTATAATGTATTACCAACTTCAGGTGTTGCTTTAGAACCAGAAATTATTTTCTGTCCAACTGTCAAACCTTCTGGAGCAATAATGTATTTCTTAACCCCATCAGCATATGCAACTAATGCAATTCTTGCTGATCTGTTAGGATCATATTCAATTGATTTAACAGTAGCTGGAATATCCTGCTTATCTCTTTTAAAATCAATAATTCTATACTTCTTCTTATGACCACCACCAATGTAACGCATAGTCATTTTCCCAGAGTTATTTCTACCTCCAGACTTAGACTTACCTTTAGTCAAGCTCTTTTCAGGTGAGTTAGTAGTCACACTTGAAAAATCACTAATGATTTTGTGACGCTGACCTGGTGTATTTGGTTTTAATTTCCTTAGTCCCATTTTCTAAAGTTTCTGTTCTTTAAATATTTTCGTACAAATCAATAACATCTCCAGTAGCAACAGTAATAATGGCTTTTTTCACCAATTTATTCTTCTGATAGACAACACCACGATTTGTGTTTTTCATTTTTTTCTTACCACCTCCAAAATTCATAGTGTTAACCGCATCAACAGTAACTCCATAAAATTTTTCAACAGCATTTTTAATTTCAATCTTGTTTGCTTTTCTATCAACTTCAAAAGCATAACGGTTAAGCTTTTCTCCTTGCTCAGCCATTTTTTCTGTTAAGATTGGTTTTATAATAATATTTTTCATCTTTTAAGCCTTAAAAAGTTTATCAATCATATCAACAGCACTTTCAGCAATAACTAAATTCTTAGCATCTAAAATATCGTAGGTATTTAATTTATCTACAGTGATAACTTTACTTGAGCTAATATTTCTTGATGATAAATACACATTGCTGTTATTCTCAGCCAAAACAAATAACGATTTACCATCGTTAATTTTAAGCTTACTTAAAACTGAAGTGAAATCTTTAGTTTTAGGAGTATCAATAGTTAAATCTTCAAGTATTAAAATACTTTTCTCTTTAGCTTTATAAGTAAGAGCAGATTTTCTAGCTAAAACTTTTAGTTTTCGATTAAGTTTAAAACCATAATATCTTGGTTTAGGTCCAAAAACTCTACCACCACCTCTAAATAAAGGATTCTTAATACTTCCAGCTCTAGCAGAACCAGTACCTTTTTGTTTCTTAATTTTTCTTGTACTTCCAACAATTTCTCCTCTTTCTTTAGATTGATGAGTTCCTTGTCTTCTGTTGGCTAGATATTGTTTAACATCTAAATAGATAGCATGGTCATTAGGCTCAACACCAAAGATACCTGCATTTAACTTCACTTTCTTTGAAGTCTCTTTACCTTCTTTATTTAATACTTTTAGTTCCATTATTTCTCAATGATTAAATATGAACCTTTGGCTCCAGGAACAGATCCTTTAACAACCAAAACATTTTTTTCTGGCATAACTTTAACAATCTGTAAGTTGATCGATTTAACACGATCACCGCCAGTTCGACCTGCCATCTTCATTCCCTTGAATACTCTAGCTGGATAAGAAGCAGCTCCAATAGAACCAGGCGCTCTCATCCTGTTATGTTGACCATGTGTAGCTTGTCCAACACCACCAAAACCGTGTCTCTTAACTACACCTTGAAAACCTTTACCTTTAGATGTGCCAACAACGTCAACAAATTCACCTTCGTTAAAAATATCAACAGTGATTACATCTCCAAGATTAGCTTCAGAAAAGCTCTTGAATTCAACGATTTTTTTCTTTGGGGAAGTGCCTGCCTTTGAGAAGTGACCTTTTAAAGCTTTTGTTGTATGCTTTTCTTTCTTCTCTCCGAAACCTAATTGAATTGAATTGTACCCGTCTTTTTCTTCAGATTTAATCTGAGTAACGACACAAGGTCCAGCTTCTATTAGGGTGCATGGTAAATTTTTACCATCGGCACTGTAAACGCTAGTCATCCCAATTTTTTTGCCTATGATACCAGCCATAATTATCTATATTATTTTATTAAACTTTTATTTCTACATCAACACCACTTGGTAATTCTAATTTCATTAAAGCATCTACAGTCTTTGATGAGGAACTATAGATATCCATTAATCTCTTGTATGCACAAAGCTGAAATTGCTCTCTAGCTTTTTTATTAACATGAGGAGATCTCAAAACAGTATAAATTCTTTTGTGAGTTGGAAGTGGTATTGGACCGCTAACAACAGCACCTGTAGACTTAACAGTTTTAACAATCTTTTCAGCTGATTTATCAACTAAGTTATGATCGTAGGATCTTAATTTTATTCTTATTTTTTGACTCATTATCTAAAATTAAATACTTATGCAGTTACTGAACCTTTTACTTTTGCAATTACTTCTTCAGAAATATTCTTAGGAGCTTCAGAAAAATGCGAAAACTCCATTGATGATGTAGCTCTTCCTGAAGTAATAGTTCTAAGTTGAGTAACATAACCAAACATTTCTGATAAAGGCACTTTACCTTTAACAACTTTTGAACCTGCTCTATCGTCCATTCCTTCAATCAATCCTCTTCTTCTGTTTAAATCACCAACAACATCACCCATATTTAATTCTGGAGTAACAACTTCGATTTTCATCATTGGTTCCAAAATAACAGGAGAACATTTTGGTAAAGCCTGTCTGTAAGCCATTTTAGCACACAATTCAAATGATAAAGCATCTGAATCTACTGCGTGAAAAGAGCCGTCAGTCAAAACAACCTTCATGTTATCAATAGGGTATCCAGCAAGAATACCATTGTTCATGGCATCTTTAAAGCCTTTTTCTACAGATGGAATATATTCTCTAGGGATATTTCCACCTTTAATTTTATTTTCGAAAATTAAACCAGGGTTTTCAGGATCTCCAGGGCCAATAGTACAAACGATGTCTGCAAACTTACCTCTACCACCAGACTGTTTCTTGTAAACTTCTCTATGATCAGAAGTTTGACTAATAGCTTCTTTATAAGCAACTTGTGGTGCACCTTGGTTACACTCAACCTTGAATTCTCTTCTCAACCTATCAATAATGATATCTAAGTGAAGCTCACCCATACCAGAAATAATAGTTTGACCTGAATCTTCATCAGTTTTTACTTGGAAAGTAGGATCTTCTTCAGAAAGCTTAGACAATGCTAAACCTAATTTATCTACATCTACCTGAGTTTTTGGCTCAATAGCCAAACCAATAACTGGATCTGGAAAATCCATTGATTCTAAAACAATGTGTTTTTTCTCATCACACAAAGTATCACCAGTTTTAATGTCTTTAAAACCAACTAATGCAGCAATATCACCAGCTTCTAATGAAGGAACTTGATTTTGCTTGTCCGCATGCATTTGGAAAATTCTTGAAATTCTTTCTTTCTTAGAAGTTCTTGGATTGTATACATATGAACCTGAATCCAGTTTACCAGAATAAGCCCTAGTAAAACATAACCTACCAACAAAAGGATCAGTAGCAATCTTAAATGCTAAAGAGCTAAACGGCTCATCAATAGATGGCTGTCTTGAAATCTCTTCGTCAGTGTTAGGATCAATTCCAGTAATTGCCTCAATATCTAAAGGAGATGGTAAAATTTCCATCACCATATCAAGCATTGTTTGAACACCTTTGTTCTTAAATGCTGAACCACACATCATTGGAACAACCTTACCAGAGATAGTAGCTTCTCTAAGGGCATCCAAGATCTCTCTTTCAGTTAAAGAATTTTCATCTTCAAAATATTTTTCTAGAAGCGTATCGTCAAATTCTGCAACAGCTTCAAGTAATTCTCCTCTAAGTTCTCTAGCTTCATCAATAACATCTTCAGGAATTTCAATCTCTTTAAATGTCATTCCTTGATCTTCTTCATTCCAAACAATTCCTTTAAAGTTGATTAAATCAACAACACCTCTAAAATCGTCTTCAGCACCAATGTTAATTTGAAGTGGAAGAGCGTGAGAGCCCAACATTTCTTTGACTTGTTTGCAAACGTTAATGAAATCTGCACCTTGGCGATCCATCTTATTTACAAATCCAATTCTAGGAACATTGTAATTGTTCGCCAATCTCCAGTTAGTTTCTGATTGAGGCTCAACACCATCAACAGCACTAAATAAAAACACTAAACCATCTAAAACTCTTAAAGACCTATTTACTTCAACGGTGAAATCTACGTGACCAGGTGTATCAATAATGTTAACATGATATTCTTGATTTCTGTAATTCCAGTTAAGTGTAGTCGCAGCAGATGTAATTGTAATACCTCTTTCCTGCTCTTGTTCCATCCAATCCATTGTGGCAGCGCCATCATGAACTTCTCCAATTTTGTGACTTACACCACCGTAATATAAAATACGTTCAGTAGTAGTTGTTTTACCAGCATCAATATGAGCAGCAATTCCAATGTTTCTAGTATATTTTAAATCTCTTTTAGCCATCAGTTCCTAAATAATTATATTAAAATCTAAAATGAGAAAATGCTTTGTTAGCCTCAGCCATTCTGTGCGTATCTTCTTTTTTCTTAAAAGCAGAACCTTCTTCCTTAAAAGCAGCAACAATTTCACCAGCAAGTTTTTCACTCATTGTTTTTTCGTTTCTTTTTTGAGCATAAGAAATTAACCACTTAATAGCAAGTGATCTTTTTCTACTGTCTCTTACAGGAGTTGGAATTTGAAAAGTTGCCCCACCTACTCTTCTACTTTTAACTTCAACAGCAGGAGTAATGTTTTCAACTGATTTTTTCCAAACCTCTAATCCGTTTTCAGAAGTTTTTTCACTAACAATATCGATTGCGTCATAAAAAATATTAAATGCAATACTTTTTTTGCCATCAGACATTAAATTATTAACAAACTTAGTTACCTCAACATCCTTAAATTTAGGATCAGGTAATATAATGTGTTTTTTTGCTGTTTTTCTTCTCATTACTAGTGACTTTTATTTTTTCTTTGGTCTCTTAGTTCCGTATTTTGATCTTCTTTGTGATCTTCCTTCGACACCTGCAGTATCTAATGCTCCTCTAACAATATGGTAACGAACACCTGGTAAATCCTTAACTCTACCTCCTCTTACAAGAACAATGCTGTGCTCTTGAAGATTGTGACCTTCACCACCAATGTAAGCATTCACTTCTTTACCGTTGGTTAATCTAACCCTAGCAACTTTTCTCATTGCTGAGTTAGGTTTTTTAGGAGTAGTAGTGTAAACTCTCACACAAACTCCTCTTCGTTGTGGGCAGGAACCTAGTGCAATTGACTTACTCACTTTCACCTTCGATTGTCTTCCTTTTCTAACTAACTGTTGTATAGTTGGCATATCGTTTAAAAATTCATTTATTTACCCCTGTTACATTTTTTTAGGGTCTGCAAAGGTAAAATAATAAACGTATAAAGCAATACACCGCTAATTTTTTTTTGCTATATTTTAAAATCTTGAAGCTGATTAGTGGTTTTATTGGCAATCACCTTCTTAAATTATTGAAATCCTGAATTAAAAAATTGTAGATAACTTTTTCAAATACACATGAAATTTTAAATCATAAAAGAGACGAATTATTACTTTTGATAAATGAATTATTTATCGGATTTAAATCCAGCACAAAAACAAGCATCAACACAGATAGAGGGCCCCATGATGGTTATCGCAGGAGCAGGTTCTGGGAAAACTAAAGTTCTCACTTACAGAATTTCCTACTTAATTGACAACAACATTGATGCCTTTAACATCCTAGCTCTAACCTTTACCAATAAAGCTGCTGCTGAAATGAAACACCGGATTTCCGATATGATTGGCAGCAATGAATCAAAAAACATATGGATGGGAACCTTTCATTCCATCTTTGCTAGGATCTTAAGAATTGAGCACCAGAAAATTGGATACCCAAGCAATTTTACAATTTATGATACGCAAGACACGAAAAGTCTAATTAAAACCATTGTAAAAGAAATGGGTCTTGATGATAAATTATACAAACCTAATATTGTTTACAATAGAATATCTTCTGCCAAAAACAACTTAATATCTGCACAAGATTACCTAAGCAGAGCTGAAATTATTTCAGAAGATCGATCTACAGGAAGATCAAAATTGGGAGATGTTTATTTAGAATACCAAAGCAGGTGTTTTAAATCTGGAGCAATGGACTTTGATGATCTTCTATTTAAAACCAATGTACTTCTCCATCAACATCCAGATGTGTTGCTTAAGTATCAAAATAAATTTAAGTACATTTTAGTAGATGAGTATCAGGATACTAATTATTCCCAATACCTAATAATAAAATCTTTGGCTGCTCGGTTTGAAAACATTTGTGTGGTTGGAGATGATGCTCAATCAATATATTCTTTTAGAGGAGCTAATATTCAAAACATTCTAAACTTCAAAAAAGATTATCCAGATTATAACCTATATAAATTGGAACAAAATTACCGGTCTACAAAAACAATTGTTGAGGCTGCAAACAGCATCATTAGCAACAATAAAAATCAGATCAAAAAAAAGGTATGGACAGCAAACGATAAAGGAGATTTAATAAAAGTTATCAAAAGCTTCTCCGACAATGAAGAAGGAAAACAAATTGCTAATGACATATTTAGCATAAAAAACAATAAGCAAGCAAACCATTTGGACTTTGCCATACTTTATAGAACCAATGCTCAATCTAGATCATTTGAGGAAGCCTTCAGAAAACTTAACCTCCCCTATAAAATATATGGAGGACTATCTTTTTATCAAAGAAAAGAAATCAAAGATTTACTTGCCTATTTTAGACTTACAGCAAACAATAATGACGAAGAAGCACTCAAAAGAATAATAAACTATCCGAAAAGAGGAATTGGAAAAACAACTGTAGATAAAGCTCTTGTTTGTGCAAACCAGCATAAAACAACCATTTGGAATGTACTAGAAAACCCCATGAGCTTTGGTTTTAACTGCAATAGTGGAACAGCAAATAAAATAGATGCTTTTACAACC
>JBJKXU010000028.1:0-33537 GCA_045561415.1 Parvicellaceae bacterium
AATTTCATTTTTGTTGACACAATAGATGTTTCCAATCTGATCAATTTCAAAAAAAGATACCGGTTGATCCAAGTCAATTGATTTGTATACCTTCAAGGAGTCTTGAGCCAATATAAAATTGCTAAATACTAAAATGGTTATTATAAGATATAGTTTAATAGAGTTCATGAAGTCCTTAAAATGCTTTCAATAATTTTTCTGTTATTTGACAGTCTGGGTATTTTATGTTGCCCTCCTAATTTACCATTATTTTTCAACCAATTGTAAAATGTCCCTTTGGGCATAGCTCTTATAACGGGCATTCCCATGTTTATATTTTCTTTTCTTTTAGCGGCATAATCTGAATTACTTTGTTTCAAATATTCGTCTAAAAAAACAGTAAAATCTGCTATATTTTCTGGAGAATTACTGAACTCTATTAACCATTCGTGTGTTCCTTTTGATTGGTCAGTCATATAAATTGGACCAGCGGTATAGTCAATTATTTCTGCATTTGATTTTTCACAAGCACTTATTATAGCGCTGTCTGCATCTTCAATGATTAATTCTTCTCCAAAAGCATTAATAAAGCTCTTGGTTCTTCCTGAAAATTTAAATCTAAAAGGATATTTTGAAGTAAACTTTATCGTGTCGCCTATTAAATACCTCCAAAGTCCGGCATTAGAAGAAATGACCAGTGCATAAGATTTATTTAATTCTACATCTTCGATGGATAATGTTTTTGGTTGATGTTCTTTGATGTTTGCTAAGGGAATAAACTCAAAGAAAATTCCATAATCTAACATTAGCAGCATGCTATTAGATGTTGTTAAATCCTGAATCCCGAAAAAACCTTCACTTGCGTTATAGGTTTCAACATAATTCATTTTTGGGAGCTTAATGAGTTCTTCAAATTGTTTTTTGTAAGGGTTGAAATTTACTCCGCCATGCATGTATAGTTCTAAATTTGGCCATATTTCAGCGATTGATTTTCCCTTTGATTTCTCAAGAATTTTTTTCAGCAGCACAAGGGTCCATGAGGGAACTCCCGCTAGGATATACACGTCTTGATCAATGGTGCTTTGAGCCATTTCATCAATTTTCTTTTCCCAATTTTCTTGTAGTGTTATTTGTTTTTTTGGAGTTCTCCGCCATTCACACCACCAAGGAAGGTTTTCCACAATAATTGCCGACAGGTCTCCAAAGTAGGAATCTTTATTAAAATAATTAAGCTGAGAAGACCCCCCTAAGATGAGGTGTTTCCCTTTGAATAATTTAGTTTTAGGAAAGTTGTTGTAATACAAAGCCAATAAGTCTTTGCCTCCCTTATAGTGACAATCCGCTAAAGATTCTCTGCTTACCGGTATAAATTTACTATTTCCTGTAGTGGTTCCTGATGATTTTGCGAACCATTTTATTTCAGTGGGCCAAGTCAGGTTTTGAACACCCTTTTTTAGTTGATTAATGGTGTGTTCAATATCTTTATATTCCTGTATAGGGACTCTGTTTTTAAACTCACTAATGGAAGAAATAGAATTGAAGTCATATTTACGACCAACAGCAGTGTTTTTTGCTTTAGAAAGAAGTTTTAAAAGAGTTTCTTGTTGAACTTCGGAAGGATATTTCCTAAATAAATCAATTTGATGTATTCTTTTCTTGATGTACCAAGAAAAAATAGAATTAAAGGGATGGTGAATCTTGTTAGCCATTGCTACTAAAAGAAATTACCCTTAAAGTTAAAAGGTTTTAACCAAATAGAACAAGACCGAAAATAATTATCAACGCTATAGACACGTATATATAACCAATAATTCCGGTGCTGCCATGAAAATTTCTATCAGACATGTGTTAATTTTTAACAAATTTAATTATAAAAATTAAAAAAACGTAAAGAAAAACTATTGACCTTAAATTAATTTACACTCACCCGTGAATTATTTTTGAGTCGTTTTTTCTAAAAGTTAAACTTTGGGAAAGAAACAGACAAAACAATACTGGCAATCATTTATTTCTACTAAATAAAATTATTTAATGATTATGTCATAAGGTAATCTCGCTTGAATTCTATCCGAAGATTTGAAATTATTTAAAAATTCAATTTCTTTTTTGATGTTGTTAAAAAGAGGGCTAGAAACTAGAGTTGTATTCGCCTCTTGGTCGTTTAGCATCTCAATAATTTCTAAAAGTTCATCCGATTTATACTCAGGTAGTGCTTTTATTTTAACTTCTCCATCATTTATGCCAGCTTTTTCTGCAGCATATGCAATAGCATCATCAATGCCGCCAAGCTCATCTACTAATCCAAGTCTTAATGCATCAACGCCAGACCAAACCCTTCCTTGACCAATCTCATCAACATCTTCTACCTTTAGGCCATCTCTGCCTTCAGCAACCTTAGTTATGAATTCATTGTAAATGTTGTCAACCTCGTCTTGGATTATTTCTTTCTCTTGTTCACTTAATGCTTTTGTTAGGGAAACAACAGCATGATTATTTGTCTCTGCTCTGTCAAATGTTATGCCTAGCTTATTTTCCATCATTGGGCCTACATTGGGTATCATGCCAAAGACACCAATTGAACCTGTAATTGTATTGGGTTGAGAGAATATTCGGTCAGCTGCGCAAGAAATATAATACCCACCTGATGCTGCAAGATCTCCCATTGAAACCACAACAGGTTTAGCTTCTTTTGTAAGCACTACCTCTCTCCATATAACATCTGAAGCTAAGGCACTACCACCTGGTGAATTAACCCTAAGCACCACCGCTTTTATGTCACTGTCAAGTCTAGCTTCTCTTATTGCTCCCGCAATTTTTTCAGAACCGATTTGGTCTCTGTTTCCTTTACCACTTACAATTTCTCCTGAGGCATATACTATTGCAACATTGCTTTTCCCACTAAGCTCAGAAAAATTCATTTTTTTCATTTTTGATTTCGATGAACAGTACTTACTAAAGGAAACCAAATTTAATTCTTGATCCTCTGGAGTGTCAGTTTCTTTTTTGAGTCTTTCAAATAGTTCATCTTCATAAAGGAGTTGATCTACCAATTGGTAATCTACAGCCGATTGTGCATTTCTTACTTGAATAGAGTCTGCAATTTCATTCATTTTCTCAATAGAAATATTTCTTGAAGATTTAATGTTAGTAAGCATGTTTCCCCATAGAGAGTTTAAAATAGTCATCATTTGTTCTCTGTTAGCATCACTCATTTGTTTGTAAATGAATGGCTCCACAGCGCTTTTGAATTTATTGTTAGACCCTCTTATAATTTGCATTTCCACCCCAAGCTTGTCTAAAGCGCCTTTAAAAAACATAAGTTCAGAACCAAGACCTCTAAAATCCAACATTCCAGTAGGGTATAAGAACACCTCGTCAGCAACAGACGACAAATAATAGGAACCTTGGCTATATACTTCAGAGTAGGAATAAATAAATTTACCAGAGTTGTCTTTGAAATTTAATAAAGCATTCCTAATCTCTTCAGCAGAAGCCATTCCAGTAGAAACATTGTCTATGTTAAGAAGAATACCTTTAATGTTTTCATCATTAGCAGCTTCATCAAGGCCAATCTTAAGCTCTTTGATTCCAAATTTTTTGGCAATAAATTCTGTAGAATTTGGGTCAAATCCAGTTTGAGAAACTTCAGAAATAGTTTCGTCTAGCTTAATGTGTAAGATGCCATTCTCTTTGACATTAAAGGGCTTGGCGTCAAAGCTAGAGCTTATTCCAATAATTGTAAAAACGAAAAATATAATTAATGTGGTTCCAATAACTAGGCTTGAAAGTGATGATGCCCAAAAAGTTCTCCAAAAAGGTTTCATAGTGTAAGTTTTAATTTTTTTAAAAGTACTATCAACTAACCCTTGTTATCAAAGAACTTACATAGGTGGTAATTTTTAGGGGATAAAAGCAATTTATGAATTATAACATTTCAAAATTTTAATAATAAACTAGTTTTGTAAAATGAATAATCAAGTTGGGTTATTATTGGGAAGTAATTTTAAAAACAAAAATAAATACCTCTCAAGTGCTGTTGAAGCCATTTCAAAAAAACATTTAGTGGTTAAGACCTCTAGCGTCTATTCTTCCGTTGCTTGGGGTTATGAGTCTGATAATGACTATGTAAATCAAGCAATAATTATAAATTGCACCATTTCTGCAGAATTACTCCTTCAAGAGCTATTAAACATTGAAAAAGAATTAGGAAGAACAAGAAGTGTTCTTGTTGATAATAATTATGAAGATAGAGCAATAGACATTGACATTATTTTTTTTTCCAATTTTATCATCAACTCTGCCAATCTTGTTGTTCCTCACCCTAGAATGCAATTAAGGAGGTTTTGTTTGCTGCCTTTTAACGAAATCGCTCCAAATTTTCTTGTTCCTAAGATGAATAAAACAATAAATCAATTACTTTCATCCTGTAAGGATAAAACAAAAGTTAAATGTCTATAGAGTATAAATTTATTGCAATAGAGGGGAACATTGGTGCTGGCAAGACAACCCTTGCTAAGTTTTTAGCCTCTCGCTTAAATGGATCTTTGCTTTTAGAGGAATTTGAGGACAATCAATTTTTAAAAGAGTTTTATAGCGGAAAGGGTTTTGCTATTCATGCTGAATTGCAATTTGTTTTAGACAGAAGCAAGCAGTTGGCTGATTTTTTCGATGCTGAACACAAGCTGATTTTTTCTGATTATGTTCCTCAGAAAAGCTTAGTTTTTTCTGAAATTAATTTAAAAGCGAAAGAATTTGAAACTGTTCAATCGCTTACCAATGAGTTGTACAAGCCTTTTGCTCAGCCAGATCTTATCATTTATATTGATAGAGATATTGATGCTTTAATTGAAAACATATATAAAAGAGGAAGAACCTTTGAGCAGCAAATAGATGAACAATACATCCACGCTATTATGAAAGGTTATAACAAATGGTTGAAACAATTGAATCAGCCAGTTTTAAGAATAAAAGCCCAAGAAATAGACATGAAAAAACCGACAGAACTTGAGGCCGCTTTCCGGTTGGCTTTTTCTCGAAGATATTCAAAAAATCAACTTTCCTTGAATCTAAATGAGCTCATGAAAGAGTAGAAATAGATTGCCTTTATGTTGTTAACTTATTTTTTTTAATTGGTTTATCGTTGGCAAACGTTTTTTTAAGTAAAAAATAGTACTTATACTTGCACAAAATTTTACAAAAATTGAAACTTATTAATTTTTACAATGAAAAAAATAGTATTTAAAGGTTGTTTTTTAATGTCGATTTTATCAGTTGTTACTTTGTTTAACAGCTGTTCAACTATTAAAGAACTCGAGTATAATGTTACTGAGAATCCACTGCAAATGCACGCTGATGATGTAACACTACAGATTAACGGTAAATTCATCGAAAAAGGATTGAATGCAAAAGCAACTGCTGATGTGACGCCTATTTTTGTTTGCAATGATGGTACTGAAATAGCTTTTCAGACTGAAATGTTTCAGGGACCAAAAGCTGCGGGTAATGGAAAAGTTGTTCCTAAAGAAGGAACATCGTTTTCTTATTCTAGCACAATTCCTTACCAAAAATGCATGGAAGAAGGTGTTATTAAGGTTAGGGTACTTGCAAAAAAAGGAGACAAAGAAGAAGAGTTGTATTCTGATAAAATTGCTGATGGTACAGTAATTACACCTTACTTAATTCAATTAGATGATCAGGTTATTGCTGCTAAAGATGCTTTTCAAAGAATCACATCTCATAATATGGATGCTGTAATTAACTTCAACAAAGGGCAAGCTACAGTAAAATCTAGCGAGCTTAAAGACCAAGATGTTGTTGATTTAATGGATTTTGCTTTAGATGCAACTACCAACCCAAGAAGGGAAATGAAATCTATCAACGTACAATCTTACGCTTCTCCAGAAGGTGAAATTGATAAAAATGAGAATCTTGCTAAAGATAGAGCGGAAAGTGCAAAAGCTGCTGTAGTTAAAAAAATGAAAAAGATGAAATTTGAAGCTGGACAAGCTGACACATTTTACTCTTTAGATCCTAAAGGCGAAGATTGGTCTGGGTTTAAAACAGAAGTGGAGAAAACAACGCATGAAGACAAAGAATTAATTCTTAGAGTTCTTCAGATGACCACTGATTTAAACAAAAGAGAACAAGAGATAAGGAATATGGCTAAAACATATACTTTCTTAGAAAAAGAAGTTCTTCCACAGTTAAGAAGATCTCAACTTTCACTTTCTTATGATAAAGTAGGATTTAGTGATGAGGAATTAAAAGAGCTTTCTAAAACTAATCCAGATACGCTAAATGTAGAAGAGTTACTATTTACAGCTACTTTGTATGATGATTTAAGCGAGCAGCTTAGGGTTTACAGTGAAGCTTTAAGACTTTTCCCGAATGATTGGAGAACAGCCAATAATGTTGGTTATGTTCAATATCTTCAAGGAGATTTAGATGCTGCTGGTACAAGTTTTGAAAAAGCTAGCCAGGCAAGTGAGAATGAAACAGTAAGTAATAATATCGGAGCAGTTGCTCACATGAAAGGCGATAGAGAAAGAGCAATGGAGCTTTTTACAGCTGCTGGTTCTTCTTCAGAAACTAAGTACAACATGGGCTTATTAAATATCCAACAAGGTCTTTACGATGAAGCAGTTACTAATATGGGTGCTAACAACACGTTTAACTCTGCATTAGCAAATCTACTTTCTGGTGATGCTGACGCTGCTGCTCAAGCTATTGACGAAAGCAATGCTAAAGAAGAAGCAATGTCTTATTATTTAAAGGCTATTATTGGTGCAAGAACCAATAATTCTGAAATGATGATGGACAATCTTAAGATTGCATTCGAAAAGGATGGAGATCTTAAATCAAAAGCTAAAAGAGATAGAGAGTTTATTCAATATTTTGAAAATGCTGATTTCTTAGCAATTTTCTAAGCAGGATTTATTTTTACATTTTATTAAAGGGAGCAGTTTTGCTCCCTTTTTTTGTTTCACTTTTTAAGTAAAGGTGGTAGAATACGTTTTTTAATTACCATTGTGTTTGAAAAAGCACTAGTAATTGTATTTTGAAAAGCTATGGCATCATTTTTATCGTAATACCTGCCAACAAACAAGTAGGTGTTTGGGGCAATGTACTCGTCAAAAATTGGGGTATCGGGAAAAGCTTTAATGAATTTTAATCTTGCAGCTTTTATTATTTGATTTTGTTGGCTAACCTCAATTTGAATAGTATATCCCAAAATGTTTTTTTCATCGGCAAGTTTTGTCTTTAATTTATTTATTCTTGGGTCTTGGTTGACAATTACTTCACTTTTTTGAGCGCTGTTAAATTCAAGGGTTTTACTTGAAGTATCACTTTGATCTATGCTGTCTTTTGCTGGATAAACTGTCCATTGGTTTTGTGCACTGCAAACACAAATTGAAAGGCTTAATAGTATGGCGGAAGAGTAATGTTTCATGCTTTATTTTATTCAAATTTATAATTATACAGCTAATTATGTGCCATTTATTCAAGGTTGATTGCTGTTTTTCTGATTTTTTATTTAGAATTATTCTAAATTAAGACATAACTAAGACAATTTATTTAACAAAATAGGCTATAAAGCATTTGAGACGTTACATTTGTTGTTGAAAAAAAAAGCGCTAAGCTATCTAATAGGATTATAAAGATGAAAATTAGTTGGATCTACAAGTTAAATCAATTTCTCCTCCCCTTATTTTTGATTATCAACTTAACAGTCTTTTCTCAAGACGGGGAAAAATTATTTAAAGCCAATTGTGCTTCTTGCCATAATCCCATTAAAAATGCGACAGGCCCTAAAATGCAGGGCGCAAAGGACAAATGGATTAATGCAGGGGAAGGTGATTTGATTTACGAATGGGTCAAAAACCCTTCTGAATTATACAGCAGTGGCAAATCTAAAATGGCAAAAGCTATTTGGGATTATTCTCCTACTGCTATGACTGCTCAAGGTCATTTATCTAATGAAGAAATTGATGCTGTTTTCGCTTATGTTGATGCTTACACTGCTCCCGTTGCTGTTGATTCTCCAACTGAATCTGCATCAGGTGCTAAAGAAGGTGGGTCCAATACTTTTTGGTGGTGGATTATTGGGGCAGTTCTTATTATAATCATCTTTTCAATTACTGGTGTTAGAAGACAATTGTCTTACGCTCTTGCTGAAAAAGAAGGTAATCCTATTGATCCTAACATCCCAACAGGTGAACACGTTCGTGCTTGGATGGTTAAAAATTGGTTTGCATTCGTGCTTATTCTTGTCTCCGTTTTAATCATTTCTGGTGTTGAGTTAGGAACCAGAGCTTATCAAGTTGGTGTCATCAAGGATTATCAGCCCTCTCAAACAATTGCTTACTCACACAAGCTACATGCTGGTGATATGGGAATAGAGTGTAAATATTGTCATCATTCTGCTGTTAAATCTAAGCACGCAGGTATTCCTTCTTTAAATGTGTGTATGAACTGCCATAAGGTTGTTCATGAAGGCGCTGAATATGGAACGGAAGAAATTTCAAAAATTCATGATCACGTAGGATACAACAAAGAAAAGCAAGTTTACAACACAGATAAAAACGGTGATAGAATCGAAAAACCAATGGTTTGGAACAAGGCTCACAACCTTCCAGATCATGTCTTTTTTAGTCATCAACAACATGTTCATGAAAACACTGCTAATATTGACTGTAGACAATGTCACGGTCCTGTAGAAACGTACACGCTTGGAAGAGTTTCTAGTACTGAAGAAATTAACGCCTACGCTGAAACAGATGAAGGTGTTGAAAAAGGTATTGTCAAGCTTACTCGTCCAATTTTAACAATGGGTTGGTGTATTGAATGTCACAATAAAAAAGAGGTTGATTTAACACGTCCTGGTTACTATGAAGAACTTCATGAGCGATTAAAGAAAAGACCTGATGTGATGAGCAAAATCTTTAAAGATAACAAGGTAACTGCTAAAGAATTGGGTGGTTGGGAATGTGCTAAGTGTCATTATTAAAGAATTCTTAAAAAGACTATGAGCGTAAAGAAAACATACTGGAAAGGCATCTCTGAGAAACATCAAACTCCTGAGTTTGTAGAAGCCAACACAAAAGAATTTCAAGACGATTTAACCATTGACGAATTTGTAGGTGGGCAAGATGTAGAGCAATTTAAAACCGGAAGAAGAGACTTTTTAAAGTTCATGGGTTTTAGTATTGCTGCTGCTACTTTAGCTTCTTGTGAGACACCAGTTATTAAATCTATTCCTTATGTAAATAAACCAGAAGACATAACTCCTGGTGTTGCCAATTGGTACGCTTCTTCTTTTTATGATGGGCAAGACTTTGCAAATGTCCTTGTTAAAACAAGAGAAGGTAGGCCAATTTGGATCAAGGGATTAAAAGATGGATATACTAAAGGTGGTATGACTGCTAGAATTGGTGCTTCTATACTTAATTTATATAATGGTGCAAGATTAAATGGCCCAACAATTGACTCTCAAGAAAGTACTTGGGATGCTGTAGACACTCAAATAAAAGAAAAATTAACTGCGATCTCCAATGATGGCGGAAACATTAGAATTTTATCCAATTCTATAATCTCTCCTTCAACGATTAAGGTTATTGACAACTTTAAACAAACTTTCGGAGAAAAGGTAAAACATGTGCAATACGATTCAATTTCATTCAGTGGAATTAGAAAAGCCAATGCGTCTTCTTTTGGAGTGCCTGTTATACCTAATTATCATTTTGACAAAGCAAAAGTAATTGTTAGTATCAACGCTGATTTTATTCCAAATTGGGTAATGCCTTCAAGGTTTAGTGTAGACTACAGTAAAACTAGAAAACCAGAAAATGATTGGATGTCTAGGCATTATCAATTTGAGTCTGTTTTAACGTTAACAGGTTCAAATTCGGATTATAGAGGTCAGATTAAACCTTCTCAAGAAGGTGCCGCAGCATTGGCTCTATTAAATGCCATTCAAGGTAAAGGGTTAGACAATTCATTAAGTGAGAAAACAACGCGTCTAATTTTGAAAGCTGCTGAAGATCTTAAGTCAAATCATGGCAACTCATTAGTTGTTGCTGGCTCCAACAATAAAGATACTCAGCTTATTGTTAATGCGATTAATCATGAATTAGGAAATTATTCTAAAACTATTGATTTATCAACCCCTTTAAATATTCATCAAGGTGATGATAAAGAAGTTGAGCAATTGACTAATGAATTAGTTGCGGGTAATGTAGATGCTCTTCTAGTTTATGGGGCGAATCCAGTTTATTCTTTACCAAATGGTAATGACTTTGGTTCTGCAATTGCTAATGCTAAGCTTTCTGTTTCTTTTTCAGAATTTGCTGACGAAACCGCATCTAAATGTACATATGTTTGTCCTGATCACAATTATTTAGAGTCTTGGAATGATTTTGAACCTATTGCTGGTCATTATGCTTTACAGCAACCTATGATTAGGCCGCTTTATGACTCAAGACAAGCTCAAGAATCACTTATGGTTTGGTCTGGTTTTGCTTCAAGAGCAGATAAAGAAAGCACATCTTACCACGATATTATTAAAGAGCAAGCCGCCTTAAATGGTTTAGATTGGAATTGGTCTGTTCACAATGGTTTTGCTGATGTCACTTTAGACAACTTAGCTGATACAGTATCTTCTGAAAACACTTTCTCTGGAGATATATTAGCTGCAGAGTCAACGGTAAAAGAAGCGGCTTCCAAAACAGGAGAATGGGAGTTTACTGCATACTCCAATGAGTTAGGGGACGGACAATATGCAGCTAACGCTTGGTTACAAGAGTTGCCAGATGCAGTTACTAAAGTTGTATGGGATAATTACATTACCATGGCCCCTGCAGATTGCTACAAGTTTTTTGGAATAGATGCTGATAATCCTAAATCAGCATGGGATGGAATACATTTAGCTCAAGAAGAACCGGCTTTTGTTGCCACTTTAAAAGTAAACGATCAAAGCATAAAACTTCCTATTTACCCACTTCCAGGACAAGCCGCAGGAACAATTGGCGTCCCTTTTGGTTATGGTAGAGGTGGAAATCAAGAAAACATTGGAAAATCTGCTTATCAAGTTGGAGAGGATGGAGAATACCTATTAGAAAATGGTGTTAAAGTCCCTATTGGCGCTAATGCATTTAAATTGTCTTCTTTCAATAATGGAGAAATTGTATATTCTGGAGTTGCAGAATTAACATTAAATGATGAAAAATATCCATTAGCTTGTACTCAAACCCATCATACTATCATGGGAAGAGAGTCAATAGTTAAAGAAACAACATTTGATTTTTTCAGTGACCCACACGTTAGTAAGAAAGATTACAACCCTCCTCATGTTCTTCACAGTCATGCCGAAGGTGGTCATTCCGAGGTCAAGGCTACAGAATATTCACTTTGGGATGAGCATCCGGTAGAACATGTTGGTCACCGTTGGGGAATGTCCATTGATTTATCTTCATGTAATGGTTGCGGTGTTTGTATTGTAGCATGTCATACAGAAAACAATGTTCCAGTTGTTGGAAAAGATGAAGTAAGACGTTCGAGAGATATGCACTGGTTAAGAATGGATAGGTATTTTTCATCTATAGAAGATGACAATAGAGATGCTTGGGAAGAAGATCGAACAACTGGTGATTTTAGCTATGATAAGTTAGAAATTCCTGAAGAAAACCCATCTGTTCTATTTATGCCTATGCTTTGTCAGCATTGCAATCACGCACCTTGTGAAACTGTTTGTCCTGTTGCTGCAACTACTCATAGTAACGAGGGGTTAAACATGATGACTTATAACCGATGTATTGGTACTAGGTACTGTGGAAACAACTGTCCATACAAGGTAAGAAGATTTAACTGGTTCAATTACCGAGATTACAGGAAGTTTAAAAACATTACTCCTGCGCAAGACGAAATGGCAAGATTAGTTCTTAATCCTGATGTAGTGGTAAGATCAAGAGGGGTTATGGAAAAATGTAGTTTCTGTGTTCAGGGGATTCAAGAGGCTAAACTTAAAGCTAAAAAAGAAGGAAGAGCATTAATCGATTCTGATATTAATAGTGCTTGTGGAGATGCTTGTCCAAACGATTGTATTTCATTTGGAGATTGGAATGATGAGGATTCTAGAATAAGAAAAGATTCAGAATCTAACAGGTCTTATCAAGCTTTGGAAGAAGTTGGTGTGAAACCAAACATTTGGTATCAGCTTAAGGTAAGAAATATTGAAGAAGAACAAATAGTTGCAAATAATGATGTTCATGAAGATCATGGACATTAGACATTAATGACAATAAAATAGTATTTGATGCATAAAGAAGCAGATATTAGAAAACCGTTAATCTTAGGGGATAAAACCTATAGGGATATTACTGATGATGTAATTCGTCCTATTGAGAGTAAGGCCCCAAGAACTTGGTATATTCTTATCTTAATTGCTGGTGTTTTGGCCGCATGGGGAGTAGGGTGTATCGTATATTTATTAGGAACAGGTGTTGGTGTTTGGGGATTGAACAAAACGGTAGAATGGGCCTGGGACATTACCAACTTCGTTTGGTGGGTTGGAATCGGTCACGCAGGAACATTGATTTCTGCTGTTCTTTTACTTTTTAGACAAAAATGGAGATTTGCTATTAACAGAGCAGCTGAGGCAATGACCATTTTTGCTGTTATGATGGCAGCTGTTTTTCCAGGAATTCACATGGGTAGAATTTGGGTAGGATATTGGGTTTTCCCTCTTCCTAACCAGTTTGGTTCGATGTGGGTAAACTTTAATTCACCTCTTTTATGGGATGTTTTCGCTATCTCTACTTACTTCTCTGTATCTCTTGTTTTCTGGTACATAGGTTTAATACCTGATTTTGCGACTATTAGAGATCGAGTAACTAAACCGCTTGCTAAAAGAGTTTACAGAGTATTGAGTTTTGGTTGGACTGGAAATGCTAAAGCATGGAATAGATTCGAATTGGTGTCTCTTGTTTTAGCTGGTCTTGCTACACCATTAGTATTTTCTGTTCACTCAATTGTATCTTTTGATTTTGCCACATCTATCGTTCCAGGTTGGCATACCACAATTTTCCCACCTTATTTTGTTTCTGGTGCTGTTTTTTCTGGATTTGCTATGGTACAAACCTTAATGTTAATCTTGAGAAAAGCATACAAATTAGAAGAATACTTACACGTTAAGCACATTGAATACATGAACATTGTGATTATAGTAACAGGATCAATAGTTGGTGTTGCCTACATAACAGAGCTGTTTATTTCTTGGTATTCAGGTGTGGAATATGAAGCATATGCGTTTTTAAATCGAGCAACTGGACCTTATTGGTGGTCTTATGCGAGTATGATGACCGCCAACGTTATTTCTCCTCAACTATTCTGGTTTAAAAAATTACGAACAAGTCTTATTTTCTCCTTCTTCATGTCTATTGTTATTAACATTGGAATGTGGTTTGAACGTTTTGTAATTATTGTTACTTCAATTCATAGAGATTATGTTCCTTCATCTTGGTCATATTTCCACCCTACATGGGTTGACATTGGTGTTTTCATGGGTACAATAGGTATTTTCTTTGTGCTGTATTTATTGTTCTCTAGGTATTTCCCTGTTTTACCTATTGCGGAACTTAAAACAATATTAAAGAGTTCCGGAAAGAACTATAAAGAGAATTACGGTAAGGGAAAAGATTATTGGAATAGCCATTCTGAACATTAATGATTTAAATTATGGAAGATAAAGTAATATACGCAATGTACGATGATGACGATGTCTTGAAAGATGGCGCAAAAGCTCTTGTTGCTGAAGGCGTTCATATTTCTGATGTTTATTCTCCTATGCCTATTCATGGTATAGATCCTATTATCGGTGTTGAACCTACACGTTTAGGTATCGCTGCTTTCTTATATGGACTTACAGGGACGATGCTAGCATTAATTGGTGTAAGGTATTTTATGATTATTGATTGGCCCATGAATATTGGTGGTAAACCAAGTTTTTCTCTCATAGAGAACCTTCCCTCTTTTGTTCCAATCTTTTTTGAATTTACAGTTTTGTGTGCAGCTCACGGCATGGCCATTACCTACTTGTTGAGAAATAAAACACTTCCTGGAATGCCTCCAAGAAATCCAGATCCAAGAACTACAGACGATAAATTTGTTATTGAAATTAGTGCTGCAGAGAATTCAAAATTTAATTTGAAAGATATTACAGCAATGGTTAAAAAAACCGGTATTGTAGAAATGGAAGAAAAGGTAATTAAGTAATAAAGAAATGAACACCATGAATTACACAAATATATTTAAGATAGCTTTTTTAACCTCTTGTGTTTTCTTTATGCTTTCATGTGTAAAGCATCGGGATAGCCCTGGATATGAATACATGCCAGACATGTATAGGTCACAAGCTATTGAAGCTTACGTTGATTATGGGTTAGTTGGTGATGTTGAACACAGTGAACTTAAAAATTCAATATCCGCTAGATTACCTGTTGATGGCACCATCCCTTATAATGATGATAAACAAATGGCCGCTATAAATATGCCATTTAATTATGGTGCTGGCGAAGATGAAAGAATTAGAGCTGCCAATGAAGTGGTAATTCCTGCTTCATATATTTCAGACTCTCTTGTTGCTGACTTTAATGTTAAGGAAGGAAAAAAACTATACGATGTCTTTTGTACGCATTGTCATGGAGATAAAGGAGAGGGGAATGGTAAAGTTGTAAAGGCTTCTGGTGATTTAATTGTTCCTCCAAGTTATGTTTCATTAAAAGATAGAACTTTAGGATCTATTTTTCATACCGTTACTCATGGTAAAAATGCAATGGGACCACACGGATCACAATTAAATAAAGATGAGAGATGGAAAGTTTCCTTGTATGTAAGGACACTTCAAAATGGTGGTGATTTGTTGTTAAGTGAGCTAACTAACACTCAAAAGAACAACGAAGAGCAACCATCAAGCGATAATAAATAAGTTGAAAGAAACCTATAAAGAAATGGAATACCAAATTTCAGATAAAGCAAAGAAAGTTACCCTAGGATTATCATTTATTGGATTGATAATGGTTGTTATTGGGTTTTTTCAGCAAAAAGATTATATCTATGCGGAATACATTAATGAGCACTCCTTATCTATTAAGTACAACGGAGATGCTTCTGATGAAATGCAAGAGAATTTAAAAGCAAACATGGTTTCCATGCTTAGTGAAAAGGGTTATACCATTGACTTTCATGACGCAGCTCATGGCCACGACCAAGATCACCATGCTGCAGAAGATGCTTCAGAAAATCATCATGAAGCTCACGATCATCATGGACCAACATTTTTATGGGAAGCACATTTAGCTGCAGCTAATCATGATGAATCTGCTCACGATGCACACCATGAAAACATGTCAAAATCACTCGTTGAAATGATTGAATCAGGAGAGATTTCATTTTTTGACACCCACCACAGAAGATTCTGGTCTAACTTGTTAGTTAATGGATTTTTCTTTTTTGGAATTGCCTTAGGGGCATTGTTTTATCTTGCCCTGCACTATGCAACTGAATCTGGTTGGGGAGTTGTTTTACTCAGACTAATGGAAGGAATTATGTCTGCTATGCCAGTTGGTATAGTTGTTTTATTAATTGTATTTATTGCTGGTTCGTTAGGGATGCATCATATTTATCCTTGGATGGATGCTGATGTTATGGATCCAAATAGCAGTCACTTTGATAAAATTATTTGGGGAAAGAAAGCATACCTTAATCAACCTTTCTTTTACATTAGAGTTGTCGCTTATTTTGCAACGTTCTATTTGTTTATGAGGTGGTTCAAGAAAAAGTCTAGACAAGAAGATGAAGAAGGCGGTACGCAAACTCATTTTACAATGTATAGAAGAGCGGCATTGTTTTTAGTGTTTTTTGCTGTTTTTTCCTCAACAATGTCTTGGGATTTCTTAATGTCAATAGATACCCATTGGTTTAGTACGCTTTACGGATGGTATGTTTTTTCAGGCATTTGGTTAAGTGGAATGGTCATGTTAATGATGATTACATTATACTTAAGAAAAGGTGGATACCTTCCACATGTTAAAGAAAGTCATATTCATGATGTAGGAAAGTGGATGTTTGCCCTTAGCTTCTTGTGGAGCTATTTATGGTTCTCTCAATTCATGCTTATATGGTATTCTAATATCCCTGAAGAAGCACAATATTTTATTAGTAGGATAGAAGATTATAAGTTTCTTTTCTTTGGAACTTTTTTCATCAACTTCTTTTTTCCTATGGTTTTCCTTATGTCTGCTGACACTAAGAGATCAGCTGGCTATCTAATTGTAATCGGTCTTATTATATTTATTGGGCACTGGCTAGATGTATTTAACTTAGTTATGCCTGGAACATTATTTGATCAATGGAATTTCGGGATGTTAGAAATTGGGATGTTTATGATGTTCTTAGGGCTATTTGTATTCACTGTCTTAAGAGCACTAGGTAAGGCTCCCTTGCTTCAGAAGAATCATCCATTTTTATCCGAAAGTAAACATCATGAATTTTAAAATAAAAGGAATAATTAATTCTCATGGAAAATAAATTTATTATAGTTGTAGTTGTAGCCCTTTTCATTATTGCTTTAATGCAATTAATGAAAGCATATGATCTTGCTGCAAAGATTAGAGGGGAAAAGTCTGAAGAGAAAGTTTCTAGAGGTGAAAACATATTTAACGCCAACATGTTAATTGTTTTTATGCTGGCTTATTTTGGTTTCATTATTTGGTTAATCATCAAATATGGCATGAATGGAGGTCTTTTTGATGCAGCCTCTGTCCATGGACAAGAAATTGATTCCTTACTTTTATTTAACTGGTGGGTTATCTTACCTGTTTTCTTTTTAACCAATGGAGTTCTTTTTGTCTTTTCATGGAAATATTATCATAGAGAAGAGCGAAAAGCATTGTATTTCCCCCACGATAATCGATTGGAATTAGTTTGGACTATTGTTCCCGCTATTGCTTTATCTGCTATAGTTATCTATGGTCTTAAGACATGGAATGAAATCATGTTTAATAAGGATGAAGGAGCAAAAGTTGTTGAGGTATATGGATTTCAATTCGGTTGGTGGACAAGATATGCAGGTGATGACAATCAATTAGGAAAAGCAGATTATAAGCTTATTACAGCAGAGAATCCATTAGGTGTTATTTCTTCCAACAACATTAAAAAGTCATATGATTACTTAGATGGTGAGGTTGAGAAAATTAACAATACTTTGGCTTCATCAAAGAATGATAACGGTGAGTACTTTTTAAGTTCCTCAAGTGTAGATTCATTGATTAGTAGAATGGAAAGGTTTAAAAGACAGAAGTACAGAATTCAGTCTGGAATTGACAAAGGGCATTTAAATGATTCCTTATATAAATCTGCCAATGATGATGTTTTAGTTCAAGAATTACATCTTGTTAAAGATCAGCCCTACGCCATGAAGTTTAGGTCAAAGGACGTTATCCACTGCCCTTGGATTCCTCATATGAGAATGCAGATAAACGCTGTTCCTGGAATGGAAACAAGCTTTAACTTTACTCCAACTACTACAACTTCAGAAATGAGAGCTAAACCAGAAGTTCAAGAACACTACAGAAATATCAACATTATTCATAATGAAAGATTAAACAGGCTTGGAGAAAAGTCAGAAAAAGTAGAATTTAACTACATATTAATGTGCAACAAAATTTGTGGTGCTGCACACTCTAATATGAAGATGGACGTAGTTGTGGAGACTGCAGATGAGTTTAATTCTTGGATTGCTGAAAAGCAAACTTACAGTCAAAAAGCTGCTGAATAATAAATTATAAAGATTAAAAAAACAAAATTATGGCACACGATGCACATGATCATCATCACAAGGAAAGTTTTATAACTAAGTATATTTTTTCTCAAGATCACAAGATGATAGCTAAGCAGTATTTAGTTACTGCTATTATTATGGGTGGTTTAGGTATAGCATTATCTGCCTTGTTTAGAATGAAGTTAGGTTGGCCAGATGAAAAATTTCCCTTATTAGAAGCTATTTTAGGTTCTGACGCTGCACCAGATGGTTTATTAGACAGTAACTGGTATTTAGGTCTGGTTACTCTTCATGGAACCATTATGGTTTTCTTTGTACTTACAGGGGGTCTATCTGGAACCTTCTCTAACTTATTAATTCCACTTCAAATTGGAGCTCGAGATATGGCTTCTGGCTTATTAAACATGATAGCTTACTGGTTATTTTTCCTTTCTAGTTTGCTTATGGCAGCTTCGTTGTTCATTGAAACGGGTCCTGCTATGGCTGGATGGACGGTTTACCCTCCATTGAGTGTATTGGAAGAGTTTCAACCTGGTTCAGGCCTAGGAATGACCCTTTGGCTGTTATCCATGACTGTATTTATTGCCTCTTCTCTAATTGGGGGTATAAATTACATTGTTACTGTCCTAAACCTTAGAACTAAAGGCATGACCATGACTCGTCTTCCTTTAACAATTTGGGCATTTTTTATTACTGCAATCTTAGGTGTTCTTTCTTTTCCAGTTCTTTTGTCTTGTGCTGTTCTTCTTTTAATGGATAGAGGATTTGGTACGAGTTTTTACATGAGTGATATTGTTACTTCTTCAGGTGCGCTTGATGCTACAGGAGGTAGTCCAATTTTATATGAACATCTTTTTTGGTTTCTTGGACATCCAGAAGTATACATTATTCTTCTTCCTGCATTAGGGATAACATCTGAAGTTATCTCTACAATGAGTAGAAAACCTATTTTTGGATATAGGGCGATGATTGGGTCTATGCTTGCTATTGGTTTTCTATCATTTATTGTTTGGGGACACCACATGTTTATGACTGGAATGAATCCGTTTTTAGGAGGTGTGTTTACTTTTACTACTTTGCTAATTGCTATTCCTTCAGCAGTTAAAGTATTCAATTACATTACTACAATATGGAAAGGTAATGTGATTATGTCACCTGCAATGCTTTTTTCAATAGGTTCAGTTTCTACATTTATCTCAGGCGGTATTACTGGTATTATATTAGCTGATTCTGCGCTTGATATTTCTCAACACGACACCTATTTTGTTGTAGGACATTTTCATATTGTAATGGGGATGACCGCTATTCTTGCGATGTTTGCTGGGGTTTACCATTGGTTTCCAAAATTGTATGGTAAAATGATGAATTTAAGAATGGGTATGGTTCATTTTTGGTTTACTATTGTTTGTGGATACGGTGTGTTTATACCAATGCACTTCTTAGGTGAAGGAGGTATGCCTAGGAGATATTATGAAAACACAAACTTCCCAATGTTTGATCATTTCCTTGATTTAAACGTATTGATATCTATTTTTGCTTCTATTGGAGTATTGTCTCAAGTTATCTTCTTCTTTAACTTTATATACAGCACCTTCAAAGGGCCAAAAGCTTCTCAAAATCCTTGGAAAGCCAATTCTTTAGAGTGGACGACACCTGTTGAACATGTTCATGGAAATTGGATAGGAGAAATTCCTATAGTTCACAGATGGCCTTACGATTTTAGTAAGCCTGGAAAAGAAAATGATTTTGTGCCTCAGAATGTTCCATTAGAAGCCGATGAGCAAGAACATTAATTTAGAATTTGGTTATTTTTTAATTAGTCCGTGCTATACTTTAGCACGGACTTTTTTTTTAAGCGTTTCTTTTTTTGTTATTTCAATAAGCTTAAACGCTCAAATTAGCTCTTCTTTTTCTGATCAATTTGACAACAAACCTAGTTTTTTTATAAAACTAGACGCTAGAGGATCTTTTATTTCAAATAGGCACGTTAGGATAAATGGAATAAAGGGTGGTCTTAGTTATCAAAACATAAAAATTGGCTTGGGCTACAACTGGCTTAAAACTAATTATAGACCAATCTACAATGGTGAATACGTTGACCTTAAGAGCAAAAATGTTTCTGTTTTTGCTGAGTACCTATTTTTAAAGACCAAAAAGCTTAATTACAATGCCAATATTCAATTAGGTTTTGGAAACATTTATTATTTACTCAATCAAAATAAATTAGCAAATTCATCTGCAATGTTTTATGAGCAATCTATTGCTGTTGAATATAGGTTGTTAAACTATTTTGGAATTGGGTTAGGTGTAGGCTATAGATTCGTTATTTTCAATAAGCGATTAGTAGACGAAAACTTATCAGCTCCTGTATACATTGCTAGATTTAAGTTGTATTTTGGTGATATATATAAAGCATTAATCAAAAAGTAACTTTTATCCTTTATATATTTGTATTATGATTGAAGAATATGACTTAAGATCTGAGGGAGATGGTTCTGAAAAAGAGTTCGAGCAGGTTTTAAGGCCACAATTATTTGAAGATTTTTCGGGGCAAAATAAGATCATTGAAAACTTGAAAATTTTTGTTAAAGCAGCAAAAATTAGAGAAGAATCATTGGATCACGTGTTGCTTCACGGTCCTCCTGGATTAGGTAAAACGACTTTGGCACATATTATTGCCAATGAATTAAATGTTGATTTTAAAGTCACTTCTGGTCCTGTTTTGGATAAACCTGGAGATTTAGCAGGTTTACTAACTAATTTACAATCTGGAGATGTTCTTTTTATTGATGAAATCCATCGTTTAAGTCCAATCATTGAAGAATATTTGTATTCTGCAATGGAAGATTATAAAATTGACATTGTTATAGACACAGGTCCTAACGCAAGAACAGTTCAAATAGATTTAAATCCTTTCACTCTTATTGGCGCTACAACAAGAAGTGGAATGCTTACTGCCCCCTTAAGAGCGCGATTTGGAATAAGCTGTAGACTGCAATATTATGACGCAACTATTTTGCAGATGATTGTAGATCGATCTGCTGGCATTTTGACCATTCCTATTGAACCTAATGCAGCTATTGAAATTGCTAAAAGAAGTAGAGGAACTCCTAGAATAGCGAATGCTCTTTTGAGAAGGGTAAGAGATTATGCTCAAGTAAAAGGTGACGGAACAATAGATTTAAAAATTACAGAAACCGCTTTAACAGCCCTTAATGTAGATAAGAGTGGATTGGACGAGATGGACAATAAAATTTTACTTTCTATCATTGATAAATACAACGGAGGTCCAGTAGGTCTAACAACGATTGCTACTGTAGTTGGCGAGCAGCCCGGTACGTTAGAAGAGGTTTATGAACCATTTTTAGTTCAAGAAGGCTATATAGTAAGAACTCCAAGAGGGAGAAAGGTTACCGAGCTTGCCTACAAGCATTTTAATATGAAGCCGGGGCTAAGTCAGGGAGAAATGTTTTAATGAATAAGCAAGTCATAACTCAACAAATTAAGCAAAAAGCTTTTGAGCTAGGGTTTTCTTTTGTGGGTATTTCTAAAGCAACATTTTTAGAGCAGGAAGCACGAAGATTAGAGGATTGGTTAAAAGATAAGAGGCATGGGAAAATGTCTTATATGGAAAATTATTTTGATAAGCGAACAGATCCCAGGTTACTTGTTGATGATGCTAAATCTGTGATTACTGTTCTTCAAAACTATTATACCCAGCAAAAGCAAACAGACTCAACAGCCCCTAAAATTTCAATGTATGCCCTCGGAAAAGACTACCATTTTATTATTAAAGAAAAATTAAGAAAGCTTCATCAATTTATTAATGAGCATATAGGTGAGGTTAACGCAAGAGGGTTTGTTGACTCTGCTCCAGTTTTAGATAAAGCATGGGCCGAAAAAAGTGGCTTGGGCTGGATAGGAAAACATTCAAATTTAATTAACAAACAGCAAGGCTCTTATTTTTTTATAGGGGAATTGATTGTTGACCTTGAATTAGAATCCGATGGGCCAATTAAAGATTATTGTGGCACATGTACTAAATGCATTGATGCTTGTCCAACAGAGGCGATTATCCAACCTTATGTTGTTGACGGATCAAAATGCATTTCATATCTTACTATTGAGCTAAAAGATCAAATTTTACCTACCGAGTTTAAAGGTAAAATGGACAATTGGATGTTTGGATGCGACATCTGTCAGCAGGTTTGTCCTTGGAATAAATTTTCAATTCAGCATGAGGAACCTTGGTTTAACCCTAATGAAAGGTTGTTGAATTTCACAAAAAAAGAATGGGATGAGTTGTCAAAAGATACTTTTAATGAAGTGTTTAAAAAATCTCCTGTAAAGCGTGCAAAGTTCGAGGGTGTTAATAGAAACTTGAAGTTTTTAAAAGCTGATTAATTAAAGTTTTTAAAGGCATCAGTAATTAGGTCGTTATAAATAGCAAATGAAGAAAGACACCATATTTTAAGTTTTTCGATGTCTTCATGTTGTAACCAAGTAATACTTTTTTTAAGCTCTTTATTAAATAAAGTTCGATCAAAACTAACTTTAGAAAGTATTTGTTTACTGAATTCAAGCATGTCGTTTTTATATTAAATGAAAGAATACAAAGTGCAATAATTAAATTTAACTATTTATTCAAGCAGCTTTTTTCAACGTTAGAATTTTAAAAAACAGCCCATTGTTAATTTGAATGTTAATTATAGCATTGTCCTAGTTATATTATAACATATATAGTCTTAATTTTAGTATGTGAAAAAGAGTTATTTAATAGAAATACTGCTTGTTGTTATTGTTTCTTTTTTTGGGTGCAAGGAAAAAGAGTTAGAACAAATAATTTCTAAAGTAGACGGTGAGCAATATTATTCTGATATGGCTGGAGAAATGAGTGCTAGAAAGGCTACAAGATTAATTATTGAAGATAAGGTTGACCAAGTTCCTGAAACATTTCAAGTTGCAATTTCAGACAGCTTATGCAGTGCTGATTCTAGCTGGAGAAAGCTACACTTTGAGGCCTTTTCAAGAGTATTGGTAAATTTTAATGATCAGCAAAAGGAAGAAGCTTCGCCAGGAGTCTTTATTTTTTTGATGCATTACCCTCAATTATTTATAGAGCAGGTAAGTACGTTAAGTTTAGAAAAATCAGATTGTTTTCTTGAGCTTATTGCAATGGAAGTAAATAGGCATACTGATAATCAACAGATTACCGAAAACAGCATTATCAATTTGGCAATTGAGCATTGCCAAGATTGTAGTCAAAAGAACAAAGATTTCCTTGTTCAGTATATTCGTCTAGCTGACAAGTTGATTATTGAGTAGTTTATTTACTAGATAAATGCACAAATGGAATAATCATTTCTTCCATTGATATCCCCCCATGTTGGAAAGTGTTTTTAAAATAATTCACATAATAGTTGTAATTATTTGGATAGACGAAGAATTTAGCCTCTTTAGCAAATAGATAGGTAGAGCTTACATTTAATCTAGGAAGAAATGCATCTTCAGGATTTCTAATGGCAAGAACATCTTTGTTATTATAATTAAGGTTTTTCCCTTGCTTGTAGCGTAAATTGGAATTGGTGTTCCTGTCTCCAACTACTTTACTAGGCTCATTTACTTTAATTGTTCCATGATCAGTAGTAATGATAACATCACAATTGTGTTTTGCAATAAGCTTAAATAAATCATTTAATGAAGAGTGATTAAACCAACTTAGCGTAAGCGAACGGTATGCAGATTCATCATCGGCAAGCTCTCTTATAACCTCCATGTCTGTCCTTGCGTGTGAGAGCATATCAACAAAGTTATATACAATAACATTGAAATCATTGTTTAAAAGGTTGTTGAAGTTGGAAACTAATTTTTTCCCAGCATCAAGATTGGTGATTTTATTATAGGATGTTTTACAGGTTAAATTATTGTTAGCTAAGTTAGCAGCTAAAAAGTCTTCTTCAAATTTATTTTTTGACCCTTCATCATCCTCATTCTTCCATTTAGATGGGAAATGTTTCTGAATTTCTGCAGGCATCATTCCAGCAAACAATGCATTTCTTGCATATTGAGTAGCAGTAGGAAGGATACTATAGTATAGCGATTCTTCTTTTGTGGTAAAACGCTCCATTAAAATGGGTTTTATAACCTGCCATTGGTCTAATCTTAAATTGTCAATTACCATTAAAAAGGTTTTTCCGTTATTGATTTTTGGAAATACTTTTTCTTTTAAAAGGGTGTGTGACATAATGGGACCTTCACCTTTAAACCAGTCCGTATAATTGTTGGCGACATATTTTGAAAACAATTGATTGGCTTCATTTTTTTGCATTTGAAGCACTTCCATCATGCTTTGATCAGATTTGTCAAATTGAATCTCCCAGTAGACCAACCTTTTATAGATGTCAATCCAACCTTCATAATCTAAGCGATCTTGAAGATCCATAGATAGCTCCCTAAATTTTTGTTGATAGCTAGAAGTCGTTTTTTCATTTACTAGACGTTTGCCTTCTAGGTTTTTCTTTATGGAAAGTAATATTTGATTGGGGTTTACAGGTTTTATTAGGTAGTCATTTATTCTTCCTCCAATTGCACTATCCATTATTGATTCCTCCTCACTTTTGGTAATCATAACAATTGGTATGCTAGGTTTTTCAGCTTTAATGTGGTCTAAAGTTTCTAAACCAGTGAGCCCTGGCATGTTTTCGTCTAGAAAAATAATTTCAAAATCTTCCTCTTTGACAGCGTCTATTGCCTCGTTTCCAGATTGAACGGTAGTTAATTCATGCCCTTTGTTCTCCAAGAACATTACATGTGGTTTTAATAGGTCTATTTCATCATCTGCCCAAAGTATTCTTGCCATTTCCTCGTTGAATTAATTAGATTTGTTACTAACTTAATCATTAAGCAGTGAACAACAGTTATAATAATTTAAAAATTCTTAACGACCCTATCTATGGTTTTATTTCGTTGCCCAATAAAATATTACTCGATATTATAGATCATCCATATTTTCAGCGATTAAGAAGAATCAAGCAATTGGGATTGTCGCATTTAGTATATCCAGGGGCACTACATACGCGTTTTAATCATGCTATTGGTTGTGCACACTTGATGTCGCAGGCTATATCTACCCTTCGATTTCTTGGTCATGATATTTCTGATCAAGAAGCTAAAGGAGTTACACTTGCTATTTTGTTGCACGACATTGGTCATGGACCGTTTTCTCATACCCTTGAACACAGCATTGTTTCTGGTATTCACCATGAAGATGTATCGGTGTTGTTTATGAAAGCCCTTAATGAAGAATTTAATGGAGAATTAACCATTGCTATAGAAATATTTTTAGACAGGTATCCAAAAAAGTTTTTACATCAATTAGTCTCAAGTCAGCTAGACATGGATAGGTTAGACTATCTTAAAAGAGATAGTTTTTATACTGGAGTTTCGGAAGGTGTTGTTAGTAATCAACGAATTATTAAAATGTTTGACGTGGTCAATGATTCGCTTGTTGTCAAACAAAAGGGAATTTACTCTATAGAAAAATTTATTGTTGCTAGAAGGTTAATGTACTGGCAGGTTTATTTACATAAAACAGTTTTAAGTGCAGAATTCTTGCTCATGAAAATTTTAAAGAGGGCTAAAGAAATCACTCAAAGGGGAGCCGCTGTATTTGCTACCTCTCCCATGAAATTGTTTTTGTCTGAAAACATTGATGCTGATAGAATGAAAAATCCCGAGGTGTTAAATACGTTTTCTCAGCTTGATGATATGGATGTTTTTGTCTGCATTAAAGAGTGGATCAACAGTGATGATAAAGTGCTTTCAGAGCTTTCTAAAATGCTTGTTAACAGAAAGCTATTGAAGGTAAAGCAAAAACAAGAACCTTTCAGCGAACAAGAAATTAATGAATTTAAGGATAGGTATTCAAATCCGTATAACTTTTCAACTCAAGAGCTAGATTATTTTATTTTTCAGGATGCTATGAGTAATCATGCATATGATTCTCAGAAAGATGAAATAAAAATTGTATTCAAAAATGGTGACATTAAAGACATTACCGAAGCATCAGATAATTTTAATATCCAATCATTAGCCAATCCTGTTAAGAAATACTTCTTGTTTCATCCAGAATTCTCAGCATAATAGTTGAATATTGTTAATTTTGAAACATGGAATTTACAGCGCAACAAATTGCTGATTTATTAAAAGGAAAAATTGAAGGTGATTCCAATGCCAAGGTGAACGACATGGCAAAGATAGAAGAGGGTAAGCCTGGAACGATCACTTTTTTAGCTAATGACAAGTACGAGGAGTTTATTTACACGACAAGTGCTTCAATTGCACTTGTTAATGATTCTTTTGTTGCGAGTAAAAAATTGCCAAAATCGTTAACCCTTATTAGAGTTCCCAATGCTTATGAAAGCTTAGCTTTACTACTTTCTTATTACGATCAAGTAAGCCAGCATCCTTCAGGAATTGAGGCTCCTAGTTTTATTTCTGATAGTGCATCTGTTGGTGATCAGGTTTATATTGGCGCTTTTTCTTACATAGGAAAAGATACCATTATTGAACAGGGGGTTAAAATTTATCCAAATTCATATGTTGGAGATGGGGTTAAAATTGGGAAGAACACCTGTCTGTTTCCCGGAGTAAGAATTTATTCAAAATGCATTGTAGGTCAAGATTGCACACTGCATTCAGGGGTTATTGTTGGATCTGATGGTTTTGGGTTTGTCCCTAATTCAGAAAATAATTATCAAAAAGTTCCACAAATTGGAAATGTTGTTATTGAAGATCATGTCGAAATAGGTTCAAATACCACAATTGATCGAGCGACTATGGGGAGTACGGTAATTAAAAAAGGAGCTAAGATTGATAACCTTATTCAGATCGCACATAATGTTGAAATTGGGGAAAATACAGTTATTGCTGCTCAAACAGGAATTGCTGGTTCAACAAAAATTGGTAAAGATGTTATGATAGGGGGGCAAGTTGGAATTGTTGGCCACATTAATATCGCTCGAGGAGTAAAAATTGCTGCTCAAAGTGGAATCGGTAATTCAATTCAAAAAGAAAATCAAATAGTTCAGGGTTCTCCAGCATTTAGTATAGGTGACTTTAAACGCTGCTATGTGCTGTTTAGAGGATTGCCAAAGCTAAAGAAACAACTCGACACTGTTCAAGCAGATATTAATAATTTAAAAGATGAGTGATAAACAAAAAACACTTAAGAAATCCTTCTCTTTATCTGGGCAAGGACTTCATACGGGTGAAAAAGTAACGGTTACCATTGAGCCTGCTCCAGAAAATCACGGCTATAAATTTCAAAGAATAGACATTGAAGGCAGTCCTGTAATTCCTGCAGATGCTGATTTAGTTACCGATACTAAAAGAGGAACTACTTTGGAAAAAAATGGTGTTAAGGTGTGTACCACAGAGCATTTGTTAGCAGCACTTTTTGGCTTGCAAGTAGATAATGCACTAATTAAGTTAGATGGATCTGAAGTACCAATATTAGATGGTAGTGCATTACTTTTTGTAAACGAAATTGAAAAAGTAGGTCTTGTTGAACAAAATGCGGATAGAGATTATTTTGAATTCACCAAAAACCAGCCTTATGAAGATTTAGAAAAAGGAATCGAGATTCTTGCCATTCCCTATGATGACTTTAGAGTTACCGTTATGGTGGATTATGATTCTGTAGCATTAGGAACTCAGCATGCAAGCATGTATCATTTAGGGGAGTTTAAAAAAGAAATCTCTCCTTGTAGAACTTTTGTTTTCCTAAGAGAACTTGAGGGGTTAGCTAAAGCGGGCCTTATTAAAGGTGGTGATATTGATAATGCCATAGTATTGGTAGAAAGGGAAAAAGTTGAACAGGCGGAGCTGGATGATTTGGCAAAACTTTTAGGAAAAGAACATTTAGATATTCAGATAAAAGGCAACACTTTAAACAATTGTGAATTAAAATTTATTAATGAACCTGCAAGGCATAAATTATTAGATATTATAGGGGACCTAGCCTTGGTAGGAAAGCCTATTAAGGGGCATATTTTAGCTGCTAGACCAGGGCATTCTGGTAACATTTCATTTGCAAAAATTATTAAAGAGATCATGAAAAATCAAAAAAAGGTAGGAAAGCAATTTGATTTAACTAAAAAGCCATTGTACGAAATCAATGATATTGAGAAGATGTTACCTCATCGTTATCCATTTTTATTGGTTGATAAAGTGATGGAAATTACTGAAGATAAGATCATAGGAGTTAAAAATGTTACTATGAACGAACCTCAATTTACTGGGCACTTCCCTGGTAATCCAGTTATGCCTGGAGTTTTACAAATTGAAGCTATGGCTCAAACAGGAGGAATATTTTCATTGTCTAAGGTGGAAGACCCCCACCTTTACTCAACCTATTTTATGAAAATTGATAATGTGAAATTTAAACGAAAAGTTATTCCTGGAGATACAATAGTTTTTGAACTTCATTTGATTTCACCCATTAGAAGGGGATTAGTTCACATGGGAGGTAAAGGATATGTAAATGGTCAAGTGTGTATCGAAGCAGATATGCTTGCCCAAGTTGTTAAAGATAGAGAAGAGGGTAATGAGTAATAGAGAGCTTTCATATATTCACCCAGATGCTAAAATTGGGAAAGACGTTGTTATAGAACCTTTTGCTTCCATTGCTGCAGATGTAGTTATTGGTGATGGTACGTGGATAGGATCTAATGTAGTTATTATGGATGGTGCTAGAATTGGTGAAAACTGTAAGATCTATCCTGGTGCTGTTATTTCTTCAGTCTCTCAGGACTTAAAATATAAAGGGGAGTATACTACAACAGAAATTGGAAACAACACAACTATTCGAGAGTTTGTCACTGTTCATAAAGGAACTACAGACAGGCACAAGACCATTGTTGGTAGTAATTGTTTGCTAATGGCATATGTTCATGTGGCACACGATTGTATAATAGGTAATAATGTTATAATTGCCAATTCAACACAGCTTGCAGGACACATTACCATAGATGATTGGGTGATTATTGAAGGCATGGTTGGAACTCAACAGTTTGTTCACATTGGTGCTCATGCTTTTGTTGCTGGAGGGTCATTAGTAAGGAAGAACGTTCCTCCTTTTGTTAAAGCGGCAAGAGAACCCTTGTCTTATGTTGGTGTAAATACTGTTGGCCTTCGAAGAAGAGGGTTTAGTGATCAACAAATAATGAATATTGAGGATGCCTATAGAGTAATTTATGTTCAAAACAGTAACATATCTACTGCATTAAAAGTCGCTGAATTAGAGCTTGCGCAATCAGATGAAAAGCAAGATATTTTAGACTTCATTAGAAGCTCAACAAAAGGAATTATGAGAGGCTTGAGTTAAGGCGTTAGCTCAGTTTTAAGCACCTGAACTATTTCATAACTGTTTCGATCACACAAGAATGCAATTAATGATAGATTGGAAACATCAAATGTAGAGTCTGAGAGCGGATCCGTTAGCTGATAAGAAAAGTCATTGTAAAATTTGTCTCCAGCATTAACACTACCATTTACTATAGCGTCTCCCCATGTCCCATTAATGTTGTCAGTTAATACAGCATGGTGTTCATATTGCTCATCAGTAGTGCCATTGTTTAGCTTTTGTGGAGCTTCTACAGCATCTCTAATGAGGTATATTATTAAATTGTAATCTCCAGATAAAGAGCTGTTAAATTCGGATTCAGTGTGAATGAAAAGACCATTTGTTTGAGGGTAATAATTGTATTCCAGCTGAATATTCGCAATTAATGAACCTCCTAATTCGTTAGTAACAGCTCCCGACCAATCACTGTCAAAAAACCAAACAGAACCTGCAAAACCATTAGACATTCTATTCACTGTACCCATTGGATTTCCAAGAAAGTTTTCCATTTCATTAACATACACATTTCCAGCGGCTGTTTGAAAATCGGTAACGAAATCTGGAAGTTGAACTGCTTGAAAATTACCACTTGGACTTGCGTGTATTGAGGCAACAATTACCTTCCCATTATTGTCGTCTTCCAATTGTTTTGCAATGGTAGCTGCAGCCGGGCAATTGGTGCAAGTGTGACCTGTAAAATCTTCAAGAAGTACACGTCTAACGGTATTTGTATTGCTTGTCCATGTAGGCCAAGGGTAAGGGTTGGAAACGGTATCAAATGGGTATAGGTTCCAATCTAAAGAACTTTGTTCAGCAACGGGGTTCTCAATTTGATCACAACTTTGAAAACCTATAATTATTAGAAAGATAAATGGAAAAAAGTTTTTCATATTTAGAAACTTGATGTAAGAGTAAATGTTAAACCATTAGAGGCGGGTACGGCTCTACAAACCCCACCAACACAAAACACCCCTGCCCGTTGTCTCCCATATTGCATAGAGAATCGATGTGGACCATTAATATAACCCGCAGAGACTAATGCATAATGCAGTCGTTGTTCAGCAACAGGATTCCCATAATTGTATTGATCTAAAACTGCCACATACCAATGAGGACTGAAAGTATATTCTATTTGTCCAAATAGCCAGTTCCCTTTATGCTGTTGTGTCCACATGGCTTGTGTCTCAAATCTAAGAGAATGATGGTCATTAATTTTATAAGATAAATCAATTACTGCTATCTGTGCATAAATCATTTTGTAATATTCTGCGACCTTAACCGCATCATCATTAAAAATGAAATTAAAATAGTTGATGTTGAACTTTAATTTTTTATTGATTTTGCGCTTTATTTCAATATTAAAATCTTGGTATAGGATACTGTCACTCATAGAAAATAAAGACGTCTGATAACTATTTCTAGAACTATTTAAGTCGTCTATAAAAGTTCTTTCGGGAACATATGCAGTTGCAAAATTCATGGAAATTGATGTGCCGTATTTTCCTCCTAAAAGCGTCTTTTTAGGAATTTTATATAATACATCTAATTGATAAGAGATTTCACCAAAAAAATTGGTTGCATATGGGTATAATGTCGCTGCTAAATTGTAGGTATGTTGTTTGCATTGAGCAGGTAAATATCCAATCATAAGATCAGTTGGACCCACTCTCACATTAGTAGACCTCCACAACATATTGTCCATGTGTTTAGCAGATAAATCAACAGCAAATCCTTTTTTAGAGTAGCCAAGATTTAAAAGTAATCCTTCACCGTTTTTGTAAATGTAATTAAAGCGATCATCTAAATTATAGGGGTAAGGATCATTTATTTTATATACATATTCACCGGAAAAACGGAATTTTGAATACCTCATCCCAAATCGTGCAGCATAAGAACCAACATTTTTAGGTAAGATAAAGTCTGGAGTGTTGTTATCATCATTGAATTTACTAACAAAACTTCCTCCAATAGTTAGTCTAAACTTAGAATCATTTAAAGAATCTAGAAGTTCATTTACATCAATTTCACCATCTAAACCCCTGATAATACCATTTCCATTAGTAAGGCCATCATTAAATAAATGTCGCTGCTTTCCAACTAAACCTTTAAGATAAATCCCTTTGTAGGGGTTGTATTTTACTTTTACACCATCAAGAGCATTGTCTATACCAAGCTGTCTTTCTTCATAGGCCCTAAGAATCATTCCACTACCATACTGCTCATAAAAACTTCCTATGGTTACATCTAAAGCTTCATTTTTCCAATTTGCGTATCTGTAACCAAGTCCTGTGCCTTGGAAAGTTGTTGGATAACCTTCAAGGGTATTTAGGTAGGATTCAAAACGAACACCAGCAGTAAAGTTACCTCTGTTGTAATTTAAGTTGGTAAATCCATTGAAGCCCATTATGTGATCGGGCAAGGCAGCATTTATTAATGAATCTTCTTGGTAATACTGAGCGATAGATTGTATGTTCCCACTAAAAGTACCAATGTCGATTGGTTCCTGTGAGTTTTGACTTGTGGTTAAGTTGAAGGAAATTAATCCGCCAACAAGAAGAAACAGTTTTATTTTCATTTAGCTAATTTAAGAACTTCTTTGTACAGTTCTTTTTCGTCTCCAGGAGAATAGTTGTTGTGGTCCCAAACTATATTTCCATTTCCGTCTACAAGAAAGGTATGAGGAACATTGTTAACATTCATGGCTCTTTTGAAATCACCATTAGGATCAAGAAGAACAGAATAGTCCCAACCTTGAGCGTTCACATATGGTTCAACTCTTGTAGATGATCTAGCATCATCAATTGAAATTGCAACAAGGTGAACACCAGTTTCATCAACCCAGTCATCGTAATCTTCAGCAATGGTATTCAATTCAACTTTACAAGGCTTACACCACGTTGCCCAAAAACTAATGATCATTGGGTTGCCATCATTTTTAAGTTGAGACATCTCTACGGTCTTTCCACTTAAATCTTTTAGTTTAACGTTGGGTAATTTTTTTGTTTGTGCTATCGAATTTATAGAAACCAATAGTACTGTAAATATTAAAATAAGCGACTTTTTCATTTTTATTTTTTTAGCGTTTAATGAGCTATTCCAATAATCAAACCAAACTTAACTCTTATGGTAAAATTAAGATTTTAAGAATTAAGTAGGAATTTTTTGTTCATATAAATCAAATTATATGTCAGCTATTCGTGTTATATTTTTTAAAAAAAAAGGCGGGATAACCCGCCTTTTAAATAAAACAATAAATGATTATTTGTTAACTGTAACTCTAGAAGTAACAGCTTTAGATCCAGATTTAATGTTAATAAGGTAAAAACCTGCAGGAAGATCTGTAGCATCTAATTTTACAGATTGATTTCCAGAAACAACACCCAAGTCAATTGATTGAACATTTTGACCAATAGTATTGATAACTTCAATTGTTGTTCTTTCCATTGATTCAACATTAAAAGAAACAGTAGCTATGTTGTTAAATGGATTTGGATAAATAGAAAGACCATTGATTCCATTCTCATTAATAGCAGTTGGACCACTACCAGCAGTCATGTCCATTTTATCTACATTCTCATCTCCAAAATCTCCTGATCCTGACGCCAATTGATTTCCAGAAGCATCAGTTATCGTCCAAGCACCATCAGTACCACCCCATTGTGATCCGCCAAGGCCGTCACCATATGAATCTATGATTTTGACAGCGTAACAATCGTCAGCAGAAACAGATAAAGTTTCAGTTATAACAGCATAGTTTTGAGAATAACCACTTCCACTAGCTATTACAGTACCACTAGAGTTTGAAAATTCCCAAGAAGTTTCAGAAGGATACTGATCTAGCGTTAATTCGAAAGTAAGGTCACCAGTTCCTGGTGTCGCAAATCCAATTGCTTGAGAAAGTGTGTTGTTAGCAGTATTAACATCACCAGCAGCAACAGTTTCAATAGAGATTGTAGCGGCACTTGAAAGAGAAACAGGAATAGATACCGTTTCAGTAGCCCATTGAGCTAAAGCAGTAGCATTTGTTGCAGAACCAATGTTTGCTCCACCAGCAGAAACATTAACAGTAATGTCACCAGCAGCTAAAGCTTGAGAACCTTTATTTTGAACCAATACTTGAACATCCAAAGACCCACAAGCAACAGTTTCACCAGTATAACTGAATAAACCAGCATCAACACCAGTTGAACCTGTATGGTTACCTATGTTAGCAGAAATGTTAGCATAAGTTGATCCATTTTGACCACTTTCCTCTAAATATCTATCTGGGTAAATAGTGTAAATAGTAGGGTAGTAAGCGATATTTAATGTCTGAGCAATC
>JBJKXU010000029.1:0-32565 GCA_045561415.1 Parvicellaceae bacterium
AAAATTTTTACCTCAATTAAGTTAGCTTTAAACTAGCTAATGTTGCTCTCTATTTCCTTCCAAATCTGATTAGCACTATTATCCCAATCAAATTTTAAAGCTTGGGCAATTCCTTTTTTTCTAAATTTTTCAAAAGCTCCATCCGCTAATATGGTTTCCATTCCTGCAGTAATGGCTTTAACATTAAAAGGGTCTACATAGACAACCGCTTCTCCTCCGACTTCTGGCATACTTGTAAGGTTTCCCGAAACAACTGGAACACCAGCTTTCATTCCCTCTAATACAGGGATGCCAAAGCCTTCAAAATAAGACACGTAAACCAATCCCTGGCTACAGCCAACAAGATCAGCCAATTGAGGCCCTGATTTTCTACCGACAAATTTTACATGTTCAGAAATGGCACTCAGCTTTCCATTTTTCTTCCATAAAAAGTCACCTACCACAATAAATTCTAATGGTGCTAAATGTTTTTCTTTTAGCGCTTTAAAAGCCAGCAACATTCTTTCAATATTTTTTCTTTTATGAAGTGCTCCAACATATATTAGGTAAGGTATTCCGTTATTTATTTGCAACATCTTTTGAGCTCTCTGCTGATGAGTTAAGGGTAGATAATCTTTCCCTGCTCCGTTATAGGCAACAGATACTTTATCTTTTGCTATGTTATACTTGGAACAAATGTCTTTTTTAGAGAAGTTAGAAACCGTGATAACAGCAGTTGCTTTTTGCACAAATTGAGGGAATTTTTTTTTATAATACCTTGTAATGTGTTTGGGTAAATCTTCAGGATAATGCTCAAAATTCAAATCATGAACAACATTTACCTGAGGAACTTTAGTGGTTAAGCTTAGCATGCCATCCGGAGAGAAAAACACATCTGCTTTGTGTTTTTTAAGGGCTCTTGATACCGAATAATCAAACCAAATATTAAATAAAATTGGATGTCGTGCTTGAGGATAAAGAACAATTGGAGTTACATTGCTAGCAAAAACAAAATCAGAAGCGTAAGGTCTATCAAAAAAAAACAAAAACTCGTGCTGAGGATTATTCCTAACAATTCTTATTAAAACCTCATAAGTAAACCATCCAATGCCTTCAAGTTTATCCTTAATAAGTAATCTAGTATTTACGGCTATTCGCAATTTTTTTTTTGAAACTAATTACTAATATATTCAAGAGCAACCAAAATAAAACATTTAATGCTTTTTTGTTAGAAAATAAATACTTTTAGAAAATGATAAAGTGGTTGTATTACATAATTATTATTGGTGTTTTTTTAAGCTGTAAACCGTTGACACCGATTAATGATTTTTCATTAAAAAACGCACCGATTCCTCCAAACTACTCCGACTTAAGTTGCTGGGTGGCTCACCCTCTTAAAGCAGATTTTTCTGACAAGTTTCCAAAAAACTTTTCTGCCGACACAACAATAAAAGGTATCGATGTTTTTTTTATTTACCCTACACTTTTACTAAAGGGAGAACAATGGAATGCAAGTGTTGAAGATAAAAAGCTCAACAAAAAAATAAGCACCACTGCTATTAAGTATCAAGCAAATGTATTCAATGGCTTAGCCAACATTTACGCTCCTTTATATAGACAGATGCACATCCATGGGTATAGAAGTCAAGAAAACGGAGTGAAAGCGCTAGATCTTGCCTATCAAGATGTAGAAAAGGCTTTTATTCATTACTTGGAAAATTTCAATAACGGCAACCAAATTGTAATAGCAGCACATAGTCAAGGGACCAATCATGCTGAAAGATTAATTAAAGATTATGTTTTAAAAAATGAAAAGATTTTATCAAAAGTTAAACTAGCTTACTTAATAGGCATGCCTATAAAAGAATTTTCAGACAACTTTCCAGCTTGTGAAAATCCTAAAGATATCAACTGCTTTCTATCTTGGAGAACTTTTGCAAGCGGACATTACCCTTCTTACGTTTATGGAGATGAAATAGCTGTTTCTAATCCAATATCATGGAAGAATACCACAGCTGAAAGTGATTTTGAAAACCACTTAGGAATATTAATGAAAAACAATAAAATAAGATACAATCAGTCTGTAAACGCTCAAGTCAATCAAGGGCTTCTTTGGATAAAATTTCAAAACATTCCGCTAAAAAAATTATTTGAAAGACCCAATTACCACATTGCAGATTACAACCTATTTTGGAGCAACATTCGATTAAATTTTATTGAAAGAATGTCCCAATAAGTCACTTTCTAGTCAACCAATAAGCAATCCCTAAAAACAATAGCTGAAAAGGCAACCTAGCAATTGCCATCGTGTTGCTTATGGCTAAAGCCTGCTGAGCCCCAGAAGATTGAGCTAAGTAGATATTGGCAGGAAAAACAGCTATTAATAGGCCGATTAATCCCCAAGCTGCCCGCCTTCTAGTTTTTGTAAAAATCAACAAAACCCCCAAAACAATTTCAAAAAATCCACTCAAATAAACCAGTTCCAAATGCCAAGGCAAGTATGGTGGCATAATTTTCATGAAAAATGAAGGAATAATAAAATGAGTTATTCCAACAGCCGTGTAAGAAAAAGCCATTAGGTAAATTGTAATTTTCTTTATTCGTTCAGAGTTATTTTTCATTTTTTTTTAAATAGCTAGCTATAATTCTTTTGGTGTCTCTATTTTCTTTTTGTGCGATTAATAATCCCTTGGAATGAACTGCTTCTTCTTTCTGCATTGAGTTAGGGTAATAACCGTACCCTTTATAGACTCCATTTTGAATGAGCACAAAACTATTCTCGTCTTTATTCCTTCCTTTTAGAAAAATTGATTTTTCAATTTTTCTAAGCTTTAAAGAAGATATGACTTTTAGTACTCTTACGTTATATGCTTTAATAGTTTCTTTACTAACACAAACTCCTCTACATTTTTTTAGTTGATGGTTAAAACATTCATTCGAAGAATTTTCAAGACCGCAATACTTTAAACAAAGTGCTTTGCTGTTGGCAATTTTTAATAAAAATTCTTTAGCATTTTCAGATTTTTCAAAAGTTAAAATAGGGTTTTTTAACAGCTTAACATAATCAACCTTTAGCTCTAATATTCCCAATTTATTGGTGAAAAAAGAAAGTCCATAATTCTCTCCCACCTTTTTTTGTCTATAATTATAAATTGGATAATGTGCTTTAATCTCAGCGGACTCTTTTAATTGAGCAATTAAATCGTTTCCTGTTTCTTCAAAAGTAATGCGTGCAACCTCTTGACACATTTTAAGTTCTTTTTTTGAAGTGTCTCTAAAATGGCTCAACACCCGATCTTTAATATTTACAGACTTTCCAATGTAAATTATGGTGTTATGCTGGTTCCAAAAATAATAAACACCTGTTTTATTGGGTAGATGAGACAATTCTGATTCATTAATGTAATGTGAAACCGTCAGTTGTTTGTTTACAATCTGAGAATTAAATAATCCCTGATCAGATTTAGTGCTTAACAATTTGAAAAGTTGAAGTGTAGCAAGCGCATCCCCTTTTGCCCTATGCCTTTCGTAAATAGGGATAGAAAGTTCATCGCATAATCTCCCTAAGGAATAAGACTTATGACCAGGAAGTAATTTCCTAGATAATTTTACAGTACATAGTTTTTTTCGATGGAAAGTATAGCCAAACTCTTTAAACTCATTTTTAATAACGTTGAAATCAAAATTAACATTGTGTGCAACAAAGACAGTATCTCTTGTAAGAGCTACAACCTCCTTGGCTATTTCATAGAAAAAAGGCGCATTGCTAACCATCTGATTGGTAATTCCAGTAAGCTTTGTTATTGACAAAGGAATACTCACACCAGGGTTTATTAATGAATGAAATTCTCCTGTAACCTGCTTGCCATCAGTATTGAAAATGGATATATCAGTGATTTTGTTGTGTGGATATCCAGTTGTTTCTACATCTATAATTGAAAAAGACATTAGCTGTTTTTAAAATTAGGGTCATAGGAAACAAAAAAAGAGATCCAGAAAGAGCGAGATAAAACAATAAAATAAGGACTCAACAAAACGACAACAGTACCAATAAAAAATATAATCCAATTGACTGAAAAAGTTGTGAAGCTATCTAAAACAAAATAGGTTAAAATAGCAACTGCAACCTGCAATGCATAACTTACGTATGCAGCTCCAAGGTAAAAACCTGGTTCGATAACAAATTTTTGACTACAAGATTTGCAACGATCATTCATTACATTAAGCGTTTTAAGACGATATGGGTTGCTCTCCTTAAAAAGGTTTCCGGTTCTGCATCGAGGACATTTCAAGTTGAAAATAGCTTGAGCTTTAGAAATTGGCATGCGTAAAAAATATTAATGCAAATTAGCTTTTTTTGAATATGGGCTTTAATGAGTTTAATATTTATTTATTAATCTAGTAACATAATTGCTTTTATTGCGTTCTTTTTAAAAAAACACATTTGTCAAACTCCTTTCAAAAAAAAATAATAGTTCAGCTCGTTAGCTTATTGGCTATTTTTTTCTTTTCGTCTACATTTTTAGTTGGACCATCTTTATGCTCTGATGAGCGTTTGAGCACATTAATTGAGCTCAATTTTGAGCACGAGAATCATGAGCATGAAAAAGATTTTGAAAATGAAGAAGATGACTTTATTCATAAATATCTTTTCTTTTCCATAGAAATGAATATTGACATTAGAGCGCCTTACAACAAACCCGATTTTCACCAAAACCCAACGCTAGAAGTAATTAGCCCTCCTCCAGATTTAGGTTAATTAAATTCCCCCACATTTCAACATCAAATTATTTTAATTAACTAACTATTTATATTATGAAAAAATCAATATTATTTATTGGACTATTGTCCTTTATAATTACATCCTGTGCAATTGTAAGACCAGGAGAGGTAGCTGTGAAACAACGATTCGGAAAACTAAAAGGAAGTCCAAAAACACAAGGACTTGTTATTTTGAATCCGCTAACAACCACTCTGGTTACTATTCCAATTAGAACAGTAAACAAGGAAGTGGAGCTTAATCTCCCCTCAAAAGAAGGGTTAAATGTCGCTGCAAAAATCTCTATTTTATATCATGTAAAGGAAGAAAATGCTGTAAATATAATTACGGAGGTTGGTAGAAATTACGAGAAGGTCTTAATTCTAAGCACTTTCCGATCTGCTTCAGCTGATGTTTGTGCTCGTTTTTTTGCAAAAGATATGCACTCCGGAAAAAGAGCGGAAATTGAGGACGCAATTAAACAGCAAATGGCTGAAATTTTAAAAGGTAGAGGCTTTGTTATTGAGTCTGTTCTTTTAAAAAGCATTACCCTTCCTTCTGGACTTTATGCTGCAATTGAAGCTAAGCTTCGTTCAGAACAACAAGCACAGCAGATGGAATTTATTCTTCAGAGAGAGAAAAAAGAAGCCGAAAGAAAAAGAATAGAAGCCGAAGGAATTAGAGATGCTCAAATAATAATCAAAGAAGGAATCACAGAAAGCAATATAGAATGGAGAAGCTTAGAAGTTTTAAAAGAGCTCTCTTCATCTCCAAACGCTAAATTAATTATTACAGATGGTAAAACACCTTTTTTAATTAATGGTGACAAGTAAGTAAATAACTTTAAAAAAGGATGGTTAAAAACCATCCTTTTTTTTTAATTTTTAAAGAATTAATTCCCTAAACTTATTTCTTAATTAGTTTTATTGTTTCTTCAAGAGAGTTGTTGTTATAAAGCTGTAGAAAATACAACCCATTAGATAAAAATGTTACATCAATAGAATTATCTCCTAAAAACAATTTTTCATTTGCTTGAACTTTCCCATTAAGATCAATAATTTTAGCATTGTATTCTTTGTTTACTGAAACAAGTAACTGCTCATTTACAGGATTAGGAAAACAAACAACCACACTATTGTTTTTAAAATCAATACCACTTACTGGATTATCTGTATCGTAAATATTATCGATATATACAATATTATCTTGACTCCTACCATTTAAATTAAAGTCTGGAAACACAACAATTTGATCTTTCACTACAGGGTACGCTCCAATTCTTGAGCAAAAATCAAAAGTTAACTCTTCCCATCTATTCACCACAGTATTTGACACTTTTAATTCTGGAAGAGCTGCTGAAGTGGGATCTACTAGCTTTATACCCACATCACTAATTACAGACTTCCAAACCATTATTTTAATGGTGCAATTAGAGGAATCAAGTGAAAAACTCCCAATATCAGATCCATGTAAAGATTCAAATCCAGCCCAAGGATTACCTGCCTGAAGTGCAGTAAATTTTAAAGCATTGGAAGAAGTATTAATTCCTGAAAGATCAGGGTTAGAAACAATTTCAACTGTTGGGTTTGTGGCATTTTCAAAAGTAGTCCAAGTCCAGTTAGCTCCTAAACCATTTTGTTCAAAGTCTACTGGAACGTTTTGCGCATTAACACCACCTATAAATATTATAAATATTCCTGTTATAATGTGTTTCATGTTTTTTTAATTTAATAGTGTAAAATTAGTTTTCAAGCAATCATTTGAACTCCCTCCAACTGAAACTTCAAAACTTCCTGGTTCTGTTATCCATTTGTTTTGCTGGTTGTAAAAACTAAGATGCTCTCTAGAAACATCAAAAGTTACTTCAGCTTTTTCCCCAGGATTAAGCTCTATACTAACAAAGTCTTTTAAAGCCAATAATGGTGGAGTTACACTTGCAAACTCATCAGTTATGTATAGCTGAATAACTTCTTTTCCTTTATACTTTCCTGTGTTTGTTATTTCTATTGAGACAGAAAGAGTATCACTAAAATGAAGCTCTTTTTTACTTATTCTAAGGTTAGAATATTTAAATGTTGTATAACTAAGTCCATAACCAAAATGGTATAATGGTTCATTATCAACATCTGTATGATGGGTATAAAAAACTTGATTGGGGCCTGAGCTTGGTCTTCCTGTATTTTTCTTGTTGTAGTATATTGGTATTTGTCCTACATTTTTAGGAAAGGACATGGTTAATTTACCAGAAGGGTTGTAGTTTCCAACAAGAATATCAGCAATGGCTGCACCAGCCTTTGATCCGCCATGCCATGCTTCTAAAATAGCCGGTATGTTTTGAGCCTCCCAAGGTATAGTTAAAGGTCTTCCATTCATTAATACTAGTACAAACATTTTTATTGACTTTGAAAACTTCTTTAAGAAGCTTTAACTGCAAACCTGGCAATCCAATTTTAGAACGACTTCTTCCTTCACCTGACATGTAAGCAGTTTCTCCTAAAGCCATAACCACTATATCACACCTTTTAGCTAAATCAATAGCGTCCATAAATCCAGAAGTATCTGATTCATTAATTTTCAATTCCTCATGGAAATTGTTTTCACCTATAGACAATTTACAGCCCTGCTCAAAAGCAACATTAGATGCTCCAAAAGCTTGATTCAAACCATCTAGTAATGAAATGGCAGAATTAGCATTAGCTCTAGCCCTCCAATTTCCAATTGGAGCATCCGAATCATCTGCCAAAGGACCAATTAACCCTATTTTTTTATTAAGGGGTATTGGAAGTAATGAATTCTCATTTTTTAATAACACCATAGATTTCAAAGCCGCTTGTTTTGCTAAAGCCTGAATAGCAGGCGATTCAACGGTACTTTTTTCTCGATTTTCATTAGAATATTTATAGGGATCATCAAAAAGACCCAGCTTATATTTTAGCAGCAATACTTTCTTAACTGCTTTGTCAATATTTTTTATAATGGATGGCTCTTCATCTGCTATTTGCTCTAACCAATTTATATACGCTTGACTTTCCATGTCAATATCAGTTCCAGAAAGGATAGCTTGTTTAGCAGCATTTTTTAAGTTAGGTGTATACCTATGATTAACCATTTCTCTAATTGAACCCCAATCTGAAACAACAGCACCTTTATAATTCCAAGTCTTCGATAACAGCTCATTAAGTAAAAATTGATTTGCTGTTGCAGGAATTCCATCTAAATCATTGAAAGCATTCATAAAAGTTGCCACATTCGTCTTTGCCGCCATTTCAAAAGGAGGGATGACAACATTCATTAGCGTATTTTGACCAATATTAACTGTATTATAGTCTTTTCCACTTTCAACGAAGCCATAGCCAGCAAAATGCTTAGCGCAAGCAGCAATTGTTAAGGTATCCTTAAGATTATTACCTTGAAAACCTCTAATTCTTGCAGCCGCAATTTGAGCTCCTAAATAAGGGTCTTCACCTGCACCTTCCATAACTCTTCCCCATCTTGGATCCCTAGAAACGTCTACCATTGGAGCAAAAGTCCAATGAAGGCCTGATGCAGCTGCTTCTTGCGCTGCAGCTCGTGCTGTACTTTCCATTAATACTAAGTCCCAAGAACAACTCTCAGCAAGGGTATAGGGAAAATTGTTTTATATCCATGAATAACATCATAAGCAAATAGTAACGGTATTTTCAATCTTGAATTTTCCATTACCTGCTTTTGTACAAGTATGGTGTTTTCAGCACCAGTAAGGTTTAACACAGATCCTACTTGTCCATTAATAAGTTGATTGTATCTTTTTTTTGAATATTCATTGGTTTGATTTGGTCCCGTCATTTCCTGACCAATTGAATATTGATTGAGCTGACCTATTTTTTCTTTTAAGGTCATTAAAGAGACAATAGAATCTATTTTCAAAGTGAATTGACTTTCACTTGCATTAGAATTTTCTTTTTCATTTGGAGAACATGAACTAAAAAATGAAAAACACAAAACACAAAAAAAAGTAATACCTATAGTTGTTTTCATTTGTTTAATTTATTGAAACACTCTTACGTAATCAACTGCCATAGTCTGAGGGAAAATAGTACTTTGATCAGGAGATCCGGGCCAATTACCACCAACAGCTACATTAAAGATAAAAAAGAAGTTTTGATGAAACTCAGAAAGAGAGCCAGGCGTGACATCTGCAACATTAAACTGTACATCATCTCTTAACCAAACAATAGAAGAAGGTGTCCAAATGATAGAAAAAACATGAAACTCTTCAGCAAAAATTTCACCCGAGTTTAAGGAGTTATTTCCACCAAAGCTTGCTCCCTGCCCATTATTATCCCAATGAATAGTCCCATATATTGTTCTATCATTGTAGTTTCCTCCTCCAACAAGTTCCATAATGTCAATTTCCCCACAATAAGGCCAGCCAACAGAACTGAAATTATCTCCTAGCATCCATAGAGCAGGCCATAATCCTTTACCAAAAGGAAGTGCTGCTCTTATATCTATTCTGCCATACTGAAAAGACTTTAACCCTTGCGTCTTTATTCTAGATGATGTGTAATTTTTACCTCCATAATTCTCTTCTTTAGCAGTAATTACTAAAAGACCATTTTCAACAATTGTATTTTCTTCTCTGTAGTACTCTAATTCATTATTTCCCCAACCCCAATTACCATTTCCTATTTCATGAGTCCAATCAGAAGATAAAGTATTGCCATCGAATTCATCATTCCAAACCAAAGTATAACCAGGGTAACTCAAAGGAGTAGTGTAACCCGTAGTAGGAATTCCACCAGTGAACCCAGGGTCAACAACAACATTAATGTTGTCAACAACTTCAATATAATTGTAATAATCAGTATGAGCCTTAGTCTTTACTGTATAAGTTCCTGAACAACAATAAGTATATTCTGCTGCGCCATCTTGTGTTTCTACTACGGTTGAATCTGATCCTTCAAAAAAAGTAACGGTATAGAAGTTTGCACTATTAGCTGTTGCTTGAACCTGTACTAGCCCCTCATTAATAGAAATGGCAGTCGTTAGTTCAGTAGGCAAGGTCACTTGCTGATCAGAAACGGTCTTTTTACAGCTCCAAAGAGTTGTCAATAAAATGAAAAATAATGCTTTGGTTTTCATAATTATTGTTGCTCAATATTATCAAGATAAAATGTTCCTGCATTAGCAACATTCCAACCAGGAAAAAGAACTAATCTATCATATAAACCTGAAGATGCACTAGAAAAATCTACAATTATTTCCTGCCATGAATTAGCAGAAGTTACACTGCCATCAACCTCAACAAAATCATTAGTATTTGCAGAGTTTTCAATTTTAAATCTAAAATCTCCAGTTATTGGCGCCCATACATTAAGCGATATTGAAGTTGCAGAAGAGAAATCAAGTGGAGAATCAAGATCTACGTATAAACCTGCCCAAGTTTCATTCCCATGGACTGTTTCCAGCACCTTGGAGCTTGTATTTATACCAGAGATATCTGGGTTAGCAATAACAGAATAAGAGCTGTTGCCAAAAGTTGTAAATACAGGTTCTACAGATTCAAAATCCAATGGCAAACTGTACGTTTGGGTTGGACCACTACCTCCGCCTCCAGAACTTACAAAACCTTCTGGAATTAGTCGCAAATACCATAATAAACCATCAGAAATATCTGTGTATTGTAACCATAGCGAGGTGTCTGAAATATTAATTATTCTATAATCTTGAACACCTGTCCAAAATCCTATAAAAGAAGATCCTGAAACAGAAATCATAGTATCTGCAGCTTTAGTTATGTTCCAACTTTCGTTTAACTGATCATTAACTGGTGCTGTATAATCACCTAAATTTTCATACGAATTTGGAAAATCTCCTGATAATAAATTATCGACATAAACATTCCCATTGGTTATCATATCGAATTGAAAATTATTCAAATAAAAAACATATCTGTCATCATACATGCCACATCCAGGTTTTTCGTTAATGCCTGCAGCCCAGTATTCAGGATAATCACCAGCTGACCCAACAGGGTCTGGACCTACGCCAAAATGGGTTGCAGAAGCAGAATCAATAACCCAAGTTTTTGAACCAGGGCCATTAATACCACCCGTTAGAAATTCAAACAATGGGTCATTAAGCAAACTTGGGTCAGTTTGATCAATTACAATTTCTTGAGCGCTAGAAGCACTTCCTCCTTGGTTAAAAACTGTAAGGGTAACAGTGTAAGTACCAGCATTGGGATAGACTGCTGTAGCAGTTGCTCCACTTGCAGAAACTCCATTTCCAAAATTCCAATTACAAGTCATTGTTGAATTGGCTGCAGTAAATTCAATTATATTATCGTTAGCAGCAGAAGGGGCATAACTAAATGCTGCATCAGCTGCGGTAGGTGGTTCTGTTAAAGTTGGTTCTGGATCTTTTCTACATGAGCTAAAAAAAACTAACGATGAAAGAATAAAAACGGACAACGTATTTATTGTGATGGAGTGAACTATATTTTTCATTTATTTACTTTTATGTAAGACTATATTTTAAATTTAAAGTTGCATTAATAACCGGGGTTTTGTGACCAATTTCCACCTGCCAAATCAATTTCAATCTGAGGAATTGGGAAAAGTTCATGAGTTCCAACTGAAAACCCATCAATTGCATTACTTGCTTGATTTGTTCGAACTAAATCAAAAAATCGGTGTCCTTCACAAGACAATTCTAATCTTCTTTCATTGTATATGTCATTAAGAGTAATACCGCTTAGAGGGGAAACCCCAGCTCTTTGCCTAACTTCATTTACATATTGTTCAGCAAAAGCTGTGTTTCCATTTTGGAAATTTGCTTCGGCAGCCATCAATAAGACATCTGCATATCTGATTACTCTGTAATTAACTGGGCTTGTCAAATCGTTATCGGGAAGACCAATCTCTCCTTGTCTCTTTATGTATTTATTGTTATAAAAACCAGTATGTCCACCGGCACCAATTGCGTAAGAAATATTTTGAGGGTTTGATTGTGCTGCAATAAATGCTTCAATGTCAAGGATTGTAAAATCTCTTCTAGGATCGGAAGATGGGAAAAAATCATACAAGTTTTGAGTAGGTAAATTATAGCTATTACCATCTCCATAAATTGGACCATTATATTGTCTGATCCCTTGAAACCCAGGTCCAGCATTACCTTCTAAACATACTAAACAACCATAACCTCCTCCCTCCAATCCGGAGTACTGAACATCGAAAACAGTTTCACTGTTGTTTTCACTTGCAACAGAAAACAAATCTGCATAGTCAGGAATTAAGCTGAACCATCCATTTGAAATTATATCATTAAATGTTGAAGATGCTTCTGTCCATTTGTTTTGATATAAATAAGCTTTCCCAAGAAATGCTAAAGCAGCACCTTTTGTTGCTTTACCTTTTATGGATGATGAAATAGGTAAAACAGAAGCCGCATAAATTAAATCCTCTTCAATCTGACTATATACTTGAGCAACTGGCGCCCTATTTAATTGTGCAACTTCTTCAACTCCAAGGCGTTGATTTATAATAAGCGGAACATCTCCAAAAAACTTAACCAATTCAAAATAATAAAAGGCTCTTAAAAATCTAGCTTCACCGATAATTACGTCTTTACCAGGAAAATCTATATTGTCTTTGTTTTCTAAAATATAATTCGCTCTTGTAACTCCCGCATAATTCCATCTAAAAACACTTCTAAGCTCATTATTTACTCCGCCATGATTCATATCATCAATCTGGTGTAACCCTTCAGTATCTGTAACACTTTCTCCTCCGGCAATTGTGTTATCTGATGCAATCTCGCCAATCCAAACAGATAAAAAAGATGCTTGTAGTAAGTCATAAGCTCCTATAAGAGCTAATTCATAATCACTCTGATTTTGAAAATAATTCTCTGCGTCTTGAGCGTAAGGGGGTTCTAAATCTAAAAACTTCTTACAGCCCACAAAAGTGATTAGTGAAACAATTAATAAAGTGAATGCAATATTTAAAGTTGTTTTACTCATGTTCCTAAAATTTAATAATTATTCCACCCATTATTGTTCGAGCTTGAGGATAAAATCCATAATCAACCCCAGCAGAAAGGGTTCCTGCAGTAGCACCAATATCAGGGTCAAAACCTTGATAATTTGTCAGTGTAAATAAATTGTTTGCCGCTAAATAAACTCTAAGGGATTGAGTTCTACATTTTAAAGCTAATTTTTCAGGAAGGGTGTAGCCTATTTGAACGTTTCTCAATCTCATAAAAGATCCATTTTCAACATAATAATCTGAAAAGACATTATTTCTATTGGCTTCAGTTGTCAGTCTTGGGTGCTCGTTGGTTGAGCCTGGACCTGTCCACCTATTAATAACATAATCTAACTGATTTGCATAGGGTTGCTGTCGTTCAAAATTCCTTATAATTTCTTGACCTAAAGCAGCATATAAATTTGCTGAAAAATCAAACCCTTTAAATCTAAGCCCTAAAGAAAACCCCATTGTTATATCCGGAATAGGACTACCTAAGCTTGTTTTGTCCGAATCATCATTGAAGTTTATTATTCCATCTCCATCTTGATCTACAAAAATTAGGTCTCCTGGTTGAGCATCCTCCTGAAAGACAGCAGCATTATCAATTTCTTCCTGCGTTTGAAAAATACCATTCGTTTGATATCCATGAAAATATCCAATAGCATACCCCTCTTCAAATCTTGTTGCAACATTACCTCCAACACTAAAATATGCACCAGGAAGATAATCTACACCTTCGGGTGTTCCGGTCACTTTATTTGAAAGAGTAGTAAAATTAAAATTAACATTATAACCAAGTTTTTTTTCAGGATTGGAAGCATAACCTATTTCAAATTCAAATCCTTTATTAGAAACATCACCGGCATTGATAAACGGGGATGAACCTCCAGGGCCATATGATCCTAGTAGCCCAGATACATCAGGCTGAAACAAAAGATTAAAGGTGTTTTTAATAAAATAATTTGCAGAAAAGTCAATGACCTTTAGCAAGGTCAAGTCGACACCTGCATTAAATTGATTTGTAGTCTCCCATTTTAAATCTGGATTAGCTGCTCTACCCAGAGCGACACCGGATGTAATAATATCATTAAAAACATATACTCCTTCTCCATTAAGAGAGGCTCGGTAAGCAAAATTGGCAATTTGATCATTCCCCGAAACACCATAACTCATTCTAACTTTAAAATAATCTATTGCTTTAATGTTGTAAAAATCTTCTTCAGAAAACAGCCATGCCCCAGAAACCGTAGGGAAATATCCATATCTGTTGTTTTCTCCAAATTTGCTTGAACCATCTCTTCTTAAAATCATAGAAACAAGATACTTAAACTTATATCCGTACTCAGCCCTTAAAAAAGTAGAAAGCAATCTTTCTTCAAATTCATAAGATCCAACATTGTTTAAAAAACCACCCGGAGCGAGATTAGCAGAAATATCAGCATAATCGAGCGAGTTATTTGGAATATTGTATGCAGTTCCATTGAGGACATCTCCTTTTCTCCTAAATATTGAGCTCCCTAAAGTTGCCTTTACTTTGTGATCTTCACTAAACGTGTGTTCATAATTCAAAAAGCTCTCAAATGACAGGTCTATATAAGATGCTCGTTGTTCAAATACACTTGCTCCTCTTTCAATAAAAACACTATCGGCAATTTCAACAAGAACAGGATCTAAATCGGAATTAGCTGCATTATTAGCATATTTTCCAGGACCATACCATACAAGAGGTGAAAAAGTTTTATTGTCAACAGCAGCATAATTGTAGTTAAAACGATTAGTAAAAGTTAAGTCTTTAGTAAAATCATAGGATAATTCTTCTTTTCCAACAAACTTATTTACCCATGCATAATTGTACGTGTTTTCCATTTGAGCTATTGGATTAATAATGTCTGAAACTTCTTCTAAATAACTGAAATTTCCATCAGGTGTTCTAATAGGATCATTAGGAAAGGCATTAATCGTATTATAAAGAACTGACCCTATTCCATTTTCTGGTAAGCCTGTGCGGTACTCATTAGTAAACAATAGAACACTGTTTAATCTTAGCTTCGGAGAAAGAGAAGAACTTAAATTTACCCTTCCGTTATAGCGCTGAAAGTTAGCTTTTGGCCCGCCTACAATACCATCTTGAGCATAAAAAGAACCCCCTATAGAGTAAGAAGTGTTTTTTGTTCCACCAGAAACGCTTAAGTTATAGCTCTCAATTGGAGCGTTTTGAAAAACACTGTCCTGCCAGTTTGTTCCAACTCCAAGGTTAGTATTTGCAAAAGGTAAAGCCTGGCCACCTAAACCAAACATTTCATTTTTAATTACCGCGTATTCATTTGCAGTTAATAGGTTTAGTTTTTTTGAAGTCTGTTGAACACCATAATAAGAACTAAATTCAAATTTAGGCGCTGCTCCCTTTTTTCCTTTTTTAGTTTCTACGATTATAACGCCATTTGCTGCACGAACTCCATAAATACCAGCCGTAGCATCTTTAAGCACATTAATAGACTCAATATCAGAGGGATTTAAGGCATTTAGACCTTCTGAATCATAGACCACACCGTCAACTAAGATTAGAGGATCATTGTCTCCGAATGTAGACAACCCTCTTATTCTTATACTTGAAGAACCACCGGGAGAACCAGAGTTGGTATTTATAGAAACACCTGCTACTTGCCCTTGAAGTGCTTGATCCATTCTAGAAAGATTTAACTTCTCAATGTCTTCACCTTTAACTTTTGCAGTTGCTCCTGTTAATTCTTTCACAGAAGTTGTTCCATAACCAACAACAACATATTCATCTAAAGCTTCAGCAGTTGGATTAAGCTGCACATTAACCTCAGATCTTAAGCCAATTAATACTTCTTTTTTTTGGAAACCTACGTAAGAAAAAACTAATATTAAAGAATCATTTTTTTCAACTGAAATTGAATACTTTCCATTTATGTCTGTTATAGCTCCAGCATCGGCTCCCTTGACAAGGACATTTACACCTGGAAGTGTTTCACTGTTTTCATCTTTAACTAATCCAGTAATTGTTGTAGACTGAGCTAGAGAAATAGATGTGAAGAATAAAAGTATTATTGTAAATAAAGAAAATCTAATCATTGTATTAGTTTAATATACCTAGTAAATATAAGACAATATTTTTAATTAGTGTAAAAAGTACGCAAAGCAAACCTTAAAAGAGAATTAAAAGTTTTTTATAAGTTAAAAAATGAAATGTATTATATATTTTTTGTTTAAAATAAGTAGATAAAAAATAGAGTTGCTAAATTAGAAAGTGTCATATCTTTTTATAAAAAAGATTGATTTGCAACAAATCAATCCTTCTTTTTTTCTTTGTAACCCCATTGATGAATAAAGAGGCCGTTGTATTTTTTAATCCAAGATAGCTGCTCACCACCTTTTGTTGTTTTAATTTTTTGACTTAGCTGATTTTTAAGCTCTAGCTGTTTATTAAAAGACTTACTTAGTATTTTAACAAATTCTTCAGTGGGTGTATACTGATCTAGTACTATAACCATTAATTATCAATTAGAAAGCAAGCTAATTTGCTTAGAATATTCTATTGGCTAATTTAATAAACTAGCTATACGTTTAGGTTTTCTTGAGAAATAAAAAAAGCCGTAATCTATTAATAAATAGATTACGGCTTTGATTGTACAGGAGATGATTGTATTGTCGAACCAAATCATTTCTTGAATCTTAATGTGCAGACAATAATAAGTTTGAAATAGTCGTTTTAAAGGGAATCCATTTATATGAAAACTTCTTTTTTTATTTTCGGACTTCTTTTTTCTGCAATAGCGTATTCTCAAGAAACTTGTAAAGCGAGAATCACAGAACCATCCGACAAATATCAACTTCAAGCACAATTCACTTGTAAGCCTGAAAATTTTTCGTTTACGCTACAAGATAAGTTGGGGACTGAAATCTTTAGAACTGACAATCCAGATTTTATATGGGATGAAAAGACAAAAGATGGAACAATAGCAGGGAATGGCATCTATAACTACACTCTTAAATGTCGTTTTGATGAAGAGGCTATTAAATTATCAGGACAAGTAACTTTGAGACGTTAGCTGTAGCTTTCAACAAGACACAAAAAAGCCCTGCAACTTTACGTTACAGGGCTTTTGTACCCGAGGCGGGACTTGAACCCGCACGAACAAATGTTCACAAGATTTTAAGTCTTGCGTGTCTACCAATTCCACCACTCGGGCAACTATCCATTCTATCGCTAGAATGGATGTTCACAAATGTTCCCGAAGGAACGTGTGGTTTGGCTGAGCGAAAGACGAGATTCGAACTCGCGACCCCGACCTTGGCAAGGTCGTGCTCTACCAGCTGAGCTACTTTCGCTTATAATAAAAAGAACAAATTCGGGTGCCAAAAGTAAATAAAAATTGTAGATACCAAAACAGAAAAGTGAATTATCCTCCAACTAATTTTTTAATCTCATTGAGCTTCATTAAGGCTTCAATGGGTGTAAGGGTATCAATATCTATCTTGGTAATTTCTTTTTTCACCTGACTAAGTACGGGGTCATCTAATTGAAAAAAACTTAACTGTAACTCATCATTAGCTGAAACAGGTGTCTTTTTTTTATTTTCCAAACCATGGGATTCTTCTAGTTGACTTAGCATTTGTTCCGCCTTTTTTAAAATCTCTTTAGGCATACCAGCAACTTTAGCTACGTGAATTCCAAAGCTATGCTCACTACCTCCTTCTTTTAACTTTCTAAGAAAAACAATCCTCTTTTTTATTTCTTGAACAGAAACATTGAAGTTTTTAATCCTAGGAAACTTCAATGTCATGTCATTTAGTTCATGATAATGAGTAGCAAATAAAGTTTTTGCTTTAATTTTTGGTAGCTCATGTATGTATTCCGCAATTGCCCAAGCAATAGAAATTCCGTCATAAGTACTTGTTCCTCTTCCAATTTCATCTAGAAGAATTAAACTTCTACCTGAGATATTATTTAAAATTGATGCTGTTTCATTCATTTCTACCATAAAAGTAGACTCTCCAGAAGAAATGTTATCACTTGCTCCAACACGGGTAAACACTTTATCTGTAATCCCTAAAACAGCACGCTCTGCAGGAACATAACAGCCCATTTGAGCCATAATTACAATAAGAGCAGTTTGCCTAAGTAAAGCAGATTTACCACTCATGTTTGGACCGGTAATCATCATGATTTGTTGCTGCTGATCATTCAACAAAACATCATTAGGAATGTAATTTTCACCTATTGGCAAATGCTGCTCAATAACAGGATGCCGGCCTTGCTTAATATTAATTTCTAACCCATCGTTAAGCTCAGGACAGCAATAATTATTAACAACTGCAACTTTAGCAAAGGACATTAAACAGTCTAACTTTCCAATCAACTGTGCATTTTGCTGGATTAGATGAATAGAATTGGAAATGGAAAAAACGAGGTGATTAAATAGCTTATGCTCAAGGTCTAAAATCTTTTGCTCAGCACCTAAAATTTTACTTTCATATTCTTTAAGCTCCTCAGTGATGTACCTTTCAGCTGAAGTGAGCGTTTGTTTTCGAATCCACTCTTCTGGAACTTTGTCTTTGTGTGTATTTCTTACTTCAATGTAATATCCAAAAACATTATTGTAGGCAATTTTCAAACTTGGAATTCCAGTTTTCTCAATTTCCCTTTGCTGCATATCAATCAGGTAACCTTTACCCTCCTTTGAAATTGTTCTTAGCTCATCCAATTCTTTAGAAACTCCTGGCAGAATAGTTTCTCCTTTACCAACAACGGCAGGTGCAGATTCAAACAATGTTTTTGTGAGCTCATCAATGGCCACTTTACAGTCATGAATATGAGCTGAAATTGCATTTAAATGCGTTGAATTAGCTGCTTTACAGTACTCTTTTATAGGGATAATCGATTTTAATGAAAAATTAAGCTGCGACAACTCTCTAGGAGATATTTTTAGGGCTGCTAATCTAGAAACCATGCGTTCTAAATCGCCAATTTTAGAAAGCATTTCAACCACATTTTCTAAAGATTGATGTTGCTCAACAAAGTAACCAACCACATTTAATCGCTCCTGAATAGCCGTTTTCTCTTTTAAAGGTAGCAGCAACCACCTTTTAAGCATTCTAGCGCCCATAGCTGTGGATGTTTTATCTAAAATACTAATGAGCGAAATTCCTTCTTCATTAACTGAGTTTACAAGCTCTAAATTCCTTATGGTAAATTTATCCAACCAGACATAATGCTCCTGCTCAATTCGTTGAATAGAAGAAATGTGTTGATTTTTATTGTGTTCCGTTGTACTTAAATAATGGAGTGCTGCTCCAGCCGCAATTACGGCTAATGGAATTTGGTCTACGCCAAAACCTTTTAAGGATTTAACACCAAAATGATTCAACAGTGTTTCCTGAGTAAAATCATCACTAAAGACCCAATCATCAAGTCTGTAGGTATAGAATTTTGCACCAAAATTATCTTGAAACTCTTTGTCTCTATTTCGTTGATATAGAATTTCACTTGGCTGAAAGCCCTGAATAAGTTTTTCTATATATTCAACATTCCCTTGTGCAACCAAAAACTCACCCGTACTTACATCTAAAAAAGCCACTCCAGCTTTTGATTTCTCAAAGTGAACAGCTGCTAAAAAGTTATTGCTTTTATGCTCAAGCACCTTGTCATTCAAAGCTACTCCCGGTGTCACCAGTTCAGTCACCCCTCTTTTAACTATTTTCTTGGTTTTGCTTGCTTCCTCCAACTGATCACAAACGGCTACACGCTGACCAGCAAGTACAAGTTTTGGTAAATAAGTATCTAATGAATGGTGGGGAAATCCTGCCAGCTCTATTTTAGAGGAACCATTGTTTCTAGCAGTTAATACAATACCTAAAATATTGGATGCCGTTACAGCATCCTGACCAAAAGTCTCATAAAAATCTCCCACTCTAAACAACAGCAATGCATCAGGATATTTAGATTTTATCTGATTATACTGCCCCATGAGTGGAGTTTCTTTTCTTTGTTTTACTTTTGCCAATGAATAGAGTTTATTAAAAACGAATGTAAAAATTACGGACTAATTTACAGCTATACCTAGAAAAATAATTTTCACCTTTTATGAACAAAAAACTTAAACTTGAAGAGCTAAACAGAGTATCTGTTCAAGAATATAAATCAATCAAAAAAAAGCCCATTGTTGTGGTGCTAGACAACATTAGAAGCCTTCATAATGTAGGCTCATTTTTTAGAACCTGTGACGCTTTTGCTGTCGAAAAATTAATTCTAACAGGGATTACAGCAACACCTCCCCATAAAGAAATCAGAAAAACTGCTTTAGGAGCTTCAGAAAGTGTGGATTGGGTCTATGAAAAAAACTGCTTAGATGTAATTGCCAAATACAAAAAGCTAAACTATCAAGCTTTGGCCATTGAACAAACAAGAAATTCAATTCCACTTCAAGATTTTATCTGTAATGAAAATCCTATTTTGCTAGTCTTTGGAAATGAAGTAGAAGGAGTAACTCAACAAGTAATAAACGAATGTGAAAATTCAATAGAAATACCCCAATATGGAACGAAACATTCTTTTAATGTTTCCGTATCAGCAGGTATAGTTATATGGCACATCAACCAGCAACTAGCACAATAAATGAGCGAAGATTAATGATTTATTAACATTTTTAAGTGAAAATTCTCTATATTTGTGAGTTCAAGATTAAAAAAATGAAAAAAGCTTTCAACATATTTCTTGCTGTAGCAGTTTTACTCGGCCCTGTAATTGTAATTTCTCAAGGTTATTACAATAGATATGACTACAGAAGAAAACGTCATGAATTCACTCTTGGTGGAGGAGCCTCTAATTTCTTAGGTGAACTTGGTGGTAGAGATATGGTTGGTTCTGGGTTTTTATATGATTTAGAATTTGCTGAAACTAGTTATGTTGGTGAGTTCAGCTATACCTATTATGCTTTGAGCAAGTTTTCTATTCGTGGTAACTTAGCTGTTGGAAAAGTATCCGGTGATGATCAGCTTACTGTTGAGTATTTTAGAAACAATAGAAATTTAAATTTCGAATCCATGATTATTGAAGGAGCTTTGCTTTTTCAAGTACATTTAATTAAAGAGAAAACTGGCAACAGGTACAACTTAAGATCTCCCGCTGGAAGGTATTTAGGTATAAAAAATCCTATTGGTATAGGAATTTATACTTTTACTGGAATCGGAGGGTTTTCTTACAATCCTGTTGGCCAAAGTCCTGATGGCATCAAATACAAGCTTAAACCTCTTCGTACTGAAGGTCAAGGCCTTCCGGGTGGTGCAGAACCTTATTCAGGTCTCAGCGTTTGTGTCCCTGTTGGTTTTGGATTCAGAAAGGCATTTAACGGAAATGGCGGAATTAAATTAGAGGCTAGCTATCGTTTCACATTCACAGATTACATTGATGACGTAAGCACAGTATATTATAACAATGATTATTTAGCGGCTAATGTTAGTTCAGTTGCTGCTCAAATGGCTGATCCAAGTTTGGGTGCTACTTACTATAACTCTGATGGAAATGGCAACTTAGTAGGCCCATTCACTCATACAGAAACTGGCTATCAAAGAGGCGATGCTTCTGACAATGATGGTTATATGTTCATTACTTTATCCGCCTATAGACAGCTGAACAATGCTGCCAGAGGTTATAGAACCATTAAAGTAAATCAAAGAAGAAGAATAAAAGCTTCCTTTTAATTCATTCAGACTTTTTATATTATCTATTTTTCAAACTTATTTTAAGCCTATTTATCTGTATATTTGCAGACAGATGAACAGCAATTATTATTATACAAATTCTTCCATTAAGATCCTTGTGAAAAGAAATCCTGAGTGATTTATGTCTCTTTGTGCAATTTCGTTTGCACCATTCTCTCTTTTGAATTGTTAATTTCTTAAATTTATAATTATGCCAAGATATCACAAGCTCGGAAAAATTCCGCATAAACGACATACTGTATTTAGAAAGGAAGATGGGTCCATTCATTTCGAACAACTTTTTGGAACCATTGGTTTTGACGGCATGTCATCATTACTTTATCACCTACATCCACCGACTCAAGTTAAAGAGATTCATGGGGCTATAAAAGTGGCTCCAGAGATTGCCATTGAAAACAACATGCAAATGAGGGCTTTCAAAGGGTTTAAAACAAGTCCTGAAAATGATTTTTTAGCTTCTCGAAAACCAGTATTAACCAATAGTGATGTTACACTATGGCTTTCTTCCCCTAAAGAATCCATGACTGAATATTTTTACAAAAATGTTGATGCTGATGAAGTGATTTTTATTCATAAAGGCAATGGAACCCTCAAAACACAATTGGGGAACATAAAATTTGGACATGGGGATTACCTTGTAATTCCCAGAGGAATAATTTATCAAATTCATTTTGAGAGTAAAGACAATAGGCATTTTTTAATTGAATCTACTCATCCGATTTATACTCCAAAGCGATATAGAAACTGGTTTGGCCAACTTCTTGAACATTCTCCTTATTGTGAGAGAGACCTAAGGGTTCCTGAAGAGCTAGAAACTTATGATCAAAAGGGATCATTTATCGTTAAAATAAAAAAGGAAGGGTTCTTATACGATTATGAATATGGCAGTCACCCTTTTGATGTAGTGGGTTGGGATGGATATAACTATCCTTATGCTTTTTCTATTCATGATTTTGAGCCCATTACAGGAAGGGTACACCAACCACCACCAGTCCATCAGACTTTTGAAACTTCAGCATTTGTGATTTGCTCTTTTTGCCAAGGCTATATGATTATCACCCAGAAGCCATTCCAGCACCATACAATCATAGTAACATAGATTCTGATGAAGTTCTCTACTATGTTGATGGAGATTTTATGAGTAGAAATGACATTGAAATGGGGCAAATTACCTTACACCCAGCAGGTATTCCACATGGGCCTCATCCTGGGGCATATGAAAGAAGTATTGGGAAAAAACAAACTGAAGAATTAGCAGTTATGGTAGACACCTTTAAACCCCTAAAAATTACCAAACAAGCATTAAACATTGAAGTGAAAAATTATTACAAATCTTGGATACATTAAAAGATTAATTATGAAAGAAGTAAAGAATGTAGATTACGGCTTAGAGAAAATTTTTGAAGACGCTAAAGATTTTCTTCCCCTTATGGGAACAGACTACGTGGAGTTTTACGTGGGGAACGCCAAACAAGCAGCTCATTTTTATAAAACCGCTTTTGGGTTTCAATCCTACGCTTATGCGGGTTTAGAAACAGGAATGACTGATCGCGTTTCCTATGTTTTAAAACAAGACAAAATACGGCTGGTACTTACCACGGCTCTAAATAGTCAATCAGAAATTGGGGAACACGTTAAAAAACATGGTGATGGCGTAAAAGTTGTTGCTTTATGGGTGGAAGATGCAAAAAAATCATATCAGGAAACAATTAAAAGAGGAGCTAAGTCCTATATGGAACCCAAAGTTGAGAAAGATGAACATGGCGAAGTAGTAAGAGCAGGAATTTATACTTATGGTGAGACTGTTCACATGTTTGTAGAACGTAAAAACTACACTGGTGAATTTTTACCGGGATTTAGAAAATGGGAATCTGACTATAACCCTACTTCAATTGGATTGAAATACATTGACCATATGGTTGGCAATGTTGGCTGGGGTCAAATGGACACATGGGTGAAATGGTACGAGGATGTTATGGGATTTGTCAACTTCTTATCCTTTGATGACAAACAAATTCATACTGAATACTCTGCCCTAATGAGTAAAGTTATGAGCAATGGAAACGGTAGAATAAAGTTCCCAATTAACGAACCAGCAAAAGGAAAAAAACGATCTCAAATTGAGGAGTATTTAGACTTTTACGAAGGTTCTGGTGTTCAGCATATCGCTGTAGCCACCAATGACATTATAGGAACTGTTACAGAAATGAGAAAAAGAGGAATAGAATTTTTAAGTACTCCTCCCGATGAATACTACAAGGCCGTTCCAATAAGACTTGAAGAACACAATCACGAATTAAGAGAGGACATTGAAACCCTTAAAGGATTAGGGATTATGATAGATGCTGACGAAGAAGGCTATTTATTACAAATATTTACCAAACCAATTGAAGACCGTCCAACACTTTTCTTTGAAATCATACAAAGGATGGGTGCTTTAGGTTTTGGCGCTGGAAATTTCAAAGCTTTATTTGAATCTATTGAAAGAGAGCAGCTTAAAAGGGGAACTCTATAATGGAGGAGTTAATTCAACAAATAATCGCTAAACTTGAGCAAGAGGGGCAAAATCCTAAAACTCATTTTGAAGGAATGCTTCATAGTAAGCCCATGAATTATTGGGACTATATTCAAACTGATGCGCTGCTAAATCTTCAAACACAAAGAACCAATTTACCCGATGAATTAATTTTCATCATGTACCATCAAATTAATGAATTGTTATTCAAAATGATTCTTTGGGAGATAGAACAGATTGCCTTTAAAAAAGAGCTAACTGCAGCTTTCTTTAGCTCAAGACTAGACAGAATCAGCCGATACTTTGATTTACTTTCTGGATCTTTCAAAATTATGGGTGATGGCATGGAAGTTCAGCAGTACATGAAATTTAGAAATACTCTAGCTCCAGCAAGTGGATTTCAGAGTGCTCAGTATAGAATGATCGAATTTGGAAGTACTGAGCTTATTAATTTAATCGATTTTAGATTTCGATCTTCCATAAACAGAAACACTCCTTTCAAGCATGCTTTTGAGCACCTATATTGGCAAGCAGCTGGCAAGAATCATCAAACCGGAGAAAAATCTACCCTAATCAATCTTTTTGAAGATCGCTACATGGATACATTTATTCGGTTCATGAAAGATTACAATACCAAAAATTTATGGTCTACTTTCAAAAATCTTCCTAACAAAGAAAAACAAGACATTACTTTGGTAAATTCCATGAGGCACTACGACCATACTGTTAATGTACTTTGGGTAATGGAGCATTTTAACGCGGCAGCTAAATATTTAGAGAGCGGTAAAAAGTCTGCCGAAGCTACTGGAGGAAGTGATTGGAAAAAATACATGCATCCGTCTTACCAAAAAAGAGTCTTCTTTCCTAACCTATGGTCAGAACAGGAATTAGCAGATTGGGGTAAACAAAACTTAGAAAATCATAAAATACTCACTACCTTAGAGGGCATTAAAATTTAACTCTCATGGAAAACGCCAAAAAACTAGAAGAATTTCAAGCTAAAATTGATGCTGATATAAAGATTGAGCCTAAGGATTGGATGCCTGAAAAGTATCGACAAACGTTGGTAAGACAGATTTCACAACATGCCCATTCTGAAATAATCGGTATGCAACCTGAAGGAAATTGGCTCACAAGAGCTCCAAGCCTAAGAAGCAAGAAAATTTTGATGGCCAAAATACAAGATGAAGCTGGTCATGGGCTATATCTGTATTGTGCTGCTGAAACACTAGGAGTAAAAAGAGAACAATTTTTAAAGTGGCTTCATGATGGCGTAGCAAAATACTCTAGTGTGTTTAACTATCCTACATTAACATGGGCAGACATTGGTGCAATCGGATGGTTAGTTGATGGTGCAGCTATTGTTAATCAAGTCTCTCTTCAAGGAACTTCCTACGGACCTTATTCTAGAGCCATGGTTAAAATATGCAAAGAAGAGAGCTTTCATCAGCGACAAGGTTACGAAATTATTGTTGGCCTTGCCAATGGAACTAAAGAACAAAAACAGATGGCACAAGATGCACTTAACAGGTGGTGGTGGCCATCAATAATGATGTTTGGCCCTCATGATGCAGATAGTGCACACTCTAACCAGTCGTTAAAATGGAAAATAAAAAGAGAGTCTAATGATGAACTTAGACAACGCTACATTGACAAAACGATTCATCAAGGTGAGCACCTTGGGTTAACTTTCCCTGATGAGAACCTTAAATGGAATGAAAAAACCAACCATTATGACTTTAGCCCCATTGATTGGGACGAATTTTGGAATGTTGTGAAAGGGAACGGTCCAGGCAACAAAGCTAGACTTGCTCACCATACAAAAGCTCATAATGATGGAGCTTGGGTCAGAGAAGCAGCTATAGCTTACCAGAAAAAACTTAAAGCTAATTCTAAAATTGCATAATTTTTAAACTATGAGTGAAGATAATCAAGGGGATTTATGGGAGGTTTTTATTCAAGGAAAACCTGGGCGGCCTCACAAGCACGTAGGAAGCCTTCATGCTTATGATAAAGAAATGGCAATGAAATCAGCTAGAGATTTATACACTAGAAGACAAGAAGGTGTAGGCATATGGATTGTAAAAGCTCAAGAAATCATTTCTAGCCAAGCCGCTGATGCTGAATCTTTTTTCGACCCTGCTGACGATAAAATATATAGACATCCTACTTTTTATAAAATTCCTGACGGAATTAAACACATTTAATGATGAACAACAATCTATATACTTATTGCCTACGTTTAGGTGATAATGGACTTATCCTTAGTCACAGGATTGCAGAGTACTGTAGTGCTGGCCCTCAATTAGAAGAAGATTTAGCGATCACCAATGTAGGTCTTGATTTACTTGGACAGGCAGAGAGTTTTTTTAAAGTACGCGGCTGATATTAAAGGCCAAGGAACAACAGAAGATGATCTCGCCTTTAAGAGAAAAGAAAATGAGTACCTCTGCGTTCACCTAACGGAAATTCCCAATGTTGATTACGCTTACATCATGGCTAGGCAGTTTTTAATGGATGTTTTTAATTTTTATCTGTTTGAAAAATTAGTTACCAGTAAAGACCCTATTATTGCTGGAATCTCAAGTAAAGCGATTAAAGAAATCACCTATCATCTAAGCAGAAGTTCAGATTGGATTGTTCGTTTAGGTCAAGGAACTAATGAAAGTCACCTTAAAATTCAAACCGCCTTTGATGACCTTTGGATGTTTACTGATGAATTATTTGAAGCTGATGAAATAGAGAAAACACTTGCCAAGCAACAAATAGGAGTTGATTCATCAACACTTAAAAAAGACTGGGACGCTACCATTAGTAAAGTTTTCAGTGCTGCAGGACTAGAAATACCTAAAATTGAAAAACATTCTCTAGCTTATGGCAAATTTGGTTCTCATACCGAATATCTTGGGTTTTTATTAGCTGAAATGCAACACATACCTTTACTCTACCCAGATGCCAAATGGTAATTAGCTTTTGTCTTGAAGTATTTGCCTTAGCTTAACATACCTCATAAATATCCCCATACTAGAAAGCGAGCAAATAATAAGTCCAGTAATACCATCAAGAAAGCCTAGCCTTATAATATAGTCTCTTATAAATCTAAATGTTGGCTTTAAAACAAAATGAAAAATTGTAGGACGTTGTCCCTTTTTGTAGTGATCTTCAGCACTCCAAGAAGAATACCTGTCCCATTTCTCTAAATAATGGGCCATGTCCTTAAAAGTGTAGTGTGCTAATTTTTCTTTTAAAACCCCCACTTCTCCCTTACAAATGATTTCTGCATGAACATGTTTATTTTCATAAGAACACAAATCTCTTTTAAACAACCGTATTACCTTATCTCCCTGCCAGCCTGAAAAACGGACGCGTTTATTCATGAAATAATTCGCTCTTTTAATCCAATAGGCGTCTTTTAGCTCATTGCTTTCCAAGATTATTTTAATTTCCTTCTGCAATTTATTGGGAACACGCTCATCAGCATCCAATAGAAAAATCCATTGGTGAGTAGCTTGTGGAATTGTCCAGTTTTTTTGAGAAGCCGAATGCTCATATTCTCGTTGCAGTAACCTTACCCCCTTTGATTTGGCAATTTCTACAGTTTGATCAGTGCTAAATGAATCCACCACAATGATTTCATCAGCCCAAGAAACCGAATCAATAGCGCCAGCAATATTATGCTGCTCATTAAAAGTGGGGATAATCGCAGTGATTTTTTTCATTGAATCAAATAAACTTGTTGAACAAAGGTATCATTTTATAATTTTGTGTTGAAAAATAATAGGGGCATATAGCATGAAATATAATTTAAGTGAAATAATTGAAATCATCAAAAATAGAAGAACCATCTATCCTGAAAATTTCAGCTCAAGATTAGTACAAAAAAGAGGTGATTGAAAAATTGCTAACAAGTGCAATATGGGCACCTACTCATGGAAAAAACTCAACCTTGGAGATTTACTGTTTTCCAAGAAGAAGGCCGGCTTAAATTAAGTGACAAGCTAGCTGAATTATACCGCTTAAATTATACTGAAGACGCTTTTAACGAACTTAAATTCAACAAGCTCAAAAATAGACCGCTTTTGAGCACCGCCATCATCGCTGTATGTATGAAAAGGGATCCGACACATAGAATTCCGGAAATTGAGGAGATAGAAGCTGTTGCTTGTGCAGTTCAAAACCTATTATTGACAGCTACCGCTTACGGGATAGGTTCTTTTTGGTCTACACCTAAAGTTCTTAATGACACAAAAATGAATGCTTTCTTATCTCTTGACAAAGAAGACAAATGCCTGGGCTTAATCTACCTTGGTTATACTAATGAGCAATGGCCAAAGGGACAAAGAAAACCCATTGAATATGTAACAGATTGGATAAACGAATAATATGGGACTAGATGACATGAATGAAGGCTTTTTACAAGTCACTAATCATAAAGAACACCCTACAAACAAAGCTTATAAAGTTTTTTTCTTTTACACTAAGCAAGAATCTTTATATTTCAAATCTCTTTTAGAAGAAAGCCAAATTTTTTTTGAACAAGGAAGTGACCAAACTAAAAAGGGAGACATTTTTTTGTTTGGCATTAGAAAAACTGATTTAAATAAAGTAAGTAAAATCAACTATGAGACATTAGGGAAATTCAGGAAACCTATTTTTGCAAATAAAAAGCTGCAGTTCTTTATTCTAGGATTAGGATTATTTATTCTATTAATCACCCTTATCTCCTATATTGTAAGCCAATAACATTATTCACTGAATATCGTTTAACAATTATGCAAGCTCTAAATAACAACAAAAATAAGTTCTCAATTCTTGCTATTTTACTTGCACTAATTCTATCTCTTGGACAATATAAATCATTTTTTAGTCAGCAAGGAATCACCACCATTGGGTTTCAATTGAAGCCGATTGTTCCCATAAACTATTTTGGAGCTGGCCCAATAAACTTAACCTCCTCCAATAACGAAGCATCAGCTGCAATTGAAATTTCTTCTAAATTGGGATATTGCTTTGGAATGGTGATAAGGCAGGGATTAACCAAAACAATTTCTTTAGAAACAGGAATAAATTATACTGAGCGGAATTATAAATTAGCTGGCAGCTCATTGTTTTTAGATTCAATTAGCAGCACCGATATTGCCGATTTTGGCTTTGTAAGTTATGAGATTCCTATTTTAGGATTAATATACATTAGGCTTGCTGATCAGCTATACATGAACGCTGCAGTTGGATTAGGAATTAACTTTTACGCTTCTGATGTTGCTAGCAAAGGAGAAAATGTGTTAATCGACCACTATTCTGAAAGGGCCCGATGGATAAACCTATCTTTTCACTCCAACCTTGGATTAGAATTTCGCACAAAAGACAAGGGCTATTTCTATTTAGGAGCATCACTAAATACCCCTTTTAATGAAATTACTGCCACGTATTTAAGATACTACTACGATGACAACAACAGCATCTCTTTTGACCCCTCTTTTTTAAATGGAAATTATGTTACTATTGATCTGAGATACTTTCTAGCACCAAACAAAAAAGACAAAAAAGATTAAAGCTTTTTAGCCACTTCAACTTCCTCAAAAGCCTCAACTACATCTCCAACTTTGATGTCGTTGTATTTATCAATGTTCAACCCACATTCATAATTATGAGCGACTTCCTTAACGTCATCTTTAAACCTTTTAAGAGAACCTAAAGCACCCGTATAAATAACGATACCATCACGGATAATACGAACGTTGTTGTTTCTATTGATTTTTCCTTCAGTAACATAACACCCAGCAATAGTTCCAACTTTAGTTATTTTAAAAGTCTCTCTAATTTCAGCTGTTCCAACAATCTCTTCTTTAAAGTCAGGTGAAAGCATTCCTTCCATCGCTTCTTTAATTTCATCAATTGCTTTGTAGATAACAGAATAAAGTCGAATATCAATTTCTTCTTTTTCAGCAATTCTTCTCGCACCTGCAGAAGGCCTTACTTGGAAACCTATTACTATTGCGTCTGAAGCAGAAGCCAGAAGAATATCAGATTCTGTAATTTGACCTACAGCCTTGTGAATAACATTAATCTGAATAGACTCATGAGATAACTTCAATAGAGAATCAGAAAGTGCTTCAATAGATCCATCGACATCACCTTTAACAATAATGTTAAGCTCTTGGAAGTCTCCCAGTGCAATTCTTCTACCTATTTCATCAAGAGTAATGTGTTTTGTAGTTCTTAAGCCTTGCTCTCTTTGTAGCTGCTGTCTTTTAGATGCAATTTGCTTGATTTCTTTTTCGTCATTCATTACATTAAATGAATCCCCTGCACTAGCTGCTCCGTTCATACCAAGAACAGAAACAGGTTTTGATGGTCCAGCTTCTTCAACAGGCCTTCCGTATTCATCGTGAAGCGCCTTAATTTTTCCAAATTCCTTTCCAGCAAGAAGAGAATCTCCTACCCTTAGAACTCCATACTGAACAAGAAGCGTAGTTACGTAACCTCTTCCTTTATCCAATGAAGCTTCAATAACAGTACCTACAGCATTAACACTAGGATCTGCTTTTAACTCAAGTAATTCTGCTTCTAACAATACTTTCTCTAGCAGCTCTTCAATTCCGTCACCAGACTTAGCCGATATTGCTTGACATTGATATTTACCTCCCCAGTCTTCAACTAAAATATTCATAGCAGAAAGCTCTTCTTTAATTTTATCAGGATTTGCACTTGGTCTGTCGCATTTGTTAAGTGCAAAGACCATGGGGACACCCGCTGCTTGAGCGTGATTTATTGCTTCTTTAGTCTGAGGCATTACGCGATCATCTGCAGCAATAATAATGATGGCAACATCAGTTACTTGAGCACCACGGGCACGCATGGCTGTAAAAGCTTCGTGACCAGGAGTATCTAAAAACGTTATTTGCTTTTCGCTGTGAGAAACAGAATAAGCTCCAATGTGTTGGGTTATTCCTCCTGCTTCTCCAGCTGTAACTTCTGCTTTTCTTATGTAATCTAACAATGATGTTTTTCCATGATCAACATGACCCATAACCGTTACAATTGGAGGTCTAGCAATCATTTTATCAGGATTCTGCTCATCTTCTATAACAGAGTCTGTTAAATCAGAACTTACAAATTCTACCTCAAAACCATATTCCTCAGCAACCATAGTTAAGGTTTCAGCATCTAAACGCTGATTGATAGAAGCAAATATTCCAATTGACATTAGAGTTCCTATTACTTCATTTGGAGATTTACTCATCATGTTCCCCAATTCAGAAACAGTAACAAATTCAGTAAGCTTCAATACGTTTTTATCTTGCTCAGCTTTAATGTTTTCCTCTTCAATTCTTTCAGAAACAGCCTGCCTCTTCTCTCTTCTATTTTTAGCTCCTTTAGACTTTCCTTTGTTGCTAAGTCTGGCTAGTGTATCTCTAATTTCCTTTTGAATTTCTTCCTCAGAAACTTCAGTTTTTTGATCTTTTTTTGATTTCCTATGCTCCTGAATAGCTTTTTTACCAGCCTTTTCTACATTAACCTTTTTAATTCTTTTTCGTTTCCTCCTATTTGGATCCTCACTAGTTTTTGATTTGTCAGTGGTTTTTACTTTTTCCTTTGGCAATTCAATCTTACCAAGAACAGTAGGACCTGAAAGTTTCTTAGCCTCAGCTTTAATGGTAACAACTTTTTCTTCAGTGGTTTCTTTTTTTACAGGCTCTTCAGCCGCTTTTTCTTTTGCAGGAGCTTCAGCTTTAGGTTCTTCTTTTAAGGGAATTTCCTTTTTAGAGGCTTCTTTTTTCTCAGCTTCCTCTTTTTTGGCTTTCTTAGGTGCTATATCTATTTTACCTAAAACAGATGGGCCTGAAAGTTTTTCAGCAGATGCTTTTATAACTTCTTTTTCTTGAGGCTTTTCTTGAGGCTTTTCTTTAGTCTCTTCCTCTCTTTTAATGGAAATGACTTTCATTTCATCACGTTCCATTTGAATTTCATTAGCTTTTTCTTTTTCAAATTTCTCGCTCTGAAATTCTTTAAGTAGAATTAAATACAAATCCTCTCCTATCTTAGTGTTTGGGTTAGAACCTACGTCCTGCCCAATTGATTTAAGATGATCAACAATTGTTGATATTCCAACATTTAATTCTTTTGCAACTTTACTAAGTCTCTTTACTACAGCCATTATTAATTTTTATGTAAAAAATGAACTTTTAAATCATTTCTATTCAAACTCTGATTTTAATATCTTCAACACCTCAGCTATTGTTTCCTCTTCCAAATCCGTTCTCTTAACTAAATCTTCTTTTGAAATTTCAAGAACACTTCTAGCAGAATCACAACCAACAGACTTTAACTCATCTAAAATCCAACCGTCTATTTCGTCAACGAATTCATCTAAATCAACATCATCAATGTCTTCAGACCCTTCTCTATAAACGTCAATTTCATATTCTGTCAATTTGGAAGCTAATTTTATGTTATGACCACCTTTCCCTATTGCAAGAGAAACTTGGTCTGGTTTTAAAAACACTTCAACTCTACCTTCGTCTTTTATGTCCATATTGGTGATTTTAGCTGGA
>JBJKXU010000030.1:0-30759 GCA_045561415.1 Parvicellaceae bacterium
GATGTTCCTAATATTCCAACATGTTTTGAAGAGGTGAAATTCCCTATCTCCTCTGTTGTAGGTCGCAGAACACCAAGAATTCTATTCTCAGGTGCTAAAAGTGCTAAATCATTTTGCTGGATGGACCTAAGGGCTTTTGCCGATGCGGTATTACAAGCAAGAATAACCAAAGGACAACCTTGATTAAACAAAAATTTAACTGCTTCAAGGGTGTATTTATAGACAACATCAAAGGAACGAGAACCATACGGAGTTCTAGCATTATCTCCTAAGTATATGAAATCATTTTCAGGTAGTTTATTTCTTAGACTCTCTAAAATTGTAAGTCCACCATAACCTGAATCAAATACTCCTATTGCTCCTTTTTTTTTCATCAAAAAAAAGCCCTGTAAAGGGCTTTAAATTTTAGTTAGTTGTTAAACCCAGCTGTTTTTTAACCAAATCTTCAATATTTTCTCCACCGGCATATAATACAGAGGATAAATCAAAAACATAGTCATAGCTATTCTTTTGGGCAACAAGCTTAACAGCATCAGAAACTTTCTTCATTATTTGTTGTAATAATTCTTGCTCTTTTTGTTGCATTTCATTTTCTGCATCGTAAGCAATTTTTTCAATTTTCTGTTGCTTCTCCATCAATTGAGATTCCTTTCTTTGACGCGCATCAGCAGTAAGTGTACCTTTCTCTTGCTCATAAGTTTGAAGCGACTCTTGGAATAACTTTTGATACATCTCCAACTCTTTTGTTTTCTCTGTTCTAAAAAGCTCTAGCTCCTTTTTTGCAGATTCATAATCTGGCATCTCTAACATTATAGTTTGAGAATTTAAGTGACCTAACTTCTGAGCTATTCCTGTAGATGAAATTAAAGCTATTGCTAAAACTGTAATTATTCTTTTCATTTTTGTGTTTTATTAATTATTGATTTTTCTTAATACTGCATCACTCTTATCATATTTAGGATCCGCATAAATAATATTCGAGTTTTTACTTTTATCTAATATAAAACTGTAGTTATTGTCTTTAGACAATTCTTTAACAGCCTTGTAAATTTTATCTTGGATGGGGTCTATTAGCTCTTTTCGTTTTTTAAACAAATCACCTTCAACACCAAATCTTTTCTTTTGAAGTTCTTTAGCTTTAACTTCAAGCTCCATTATCTCATCCAATCTTATTTTTTTAGTCTCTTCGGGAAGTAAAATTTCTTCCTCCTGAAAAGACTTATATTTACTCTGAATCTCGTTGTATTTCTTTTCTACATCTTTTTGCCATTTCTCCGCTAAATCATCAATCTCTTTTTGAGCATCTGTATAATCCGGCATCTGACTTAAAATATATTTGGTGTCAATAAACGCATATTTCTGAGCAACGACATTGCTGGATACAATTCCTAAAAGTGCAAAAAGAAGAAAATATTTTTTCATAATAAAAGCTTTTTAAATTACAACTCTCCAATATTCATACCAATCGTAAAATGAAATTGTCCATGATACCCTTTATTCATGATTTCACTGTTATGAATAACCTCACCAGCAGCACCAGGATTAACAGGATCAAAACCAAATCCATAATCTAATCCTAATAAACCGAACATGGGTAAAAATATTCTAACTCCTAAACCAGCAGATCGTTTTACTTTAAATGGATTATATTTTTTGTAATCATTCCAGGTATTACCTGCCTCAGCAAAACCAAGCATGTATATTGTAGCTGAGGGATTTAAGCTTAATGGATATCTTAACTCCATAGTGTATTTACTTATTAAACGATCTCCAGTAGAGCTAGATAAGGACTGGTCGTCATATCCTCTAAGGGCTATGATTTCTCTACCATCTAAGTTAAACCCTGAAAGGCCACTTCCACCTAAATAAAAACGTTCAAATGGTGGAGCTCCCAAATCTCTGTTCCACCCATTTAAAAGACCAAATCCCATTCTTGCGTTAAGCACCAACTTTTTATCTTTCGAAAGAGGAGTAAACCAAGAGGTGGTGAATTTTAATTTATTATACTGCAAAAACTTGTACTTTTCTTGATCATTCAAATCGCTATGTGTTGTAAAACCATTTGCTCTAGAATAAGGGTATATACTGGATTTAAGCGTCAATGAAATTGATGATCCATTTCTTGGATAAAGCGGCTGATCAATGCTGTTTCTTGAAAGGTTCCATTTTATGTATGGATTATTTACATATCCATCAGAAAAACTAAAAACGTTCCCAAAATTATTAAGCTCATAGTACTGATACCCTAACTCATAGTAAACACTAAAATAATCATCTGGCCATTTTAAACGTTTCCCTAATCCTAGAGAAACACCTGTTATTTTAATTACTCTACGATCTAGATTTTCTACTCTATTGCCATCAGCACCCGTAGAATCTGCATAAAATTTTCTATCATAAGCTTGCAATGAATGGTAAGCAGAAACACTTAAAGAGTTGGGCTTCTTACCTCCCAACCATGGTTCAGTAAATGAAATGTTATAACTCTGAAAGAAAAATCCATTAGATTGAGCCCTAATACTTAATCGTTGACCATCACCAGCTGGAAGTGGAGACCAAGAGCCTTTCTTGAATAGTTTTCTCATAGAGAAATTATTGAAAGAAACCCCTAGAGTTCCAACAATACTTCCATTTCCCCAACCACCTGAAAGCTCAATTTGATCACTTGGACGTTCTTCGACTACATATTCAATATCTACAGTCCCATCGGTTGGGTTAGGCGCTGGATTTACTCCCAATTTTTCAGGATCAAAATAACCATTTTGTGCCAGCTGTCTTTGAGTTCTTATTATTGCATCTCTAGAAAATAAATCACCAGGATGAGTATACATGTCTCTTAAAATAACATGGTCACTAGTCTTAGAATTCCCTTTAATAGTGATGTTTTTTATCCTTGCCTGCTTGCCCTCATAAATTCTAAACTCTAAGTCTACTGAATCATTTTTAACACTCTTTTCAATTGGAGTGATTTGGAAAAACAAATATCCATCGTCCATGTAAAGTGAGCTTACATCATTTCCATTTGGATTCATGTAAAGTCTAGCGTCTAATGTTGTTTGATTGTACTCATCACCTGCTTTAATTCCTAATACAGTATCGAGCTGACCAGAGCTGTATTTTAAATTCCCATTCCACTCTATACTTCTTATAAAATATTTTCTTCCTTCTTGAATGGTTAAATCAATATTTACCGTTTTCTCATCAAAGTTATACACCGTGTCAAAAGTGATTTCAGCATCTCTGTAAGAAAGCTCATGGTACTTGTCAATTATTTTTTGTTTGTCTGTTTTAAATGTGGCGTTTTGAAATTTAGAGCCTAAAGATAACTTATACCATTTTTTTTCTTTGGTATCCTTCATCTGTCTCTTAATTTTAGCCGTACTTAATGCCGAGTTTCCAGAAATATTAATGGCATTGATTTTAAAACGATTGCCTTTTTCAATGTTAATTTTCATCATTACGCTATTGTTCACAAGCGTATCTTTGGTAATTTGAACATTAATATTAGACCGTAGAAAACCTTTACCTACAAAATAATTTCTTGTTGTTTGTTTTACTCTTAAAAGTAAATCGTCAGTAACTATTTTACCACTAAAAAGGTTTAAGTCCTCTCTTAAATTATCTCCTTCTGACTTTGAAATCCCTTTAAAGCTATATCTTGAGAGTCGTTCCCTTTCTTTGAGCTTTATAACAAGGAAAATATCACCACCAGCAATTTTTTCAGCAAAAATCTGTACATCAGAAAACAAATTCTCATCCCATAAATTTCGAATGGCATTGGATATTTCTTCTCCAGGAATATTAATTCTAGCTCCTCTTTTAAGCTTGGACTTTTGAATAATTAAATTGTGGTCTAAATTCCTTACCCCGTCAATAACAATACCCGCAACGGTATATTCTTTTGGTGTCATGTAATCAATTGAATTCAATTGCCCAAAAACAGGCGAACTCAAAAGAAGGAAAATCCATATGATTATATTTTCAACTCTCATTATCACTTAATTGTTCTGTTGTCTTACCAAATCTTCTTTCTCTGTTTTGATAATCAACAATGGCTTCAAAAAAGCACTCTTTATCAAAATCTGGCCACAAAGTATCGGTAAAGAATAACTCAGTGTAAGCCAATTGCCACATTAAAAAATTACTTATTCTATTTTCTCCACTTGTTCTAATCAACAATTCTGGATCAGGGAAATCACAAGTAGAGAGGTAAGAACTTATTAAATCTTCATTTATTTCATTAGCGCTTAAATTATTATCCTCTATTTTTTTAGCAATTTCTGAAATTGCATTTGTTATTTCCCACCTTGAGCTGTAGCTAAGCGCTAAAATCAAGGTAAGAGTAGTGTTATTTTTAGTCTTTTCAATGGCTTCCTTAAGAGCTAACTGACAGGAAGACGGCAAATTATCAATATCTCCAATAGTCTTTAGTCTAACACCTTGCTCATTCATGGAATCCAATTCCTTAGTAATGGACTGAACTAGCAAATCCATTAACCCATCAACTTCTTGTTTAGGCCGATTCCAATTCTCTGTACTAAAAGCATATAAAGTAAGAAACTTAACTCCAATTTCAGCAGATGCTGTAATGGCCGCTCTAACAGACTCCACACCATTGGTGTGTCCAAATATTCTGTGCTCTCCATGCTTTTTAGCCCACCTTCCATTACCATCCATTATAACAGCAACGTGATTTGGAACTCTATCAGATAATATTTGGGTTTTAAAACTCATAAAAATTGAGGGGCGAATTTCTTAAATTTAAATGAGAAAAAGAAATCTTTTTTACCATGTTGGGCAACTGGATTTTTTAACAAGTGAAAAGGTTAACATAAGTCCACTAAAAGAATACCAATCCTTATTGTTTGGATTCCCCCGTTGAAGACCATAGTTCGAATCATTAAACCCCTCAGGACTACTGCTTCTATCACTTAGAGCAGCAGATAAAGTTCCCGCTTCTTGAGCAAGCAACGCTTGATTCGGATAAAGACCACTAACATCATCTAAATAATCAGTAAATGTTTTTCTAAGCCCATATTCTAAGGAGAGTGAAAGGCGAGCAGAAAGGTTCAATTTAGCTCCAATTCCAAAAGGAATTGAAATTTGGCTTAATGCATAGGGTTTATTATCATTCTGAGAAGTTCCCTGTCCCTCAGTAGAGAGCGGTTGCAATTCCACCCACTCCCCTTCATATTCAGCCTTAGGGTTCATTCGCATGTACGTAATGCCACCAAAGAAATAAGGAGTACCAAAACCTTCTTTATTGGTTTCAAACTGCCCTTTCTTGTATGGAAAAAAGTTAACCTCAATAACAGGGCCGACCTCAATGATAGAGGATCTAAAGCTTAAGTTTCTTTGCACTTGTTGCTCCAATCCAGATTCAAAATCATTTCCTTTTACCCTTCCATATAAAAAGTTCATTCTAAAAGCAACTCTTCCATTGGATAGATTATTTTTATAAATCCCTCCAACGACAAAATCTTGTTGTGAAAAATGACTGTAGGGTTTAAGGTCTCCAATGTAATAGGTATTACCAATGAATAGCCCGAATTCAGGTTCCTGTGCATTTACTTGCAAGGAAAAAACCACAAAAAGAAGAATCGAAAGCTTTTTCATTTTATAAAGAGGAAAATTATGAAAGCAAATTTAAACTAAATATGTGAAACGTAGAAATTTGGTGTTTTATTTAAAAAAATAACCTAGTTTCTTACATCTTTCCCCCAATATAGCTTATTTCTGATGGTAGAAAAGAAATTTTGATTTTCAAATTGAACAAGTTTTATGGAAAAGTCAGCTTTTTTTAGGCTTAGCACTGCTTCTTGCTCAATCGTTTGAGACCTACTGTCAAGAGTGGTAAGAAACTCTTTATCCCTGCCCTCCATCTTAAGTACTATTTCCACATCATCTTTCACTACAAGAGGACGTAGATTTAAATTGTGAGGAGCGATAGGGGTAATTACAAAATTATCTGAGCCTGGACTTAAAAGTGGCCCACCGCAAGAAAGCGAGTAAGCAGTAGACCCTGTAGGAGTAGCTATAATAATTCCATCAGCCCAATAGGCATTTAAAAACTCCCCATCAACAAAAACATGAACCGTCATCATCATTGAGGAATCTTTCTTGTGTAATGTAAACTCGTTAAGGGCAAAATTATCAGCCTTAAACTTATTCTCTTCACATGTCAATGACAAAAGTGTTCTTGAGTCAATTTTATAATTCCCTTCAAAAAGCTGATCTACTGTGGAAGCAATTTCATTTTTAGTGTTGTTGGCCAAAAAGCCCAATCTTCCCGTATTTATTCCAACTATAGGAACATTAGAATCCCTTACCGTGGTTATCGTATCTAAAATGGTTCCATCACCACCCACACTTATTAAAAAACTTGTTGCATCATCAATTAAAGAATCTCGATCACTTACCACAACCGATTCAGAAATTGCAAAAAATTGGCTGCAAAATTCTTTAAACTTTTTGTCCACACATACAACAGCTTCTTTTTCAACCAAAAGATCAAAAAGCGCTTTAACATAAGCCGCTGCTTCATTGTTAAATTTATTTCCAAAAACTGCAACTTTCATGATTGGAATTATATGTTTAAATATTTCATTAAGCCTTCATACCTGTTTTTCATGTCTAACTCAAAATCATCTTCAGAGAAGGAAGCCTTTACAGAATAGTCGTATCTAAAAAAAGTTTGTAAAATAGGCTCAATATTTTTTCTATTTACTTTAATGGTTACCTCCAAAACCTTAGAATCTTTAACTGAAGTAATGTAATTACTTAAAATTTGAGCATCATTACTTTCAACAATTTGTGATATTTGAGACAACGAATAATCATGTTGATTCATTTCCAAAACAATAACACTTCCAGGCTCAGAAAAAGAGGAAGCATTCGTCAAAAAATTCATTAAATATGAAATGGTAGTCACCCCCAAGTACTTTTCATTGCTATCTAAGATAGGAACGACACTTAGCTTATGCTCAACAAGAAGCTGAATCACTCTATAGAAGTGAAAGTGTTCTAAAACAAAAGGGCGGTGAAGTGTCAAATTTAATTCGGCAACTTGAAGGTTAGGCTGGTTGCTATCATAAATAAGACTATCTGAAACCAATCCATAATATTTATCTTGGTCAACAACAGGTAGATGACTTACCCTAAATTCATCCATCCAATTTAGCGCCTTTTCCAAAGATTCGTAGGGCTTAATTGGGGGAACATCGTCTTTTATTAAATCTATAGCTAACATTTACTATTAATTTCGTTTAAAAATACGAATTCTAGTAGGTTTAGTTTTATTTTGTCAAAACTTAATAATTATTTGATGACTAGACTAAGTGTTAATATTAATAAAATAGCCACTCTCAGAAATGCTAGAGGAGGCGACTACCCAAACCTTATCAATTTCAGTCAACTTATTGAAAGTCATGGTGCTCAAGGAATAACGGTTCACCCTAGACCAGACGAAAGACACATTAAATACAACGATGTTTACACCCTAAAAAAAAATATTACCACTGAATTCAATATTGAAGGTAATCCTAAAGAAAAAAAATTTATTGACCTTGTTTTAGCGGTTGTCCCGCATCAAGTTACCCTTGTTCCAGACAGTTCTGGGCAGATCACTTCTGACCACGGTTGGGACACCATCAAAGAAAGAGCATTTCTAATTGACAGTATTGCTAATTTCAAAAGCAAAGGAATTAGAACCTCTATTTTTGTTGATCCTGATCTTAAGACCATAAAAGGTGCAAAAGCAACAGGTACAGACCGCATTGAATTATATACCGAGTCGTATGCCAAAAATTACGCTGCTGATAAAGAAAAAGCCATCCAGCCTTTTATTGAAGCAGCTAAACTGGCCAATGAGCTGGGTATTGGAATAAATGCAGGACACGACCTTAATCTAGAAAACTTAAATTATTTCAAAAAAAATATCCCTCAACTTCTTGAAGTTTCAATAGGGCATGCGCTAGTTTCAGATGCTTTAATCTACGGAATGGAAAAAACCATTAAGAAATACCTATCGGAGCTATGCAGTTAAACTATCGTAAATATGGCAATGGCAATCCCCTATTAATTCTTCATGGATTATTTGGCTCATCGGATAACTGGCAATCCCTAGGGAAAAAATTCAGTGAAGATTATCAAGTATACCTTATTGACCTTAGAAATCATGGGCATTCTCCACACTCTAAAGAATTTACCTATGAGCTAATGGCGGAAGATATCAACGAGCTTATAATATCAGAGAACCTCAACAAGGTTACTCTTCTAGGACATTCTATGGGCGGTAAAGTGGCGATGAGAGCGGTTCAAAAATTCCCTTTTCACTTTGAAAAATTAATTGTAGCAGATATTGGTGTAAAGAAATACCCCATGCATCACGACCATATAATTGCTGGATTAACAGCCATAGATCTAACAAACACTACAGCTAGAGCTGAAGCTAGGAAGCTGCTTGCCGATTATGTTAATGAAGAAGGAGTTCAGCAATTTTTACTTAAAAACCTCTATTGGAAAGAAAAAGGGCAATTGGCATGGAGAATGAACCTAAATGTGCTCATAGAGCAAATGCCTGAAATTCTTAAAGAAATGCCCAAGGAAATCAGCCTTACCCCTACGTTATTTCTAAAGGGCGAAAAATCAAAATATATTTTAGAAGAAGATTTTGGTTTATTGCATGAGCTTTTTCCCAATTCAGAAATAGAAACCGTATATAATGCAGGGCATTGGCTACATGCAGAAAACCCTCTAGATTTTTACCAGCTAGTTTCCGATTTTATTGCATAAAAAAAAGCCCCCTAAAAGGAGGCTTTTCAAAACTTAAACTGTTTAATTATTGTTTGGTATAAGTAACTGAACAGGTACCAGCTGCCAGTTCAAAACCTAAGAATGCGTCTACAAAGCTATAAGTATATGTCATTTCTATAACAGACCCTGTTTCATCAATAGATCCGGCAGCTGAAATAGTCCCTTCAGCAACACCTGCAACTGAGAAACTTTCTTGAGGAATGGTAACTGCAGTCCCAGAAATATTAGCAACAAGCTGGCTCACAAATGTATTCACATTGTCAAAAATAATTTGAGAAGAATTACCTCCTGCCAATATCGATTGAGTATCATTAACCAATCCAACTGTAGTAACGGTTAAATCAATGTCACATGTTGGGTCAACAGAATAATCTCCAACAACACTACTAGCACACATTTCAACAGTAACGGTAGTTTGAGCAGTAGAGGTATTGTCATTTTTATCTGTTGCAGAATACTCAACAGTATAAGTTCCGGTACTATTCTCATTCAAATTTGAAGTAATTATTACCTCCACATCATCTCCATAAGCATCAGTTGCCGTAGCTCCAGCTTCAACATATTGATCACCCACACACATAGTTATTGCAGCTTCTCCGTTAAGGGAAAGGGTTGGCGCTGTTTTTTTCTTTTTACAAGAACCCATTACTACTAAAAGAATAAGGAAACTAGCGATAATGGGAATATTTAATTTAAAAGTCTTCATGTTTAAAATTTTGTAATTATTAAGGTATTAAAAACTTAAAGTTAGCATATTTTCCATCAATGAAAAGCGATCCTATGTATATTCCAGCAGACATCCAAGATAATGATTGATTAATCTGATCGGTAGAAGTGTATTTTTTTTGAAAAACTTTCTCTCCAGCAATAGTGTATATGCATAGGCTCTCACAATCAATCAGTCGATTGAAGTGGATACAAAGTTGTTTGTTTGGATTTAGATAAACACGAGAAATAACATCATCAAAAGAGACAACTCCAACATCACCACCAATTAATATTTCCATACTTACCGGAAGGTGATCACTCATGTAAAATAAAGCTGATGCTATAGCTGGCGGCACAGCATTGTTGGCAGGAATATTAATATCTCCATTAAAATGCTGACCATCCTGACCTATTGCCTCATAAGAATCATCAAGGTATTGAGCCCCTGAGCTTCCTGAAACTAAATCAGGAGAAATAAAAATAAAATCAAAACGATCATCCATTCCACCAGAAGACCCTCCGCCATACCCTCCCGTACTAGATCGTGTACTTTGCGTATGATAAGACTGATACCCTATGTTATTGTGCCAGTCTCCCATTTTATTAACAGGGTCAACCAAATTAACACTTCCTCCGTTAAGGATTTCTTGGCAGGCTAATTCAGCATCATTGTAAATATTAAAGTCTCCACCAATAAAAAGATTCTGGTTTCTGTTGTTTGCAATCAGGTAATCATTAAAATCTTGAGCCTCTTGATACCTTAACGCCATATCTCCCTGCTGGCTGCCAGCTTTTAAATGAACAGAATAAAAATATAAATAGGTCGTATCTAATGAAGTTGAAAGGTTGGGATCTTTATAGTATAAAATGTATTCGCTTATATCTCTTAAATCTGTTGGAATCTGATGTTGACTTACAAGCCCCAGCTTATTTGAATTGTAGAAAAGTAAATTATCGGTATCTGGTCCATCATAAAAAATAGCACTTGCAAAGTACTGAACCCCTCCAGTATTCAAGGCGTTATTTAATATCTGTACACCTCCACTAAAAGAATTCAATTCATTTACAACAAAAACATCTGGCTGCACATGTGCTGTTATTTTTTTAAGCGTATCTATTCTATCGGGTTGAGTCTGAGGGAACGTCAACAGGTTGTAATACATTATTTTCAACGTTTCTTGACCTGTCAGCCCAAAAAACATAAGCTGAAAGCAAAAAATCAATAGTAGTTTATTTCTCATTGGCATACTCTCTTACTAGATAAATATAAACTGGAAAATGATCACTATAGCCACCCATAAAGGTAGACCCTACATAGGTTCTAAAAGGATATCCTGCAAAATTCCCTTCTTTATTTTTTAGATAACTTTTGTTGTAAACCGTAGAGGAAAAATATTTTAAGGAAGCATAATCAGAACTTGTAGTCAATAATGTAGGGGTAACAATAAACTGATCAAATAAGTTCCAATTGTCTCTATACGCCAAAGAGCCTATCCCTTTTTTGTATTTAGTATACATACAATTGAAAAAATTATTTGGACTCAACTCATTAATATCTCCTTCAGCTTTTAGAAAATCTTTTACAGAAGGTGAGACAGGGTCATCATTTAAATCGCCCATTAAAATAATCTTAGCATTTTTTTCAGCCTTTCTAATAGAGTCTGTTATTGCTCTAGCAAGAATAGCCGCCTGAATTCTTTTAGGCCTACTTCTTTTTTCACCACCTCTTCTAGAGGGCCAATGCATCACCATAAAGTGCATTCTTTCACCTAAAAAATCCCCAGTAACTAGCAGCTGATCTCTTGAAGCAAAGCTAGAGTCATTTGGCATTTTAAGTGCGTAAGACTTGCTTGAAATGTTTTTTAAATATTTTGGATTATACAATAGCGCACAATCAATTCCTCTTCTGTCAGGACCCTCATGGTGAATGATTTGATAATTCCTGGATTTTATTTTTGGATGGGCTACTAAATCTTTTAAAACCGCTTTATTTTCAATTTCACAAACCCCCAAAACAGCTGCTCCATCTGCAGAAGCAGTTGACACCCCAAGTTGGCTAATCACTTCAGCTATGTTATTCATTTTATGCAAGTACTTTTTAGTATTCCACTGCTTAGAACTATTTGGAGTGAAATCTTCCTGAAGAATTTTATTTGTATCCAAATCAACAATAGTGTCAAATAGATTTTCTAAATTATAAAACCCTAAGCAAGCTAGCTGGTATTGTTTATTTTTATCCAACGACTGGCTTATGATTAAAATAGGGAAAAGCAGTATTAAAAGAGATAATATTCTGTTAACGTTCATAATTCCGAAGATATTAATAAAACCTTATTTTTGGTAGGCTTTTATTAAAAGTTAACACATTAGTATCTTTTACTAAATTTTAAAACCAAATGAAAATTAAAACTTTTTTCAGTTTATTGTCCTTGCTATTTTTTTTCACCAACAAGGGCTACGTACAAACTGATTCCTCTCAAACAAAAGATACATTAATAAATTTAGTTCCTGTTTTTTCTACTGGTGCTGACCTGCTAGAAAATGAATCTCAATCTCAAGACATTAGCGGATTACTACAATCATCGCGAGATGTTTACGCTGCTCAAGTAGGATTCAATTTTAGTGCTGCTAGATTTAGGTATAGAGGGTATAGTTCAGAGCACACCAACTTGTTATTGAACAACATCCCTGTCAATGACCCTGAAACAGGCTGGGCAATTTGGAGCTACTGGGGAGGGTTAAATGACATGACTAGATACCCTGAAACTAGAAACGGCATTTCTTCTTCTTCCATGTCTTTTGGTGGCCTTTCGGGCTATTCCTCAATTTCACTTCGTCCTTCCTCAAAAAGAAAAGGACATAGAATTTCCTATTCAGCTACTAATAGAGCATATAGAAACAGACTAATGTACTCCTTCAATTCAGGTCTCAATGAAAAAGGATGGGCTATTTCCGCTTGTTTATCTGCTAGAACATCCGAAGAAGGATATGTTGAAGGGACCTATTACAGTGCCATGGGCTATTTATTGGGAATTGAAAAGAAAATTAACGCTAAGCACAGTGTAAGTCTAGTTGGTTTCGCTGCTCCTACAGTTCAAGCAAGACAAGGAATTGCTTTACAGGAAGCATATGAACTTACGGGAAATAACTATTACAATCCATATTGGGGCTATCAGACTCAAGAAGATGGATCTCAAAAAAAGCGAAATGCAAGATTAAGAGACAATCATAAACCTTATACTGCTTTATCGCATTACTGGGAAATCAATAAAGACATTAAGCTATCTACAACTTTATACGCAGTATATGGGAAAACCGGCAATACTAACCTAAACTGGTACGATGCACAAGACCCTAGACCTGATTACTACAAATATTTACCTAGCTACTTCAGCGATGACCCTCAAATGAGAGCAGCAGCTCAACAAAGCTGGCAAAACAATGACCCCACTACCACTCAATTAAATTGGGACGGAATGTATAATGCCAATTATAAAAACCTCTATGCTGTGCAAAATCCCAATGGGCAAACAGGAACAACACTAACAGAAAATAGATCAAAGTATATTGTAGAGGAGTACCGACTAGACCCACGTCAGTTTGGAATCAACACCATTTACAATCAGAAAATAAACGATATTCTTCAACTATCAGCAGGGGTTAACATTGACAGATACACCAGCCAAAATTACAAACTGATGGACGACCTATTAGGTGGAGACTTTTGGATTGATGTAGATCAATTTGCTGAGCAAGATTTTGAAGATCAAAACATTGCACAAAATGACCTGCAGACCATCAACAACATCATAAGAAAAGGAGATCGATTTGGTTATGATTATGACATTCACGTTAACAAAAACAGTGCTTTTAGTCAACTTGAAGGAAAGCTTAAAAAAATTGATTTTTTCGTTGCCCTAACCGCATCTAACACTTCGTTTTATAGAGTTGGAAATATGCAAAATGGAAGGTTTCCTGAAAGCTCATTTGGAGAGTCAGCAAAAAACAACTTCTTCAACTATGGAACTAAACTTGGCCTAGTTTACAAAATTACTGGTAGGCACTTCTTATCATTAAATGGAATGTATAAAACTGATGCTCCTTATGTAAGAAATGCTTATGTATCTCCAAGAACAAGAGATCAAATAGTTCCTAACCTTGAGAGCACTAAAAGCATAGGAGCTGACTTTAGCTACAACATCAGATATCCTAATTTTAAAGCTAAAATTTCCGGGTTTTACTCTCAAGTAAATGACCAAACATGGGCACGCTCATTCTACCACGATGAGTACAGAACATTTGTCAATTACATGATGACTAATGTAGATCAATTGTTCACTGGCATTGAAATTGGAGCTGAAAAAACAATAGCTAGTACTTGGCAAATTAGTGGAGCATTTACTATAGGAGACTATTTATACAATTCTCGTCCTATCGCTACTATAACAAGAGACAATTCACAAGAATTAATTGCCGAAAATAAAATCATCTATTTAGAAAATTACAAAATTGGAGGAATGCCTCAAACTGCAGCTTCAATTGGCGTAAAATACAATGCTCCCAAATATTGGTATGCTGGTGCTAATTTCAATTATTTTGCTGAAATATACATGCCACCAAATCCAGATAGAAGAACCCAAGAAGCTTTAGCTGGCTACATCAATTCGGATCCTCAAGTAGGCACTATTTTAGATCCTGAAAAATTAGAAAATGGGTATACCTTAAATATTTATGGTGGTAAAAGCTGGAAAATCTACAAGTACAATTCTTACATAAGACTTAATATAAACATCAACAATGTACTCAACAATACCAGCTTTAGAACTGGAGGATATGAACAGCTTAGGTACGATGCTAATGACATTAACCGATTCCCTAACAAATATGGCTACATGTATGGGTTAACCTATTTTGCAATGCTCAGCTATTTATTTTAAACAATTATGAAAAACAACAACTACGCTTCTCTTTTACTTATCATTTTAATTACAAGCTCATTATTTTCTTGTAGAAAGAAATACGATGAGCCGCCAATGACTGTCATTCCCGAAGGAGACATCATTACTATCGCCCAACTTAAGGCGATGTATACTGGAGTGGATTTATCCATCTCAGAGAACTATAACATCTATGCCAATGTTACTTCAGAAGAAACCGATGGGAATTTTTATAAAGAAGCCTATATTCAAGATGGCTCTGGAGCCATAAGGCTTCGACTGTTGGCTTCTGGAGGTTTATACATTGGTGATTCCATAAGAATTAATTTGAACGGAACTGTCCTTAGCGACTACAATGGCATGATCCAACTGGACTCTGTGGATGTGGACAACAACATTGTAAAACAAGCTACTCAGAAATTCGTTCAACCAACTTCGTACAGTTTAAACCAAATATCTCCGGCATTACAAGGCTATCTTGTTGAACTAAATGATGTAGAGTTCATCGCTGATGAATTGGGGTACTCCTATGCAGATGTAATCAATCAATTTAGTGAAAATAGAACCCTAACGGACTGCAGTGGCAACACGATTTTTGTTCGAACTAGCGGATATGCGAATTTTGCTGGAAACACCATTGCTGACGGAAACGGATCTTTAGTTGCAATTGTTGGCGTTTTTGGAAACGATATTCAGCTCTACATTAGAGACTATAATGAAGTCAACCTAAACGGTACTCGCTGTTCTGGCTCCGGTGGCGGAGGCGGAGGTGGTGGCGGAGGCGGTGGCTCCAATTACATTTTAAATAAAGATTTTAATGATGGATTAATTGGCTCTGGTGGTTGGGGCAGCTTTTGGTCAGGTACTACAACAACAGAAAATTGGGGAGAATGGGGGATTTTTGGATCTGTTGAACCGGTCGCAGTAGCAAGCAATTATGATAACGGGAACAACTATGCCTGCGAAAGCTGGTTAGTTTCTCCTTTAGTAGATCTTTCTGGTACAACAGCACCCTACCTAACTTTTGACAATGTAACCAGGTTTACTGGTGCTGCTTTAGAGCTATATGTCTCAACAGATTATGACGGATCCAGTAACCCAAACTTACAAGGAACCTGGCAAAATATAACTTCTGCAGTTCCAATTTGGGACATTGAATCTGGGGATTGGAATTTTGTTAATAGCGGAAACATTAATTTATCTCCATACAGCTCAACAACAACAGCCATTGCTTTTAAATACACAGGATCTGATTTTGATGGTGCCACATGGGAATTAGATAACATTATAATTCAAGACTAAAAACATGAAAACGATAACTACCATTATTTTGACACTAAGCTTTGGATTTTATTCAATAGCCCAAACCTATTTTTCTGAAGATTTTGAACCAGCAGGAGGAACCCTGACGCAGAATAACGCCTGGACTACTCAAATAATTACCGCTCACCCAAGCGGTTTCGATTGGTATCATTCCGATTTCTCAGGATCAGCATTTGCCAAAATCTCTAATTATGACAATGCTACAAGTTCCAATAGCCCATTAGAAAGCTGGTTGATAAGTCCACAAATTGATTTATCTACCGCAACTAATCCAAACTTAAATTTCAATCATACAAAAAGATTTAACGGAGCAGATTTAGTCGTTTTAATTTCAACAGATTATGTCTCTGGCCTACCCTCTTCAGCTAACTGGACAGACCTAACTGCCCTATTTGCTATGGATACAGACGTTTCAAGTTGGACATTTGTAAATTCTGGCAATCTAGACCTTTCTTCATATCTATCTGCATCATCAACAGCAACTATAGCTTTTCAATACATTGGAGGATCTTCTGATGGAAGCACCTACGAAATAGACGATATTATCATTAATGAGGGCGGTTCTGCTCCTTCAGTTACATCAATTTATGACATACAATATTCCACTTCAAGTCCTGCTGATTCACCATATAACGGGCAGCAAGTAAATACGGGAGGTATTGTTAACTATGTAAGATACGACAACACATTTTACTTAAGTAGCGGTACAGGACCTTGGTCTGGAATATATGTTTATGACACGCTGTCAACTGTTTCGGTAGGAGATTCCATTACATTAACGGCCCAAGTCTATGAATTTAACGATTTAACTGAGCTTAAAAACTTATCTAACCTTATTGTTATTTCAGCTGGAAATGGCTTTTCAGAGAACATTGTGAGCTCTGCAGCTGGTAATTCTGAGGATTATGAAGGCTGTCTAATAACTGTAAACAATGCAACATGTGTCAACAACAATGCTGGTTTTGGAACCTGGATTATTGACGATGGCTCAGGCCCAGCTCTAGTTGATGATTTCTTCTTTCCTTTTACTGCTGTAAATAATCAAATTTATAATGTTACCGGATTGTTAGATTATAGCTTTGATGATTTTAAAATTCTGCCTCGAGACATTGATGATATAGATGAAGTTACTGCTATTAGCAATTTCCAAAACGTTTCCTTTTCATTTTACCCGAATCCTGTAGCTCAAGACTATATCGTTATAGAATTAAATCAACCAGCTCAAGTTGAAATTATAAATGCCATAGGTGAAATTTGTTATAGCAATAAAACACCAAAAGGAAATCATCATCTTGATGTTTCTAATTTAACCACTGGCTATTATTTTATTAAGGTAGAAACTAAAGCAAAAAAACTAATCATTAACTAACCTACTACCTTATCAAAATAATATATTTTCTTTTTTTATGGAATTTTAATACGACCTGCATCTTATTAACAAAACCATAAAAAAACTATTATGAAAAAGAAAATATCACTCTTCCTTTTACTTGCAATAACTACATTGGGCTATTCACAAAACAGCTTTGGAGAAATAAAAGGAAAAATATTAGATGATTTTGACAATCAAGGTATCCCTGGAGCAAATGTTTACGTTAAAGTAGGAAACACAAAAGTTGGTACGGTAACTGACTTTGAAGGAAGGTACAGATTAAAACCCTTAGACCCTGGCACTTACACACTTAACGTTTCTTACGTTGGAAAAGCAAAAACACAAATAAAAAACATCCTTGTAAAGCCCAACAAAGTGAACCAGCTCAATGAAATAGTAATGAAAGACAGCACCTTAATAGATTTTGAAGTAATAACATATACGCATAAATTAATTGACCCAGAGGATGCATCTGTTTTCACTTTAGGAGCAAAAGAAATAAAAAGAAGTGCTGTTTTGAGAGATGTAAGTAAACTTATTCAAACAGCAGCACCAGGTGTATCAGTTAGTGAGTCTGGAGAAGTTTATGTAAGAGGATCTCGTAGCGATGCTGTTCAATATTTTATAGATGGTGTGAAAACTACTGGAATTAGCGGAATACCAGGAGCTGCCATACAATCACTTTCAGTTTATACAGGTGGAGTACCTGCAATGTACGGAGATGTGACAGGAGGAGTAGTTGTTTTAGAAACAAAAAGCTACTTTGACTTACTAAGAGAAGAACGCGCTAAAAATTATAAGTAAAATTTGATTTTCAAGAAACAAAAAATAGAAACACTTTCTGATATTGAGTTAATGGCTCGATATAGAAAAACCAAGAATGAAAAATTCTTTGGGCACATCTTTAAGCGATATGCCCATTTGGTTTATGGTGTGTGTCTAAAATACTTGAAAAACACCGCTGATGCAGAAGATGCGATGATGCAAATTTTTGAAAAGTCACTAACAGATTTTAAAAAAAATGAAATTACTTATCCGAAGTCTTGGTTGTATAGCGTAACAAAAAATTTCTGCTTGATGCAGCTGCGTAAAAAAACTATTGCTATTGATTCCTTAGCAATTGTGGATGATCTCAATGCTGAGCAAGATCTAGTAAATAAACATATAGAAAAGGAAATACTGCTAAATCAACTTGAAAAGGGGTTAGAAGAATTAAAAGAAGATCAAAAAATTGGCATAAAATTATTCTATTTAGAAAGCAAGTCATATCAACAAATAGCAGATCAAACAGGTTGGGATTTAAAAAAGGTGAAAAGTGAAATCCAAAATGGAAAAAGAAACCTTAAGCTTAAAGTGAAAGAACAAAATTGAAATGAAAAAAAATAATGACATATTTAACACTGAAAATCACCTTTCTAAGCAGGAAATTAAAAAGTTCCTAAAAGGTGATATAAACGAAAAAGATGCGAGTGTTATTGAAAGTAAAATCCAAAGCAATGACTTCTATGCAGAAGCAATTGAAGGGTTTAAAAACAATCCTAATGGAATTGATCAATTGGAAAACCTTGACAAAAGAATAGACTCAAGAATCTCTAAAACTTTTTTCAGCCTAAACGGCTTACTTTTAGCTGCAACTATAGTTCTTCTAGTGACCAGTACTAGCATTATTTTTTATTCATTAAGCGCATCAAAAACCATAGCTGAACAACCTGCAGAAAAACCCATTCAAAAACAAACAGCTATCATTAAAGAGCTGACTGATTCAGCCATTGATGTAGCTCAAACCCTTCCTAAAAAAGAGCTTATTTCAGCGACTCAAATCATTATTAATTCTCCAGTCAAAATTCAAAATAATGAAGATATCCAATCTGAAAAAATAGAAAAAAGGACAAATGAAGTCATAAAAATGAAATTAAGAGAGGCGGTAAAAATAAACGTACCTGCAAATAATTACAAGGTTCCCCTTTCAGTAATTAACACCCCTTACATGTATTTGCACCAGCTGCTAGTTTATAGCTATAAAGATAGAGCTGACATAAAAAAAGAGGTCTTAAAAGCCCCACTTACAGGCTTACCAGCGAGTTATGAGTCCACTCCATCCAATGAGCTTCAGACTCCTACCTACACTAAAGAAATATCCTACAACAATTTCTTAAAAAATGCTTTACTATTGTTTAGAGAAAATAAATTTAAAGGTGCATTAAAAGAATTTAAAGTTATTCTCAACAAATACCCCAAGGATATTAACGCCCTATTTTATGGTGGATTATGCTATTACAACATCAATAAACAAGAAAAAGCAGTAGCACATTTTCAAGCATGCTTAACCCATCCATTTTCAATCTTTGAGGAAGAAGCAAGGTGGTATAAAGCAAAAGCACTATATGAAAAAAAAGAATTTAATAGCGCTAAATTATGCTTAGAGGAAATTATTCTAAAAAACGGATTCTACAGCAAGTCTGCAAAAAAATTACTACTTAAAATCAATAGTTAAACAGCACTTCTTTGGGGTCTTTTCCTTGAAAAATCTTTTCTTCAGGGTTTTCTAATGCCTCTTTAACCATAACAAGGAAACCAACACTATCCTTACCATCGATAATTCTATGATCATATGAAAGGGCTAAATACATGATTGGACGCACTTCCACTTTACCATCAATTACAACAGGACGTTCTACTATGTTGTGCATTCCTAATATTGCCGATTGAGGAGGGTTAATTATTGGAGTACTTAGCATAGATCCAAAAACACCACCGTTGGTAATGGTAAATGTACCACCAGTAATTTCATCAAGTGCAATTTTACCATCTCTAGCCTTAACAGCTAAACGCTTTATATTTGACTCGATTTCTAATAAATTCATTTTCTCAGCATTCCTAAGAACTGGAACCATCAACCCCTTAGGAGAGCTAACTGCGATTCCAACATCAGCAAAATTATAAGAAACCATATGATCGCCATCAATCATAGAGTTAACTTCAGGAAATTCAGCTAAAGCCAATGTACAGGCTTTAGTAAAAAAAGACATGAAGCCTAAACCAACTCCATACTTCTCTTTAAACTCATCTTTATACTTTTTCCTAAGATCCATTATCGGCTTCATGTTCACTTCATTAAAAGTGGTAAGCATGGCCGTTTCATTTTTAACAGCAACTAACCTAGAAGCAATTTTTCTTCTAAGCATACTCATCTTTTTAGACGAGCTTTTCCTGTCAGCTCTAGCTTTACCAGATGAGACAGCGTCCATTACATCTTCTTTTGTAATTCTACCATCTCTACCAGTTCCTTCAATTAATTCAGCGTCTAACTCATTTTCATCAATCATTTTTTTAGCTGAAACACTAGGATGACCCTTAGCGTAAGAATCTACTTTTGGTGCTGGTTGGGCTTTTAGCGCAGGCGATGGAGATGGCAACTCTTTTTCTTGTTCTTCAGCTGAAGGTTTTGAAGTACCTTCTGGTTGCTCTGCAGAAGTATCAATTAAACAAACCACTTGACCTACCTCAACTAAGTCTCCTACCTCAGCTTTTAAGGTAATTATACCTCCTTGCTCTGCTGGCAACTCTAAAGTTGCTTTATCAGAATCTACTTCAGCAATTGTTTGGTCTTTTTCAACATAATCTCCATCTTCAACTAACCATTCAGCTATCTCTACTTCTGAAATAGATTCACCAGGGCTTGGAACTTTCATTTCTAATACCGACATCTTATCTTCTTTTAAATCACTTTTTAAGTGCGTAATTCATTACTTTATCAATAATCTCATTGTGTCTAATCTCATGGACTTTAGGGGAACCACTTGCTGGACTAGCGGAAGAATGACGGGAACAACAATCAATATGTCCATACTTCCAATGTCTCATAATAAACGACCAAGGACCCATGTTTTCTGGTTCTTCCTGCGCCCAGATATATTTACAATCGCCATATTTAGCAGTTATTTTCGCCAGCTGTTGATCAGGAAATGGGTAGAGCTGTTCTAACCTAACAATTGCTAGGTTATCAATTTCTAGTTCCTCCTTCTTCTCGAGCAAATCATAATAAAATTTTCCAGAACACAACACAACTGCATCAGCCTTTTTAGTGGTTGGATCATCTATAACCTCTTGAAAAGATCCTGAAGTAAATTCCGATAATTTAGAAGTTGCTCTAGGGTAACGCAATAATTTTTTAGGCGTAAAGACAATTAAAGGCTTTCTAAAATCTCTTTTGAGCTGCCTTCTTAACAAATGGAAATAATTTCCAGGAAGAGTACAGTTGGCAATTTGTAAATTTTCTTGTGCACAAAGCTGTAGAAACCGTTCTAATCTTGCTGATGAATGCTCAGAACCCATGCCCTCATATCCATGAGGAAGCAGCATAACAAGTCCATTTTGGGTGCCCCACTTATCTTCAGCAGAACTAATAAATTGATCAATAATTATTTGAGCTCCATTATTGAAATCTCCAAACTGAGCCTCCCAAATTGTTAATCCATTTGGAGTATTAAAAGCATAACCGTAATCAAAACCTAAAACAGCATATTCAGAAAGTAAAGAATTAAAAATAGTGAACTCTCCCTGATCTTTTTCAAGGTCATTAAGCGGAACTATTCGTTCCTCATCGTCTTCGGTTTTAACCACCGCATGTCTATGAGAAAAAGTTCCTCTTTCAACATCTTGACCAGATATTCTAATTGGATTTCCTTCAGTTAACAAGGTAGCATAAGCCAGTAGCTCCCCCATTGCCCAATCTAAACGATCTGAATTAAGCATCTCAAGGCGATCATTAAAAAGTTTGACAATTTTTCGGAAGTATTTTTTTCCTTCTGGAAGAGAGCTCATTTTAGTAGCAAGAGCTATTAATGTTTCTTTATTCACGCCTGTTTCGGGTGAGCTAATGAAATCTTCCGACTTACCCTTTCTAAAGTCTTTCCATTTATCTTCTAAAAAATCCGTAACCTTAGCTTTCTCTATTTGCTTTGCCTCAACCAATCGATCTTGAAGCATGGCATCAAAATCATTTTCCATTGCCTTACCTTCAGCTAAACTGACAACATTTTCATCAATTAATTTTTTTAAATATATCTCACGAGGATTAGCATGCTTGGCAATAGCTTTATACAACTTAGGTTGCGTAAATTTAGGTTCATCGCCTTCATTATGACCGTACTTTCTGTAACACAATAAATCAATAAATACATCTCTTGAAAATTCTTGTCTGTATTTAAGTGCAATCTGAATCGTTTGAACTACAGCCTCAACGTCATCACCATTGACATGAAAAACAGGACATAACGTTGTTTTAGCAACATCTGTACAATAAGTACTAGATCTGGCATCTAAATAGTTGGTTGTAAAACCAATCTGATTATTAATAACAACATGAAGGGTTCCTCCAGTTTTATAACCATCCAACTGAGCCATTTGAATGACCTCATAAACTACACCTTGACCTGCAACAGCAGCATCTCCGTGAATTAAAATAGGCACAATTTTAGACGCATCGCCATCCAACTCATGATCTATTTTAGATCGAGTAATTCCCTGAACAACAGGATCTACAGCTTCAAGATGAGAGGGATTAGGAGATAAAGTCATTCGAATATCAATTCCAGAATCAGTTTTGTTTTCTGATGTAAAACCTAAGTGATACTTAACATCCCCGTCAAAAAGACTATCTTCATCATATACTTTTCCTTCAAATTCACTAAAAATTTCCTTGTAAGTCTTATTAAAAATATTAGCCAGTACATTTAATCTTCCTCTATGAGCCATTCCCATAACAAACTCTTGAACACCCAATTCAGCACCCTTCTCAATAAGGACATCTAAAGCTGGAATTAAAGCTTCAGCTCCTTCAATGGAAAATCTCTTTTGACCAACAAACTTCTTCTGCAAGAACTGCTCAAAAACAGTAGCTTGATTTAGCTTGTGCATAATTTGTTTTTTCTCTTGAGTGGAGAGAACAGGTCTATTCTTTATCTCAATTAAATCTCTAATCCAACGCACTCTATTGGGATGTCTAATGTATTGATACTCGATTCCAATAGACTCACAATAAGTAGCCTCTAAATGATCAATAATATTTTGTAACGTTGCAGGCCCTATTCCTATTTGATCTCCAGCTTGAAAAATCTTAGGCAAATCACTTTCTTCCAAACCAAAATTGGTAAACTTTAAAGAAGGTGAATACTTTCTTCTTTCTCTTACAGGATTAGTTTTGGTAAATAGATGCCCCCTTGAACGGTATTCATCTATCATTTTAATAACCATGAACTCCTTTTTAACATTTAAAGGAATTTCATCACCATCTTCTTCATAATTCTTTCTAGCAAATTCGAAACCATCAAAAAACTTTCTCCACCCTTCCTCAACATAATTTTCATTGATCAGGTATTGATTGTAAAGGTCTTCTATTACCTCTCCGTTTGCATTGCTTAAATAGGAATGTTTATCCATTATAAATATTAAAAGTAGCTACAAAGTTAAAATTTTAATTCACGTAATTTCTCGAAGAAATACAATTTTTTAATTCCAAATAATTAAGGGTTAAAGTATTTTCTCAAAACTACTTTTTGAAACTCTCTTTCAATAATTAATTGCCCAATTTTATCAATTGACGAATTGAAAATTTTTCCTTCATTAACATCTACACTATATAAGAGCCTAATAAATTTAGCTCTTTGCTCATCATAAGCAACATTAATCCACGCTAAAAAATTAGTTTCAAAGCAAACCAAAGAAGAGTTAAGATCAAAACTAGTTGAAAAACCAGCTAACAATAAATCTTTATTAAACTGAACAATAACAGCACTTAAGATTCCTTCATTAGCTATATTAACTCCTTTATAGGTTTTAACTATCATAAGTTTAGTTTTTAATATAAATTAACAGCTTTTATTGATGAGCTATTACATTAAACAATAATTTTAACTTAAACAATTTGATTTAGCTTCACAACATGAAAGTATTAATAACAGGGGGGTCTGGATTATTAGGTCGAGCCATAACAAAAAAACTTCTTGAAAAAAAAGTTGAAGTCGTTCACCTAACACGATCGAAAAATTCAGCTAGTGGAGTAAAAACCTATGAATGGGATTGGGAAAACAACATTATCGATGAAAACTGTTTCTCTGATGTAACTCATGTTATTCACCTAGCTGGTGCTGGCATTGCTGAAAAACCATGGACAATGGCTCGGAAAAGAACGATTATCAAAAGCAGAGTGTTAACCGCAAGATTAATTCATGAAAAAATCAGCTCCTTAGATATTCCTATTGAAGCATTTATTTCAGCTTCTGGAATTGGTTATTACGGTGCCATTACCAATCAAAAAAACTATTCTGAAGAAGACAAACCACACAATGATTTTATTGCTCAATGTTGTGTTCAATGGGAACAAGCTGCAGATTTATTTAATAAAAATTCAAGAGTTGTTAAATTTCGTTTAGGAATAATTATCGATAAAAAACAAGGTGCAATACCTAAAATTTTAGGGTTCATAAAAAAAGGAATTGGTTCTGCTTTAGGAAAAGGAAATCAGTACATGCCTTGGATTCATATTGAAGACGCATCTAATCTTTTCATTTATGCTTTAGAAAACAAGCAAATCAACGGAACATTTAATGCCGTATCAAACGAGCATGTAGACAATTCAACATTAACCAAAAAGCTTGCTTTAGCTAACAACAGAAAAATAAGACTTCCAAGTGTTCCTTCTGTAGTGGTTAAATTAATTTATGGGGAGCTAGCAAACATATTGCTTGAAGGTGTTAAGGTCAACAACTCAAAAATTACTGAAGCTGGTTTCACCTTTAAATACAAAACCATTGACGCTGCTTTTAAAAGACTTTTTAGCTAAACCACTCTATTCATCAAGGCTCTAGAAAAAGAAAACAATTGTTCTTTCTTGTGGTCTTGCAAGGAAAGGTTTGACACAGCAGCTAGTGCTTTTTCAAAATATTCGTGTTGTATATTGACTGCTTCTTGCTTGACATTGAGCTCATCATAAATTGCAGTTACTTTAGCCACCTTGAGCTCGTCTTTAAGCGCTGTATTAACAAGCAATTGCTTTAGCTCTTCTTCTTGAGTTTGGCTTGCTTTATTTTTTGCTAAAATCATTAAAACTGTGTGCTTTCCCTCAATAATATCTCCTCCAACCTGCTTGCCAAAATTTTCTTGATTGCCATAAACATCCAAAATATCATCATGTACTTGAAAAGCAATCCCTAAATAAATTCCAAAGTCATAAATTAATTCTGCATCTTGATCATCGGCATCTCCAATAAATGCCCCAATTTTTAAAGCACAGGCAACAAGAACAGCTGTCTTGAGCTTAATCATCTCTAAATAATCATTCAAAGACACATTAGCTCTAGATTCAAACTGCATATCTAAATCCTGACCTTCGCAAACTTCAATTGCCGTTTTATTATAAAGTTGAATTACATTTTTCAAATGATGAGGAAAGCAACTAGCAATAAGCTGATTTGCTTGAGCAAACATAACATCTCCTGAAAGGATGCCCATGTTTAAATCCCACTTCAAATGAACAGGCTTCTTTCCTCTTCTAAGAGGTGCAGCATCCATAATATCATCATGAACTAATGTGAAGTTGTGAAATACTTCTATACCAATAGCTGGAGAAATAGCCTCATCTATCGAGCCCTCAAAAAGAGCAGTAGACATCAACAACAAAGAAGGTCTAAATCGTTTCCCCCCTAAATTCATTATGTATTTAAAAGGAAGATATATACCCGAATCAGGTAGTGTTTTAAGGTAATCTTCTATGGCTAAATTGACTTTTTCTGAGTATTCCTTAAGCATGACACTATCGAATTAAACTCATTAAGTAATGGCCGTATCCAGACTTTAGAAGTGGCTGAGCGAGCTCTTCTAATTTCTCAGCATCTATGAACCCTCTTGAGAAAGCTACCGCCTCTATACAACCAACTCCAAGACCTTGTCTTTCTTCAATCGTTTGAACGTAATGAGAAGCCTGAATCAATGACCTGAAGGTTCCTGTGTCTAACCAAGCAACACCTCTCTCCAGTTGTTCTACCTTGAGCTTTCCCATTTCTAAATAAGCCTTATTGACATCTGTTATCTCATACTCTCCTCTTGGGCTTGGTTCAAGGTTCTTAGCGATGTCAACTACCTGATTGTCATAAAAATACAATCCAGGAACAGCAAAATTGGATTTAGGAATTTCTGGCTTCTCCTCAAGAGACAAAACGGTTTTATTTTCATCAAATTCTACTACTCCATAACGCTCTGGGTCAAGAACATGATAAGCAAAAACCAACCCTCCGTTAGGGTCATTACACTTTCTTAATTTCTTCCCTAGACCTGAACCAAAAAATATATTATCTCCGAGAATTAAAGCAACTTTTTCGTTTCCGATAAATTCTTTACCAATTACAAACGCTTGAGCAAGACCATTTGGCTCTGGTTGAATTTTATAGGTAAACCTACAACCTAGCTTAGAACCATCGCCAAGTAAATGTTGGAAAGCTGGCTGATCGTGAGGAGTAGTAATAATTAAAATATCTTTTATCCCTGCATGCATCAAGGTAGACAAAGGATAATAAATCATTGGTTTATTGTAAATGGGCATCAATTGCTTACTTATACCCAAAGTAAGTGGATGCAATCTTGTTCCTGATCCACCTGCAAGAATAATTCCTTTCATTATAATTTATTTTTTTTGGACATCTAAATCATTAATTTCTATGTCATCCTCGTTATCCAAGAACTCTAATCTTGAATCTCTAAATGCTTTAGTAGTCAACATTTTTTCTAGAGTCAACAATAAAGAAGGCAGTAAAACTAAATTGGCCAACATGGCAATAAATAATGTTACTGAAACTAATATTCCTAATGCTTGAGTTCCTCCAAATTTAGAGGCCATAAATATTGAAAAACCAAAAAACAAGATTATTGATGTGTATATCATGCTTACACCCGTCTCCTTAATAGCTACAATAGCCGATTTGCGAATATTCCCTTTATTGGACTTCAATTCTTGCCTATATTTTGCTAAAAAATGAATGGTATCATCAATAGAAATCCCAAATGCTATACTAAAAACAAGAATAGTAGATGGCTTAATAGGTATTCCAACATAACCCATAATAGCAGAAGTGATAATAAGAGGAATCAAATTGGGAACCATGGAAACGATCACCATTCGCCATGATTTAAACAGGAAAGACATTAATATGGCAATAACACAAACGGCAATCATCAAACTAATAAATAAATTCTTAACTAAATAGGTGGTCCCTTTTGTATATACAATTCCTGATCCTGTAATGGAGCTAATTAATCTATTCTCATTAACCACATGGGTTACTGCTCCTTGAAAAACCTCTTTTCCAAATTGAGCATAAATATCATTTTGCTCAAAAGGAAAATCCATTATCAACTCCAAGTCTCCATCAGACAAGCTATCTTGAACCAAAGATTGAATCCAAAAAGCATTATCATATATAGCAAAAATCATAGAATCTTTTTGAGATTCATTGTCTTTATCTAAACTAGTAAGCAGGTGGTGTTCAGGATTTAGAATGTGTTGAATTTTAGCATCTACTCGATGATATAAGCTATCCATAGATACCGTACCAATATCTGCAACTTGGATGGTTATTCTTGTCTTTTTATGGGTAGAATCAATAAAACTAGAAACAAAGGCATTGGAAGATTTAAATTCTTGATTGTTGAATGTATTCTTAAAGTATTTAGACTTTACTATACTAGAGAGGTATTTTTTATCCTTAGAGCTACTAAAATCTAAAAAATATTTTTCTTCTTTTCCATTTCCATAAGCTTGGGAAACAAATTGAATGGCATCAACTAGAGATAATGATTTAGAAAGGTATTTTTCTTCTTTTAAAGCTGCTTGTAATCTCTGAATTTTAGCTAAATTATTTAGCTTATTGTATATGGTATCTTCAGACTGAATAACAATTTCAAATGGCATAACCCCATTTAATTCACTTTCAAAATATTTTAAATCCTTGACTACCGTTTCACTCTTAGGAAGATCATCAACAATATTCCCTGTAGTGTGCATTAAAGTCATTCCATATAAGCCCACAACCAACAAAATAAGTGTAACAATGTAAACAGCAGTACGGTGTTTTGTAGACATGCCAACAAGTTTATCAACTGAGGCATCAAGCCATTTTTTATCTAGATGTTTGGTATGTCTTAAGCTCGGAGGTGCTAGGTAGCTGTATATGATAGGAACAACTAAAATGCTAATGAAGAATATACAGATAATGTTTATAGATGCTACAATACCAAACTCTTTCATGATATCTGAATGAGTGAAGATGAAAGTACCAAAACCCATAGCCGTAGTAACATTAGTTAAAAAGGTAGCATTTCCAACTTTTCTAATTACCCGTTGTAAGGACTTGACCTTATTTCCATGATTTCTATATTCTTGTTGGTATTTATTAATCAGATAAATACAATTGGGAATTCCTATAACAATCATAAGTGGAGGAATAAGCCCCATTAAAACAGTAATTTCGAAATTAAACAATCCAATAGTACCAAAAGACCAAGTAACAGCAATAACGACAACCACCATAGATATTAGCACTACCTTAAAAGAACGGAAGAAAAAGAAGAGTAAGGAAGAGGTAACAATCATTGCTAGAATAACAAACAACAACAGTTCGGATTTAACCTTATTCATTGTTACAGAACGAATAAATGGGAGCCCAGAGAAATGTAAGTTGTCAAAAGAAGGAGCCATTTCTCTAGCTATTTTCTCTACATCCTCAATTAATGTTCCTCTATCGCTAGAATTAAAAATTTCTTTATTAATAAAGAGCATCATAATGTGTAAATCAGATGATTCTTTGTTAATAATGCCCTTATAAAATTGCAATGATTTAATAATAGATTCAATAGAATCAAGTTCAATATTGTTTTTTAACTCTCCTTGAACAATTGGAGCTAATTCAAACTTTTTTAGATTTCGGTTTTTATTTACGTTAAAAAGATGTGCTTCTGAAAAAACAGAATCTATTGCAGATAAATAAATGGTAGAGTTATTTTGAGTTATTGGTATTTTCAAATCTCTTAGGGCATTGCCCATTCTATACCAACTATTAAACTTTTCTAATTCGTAAAAATTTTCATCATTGGCAGCAATAACAATGATCATTCCATCTTGACCAAAATCATTTTTAAATTGTTGGTATTCAACCTGGGTGCGATCGTTTGAAGGAAGCAAATTAGCAAACTCATATTGAATACCCACTTTAGTTGCGAAATACCCAAAAAATATTGTTATTGATAGAAGAACACTTAAGATAAGTGCTCTATTTCTAAGAATAATATTAGCGATTTTTTCCCACATGAATTTAAATTGCCATTTAAGCCTACTAAAGTATAAAATTAAAATAAGTAGGTAATCAATATTAATGCTTAATATCAAAGAGTAAGCCAATTTTAAAATTGCTTTTTTTTACATTTGTTTCTAAGATGATTAAAAGAGACACACTTAACATTTTAAAAAAATTATCATTTTCTAGAATTTACAACCTAGTGAAACTCTACATTAGTTTTTCTTATTCTAGAATTACAAAAAGTGGTCATATCTACGGCTCTCCAGTAGCGTTATCAATAGAGCCAACTACAGCATGTAATTTGGGATGTCCTGAATGCCCTAGTGGATTAAAACAATTTACACGAAAAACAGGTAATTTAAAACCCGAACTAAACAGTAAAATAATTAATGAACTCTCAAAAAAATTAATTTACATCAATTATTATTTTCAGGGAGAACCATTTATAAATAGCCACCTTTTTGATTTCATAGCCGCTGCGTCTTCCAAAAATATATATACTTCAACCTCAACTAATGCTCATTTTTTAACTAAAAAAAATGCCATTAAGACGGTAGAATCTGGATTAGACAGATTAATTATTTCAATTGACGGTACAACTCAACAGACTTATGAATCTTATAGAATAAATGGGTCATTAAGTAAGGTAATTGAAGGAACAAAAAACCTAATAGCCGCTAAAAAGCAGCTCAAAAAAGACACTCCTCACGTCATTTTCCAATTTTTAGTGGTAAAGCAAAATGAGCAACAAATAGAAGAAGCGATTGCATTAAGTGAAAAACTTGAAGTTGATGAAATAAGATTTAAAACGGCTCAATTATATGATTTTAAAAATGGCAACCCCCTTATTCCAAGTAATGATAAATATTCGAGATATAAAAAAACTAAAGATGGCACCTACGTTCTTAAAAACAAACTATTGAATCATTGTTGGAGAATGTGGAGCAGTGGAGTCGTTACGGTTGACGGCAAATTAGTCCCCTGCTGTTTTGATAAAGATGCTAAATACCAAATTGGAGATCTTAAAAACACCTCTTTTATAGCTATTTGGAAAAGCAAGCCTTATAAAAGTTTAAGAAAAGCAATTTTACTGAACAGAAAAGAAATAGACATCTGTCAAAATTGTACAGAAGGAACAAAAGTTTGGTCATAAAAAAAGCCCTCAACAGAGGGCTTAAGTATTTAATGCAATCTGATTCTAATGACCTTCGTGACCATCATGATCGTCATGAGCTTCTTCAGCAGCTTCAACAGCTTC
>JBJKXU010000031.1:0-28865 GCA_045561415.1 Parvicellaceae bacterium
AATTTTATATATCTCTACTAAATGCCCATCAAAAAGATAACTTATCTGTTGCTAATTTCTTCACTATTTCTTCTGAGTTGCCAAGAAGATGAAGAAAACACTACAACTCCAAGTCAACAACCCACAAAAGATAAATCCCCAACTGAAAGTCCTAAAATTCCTGCTCCTGTATTCAATGAGGATTCCGCATACCTATTCCTGAAAAAACAAGTTGATTTTGGGCCAAGGGTTCCCAATACTTCTGCTCACATAAAATGTGGCTTATGGTTAGAATCTAAACTAAAAAGCTATGGCTTGGAAGTAATTTCTCAGAAAGGTAAAGTGATTGCATTTAACAATGCTAAACTTAACATCAACAATGTTATTGGGCGATTTCACCCCGAAAGAATTGACCGAATACTTCTTTGTGCCCATTGGGATACCCGCCCTTTTGCGGACAGAGATTCAGTTAACGTAAATCTTCCAATTGAAGGAGCTAACGATGGCGCTAGCGGTGTTGGTGTTTTACTAGAAATTGCAAGAAATATTTCATTATTGGATCCCAATTATGGAGTTGATATCATCTTTTTTGACGCAGAAGATTATGGCGCTCCTAGTATGAGTGGACAATTTTTTGATTTGAGCGCCATGAATGATACCTGGTGTTTAGGCTCTCAATATTTTTGTAAAAACATTGTAATTGAAAACTACCAACCTAAATTTGGTATTTTACTGGATATGGTTGGTGGTAAAGATGCAAAATTTCCAAAAGAGGGCATATCAAGACAATTTGCTCATCATAAATTAAATCTTGTTTGGAAAAAGGCTCAAGAGCTAGGTTATGGAGATTATTTTGTAAATAAACTTGCCCCTCCTATAACAGACGACCACACCTACATAAATCAGTTGTATAGAATACCAACTATTGATATCATCCATTATACGCCAAGAACAACAAACGGAAGGTTTGATTTTGGGAAATTTCATCACACACACAACGATAATCTTGAAAACATTCACAAGCCAACTCTAAAAGCTGTTGGCCAAACTGTTCTTCATGTAATCTATGAACAAATTTAATTATGGCGCAAAAAAAATTATTCTTACTTGATGCTTTTGCATTGATCTACAGGGCTCATTTTGCATTTGCAAGAAACCCAAGAATGAACTCTAAAGGCATGAATACCTCTGCTGTTTTTGGTTTCACCAATAGTCTTCTTGAAGTTTTAAATAATCATAAGCCAACCCATATAGGTGTTGTTTTTGATTCTCCAGGAGTTGGAATAAGGGAAGAAATATTCTCAGCTTACAAAGCCAACAGAGATAAAATGCCAGAAGATATTCAGATAGCAATTCCCTATATTAAAAACTTACTAAAAGCACTTAACATTCCCATTGTAGCTTTAGAAGGTTATGAGGCAGATGATTTAATGGGAACATTGGCTCAAAAAGCGGAAGCAGCGGGCTTTTCGACTTACCTAATGACTCCTGACAAAGATTTTGCTCAACTTGTAAGCGCCAATACCTTTATTTATAAACCTGCAAGATCCGGTAATCCTTCACAGATACTCGGGATAAAAGAAGTATGTGAGAAGTTTGAAATAAAAGAGCCTAAACAAGTGATTGATATTTTAGGTTTATGGGGTGATGCCGTAGATAACATTCCTGGTATTCCTGGAATTGGAGAAAAAACAGCGAAGAAACTAATTGGGCTATATGGAAGTGTTGAAGGGTTGATATCCCATACGCATGAACTCAAAGGTAAGCAGAAAGAAAATGTGGAAAATTTTGCTGAACAAGGGTTGCTTTCAAAAAAACTAGCTACAATTATACTTGATAGTCCCATTGATTTTGATGAAGATGCCTTTTTACTATCTCCTGCTAATAAGCCGGCTGTTATTGACCTACTTTCTGAACTTGAATTTAATAGACTTTCAAAGCGTTTGTTGGGTGAAGAAATAGAACTAAAGCCTTCAAATACACCAGTTGATTCGGGTCAAATGTCTTTATTTGGTGCTAATCAAACGCAAGAAGAAGCTAAAAAAGCAGCAGATTCTGAGCCTCTTGAATACAAGACAATAGCTGACGTTTCTCATAAATATCAACTCATAGTGCATGAAAATGAGCATTTATCATTGTTAAAAAAATTAATGGGTCAACAAAAAGTATGCTTTGATACAGAAACAGATGGCCTAAACCCTAGAGAATCTAACATCATTGGACTCTCTTTTTGTTTTCAAAAAGGGGAAGCTTTTTACTGCTCATTTGCTGAAAACAAAAGCCTATTAAACATCTACCAACCTTTTTTTGAAAACATGAGCATTCTTAAAATTGCGCACAATATAAAATTTGATGCTGCTGTTTTAAAAGCCAACAACATTATTTTAAAAGGCCCCATTTTTGACACCATGGTTGCACATTACCTTTTAAAGCCCGACCAAAGGCATGGAATGGACGCTCTTGCCAACAACTATTTATCCTACAGACCTATTTCGATTGAAACATTAATTGGTAAAAAGGGAAAGAATCAAAAAAGCATGGCAGATCTCAGCGCTGAATCAATTAAAGATTATGCAGCCGAAGATGCAGACGTAACCTTTCAGCTTTACCAAGTCTTTAATCCACTAATTAAAAGTGAAAACTTAGAGCGTTTGTTTAATGACATTGAAATGCCATTGACAATGGTTCTTATGGAAATGGAATTTGAAGGGATTAATCTAGACACTAATTCTTTAGCTGAGTTCTCTGTAGAGCTTGAAAAATCTATAAACGATTTAAAATCTTCAATATTCAATGTCTCAGAAACAGAATTTAATATTGATTCTCCTAAACAATTAGGAGAGGTGCTTTTTGACCAATTGGTTCTTGATGAAAAAGCAAAAAAAACAAAAACAGGTCAGTATAAAACTGACGAACAAACTTTAGTAAAGCTCGCTAACAAACATGCGATTGTAAAAGACATATTAGCATATAGGCAACAAAAAAAATTACAGTCTACCTATGTATTAGCTTTACCAAAACTGCTTTCTTCTAAATCAAATCGACTACATACAACTTTTATGCAAACAGTAGCTGCTACAGGAAGACTTAGCTCTACTAATCCAAATATTCAGAATATTCCTATAAAAACCCAAATGGGGAAAGAAATTCGAAAATCTTTTATTGCAAGGAATTCCGAGTATGCTATTTTAGCTGCTGATTATTCACAAATTGAATTGAGGATAATTGCTGCTCTTAGCGGTGATAAAAGCATGATTTCTGCTTTTAAAAACAACATTGACATCCACTCTACAACAGCGGCAAAAGTCTTTGGGGTTGATCTTAGTGAAGTTTCCCAAGACATGAGGCGTAAGGCTAAAATGGTGAATTTTGGAATTATTTATGGGATAACCCCTTTCGGTCTATCACAACGGCTAAACATAAAGCGATCAGAGGCTAAAGAAATAATAGATAATTATTTTAATGAATTTCCTGACATTAAAACCTACATGGAATCTATGGTTGATTTTGCCAGAGAAAATGGATTTGTTCAAACCATTAAAAACAGAAAAAGACATTTGAAAGACATCAACAGTAGAAATGCTCCAATTAGAGGTTTTGCAGAAAGAAATGCCATTAACGCACCTATTCAGGGGAGCGCTGCAGATATTATTAAAATCGCAATGATTAACATCAATAAAGAAATGAAAGCGAAGAGCTTAAAATCAAAACTGTTGCTGCAAGTTCACGATGAACTTGTGTTTGACCTGTTCAAAAAAGAGGAACAGGAGATGATTGCACTAGTAACAAAGAACATGGCTGAAGCAGTGAAAATTGCAGTTCCTCTAGAAGTGGAAATGGGAATTTCTGACAATTGGCTTGATGCGCACTAATTTATCATTAAGCAGTTTGAAATTTTATAATATTTAAGTTAACTTTATGATATGTGGTTATCCAAACATCACTTCACCTTTCTGCTCATTCTTTCATTGTTTATTGGTTGTGCTGAATCCAATTCAAACAATACACTTAAAACGATAGACGGGCAGCTAAACGAAACTCCTTTTGAAGAACTAGACAATCATGTGGAGAACATTTATTTCAATGTTCCTACTCCAATGGAAACCGCTTACATATTAAAAAAAGCTGGGGCCATTTATGACCTATCGCTTCCTCTAGATCCTAACAAAGCTCAAGACGATTATACTAGTGAAGAACAAGCTCTTCTTTTGGGTATTTATGGTTCGGATTTAAACTACACCATAGTTTCTAGCAAAAACCAAGAAACCATGTTTTACCTTAATAGCATCAATATATTAGGGGAAAAGCTAGGGCTTGGAAATATTCTTAATGAACAGGTTAAACAAAGGGTAGAGAATAACATTAATTTTAAAGATTCTATGCAAGTTATTATAAGTGATCTTTTTTGGGAAGTGGAACTTACTCTTAAAGAAGATGACAGAGAAAGCATAAGTGCTTTAGTTATTGCAGGAGGATGGATTGAAGGCCTTTTTATTGCCACTCAAATATCCGAACAAATGCCTAATAATCAAGAAATTAAATCTATAATTTGCCAGCAGAAGTATAGCTCAAAAAGTGTACTAGAGCTATTAAAGAATAATGCACTTTCCGCTAATACTATAGAGACTGTTGTTCAACCCCTTGAAGAAATTAATTCATCATTTGATGATTTATTGCCGCTTAATGATGCGGCTCCTTTAAATAACTCAGAAGCTGATAATGAAACACTTTTAGTCAGTGACCAAGTTATTTCTGATGTTAGGTTAATAATTGACCAAATTAGATCCGATGTCAGTCATTAATTTTTCTTAACTTTGTATGAACAAAAAGAAACTATGAATACATTATTTTTAGAAATATATCAAGCCGCGCTCGGTTGGCAACAAATTTTAATTATTGCCATTGTTATTTTACTTCTTTTTGGAGGAAAAAAGATTCCTGAGCTGATGAAAGGTTTAGGTAAAGGCATGAAAGAATTTAAAAATGCTGCCAAAGACGGGGAAGATGAGTCTAGCTCAACTGATATAAAAAAAGATTAACTTTTTTTTTTGGAAACCTACAATTCTATCTCTGTTTTAAAAACTCAATTTGCTTCTGGCAAATTATCTTGCGTTTCGCTTGTAAATCACTATTTAAAAAAAATCACGGATTCAAAAACAAATGCTTTTGTTGAAGTGTATGCAGAAAGTGCTCTTAAAAAAGCAAAAGAGGTTGACAGCAAAATTAAAAAAGGGGAGGTCAACAAATTGGCCGGGCTAATAGTTGGCGTTAAAGACAATATAAGCGTTAAAGGCAAATCGTTAACGGCAAGTTCTAAAATATTAGAAAACTTCCATTCAATCTATAGCGCTACAGCAATTGAAAAGCTAACTAATGAAGATGCAATTATTATTGGCCGACTCAACTGTGATGAATTTGCTATGGGCTCTTCAAATGAAAACAGCAACTATGGTCCTGTACTAAATCCTCATGATTTAACAAAAGTTCCTGGGGGCTCTTCAGGAGGTTCTGCTGCTGCAGTTGCAGAAGGGCTTTGTATGGCTGCATTAGGATCAGATACTGGAGGATCCATTAGACAGCCTGCATCATTTTGTGGAGTAGTTGGTTTAAAACCTAGTTATGGCAGAGTATCACGACATGGATTAATTGCTTATGGATCGAGCTTCGATCAAATAGGTCCTTTAACTAACAACATTGAAGATGCAGCATTAATTCTTGAAGTAATCGCTGGTCAAGATGATTTTGACAGCACCTCATCAAGAGAAAAGGTACCGCCATATTCTGAGCTTTTATCAACACAGAACAAAAAGTTAAACATTGCAATTCCCACTCAATACTTAAATGCTGAAGGCATTGACCCCGAAATTAAAGCTGATTTTACAGCTAAAATTAATCACTTAGAAAAGCTTGGTCATCAGATTAGTCAAGTGAGCTTTCCTTATGTTGACGCACTCATTCCTACCTATTATGTATTAACAACCGCTGAGGCATCATCTAACTTAGCAAGATATGATGGAGCACATTATGGTTTTAGAAGTGAAAATGCAACGGATATTAACTCCACGTATGTTAAATCTAGGTCTGAAGGTTTTGGATTAGAAGTTAAAAGGAGAATAATGTTAGGGACTTTTGTGTTAAGTGCTGGTTATTACGATGCGTATTACACAAAAGCGTTAAAAGTACGAAGGCTTATAAAAGAAAAAACCGATGCTATTTTTAAAGATTTTGATTTAATTCTTCTACCTACTGCTCCTTCTACTGCATTTGGGTTAAATGAAATAAAAGACCCCATAAAAATGTATCTTCAAGATATATTTACTGTTCATGCCAATATTGCTGGGATTCCGGCCATTTCAATTCCTACAAGTAAGCATACTAACAATCTTCCGTTTGGAATTCAATTAATGACCAATAAATTTGAAGAAGAAAAACTATTAGCTTGCGCATCATACATGATGAATGAATTAAACTAATGCCTAATCAAAATTTTCTGATCTCTCTAATTTTACTTTTCGCTTTGACCGTTAAAAGCCAAGACTCAACATGTACTGATTTTTCCGATATTGATTCTTTTGAGCAAAAGACAGCTATACTGCTAGATGAGCTATCTCCCTTTAAAATCGAATCTGACACTTCAATTAACCATGCTTTTGAAGAGGTGAAAAAGAGGCTGACAATAATGAATCAACGCACGCCTTTTAATTTTAACACTAGCCCTGAAAATGTTACTTATATAAAGGAATACACTGAAAGAAGAAGAAGACTAACTAAAAAAATGCTAGGCTACAGCTTACATTACTTTCCAATTTTTGAAGAACAACTTATCATACATAAACTTCCTGTAGAGCTAAAATATTTGCCAATAGTAGAATCTGCACTTAACCCAAGTGTTGCATCAAGAGCAGGTGCTGTGGGGCTTTGGCAGTTCATGCCATTAACAGCTAAAATGATGGGTTTAGAAATAAGTTCATATGTTGACCAAAGAAAGGACCCTTTGCTTTCAACTACTGCCGCATGTTTGTACTTAAGAAAATTATTTGCCATATATGAAGATTGGAATTTAACACTAGCTGCCTATAATGCAGGTCCTGGAAATGTAAACAAAGCAATAAGAAGATCTGGTGGAGAAAAAGATTTTTGGAAAATAAGGCCTTTTCTTCCTAAAGAAACTCAAAATTATGTTCCCACATTTACTGCAGTTAATTACATGATGGAATTTTCAAATCAACAAATAGACAGCACTTTAAAAGTTCCTTTTATCTATCATCAAACAGATACTATTCATACCAATAAAATTATTGATTTTAATGTTGTAGAAAAATGGCTAAGCTATGATTTAGAAAAGCTAATTTACCTGAACCCATCCTTTCATAAAGGGGTTATTCCTGCAAATGGCAAAAAAAACACCCTGCGCTTGCCCGCTTTTTTAATTGCCGACTTCATTCACCTTCAAGACAGCATTACCAACGAATCAAAAATCACTTTTCAGCAAGGAACCCTGAACATCTCGGCACTTAATTCTTCTTTTTATATTGTAAAAGATGGAGATACCGTTTGGGATATAGCAGCAAAATATAACGGAATAAGTGTTGCCGACATTAAAAGTTTAAACAGACATTTAGACATTTCTAAAGTCAAAAAAGGCGATAGGATTGTGATTAGTGCCCACTGATTTTATAAAATAACATCAGCAAATGAGACATGTTTTAGAAAACGATTTTGAGTTTGAATTTCACTTACTAGGTCTAAGCTGTCATGAAAAAGACTACCGTTTGTGTTGGGCAATAAATCAAGCATTTTCAATTGACTTAACAAAGACAACCACCGACTTAGAGCTGGTTCTTAAAAAGAATAAAAAAACTGCTTACTACAGTGTTTTTGAATACAAAAACGAAGCTACTTTAAACGAATACTTTTTAATAAACAACAGGAGCTCTAAAGGCTTACTAATAAACGAGCTAGCCCATCTAGACTTTTTTCTTATGATAAAAGATAATTATCCTATTGATATTAATGATACCTTAACAAGAATTAAAAAAATTCCTTTTATTTTAACGGCTTACAATATTTCTGTAGACACACTTGTTTCAAAAGAAAACCTAATCTTTTAATATGGATAGAAAAACTAAAATTATCGCCACTATTGGACCAGCATCAGCATCACTTGATGTAATTAGAAGCCTAGTTCTTGAGGGGGTCAATGTGGCAAGAATCAATTTTTCTCATGGCTCTGAGCAAGAAAATGTTGCAGCTATAAATAACGTAAGAAAAATAAATGATGAGCTTTCAGTTCATACTTCGATATTAGCAGATTTACAAGGTCCGAAAATTAGAATTGGCAATATGCCAAAAGATGGGGCTAAACTAATTAATGGTGCTGATTTCTCTCTAGATACAACCATTGAAATGGGCAGTAGTAAAGGAGCAAAAATCACCTATTTAGACCTCCCTAAGGATGTTAAGCCGGGAGAGAAGATCTTATTAGATGATGGTAAAATCATTTTAGAAGTTGTTAAAACCAACCTGACCACTACCATCTCCACAAAAGTTATTGAAGGTGGCCTTTTATTTTCAAAAAAAGGGGTCAACTTGCCCAATTCAATTATTTCCACCCCAAGCTTAACTCAAAAAGACAAGCATGATTTGAAGGTGGCTATTGAGAATAATGTTGAATGGATCGGCTTTTCGTTTGTTCGATCAGCTAAAGATGTTGTTGAGCTAAAAAATGAAATTGCCAAACTTAATGGATCTGCAAAGGTAATTGCTAAAATTGAGAAACCTGAAGCTGTTACTGCTTTAAATGAGATACTTGAGGTTACCGATGGAGTTATGGTAGCAAGAGGAGATCTAGGAGTTGAAATCCCATTGGAAAGTGTTCCTATTATCCAAAAAGATATTGTTAAAAAAGCATTGATGTTAGCCAAGCCTGTTATTATAGCTACTCAAATGATGGAAAGCATGATTAGCAGCATAACTCCAACAAGAGCTGAAGTCAATGATGTAGCCAATGCTGTAATGGACGGTGCTGATGCAGTAATGTTAAGTGGCGAAACATCTGTTGGGGAAAATCCAATTGAAGTAATAAAAATAATGGCAAGAATTGTTAATGAAGTAGAAACAAATTACGCTGCATTATTTAATCAAGAAGTTGTTCCAACAGAAAATCATGCCCGTTTTATTACCGATTCGATTTGTTTTAATGCTTGTCGACTTGCCAAAAGAGTTCAAGCAAGTGCAATTATTACTATGACTCATTCTGGATATACCGCTTTTAAAATATCTAGTCAGCGTCCTCGCTCATCCATATTTGTCTTTTCAAGCAATAGAAGACTCTTGACCTCTTTATCTTTACTTTGGGGAGTGAAAACATTTTACTATGATAAAATGGTAAGTACTGATGATACTATTGCAGACATCATGGAGTTTTTAAAAAACAATGCTCTTGTTCAAAATGGAGATTTAATAATCAACACAGCAAGTATGCCGCTTGGGGAAGAAGGAAAAACAAATATGCTTAAACTTAGCGTCATTGAATAATTAAAAAGACTATGAATATACCACTACTGAAAGCGATTTGTGAAATCGCTGGAACTTCCGGTTTTGAAAACAGAATTCGAAACCTAATCATTAATGAGCTTTCAAAAAACAAACAAAATTACACCCTTGACAACATGGGAAACCTTACGGTTTTAGTGAAGGGTCAAGATTCTTCAAAAAAAGTAATGCTTGGTGCTCATATGGACGAAATTGGGTTCATTGTCACTCATGTTGATGATCAAGGTTTTCTTAGGTTTCATACTCTTGGAGGGTTTGATCCTAAAACACTTACTTCACAGCGCGTAATTGTTCATGGCAAAAAGGATATAATTGGGGTCATGGGTTCAAAACCTCTTCATGTGATGACCGCTGAAGAAAAAGCAAAGGTTCCTAAAACAACTGATTTTTTCATCGATCTTGGAATGCCAAAAAAAGAAGTAGAAAAATATATTGAAGTGGGGGATCCGATTACAAGAGAACGTGAATTTATTGAGATGGGAGACTGTTTCAACTGTAAGAGCTTAGACAATAGAGTTTCCGTATTTATTTTGTTGGAGCTGCTTAAAAAATTGGAAAAACCAAGTTATGATGTCTATGCTGTTTTTACAGTTCAAGAGGAAGTAGGCATAAGAGGCGCTAATGTTGCGACTCAAGAAATTCAACCTGATTTTGGGTTTGGCATTGACACTACAATCGCCTTTGATGTTCCCGGGGCGGCACCACAAGACAAAATTACTGAACTGGGTAAAGGAACAGCCATAAAAATTATGGATGCCAGTACAATTTGTGATTCAAGAATGGTTGCTTTTATGAAAGAAACCGCAGAAAAAAATAAGATAACTTGGCAAAAGGAAATTTTGACTGCCGGGGGCACTGATACATCTGGAATCCAAAGAATGACACCAGGAGGGTCTATCGCGGGAGCTGTTTCAATTCCAACTAGACACATTCATCAAGTTATTGAAATGGTCCATAAAGACGATGTTAAAAACACCATTTTACTACTAGAAAGCTGTTTGAAAACTATGGGAGACTACAATTGGTCTTTTAAGTGAAGTTTGATGATTTAAATTGTTCTAAGAACCTTAAATCATTTTCAGAATACAGCCTCAAATCATTAACTTGATACTTGAGCTGTGCGATTCTTTCAATTCCCATTCCAAAAGCAAATCCAGTATATAATTTGGAATCTATATTGCAGTTCTCTAACACATTAGGATCTACCATTCCACAACCCATTATTTCTAACCAACCTGAGTATTTACATACATTACACCCTTTACCTTTACATATACTACAAGAAACGTCTAGCTCGGCAGAAGGCTCAGTAAAGGGGAAATAAGAAGGCCTTAATCTAATTTTAGTTTCCTCTCCAAATAACTTTTTTGTAAAATAACTCAATGTTTGTTTTAAATCGGCAAAAGAAACGTCTTTGTCTATAAACAACCCTTCAACTTGATGAAAGAAACAATGAGCTCTTGCAGAAATAGCTTCGTTTCTGAATACTCTACCAGGAGATATTGTTCTTATTGGAGGTTGCTTAGCTTCCATTTCTCTTACCTGTACAGAGGAGGTGTGTGTTCTTAAGGCAATGTCTTTGCTTATAAAAAAGGTGTCTTGCATGTCCCTAGCAGGATGATTCTCAGGAAAGTTAAGTGCAGAGAAATTATGCCAATCGTCTTCAATTTCTGGACCTTCAGAGATAGAAAACCCAATGTTAGAAAAAATTTCAATGATTTCATTTTTCACAATTGATATCGGATGTCTTGAACCAAGTTCATAAGGTTGAGCAGGAACTGTTAAATCGTCTTTTGTTTGCTTAGAACTAGAAGAAGGTGAAACCTGTTCTTTCAGCTCACTAATTTTTTCTTGAGCAGATTTCTTTAAGACATTAAGCTGCGCACCAAATTCTCTTTTCTGTTCATTAGGCACGTTTCTAAATTCGTTAAATAGCAGGGTAATTTTGCCTTTTTTTCCAAGCAGTGCAATTCGAAAATCTTCAAGCTCCTTTAAAGAATTAGCAGATAAATTATCAACCTCAATTTGTATGTCTTTTACGTTCTGTAACATTTTTTATTTAATTAATTTCATAGAAATTATCTTAATGGGTTCTTTAGGAAGGTCTCCCGAAAGAGTTGGGGAAAAACAAATGCTATCAATAACATTTAGCCCTTTAATGACCTGTCCAAATACAGTATACCCCCCATCTAAATGTGGTGTTCCACCAATCGTAGAATAATCTATTGTTGCTTGTTCAGAAAACTTAAACTCTTTTAGCTCTTTAGTAGCTAAAGGCTTAATTTGCTCAATCAGTAAATTCAAGCTATCTCTTAAATTATTCTGCTGACACCTTCTTATTTGATTTAAATAAAAACTGTTTTCCGGTTGTTGAATAAATATCTTTATTGCTTCTCCTTGTCGTTGAGAGTTCAATCTATCTTCCATAGTTTTTAGCTGTACTAAAGTATACTTCTTTCCTTGTACTAAATAAAACTGGCTTCCACTAGATGCCTTTAATGGGTTAACCTGATCCCCTTTTCTAGCAGCAGAAAGGGCCCCTTTTTTATGATGATATTTTGAGCTTATTTCTGCAGGAATTGTTTCTCCTTCACTGCTCTGACCCAAAGAACCTGAAAATTGTTCGTTTTTCGAATTAGGATCACCTGCCTGAGCCATAAAATCTTTGATTACCCTATGAAATAAAACCCCATCATAAAACTTATCATTAACAAGCTTCATGAAATTTTGCTTATGTAGAGGAGTTTCAGGATAAAGACATACTACCATAACTCCTTTGTTGGTGTTCATTTCAATTTTAACGCTATCTGAGGGTGAACCAAAACAAAACAACAAAAACCCAGGAAGAATACAAGACGCTATAAGAAGACTGATTTTTAATTTTAGGAGCTTAAAAATACCACAAATTGAGTTCATATTTTTTTTTAACTTTGTTATACAACGCAAATTAAGTGAATTTTAATTTGCTGAACAAAATACTTCTAAAATGAACACTACTTCTAAATATATCAAATCGGCATTTGTTCTTCTTCTTATTGTTTTTACCATTTCTTCTTGCTATAAAAAGAAAGATACTATTGTAATTGTTAATGTTAAAGATAGCGTGACAAACGACCTTGTTGTGGGAGCAGATGTAAGGCTTTTATATTTAGCAGGCAACCCCGACTCTACTAGAATTGATGTTTCTGCAACCAGTAATCCACAAGGTCAAGCAGTTTTCAATTTTAATGACTTGTATCAATCCGGACAAGCAGGCTTTGCTGTTTTGGATTTATTAGTTAATGGGACTAAAGTCTCTGTTATTCAAATTGAAGAGGAGGTTACTACTGAAGAAACGGTCTTTATTTAATTGGACTCAAAATAATCGATTACCGCCTGCTTTAATATTTCTTCTTGTTGTTTTTCGTTAACATTTGGGATTTTTTTTAACTCTTTAAAATGTGGCCACCCGTCATTATCTAACCCTAAAGGTTCATAATATCCGTATGGAGCTAAAATGGTGCAAATGCCTACATGAATAGTTTCTATCTTCTGATCTTTACTCAACTTCCCCAATTCGATTTTTAACTCTTGAAGGCCGATTACAAAAAGAATGGATTGCAAATCCATCTGTTCACCAAAATTACCAGCAATTTTCTTAACTGTTTCACGCCAATTTTTTTCCAATTCAAAATTCATCACACAAAACTAAGAGGAATTAAATTGGTTTGTAAAAAAAGAAATAATAAAAAATAATCCATTTCTTTGCTAAAAAAACAGCACTAAGAATGAACTATCATAACATCCAAACTTCCTTGGAAGATTCCATATTAACCATTACCATTAATCGCCCGAAACAGCTTAATGCGCTTAATAAGCAGACAATTGAAGAGCTAAACAATGCCATTTTAGCCGCTGAAAAAAACAAAGCAGTTAAAGTGCTGGTAATTACTGGTAGCGGAGAAAAAGCCTTTATTGCTGGTGCTGACATAAAAGAATTTGCTTCTTTTTCAATTGAAGAAGGGAAACAATTGTCCGCCAAAGGTCATCAATTGCTTTTTGATCTGATTGAAAATTTGTCTAAACCTGTAATTTCTGCTATTAATGGATTTGCCCTAGGTGGTGGACTTGAACTAGCAATGGCTTCTCACATTAGAGTTGCAGCTGAAAACGCAAGACTTGGTCTTCCAGAGGTCAGTTTAGGAGTGATTCCAGGCTATGGTGGAACTCAACGATTAGCTCAATTAGCAGGCAAGGGAAAGGCGCTAGAACTAATTATGACCGCAAGCATGATTGATGCTGATCAAGCACATAGAATTGGATTAGTAAATCATGTGGTGAAAGCTGAAGATTTACTTTCTTTTAGCTATAAAATTGCTTCAAAAATCATCAAAAACTCCCCAATGGCAATTGGTCAAGCGATAGCTGCTATTAATTCAAACTACAAAGACGGAGTTGATGGCTTTTCCAAAGAAATAGAAGCTTTTGGAAATTGTTTTGGAACTGCTGAATTTATTGAAGGAACAACCGCTTTTTTAGAAAAAAGAAAACCCAACTTTTAAGCTGCTTTGTTAAGTTTAAACTGTTGATATAAAGAAAATTCTTTGTAATAATCTTTACAATTACTTCGTTTCTTTACTTTAAAACAAAGAAGCTTGAATATCTTTAAAAAACTTGCAGGTCAAACAGCTATATATGGCTCAAGTAGTATAATTGGTCGTTTTTTAAATTTCCTACTAACTCCCTTATATGCTCTCCAATTTACCAATGAGCAATACGGGATCATTACTGAAATGTATGCCTATGTTGCCTTTTTAGTTGTGCTGCTAACCTATGGCATGGAGACCTCCTATTTTAGGTTTTCTACTCTTAAAGAAAACAAATCTGCTGATGTGTATGCCAATACACTATATTCACTTTTAACCTCCTCAAGTTTATTTATTTTACTAATAACAATATTCTCCCAAAATATTGCAAATTGGCTTCAATATCCCGATCATTTTGAGTACATCATCTGGTTTGGAATTATTGTTGCGCTTGATGCCATATCATCGATTCCTTTGGCAAAACTTAGATCAGAATTTAAGGCCAAAAAGTTTGCCCTTGTTAATTTTGCCAATGTTGGAGTGAATATCTCATTAAATTTATTTTTCATTTTCTACTGTAAATCAAATTATGAAGCAGGAACAACCAACTGGATCATCGACAAGTTATATAATCCTGAAATTGGTGTGGGCTATGTATTTATCTCCAATTTAATTTCAAGTATTGTTAAGTTTTTACTACTTGTTCCTCAAATGAATTTTAGTGGAAAGTTTCAATGGGCACTTCTTAAAAAAATGCTTCAGTACTCTTATCCTATGCTGTTTGTTGGGTTAGCTTATGTGATTAACGAAACCCTTGATAGGGCAATGCTGAAAAATATTCTTTTTGAGCGCTACATTGATCAAGGGCTAAGCTCCACGGAATCACTAACAAAAGCATTAGAACAAAATGGGATTTATGGTGCCAACTATAAAATCACCATGATTGTAACCATGTTTATTCAAGCATTTCGGTATGCTTCTGAGCCTTTTTTCTTTAAAAATGAAAGGGATAAAGACTCAAAAACTATCATTTCAAAGATGATGACCTACTTTGTTATTGTTCTTGTATTTATCTTTTTATTGATCACCCTATATCTTCATGTTTTTAAATATTTTATTCCTAATGCTATTTATTGGGAAGGTCTTGGAGTTGTCCCTATTTTATTAGCAGCAAACATCTGTTTAGGAATATACACAACGCTTTCTATATGGTATAAATTAAGCAAGCACACCATTTATGGGGCTTATATTTCAGGGTTTGGAGCGCTAATAACTCTTTCAGTAAATTATTTATTAATTCCGATATATGGATATCAAGCTTGTGCAATAGCTACACTAATTTGTTATAGCTCAATGATGGCAATAAGCTACTTTATTGGACAAAAATATTACCCGGTTCCCTACAACATCAAAAAAATACTTTTATACGTTTTTTTAGGTCTTTTTCTTTATTTAATAAGCTTACCTTTTGAACCGCTCAACAATTATGACTGGCTAGGGTATGCTTATCAAACTTTTTTACTTATCACCTATGTCTTAATCGTATATTTTAAAGAGATAAGGAAAGAAAAAATAGTAATTTCGTAACATATTTATTTTACCATGCATGTTAACATAATTAATCAATCTAAACATCCGCTTCCTGCCTACGAAACAAGTTCGTCTGCGGGGATGGATCTTCGGGCAAATATTGATCATCCACTCACTATCGCGCCTCTCTCTAGAGTCTTGATTAAAACAGGTTTATATATTGAACTTCCTAATGGGTTTGAAGCTCAAATTAGGACAAGAAGTGGAATGGCTTTAAAAAAGGGACTTTCTGTTCTCAATAGCCCAGGCACCATAGATGCTGATTACAGAGGTGAGATTGGTGTAATCCTTATTAATATTTCTGAGCAAAAACAAGAAATAAATGATGGCGATAGAATTGCCCAAATGGTAATTGCTAAAGTAGAACAGCCCGCTTTAGTAGAAGTAAAAGAATTAAATAAAACAACAAGAGGTGCTGGCGGTTTTGGCAGCACTGGATTTAACTAAATAATCATGAAAATAATTGTTCCTATGGCTGGTAGAGGGTCTAGATTAAGACCACATACCCTAACTGTTCCTAAACCGCTTATTCCTATTGCTGGAAAGCCTATTGTTCAACGACTAGTAGAGGATATTTCATCAGTTTGTAACCAGAAAATTGAAGAGATCGCCTTTATAATTGGGGATTTTGGAGAAGAAGTTGAAAAAAGCTTAATTCAAATCGCTGAATCATTAGGTGCCAAAGGATCTATTTACCATCAGCAAGAAGCTCTTGGTACAGCACATGCCATTTTATGTGCAAAAGAATCTTTGAATGGAAATGTTGTCGTTGCTTTTGCTGATACTCTTTTTAAAGCAGATTTTTCATTAGACAATTCTGCTGATGGAATAATATGGGTCAAACAAATTGAGGATCCTAGTGCATTTGGAGTTATAAAATTAGATGACAACAATGTGATTACCGATTTTGTAGAAAAGCCGAATGACTTTGTTTCTGACTTAGCCATAATTGGCATATATTATTTTAATGATGGAAAATTATTAAGCCAAGAGCTTCAATACCTTATAGATAACAACATAAAGGAAAAAGGCGAGTTTCAGCTAACCAATGCTTTAGAAAATATGAAAGCAAAGGGGGTTAAATTTAAACCTGGTCAGGTCAATGAGTGGTTGGATTGTGGCAATAAAGATGTAACTGTTCATACGAATAAAAAAGTGCTTTCATTGAACAATGAATATGCGACCGTTCAACAACCTGAAAAATGTATTAACTCTGTTATTATCCCACCTTGTTTCATTGGAGATAATGTTGAAATAATAGACAGCATAGTAGGACCACATGTTTCCATAGGAAACCACTCAAAAGTAGAAAGGTGTGTTATTGAAAATAGCATAATACAAGAAAGTTCTTCAATTAAAAATACTGTATTTAAAAACTCTATGGTTGGAAACAATGCTTCCTATTCTGGAACTGAAATAGATTTAAGTATTGGAGACTACACAGTAATTAAAGCTTAAATTTTTTGTCCCATAAGGTTCATATCATTTTTTTATTTTTAGTAGTTACTTTTCTAGGCTGTAATCCAAAGAAAACTATTGTTAACAGTTCAAAGACTAAAATTCAATCAAAAAGTGAAAATTCCCTTATTTCCCTTTTAATTCAAGCAACAACAGAAAAAATAATCGGCAACTTAGCTGAAGCAGATTCATTATTCAAAAAATGCATTGCTATGGCTCCCAAAAATGCAGTGAGCCACTATGAAATCTCAGGCATAAGACTTCAGAATGGTGAGCTTGAAGAGGCGTTAGATTTCGCTTTAAAAGCGGTTAAGTATCAACCTGAAAACGAGTGGTACAAATTAAATTTAGCATTAATTTATACTAGTAATAAGCAAGAAAAAGAAGCTGCCAAAATTTTTGAAGAGTTAGTAGTTCAACATCCTGGAAGATATGAATATTTATATTCGCTATCGGATTCATACATTAATATTGGAGAATATAAAAAAGCAATAAGTCCTTTAAATAAATTAGAAAAATTAATTGGTGCTGATCCTGAATTACTTGTTCAAAAACACCGGCTATACCTTCAAATTGGAGATCAAGAAAAAGCGGTTCTTGAAATTAAAAAACTTATTTCGGCTCATCCCAATAAGGTTCGCTATTATGGTTTACTAGCCGAGCTATATGAATCATTAGGCAGAGAAAAAGAAGCCCTAGAGCAATATGAAAAAATTACTGATTTAGATCCAAAAAATGGAATTGTAAACATCTCATTATATCAATTTTACATTGTAAGAGGGCAAAAAGAAAAAGCCTTAGGCTACTTGCCAGCAGCCTTTAAATCTTCAGAAGTTCAACTAGAAACTAAAATTGATGTGTTACTGCAGCTTTATAGTGACTTTCATAAAAGTGATACACTTAAAGATTTCATCTTTGATTTGTGTCAAACATTAACAGAAATTCATCCAAATAATTCCAAAGGATTTTCGATCTATGCGGATTACTTGTTGCAAGACAGTAAGCCCAATCAAGCGCTCAAGTATTTCAAAAAAGCCGCTGAGCATGATCAGCAAACATTTGCATTATGGAATCAAATCATTATTCTAGAAAACAGTCTAAACCTACTAAAAGAGCTTGAAATTGATTCCAAAAAAGCGATGGAGATTTTCCCCTCTTCACCAACATTTTATTACTTCAACGGCTATTCCAACTATAGACTAGGGAACTATGTAGAAGCCACAAGTACACTTAATATTGGAAGAGCGTTTGTGATAGAGGATCATTATTTACTTGCAGAGTTTTATCAACTACTAGGAGATAGTTATCACGAGCTAAATGATCATGAAAATTCTGATTTAAACTTTGAACTTTCGCTCGAGCATCATCCAAACAACCCCTATGTTCTTAACAACTATAGCTACTATTTAGCACTTAGAGAAACCAAACTAGAAAAAGCAAAAAAAATGATTCAAAGAGCAGTAGAATTAGCAGCAGACAACCCAAGCTATTTAGACACCTATGGATGGATTCTTTTTTTGCAGGGAGACTATATCAATGCAGAGTTTTGGCTATTGAAGGCAATTGATTTTGGGGGAGCTGAAAATGGCACAATTTTAGAGCACTATGGAGATGTTATGTTTAAATTAGACAAGAAATTAGAAGCGATTAAATTTTGGAAAATGGCTAAAGAAAACAACAATAATTCAGCCATTTTAAATGACAAAATTAATACCGGCAGCTACATTGAGTAAATCCATTTACATATCATTATTACTGGTCCTAATTTTTAGTTGTTCAATTAAAAAAAAGGCGACTCAATCGGCTAGGCTTACAGAACAAACAACCGGCACCATTATTGACTCTTTGAGAAAGAAACCAAATTATTACAACCTGAAAACTAAAGCCAATGCCGTTATATGGTTTAACGAAAAGAAAAATAGTGTTAAAATAAATTTTCGTTTACAACGTGATAGTGTTCTTTGGACCAATATATCAAAATCTGGAGTCCAAATATTAACTGCTTTACTTTCAAAAGATTCTATAAAGTTTCTTAAAAAAATTAACAAAAAGGAATACTTCATTGGAGATTATCAGCAGCTTGATCTTCTTCTTGATAGATCAATTGACTATTCTATGGTAGAAGACATGGTTCAAGGGAACCCAATTTTATTAGATTCCAACATGAAGTATTTTTCTACTGTTTTTGAAAACCAGTATCTACTGTCTTCTCATAAATTAAAAAAGATTTCCAAACTACTTTCTCGTTACACTAGTAGTGAACAAGAAATAATTTATAGGTACTGGATTAATCCAGCTAATTTTAAATGTGCAAAAATTGTAATCAATGATCTTGAAAAAAAAGAAAGCTTAATAGCGAAATACTCCAATTGGAAAACATTTGAAGAAGGAACATTTCCTCTAAACGCTGAAATTAAATTTATAAGAAATGAAGATACTTTAGCTTTAAATTTAGACTTTAGTCCAAATTTTAAATTTGACATTAACCAAACTTACCCATTAAAAATTAATTCCAATTATAGCCCAATAACATTGCCTTCAAATGAATAAATCCTTTTTTTTAATACTGATTATGTGCTTCTCTGTTGGCTTTCAAGCTGTTGGGCAAAAGAAAAGTGAACATCTAAAGAAAAAAGAGCGGGAGCTACAACAAAAGATAAAAAACACTAAAAATCTTATTAAACTAACAAGAAATTCAGAACAGCTTTCCTTGGCTGAGCTAGGAATCATTCAACATCAAATTGCCTATAGAGAAGAATTAGTATCTCATTATAATTATCAAATTAGAAAGCTAGATTTTCAAGTTGCAGATACTAAAAAGCAAATATTAAACATTGAAAACAACATAAAGAATTTAAAGCAAGAGTATCAAAAAATGATTCTTCATGCTTTTAAAAATAGAAACACCGATTACAGGTATCTTTATATTATCTCTGCAAAAACTTTTAGCGAGGCTTTTCACAGAATGAAATACATTCAGCATTATAAAGATTACCGTCAAAATCAAATTGAGCAAATAGAAAAAAATCAAGCTACTTTAGAAAATAAAATTGTCTTTTTAGAAAATAAAATAACCGAAAAACTTGAAATATCTAAGACGCAAAAAGCGGAGAAAAACGAATACCTTAAAGACAAAATTAAACAACAAGAAACCTTTTCTAAACTTAAAGCAGAAGAAAATAAATACAAGTCCATTCTAGCGCTTCAACAAAAAAAGAAAAACAAAATTGCACGAGCAATCAGAAAAGCCATTGAAGAAGAGATTGCTGCTACCATAAAAAAATCCGATAATTCATTTACGCTCAGTCCTGAGGGAAATTCGCTTTCTAAAACATTCACCTCCAATAAAGGCAAGTTGCCTTGGCCGGTTTTGAAAGGTGAAATTACCGGGCGTTATGGGAAACATAGACATGATGTGGTCTCAACAGCAACGGTAGACAATAATGGAATTGACATTACTACAGAAAAAAAAGCAAAAATAAGAGCCGTTTTTAATGGTAAAGTAACTAGTGTTTTAATCATTCCTGGTGCTGGAAAGGTCGTTATGGTTAGTCATGGTAATTACCGCACAGTATATGCTAATTTGAAAGAAGTTTATGTGAAAAAAGGCGACCAGGTTAAAACAAAACAGCTCATTGGTCAGCTGCTTAGTAGTGAGAAGAGTAAATGTGTCTGAAGCACATTTTGAAATATGGAAAATTAATTCTAGTGGGTTAACTACAGAAAACCCCTCCAATTGGATTTACAAATAAATTAGTGAATTTCAATAAGTAAGTCTACTCCACTAAACAAACCATTGCTTTTCTTGTTGAACTCAATTTTGCCCTTAAATGAAACCTCTTTTTGGATTGCTTTTTTTACTATGTTGCTTATTCCTTTTGTCAAATAACCAAGTTTATAGCCTTTATAAAAAACAGCAATAGAACTTGAGTCCCAAAAACGACTAAAGTCCTCGACAAAGTGTATTTCTGCTCCAGAAAAAATCTTGTTTTTAATGTATATAAAATCATAGCTTGACAGCTCAGCTATTGAAGTGTTAATTCCAAGCTTGGGCAGCATATTTGGTTTTTGAAAATCAAATTTTAAATTTCTCATGATCGTGGTTTTATGCAGATTTTTTATATGCTTTTAATGGATTAATTAGTGTGTTTAGCTCAATAAATAATTCTTTATTTATAATTGCTTTTGGCTCAATTTCAATAATTGGTTCAACGCTATTAAAAAGCTGTTCAGAAAATACGTCTGTAATGTCGCTATGCGGATTTAGCTTTCCCAAAAGGCTAAAAAATAGATCGCACTTTATTGGAATATTTGAAAAATAATCTTTTCCTTTTTTTCTAAAGACTCCCTTTAGCAAAACGAATAGATCACTTCTCTCATAAATTACGTAGTTAATCCTAAATGTGTTTTCGGGTTGTATTTGAATGGTCTTCATGGTTAAATATTAATTGTTTCTTGACAATAAATATCTAAACCAACTACGTAAAGTAATTACGTATTAAAATTCATCAATGCTTTAGGGCTTATTTCTTCCTTAAAATTCAGCTTTATTTTTTTTCTAATTACAATAGCTTTAACAACAATAAATCCATCAATTTTTAAAACTATTTTACTTCCAAACAACGCACCTAAAGAGGACAAGGCTACTTTAGAAAGACTTGAAAATGATGTTTGAATTGTAAGTGGATAGGTCCCTTTGGTTTGTTTTTGAACAACAACCTTTTTATCAATTTTAGATTTTCCCACAAACTGATCATTAATAAATACATCAACCGTTCCTTTCTTGAGTTTTAAATTAAATGAATTGGGATTATCAATCATCAACTCTAATGTTAAAGGGATTTTATTGTCACTAGGCTTACCAAAAGAAACTCCATTTACTCCATTAAATTTAACCTCTTTAACAGTAATACAAGAAGTCAATGATAAGATTGAAAAAACAAATAGCAGGCCACAAAAGCGTCTCATAAACTATTTAACGACTTTTTAATTCATTAAAGTATTTATAGAACAAAGGAATTGTTTCAATCCCCTTGTAGAAGTTGAAAAGACCATAGTGCTCATTGGGGGAATGGATAACATCTGAATCTAACCCAAATCCAAACAAGATTGTTTTAAGCCCTAATACTTCTTCAAATAAGGGAACAATTGGAATACTTCCTCCGCTTCTTACTGGAATGGGCTTTTTACCAAAACTTTCTTCCATAGCTTTGCTAGCTGCTAAATATCCAGGAAAGTCGGTAGGAACAACAACGCCTTCGCCTCCATGATGAGGGGTAACTTTAACCTTAACGCAATCGGGAGCAATACTATTAAAATGGTTTTCAAATAGTGTTGTTATTTTCTTTGAGCTTTGATGAGGAACAAGACGCATAGAAATTTTAGCATATGCTTTGGAAGGTAAAACTGTTTTTGCTCCTTCGCCAATATAACCTCCCCAAATTCCATTAACATCTAAAGAAGGACGAATAGAATTTCTTTCATTGGTTAAAAATCCCTTCTCTCCATGAACAGTATTAATGCGTAAATCATTTTGATAATCTTCAAGATTAAATGGGGCTTTTGACATTTCATTTCTTTCTTCTTGGGAAACAATTTGAACATCATCGTAAAACCCAGGAATGTTAATTTTCGATTCATTATCATGCAATGAAGCAATCATAGAGCTTAGGATGTTTATTGGATTAGCAACTGCACCTCCATAGAGCCCAGAATGAAGATCTCTATTGGGCCCAGTAACTTCAACTTCAACATAGCTTAAGCCTCTAAGGCCAACACAAATGGATGGGGTATCATTGGCTATTATGCCAGTATCAGAAACAAGAACAACATCTGCTTTTAACAAATCAGTATTAGCCCTTATAAACGTTTCTAAATTTTCAGAGCCAACTTCCTCTTCACCTTCAATCATAAACTTCACATTACAAAGCAGCTCATCGGTATTGATCATCGTTTCAAAAGCTTTTAAATGCATGAACATCTGCCCTTTGTCATCACATGCACCTCTAGCAAAAATCGCACCTTGAGGGTGAATACTTGTGTTTTTAATAACAGGCTCAAAAGGTTCAGAATCCCATAACTCATACGGGTCTGCAGGCTGAACATCATAATGGCCATAAACTAAAATAGTAGGGTATTTTTCATTTACTATCTTTTCTCCATAGACAATTGGGTGACCCTTAGTTTCATAAATTTTGCAGTTATCTGCTCCTGTAACTTCCAATTGGTGCTTGATAAAATCTGCCGCTTTTCTAACATCTTCTTTAAACTTAGAATCAGCACTAACAGATGGTATTTTAAGTAAATCTATAAGTTCCTGTAAAAATCTATCTTTGTTTTGATGAATGTAATTATTGAGCTTTGACATTTTATTTTTTTTAAGTGCCTCAAATATAACCAATATGCTAAAATTAGCACCCAATTTTTACATGCAAGCAACCTTTGTTTAACACAAAATGTCTATCTAAAAATATTTACTGATATGTCTAGATATAAATTTCTTACAACCCTACTTACCTTAACTTTCAACATTGTTGTCTGTGGACAGATAACTGTCACTTCAAACACCATGACTGTTGAGCAGTACGTACAAAATGTTCTTGTAGGAGCAGGTGTAACAATAAGTAATGTTCAATACAATGGCGGTTCTGCAAATGTCACCATTGACCAAGTTGGAGCTTTTAGTGCCGCTAATTCTAACATTGGCATCAATAATGGTCTTGTAATGGCGACAGGTGATGCTCAATTAGTTGTCGGCCCTAACAACAACGGTGGGTTAACTCAAGGAGGTGGGAATTTTGGTCAGAATGATGTCGATTTAGATGTTATTGTTAGTCCCAATGGAACCAATGACGCTTGCGTGATTGAATTTGATTTTGTACCAATTGGCGATACAGTAAAATTTAATTATGTTTTTGGCTCCGAAGAGTATCTAGAATGGGTGAATTCCTCTTTTAATGATGTGTTTGGATTCTTCTTAAGTGGTCCAGGCATAAACGGCCCATATGCAAATAGCGCAGTAAATATTGCTGTTATTCCTGGAAGCAATACCCCTGTAAGTATCAACAATGTAAACGATGTTTCTAACGCCTCTTTTTACATAGACAATGGCGATGGTTTCTCAGCTCCACAAAACACGGATCCTACTGTAACACAACTAGACGGAATAACCGTGGTGCTTCAGGCTATTTATGCTGTTCAGTGCAACCAAACTTATCACATTAAACTAGCGATTGCTGATGCTGGAGATACCGCATTAGATTCTGGTGTTTTTTTAGAAGGAGGAAGCTTTAGCTCTGCTGGTGTTTCTGTTGAAGCAGGAATAGCGAATGGAGACACGCTTCTTTATGAGGGCTGTAACAATGCCTTTTTTGCTTTTGCTATTTCTGACACTAGTCAACCTTTCACCGTTCAATTTGATGTTGTAGGAACTGCTACTAATGGCGTAGACTACAATCAGATTCCAGATAGTTTAACTATTCCAGCAGGAGTTTCTAACGATACTATTTTTGTTAATCCTATTATTGACAGCTTGAGTGATCCTGATGAAGATGTTACCATTTATATTTTCTATGAAACATGTAATGGTTGGGACACATTAGTGGCTTCTCTTACAATTACTGATTATATCCCTCTGTTTTTATCGCTTCCAGATAGTGTAAACATTTGTCCGCAAATGGATGGCCCTTATGAACTTGAAGGAGCTTGGGGAGGGGGAATTCAGCCCTATAATTTTACTTGGTCAAATGGGAACACTGACACGAATTCCATTTCAATTGCACCTTTTGTAACTCAAGATTATTGGCTTTCAATTACAGATGGTTGTGGAGACCCAATTGCTGATACCTCAACCGTATGGGTTCAATGCCCTCTTGAAGATGTAAATATATTTACGCCTAATGGAGACGGAAGCAATGACTTTTTTATTCCTGTGAACTTGGAGCAATACCCTAACCCAACTGTTATCGTTTACAACAGATGGGGTAAAATAGTTTATGAAATGGAAAACTATCAATACGATTGGGATGGCACAAATTATAAAACTGGAAACGCCCTAAATGATGGGGTTTATTTCTATGTAGTCGCTCCTAATTCTTCAAAATATGATTATAACGAGCATAAAAAAGAAGAACTAAAAAAGACGATCTCAGGCTATGTTCACCTTATAAGGTAATAAGTGATTCTCCTGTCATCTGCTTTGGCTGAGAGATGTTCATGAGCTGTAAAATGGATGGCGCTACATCGGCCAAAATTCCATCCTTAACCTTTTTTATTTGATCGTCAACAACTACAAATGGAACGGGATTAAGTGAATGAGCAGTATTGGGGGATCCATCTTGATTTATCATAAAATCTGCATTCCCATGATCCGCAATTACAACAAAACAGTACCCATTTTCATTGCCTACATTTATTACCTTTGCTAAGCATTCATCAACAGCCTCACAAGCCTTAACGATAGCTGCAGTATTTCCAGTATGGCCAACCATATCAGGATTGGCAAAGTTTAGACATAAAAAATGTATTTCTTTTTTTTCTAAGGATTGACATACTTTTTCAGTAAGCTCAAAAGCGCTCATCTCTGGTTGCAAATCATATGTTTTTACACCTGGAGAATTTGCCATTATTCGATGTTCATTTTCAAATGGCACTTCCTTTCCTCCATTAAAAAAATAAGTTACATGAGGATATTTTTCTGTTTCAGCAGCTCTTAACTGTTTAAGTTCTTGCTCAGCTAGCACCTGGCCTAGCGTGTTAGACAAATTATCTTTATTGTAAACAACCTTAACGTCTTCAAAAGTTTTGTCATAATTGGTCATTGTTACATAATACAATGATATTGGCTTCATTTTTAAATCAGAAAATTCCTTTTGAGTCAGCGCCTGAGTTATTTCTCTACACCTATCCGTTCTAAAATTAAAACAGATCACAACATCCCCTTTAGCAATTTCACTGTTGGATTGTTTAATTTTAGCGGGCAAAATAAATTCATCAGTAACCTTATTTTTATAACTATTTTCAATTGCTTTACTAGCAGTTGAAAATTCTTTTCCTTTTCCATGAACAAGTAAGTCGTAGGCCTTTTTAATTCTTTCCCACCTATTATCTCTGTCCATGGCATAATATCTACCAACAACAGAAGCTATCTTAATTTTTGTAGAAGAAATATAATTTTCGAGCTCCTTGATGTAGGATAATCCTGTAGTTGGATTACAATCTCTTCCATCTGTAAAGGCATGAATAAAACAATTCTTTATCTCTTTTTCAGCTACTAAATCACAGAGGGCTAACAAATGACTAAAAGAAGAATGTACTCCACCCTTAGAAACTAAACCCATTAAATGGACTTTCTTGTTGTTTTTTTGAGCATAATCTAGAGCCTTAATTAATACTTCCTCCTCAAAAAAAGAGGTGTCTTTAATTGCGTTATCAATTCTTAACAAGTCCTGATAAACGACTCTTCCTGCTCCAATGTTCATGTGGCCAACTTCTGAGTTTCCCATTTGGCCCTTTGGCAAGCCAACATCTTCGCCATAAGTTATTAAAGTAGAATTAGGGTATTTATTTATTAAAGCGTCAAAGGTGGGTGTTTTTGCTAAGTGCACACCATCTGAGTTGTCTTTCTTACCAATTCCCCAACCATCCAAAATAATTAACCCTACTTTTTTTGACATCTTTTTTAGTTAAATTTTTATCATTAGTTCACACCCTTCACTGTAGTTCGTTACACTTATTTCTCCTTTGTGCAGCTTAATTATGTTATCAACCAAATACAGTCCAAGTCCAGTCCCTTTTGATGTCCTTGTCTCCTCACTATCAAGACGATAAAACATATCAAAAACTTTTTTTCGTTCGTTAACAGGAATACCAGATCCTTGATCTCTAATTGAAAACGCTACTTTGCCATGATGCTCATGGGATTTCCAAACTATTTCTGAACCCTTAGGGGAATACTTTTGAGCATTTTCAAATAAATTTTGAAGTACTGATATAAAATAAAATTCATCAACTTTTATTTTAAGTTTTGGGTCAATTTCGTTTCTAACAGGGTGGGTAGCTGGAAAATCTTTTTGAACGCTATTTACAAGATCGAATAATGACAATTCACTAATAATAAGCTCTAGATTTTTTTCAGAAATATGACTTGCCATAAGGATGTTTTCAACTAAATTTTGAAGTCGCTCCTGATCAAGCAATACTTTTTTCAAAAGCTCTTTCTTTTTTTCTTCAGGTAAAGATCTGTTTATAAGGGTCTCTAAAAATAATTTAGATGATGCAATTGGGGTTTTAAGTTCATGCGTAACAGAAAGCGTAAAATTCTTTTGTCTTTGAGAAAGCTTTATTTCCTTTCTAAAGGAACGAACTACGTAAATAGCACCAATGCTTATAATTATAATAAATACAGCTGCTTCTCCTGCAATCATCAAAACCCTTCGATATAAATAATCTTGATCATTATTTAGCTGCTTAGTTAAATTAATAATATGAAATCCCCACCATATAAACTGAAGGATGATGTATGCTATCAAAAAATAAAATATGACTAAAAGTCTGCTGTTTTGAGTAAACGCCTTCTTCATAAGGATACAAAAATAATAAATCCGCTAGGCTTTAGGAATGAATCCGATCAATAACCCACCAAGCAACCAAATAAATTCTTCTCGTTTTAAATAAAAAAACCATTCATGCGTTATCTAACTATATTTTTATTGTTTGCCCAAGCTGCTTTTTATGGGCAAGCAAGAACTGTCCTTTTTTTGGGAAATAGCTATACAGCAGCAAACTCATTACCGCAACTTACCTCATCGATTGCACTCTCTTTTGGGGACACATTAATATGGGATAACAATACTCCTGGTGGTTATACTTTTGAATTACATAGTACCAATGCCAATAGCTTGTCAAAAATTAATGCCGCATCATGGGATTTTGTTGTATTACAAGAACAATCACAAATTCCATCTTTCCCACCTTCTCAAGTTGCAAGTGATTGTTTTCCCTATGCATCAATTTTAGTAGATTCAATAAAAAGTGCTAATCCTTGTGCAGAGCCAGTGTTTTTCATGACTTGGGGACGAGAAAATGGCGATCAAAATAATTGTGTAAACTATCCACCATTGTGTACCTATGGAGGGATGCAAGCAAGATTAAGAGAAAGCTATATTCAAATGAGTCAAGATAATTTATGTACGGTAAGTCCAGTTGGTGCTGCTTGGAAATATGTAAGAGACAATCATCCTTCAATAGGTTTATACTCTAATGATGGAAGCCACCCAAGTATTTATGGAAGCTATTTAGCTGCTTGTGTTCATTATGCTACATTATTCAAAGAATCACCAGTTGGTTCACCATTTACATCTACAATTGGCAATGCAGATGCCCTTGCGCTACAACAAGCCGCTTCGTTAATTGTATTAGATAGTTTAGAAAATTGGAGGATTAACGCAAATTTATCTCAAAGCTCATTTACTTATCAACTAAATGGGAATTCTGCAACCTTTGATTTTACAGGCTCTAATTCGTTCTTTTTTGATTGGGATTTTGGAGACTCGAACTACTCGAATGATGAAAACCCAACACACGAATATTTAAACAATGGCACCTATTATATTTCGCTGATTAGCAGTAACAACTGTTCTGCTGACACAACAATCGAATCCATTACAATTTCAAGTTTAGGATTAAATGAAAACTTATCTTTTGATTTTATTCAACATC
>JBJKXU010000032.1:0-28056 GCA_045561415.1 Parvicellaceae bacterium
TGATGTCTTCTAGATGCCACTGAACAGTATCTATCCAATTTTTTTTGTACAATAAGTCCTCAAAACTATTGGTTTCAAAAGGTGATGCTAATGGAGTGTCGACATGGTCTTTTAAATGGTATTTTTCAATACAAGAATTAAATAGGGAAATACACTTTAGAGCTTTCATAGTTATAAATTGGGAAATAAAGCCGTTTTTAATTCTACTGCATCTTCAGGATTCATTCTGCCTGCTAAAACAAGGCTTAATTGTTTTCTTCTTAGAGCAGAATCAAAACGTTCTTTTTCTTCCATGCTTTCAGGTACTAAAACAGGAATATTTATAGGATTTCTATTTTGATCTATTGCCACAAAAACATATATGGCTTCGTTACACTTTTGTTTATTGCCATTTGATTTTTCAACATAAACATCTACAAAAACTTCCATAGATGAAGAAAATGAACGGCTTACTTTAGCTTCTAGCGTCACGATTTCTCCAGAGAATATAGGCCGGTCAAATGACACATTATTTACCGAAGCGGTAACAACAACCCTTCCACAGTGTCTATGAGCAGAAATACTAGCAATTTCATCCATCCATGCCAACAAGCTGCCTCCAAACAAAGTGTTTAAGGTGTTGGTGTCATGAGGGAGAACCATCTTTGTTTGTACTGCCAAAGAGTCTATTGCCTTTTTTTTCATAGTTGTTTTTTTATTGCATAAAATGCTGATCTTGTTTTGCCTTATCACCCGGGTTAACATATACAGGAGGACAGTCGCCTCTTGATGGACTTTTTAACCATGCAAATCTACAAGAAAAGATAATGGGTCTATACCTGCTGTTAAATATTCCATAAGAAGATTTCCCTTTCTCCCATTGTCTGAAGTTAATTATTGGTGTTTCAATTGATGGGATTACAAATAATTTTTCAGTTATTTTTATTCCATAGCCAATTTTATAATGCAGAGCGATGAGAAATCTTTTTGTGTTAACTGGTGAAGGATTTCCATTTTCCCACAGCTGAAAGTCGATATTTGTTCCAATACTATTTTGTATAAAATTCCGATCTCCCAATTGATAAATGTTGTTGAGGTTAAAATTAGCTGACAAGTAATTTTTTTTAAATTTTAATTTGTCCTCTTCTATTGTTTCACTTCCACTTAGCCTTTTGTATGCCAATGAATAATCCAAATAATTAAAAAAAGCACCTCCTTCCGGAAAGATATGGTACCTGCCCACTTCAAGATAAAGACCAACCCTTCCTCTTGCTACCGTATCCTCCCTTTTTTGTCCACCTAACCATTTTATTTTGTTGGGCCACATGTAGGTTAATCCTGGTGATAAGAGCCAACCATTCATGCTATAGTTGCCATTTAGATCCATTAATGGCCTTTTCTTTCTAGAATAATTTTGAGCATTCCATGAATTGCTAATAAAGATTAATAGAACTAGAATAAGTAGCCTTTGCATTATAATGAGCTTAAAATTTTGTCTTCAATTTCTTTACTATTCCAAATGTTTTCAATATTTGGAGTTTTAAGCACTTCCTTCATTATTTCATCTTGTTTTTTACCAATAGCTAGCGCTTTTGAGTAGGGAATGTGACTGAAGGTGACCTGGCTGTAAAGCGGCATCCATTTGTCTGGGTGCTTTTCAAAAAGTTGAGCTTCTATTTTTTTCTGAAGAAGGAAATTCGGGTCTGCTACATAATCTCTCATAACATGATAGTTGTGTAACGAGAGATCTTGAAGGGCGTCACCGTTAGGTTTATGTGTTTCTTGATATTCCTTAAAAACAGCTTCCCAATTTTCATTGTGTTTAATCATTAGCTCATTAAGAACTGTACAGTCTTCAAATCCAGCATTCATTCCTTGACCATAAAAAGGGACAGTCGCATGTGCAGAATCCCCGATCAAAGCAGTTTTTCCATGAGTCCAAGGGTAGCACCTTACAATTGCCAATGAAGAGAGAGGATGCTGGTGCCAGTTTTCAATTAAGTTAGGCATCATAGCATGAAAATCAGGAAAAACAGTTTTGAAAAAATCATTTACTTGATCATCTGTCTTTAATTTGTTAAAGGCGTGCTTGTGATTATCATAAGGCATGAAAAGTGTACAAGTAAATGAGCCATCTTCGTTAGGAAGAGCAATAAGCATAAAGCGCCCTCTGGGCCAAATGTGTAAGGCTGTTTTATCAAGCTGATAAGATCCATCTTCATTAGCTGGAAGAAGCAATTCTTTATAGCCGTCTTCAATAAATTTTTGACTGTAATTAAAACGACTAAGTTTTTGCATGGCATTATATCGAATAGCCGAAAAAGCACCGTCTGCAGCAAACACTAAATCTGCTTGATCTTCAACTTTTTCTCCTGTAAGCAGGTTCTCAAAAGAAACCTTTCCTTCCTCTAAGTTGGCATTGGTACATTTGTAATTGTAATGAATTGTTGCATTTCCTTTTTCTTCAGCCATATTCATCATTATGGCATTCAAGTGCCCTCTAGAAACAGAATAAATGGCTTGGTCTTTTTTACCATACGCTTGAGTAGTTAAATTCCCTTGTTCATCATGCATAATTCGATTATACATGGGGTAGGCAATTTTTTTAACCTCTTGCGCTACGCCCGCTCCCTCCAAAGCTTTCCATCCTCTATATGAAAGAGCAAGGTTAATGGACTTACCCGCAGAAATTTCAGCTTTTCTAATGTCTGATCTTCTTTCATAGATAGTTACTTTATAGCCAGCATTTGATAGGTAAATTGCCCATAGGCTACCAACAAGACCAGCCCCAACAATAATTACTTTCTTTTCCATTTATTTTTGTATTTAGTATCAAAATATGAACTTCCCTTAGGTTGATTATTTTTCCTTGTGTATCTAGCCATGATTCTCCATAAGACTAATCCAACAACAAGAATTAACACTGCTTCCAGAGCAAGGTCCATCATCGTATTTTCGTTTAATTCATTCATTTATGGCAGCTTCAATAATTTTCCCGAAATCAAAAGCATCTTCGAAGCTGTTGTAAAGCGGAACAGGAGCTATTCTTATAACATTAGGTTCTCTCCAGTCTGCAACCACACCATTAGCTGATAATTTTTCAAACAATGATTTTCCTTGACCGTGAGCAACAATTGAAAGCTGACATCCTCTTTTAGAAGTATCTTTTGGCGTGATAATTTCTAAATTAATATGGCTGTTTCTTTCGTTAATGTCATTGATGATAAATTCTTGATAATTCGTAAGCTGAATGCTTTTTTCTCTCAAAGCGTTCATGCCAACCTCATCAAAAATATCTAATGATGCTAGATGGGCAGCCATAGATAAAACTGGGGCATTACTAAGTTGCCATGCTTCTGCAGTTGGTATAGGATTGAATTTATCTGGCATTAAAAAACGATCGTTTTTATCATGTCCCCACCAGCCTGCAAAACGAATTAAGTCTTTGTTTTTCACATGTCTTTCGTGAATAAAAAGACCACTAGAACCGCCTGGTCCAGAGTTTAAATATTTATAGCCACACCAAGCTGCAAAGTCAACATTCCAGTCATGTAATGAAACGGGTATGTTCCCAGCTCCGTGTGCTAAATCAAAACCAACAGTAGCACCTACTTTATGACCAGCAGCTGTAATTTCTTTCATTGGGAAAACCTGACCAGTAAAATAATTAACTCCTCCAATCATTATCATGGCAAGTGATTCACCTAACTCTTCAATTTTAGCTAAAACATCTTCTTCTCTAATGGTGTATTCTCCATCTCTTGGACCTATTTCAACAATTGCTTCTTCTGGTTGGTAGCCATGAAATTTAGCTTGACTTTGAAGTGCGTATTGGTCACTTGGAAAAGCTTTTTTTTCGCAAAGGATTTTAAATCTTGTTTTTGTTGGTCTGTAAAATGAGACCATTAACAAATGTAGGTTGGTAGTTAAGCTATGAGTTACTACCACTTCGTTGTTTTTTCCACCAACGATTTTAGCAGCTTTTTCTGTTATGAATTCATGATATGGCATCCAAGGCCTTTGAGCATGAAAATGCCCTTCAACGCCCCATTTTGCCCAGTCATTGAGTTCTTGATCAATATATTTTTTAGTAGATATTGGTTGAAGACCTAGTGAATTGCCTGTATAGTAAATCATTTTTTTCTCATGAAAAGACGGAAAATGAAATTGTTTTCTATAAGATTTTAATGGGTCTAATTCGTCTTGCTTTATGGCAAAATCCAATGTGTTTTTCCAAATATTCAACGGCTTTATTTTTTATTAAATTTTGTTTTTACTTTGCACCTGCAAATATAACCGAATTAACTATTGAACTATAAATTGTTTACCCATGGAAATTAGTGAATCAAAGAAATTATTTAACAGAGCACAAGAAGTAATTCCGGGAGGTGTTAATTCTCCTGTTCGGGCGTTTAAGTCAGTAGGAGGCAGTCCTATATTCGTAAGGTCAGCTAATGGAGCTTATTTATACGATGAAAATAACAACAGGTACATTGATTTTATTTCTTCTTGGGGACCCATGATCTTGGGTCATGCTCATCCTGAAGTTGTCCAAGCTATAAATGAAGTTTCATTAAAAGGGACTTCCTATGGAATTCCTACTGAGCTGGAAATTAAAATAGCTGAGTTAGCAGTTTCTATGGTTCCCAATGTTGATAGAATTCGATTTGTTAACTCTGGTACTGAAGCTTGTATGAGTGCTGTTCGACTCGCAAGAGGATACACAGGAAAGTCTAAGATTATAAAATTTGTTGGTTGTTACCACGGTCATGCAGATTGTTTTCTTATTGAAGCTGGAAGCGGAGCGTTAACTTTTGGGGTCCCTAATAGCCCTGGAGTTACTAAAGGAACGGCACAAGACACCCTTACAGCAGCCTTTAATGACATTGAAGATGTAAAACAAATCTTTGAACAACACAAGAATGATATCGCTGCAATTATTATTGAGCCCGTAGCTGGTAATATGGGTTGTGTCTTGCCTTACGATGGTTTTTTAAATGAGCTTAAGCAACTTTGTGAAAATAACGATTCCTTGTTGATTTTTGATGAGGTGATGACTGGCTTTAGATTAGCCAAAGGTGGTGCTCAAGAAAAATTAAATGTTCAGGCAGATATAATGACTTTTGGTAAAGTTATTGGAGGAGGCTTACCAGTTGGAGCATTTGCAGCAAGAAAAGAAATTATGGATTTTTTATCTCCAAATGGTCCAGTTTATCAAGCTGGTACGCTTAGTGGAAATCCACTAGCGATGACTGCAGGCCTTACCACCCTTTCCATTTTAAACAATCAACCGGAGATTTACGATTCACTAGAAAAAAAGACTGCCTATTTACACAATGGATTTGAGCGACTGTTAGAAAATTCAGCCATTCCTCATACTATCAATCGATTTGGATCTATGGTTTCTCTTCATTTTACCAATACTCCTGTAACTGATTTTGAATCTTCATCTGAAGGAAATAACGAGCTGTTCAAAAAGTATTTTCACGGGATGCTTAAAAGAGGAGTTTACCTTCCTCCTAGCGCATATGAGAGCTACTTTTTAAACGATGCCATCTCCTATGAAGATTTGGACTTTACAATAGCTGCTTTTAAAGAGGTGATTAAAGCAGATTTAGCCCCCTACGTAAAATAATTATGGACTGATTTCATTGCTTTGAATTAAAAAAGTAATGATAGTTAAAGTACACGGTTGTGCGCTCTCGGGGATTGATGCGCAGCTAATAACGATAGAGGTTAATGTCTCTAGAGGAGCAAAAATTTACATGGTAGGACTGCCAGATAATGCAGTTAAAGAAAGTCACCAAAGAATTTCTTCTGCGCTTCAAAATGTAAACCTTAAAATACCAATAAAAGAGATTACCATTAATCTTGCCCCCGCAGATATAAAAAAGGAAGGGAGTTCTTATGATTTGCCAATTGCTATTGGACTTTTAGTAGCTACAAATCAGATTGAAAAGCACCATCTTATAAATGATTTTTTGATCATGGGAGAGCTCGCTTTGGATGGTGGTGTTCGTCCTATTAAAGGCATTTTGTCAATTGCTTCATATGCAAAGAAAAATGGATTTAAAGGTCTCATTGTTTCACAAAAGAATGCTAAAGAAGCAGCGCTAATTAAAGGGTTGTCGATTTACGGAGTTGCTAATATTTCTGAAATAATAACTCATTTTAACAATGGTGTTAAAATGAAAAAAGTATTTAACTACCCAAAGCTTAATTATAATACAGATTTTTCATTTGATTTTAGTGATGTGAAAGGCCAAATTGAAGCTAAAAGAGCTTTAGAGATTGCAGCTGCAGGAAATCATAATATTTTATTAATTGGTCCGCCAGGTTCTGGAAAGTCGATGCTAGCTAAAAGGGTGCCCAGTATTTTACCGCCATTGACTGTTAATGAAGCAATCGAAACCACTAAAATTTATTCAATTTCTGGTCTGGTGAATTCAAGCGATGGAATAATTAATCAGCGTCCTTTTAGAAGTCCTCATCATTCAGCTTCTAATGTGGCATTAGTAGGTGGTGGTAGTAATCCTATGCCTGGTGAAATTTCACTTTCTCATAATGGAGTATTGTTTTTAGATGAGCTCCCAGAATTTAAACGTGATGCTTTAGAGGTTCTTCGACAACCTTTGGAAGATAGAAAAGTGACAATTTCTCGTGCGATGAAAAGTGTTGATTTTCCTTCGGATTTTATGCTTATTGGCGCCATGAATCCATCACCAGATGGAGATTTTCAGCAAAATAACCATCCTAATCCATACAACGCGTATCAAACTAAAAAATACTTGAGTAAATTAAGTGGTCCCTTGTTAGACAGAATAGATATTCAACTGGAAGTTCTTCCAGTTGCATTTGAGCAATTTTCTAAAAATAAAAAGCAGGAAAGTAGCTTTAGTATTCAAAAGAGAGTCGTTGCTGCTAGAATTAAACAAATAGAAAGGTATAAGCAAGATCAAATCATTAATAACGATCAACTTTCAGCAAGTTTAATAGAGAAATACTGCCCAATGAATAAACAATGTATGAATTTGTTAGCTGAAGCAATTCATAAAATGGGACTATCTGCAAGATCTTTTATGAGAATAAAAAAAGTAGCCAGAACAATTGCTGATTTATCTAATACAGAAAATATTCAAGTAGATCATCTTGCCGAAGCAATCCAATACAGAAGGTTAGACAAACTTAACCTTTAGGTTCTTACTGAATGATGTTTCTTTTTAACCTGTTATCTTTAGCACCATAAGATTTGTAAAGTGAGTAGTAGTACCACTGTTCAACAATACCTCTTAGAGTTTCTGTAGATTCTGCTGTTTTAGCAGTTAAGTCTTCAGGAACAGCTGCTTCTTTTCTAGATAAAACTTCAACGATATAAATTCCTTCATTTGCTTCAATTACTCCAGTGCTTTCTCCTTCATTAGTGTTGAACACTGTTGCTAGTAGTTTGGGCTCTGCTATGGTTTGGAAGTTGTTTTTTAGATTTACATATGAGTAGGCTAATTCAGTCTTCTCAACTGCTACACCTAGCTGTGTTGCTACAGCATCTAATGAAGAGGCGCTATCAATTAAGCCTTTTAAGTAATTAGCTTTAAGCTCATTAATTAGTTTTGGCTTCATTAGGGTTTTTATGTTGCTAAAGGTCATATCGTTTTCGTGAATTACTTCAGAAAGAGAGCAGATTACAAGTTGCTCATTATTAGAGATGTATTCGGGTTCCATAATTGCACCAACATTGTTGTTAAATGCCCACTTTACCACATTTGAATTTCTCTTTAGCTCTGCTGGGCCAAACGCCCCATTATTTCCTTGACCATCAGGATAGGTTAGAGGAAGATAGCCAGATTTTTTCACTTCAACTCCGAATTCTTCAGCTGCTTCACTGAATGAAGTTTCTTTAGCCTTGTTGTAAAAGTCTACAGCTGTAGAAGCGTAAAATTCTTCTTGTGTTTCCTCACTAACTTTAAGTTTTAAATCAATTGCAGCAATTTTTTTAAATGATCCTACTTCTTGGTTTAATACTTCAATAACATGGTATCCAAATTGGGTTTTCACAACTCCAATTGAACCGATTTTTTTGTCGAAACTAAAGTCGTTAAACTCAGTAACCATTTGGCCTTTTGGGAAGCTTTTGTAAACTCCTCCTGTAGCTGCAGATCCAGGATCTTCAGAGTACTTAATTACCAAGTCAGTAAATTTGCTGGTATCTCTTCTAACAGCAAACATAATGCTGTCAGCTAATTTTTTCTTTTTTAAATCTTCTGGACTACCATCACCTGTTGATTTAATTAAAATATGTCTAACAGAGGCTTCGTCTTGTTCTCCAGTGTCATAGATTTTAACCAATTGTAACATGTTTTGGTTAGGCATTAAAAATGGACCTACAACATCTCCCTTTTTAGCGGTGTCTATTTGAGCATCTATAGCTGCTGGGTATTTACCACCAGAGTATGGTCTGTCTGAATACATCCCTGTAGGCTGGTTGCCGTATGGAGTTACGTTTACTGTTGGTGTTTCGGCATTGTTTACAACAAACATAGAATCGTTTTGAGCATTTGCGAAATCATTTTTAATTGACGCTAATGCATTCATCGAATTTTCTTGATCTTCAAGAGATGGTGAAATGTTGAAAATAATGTAATCATAAGCTCTTACCTCATGAGCTTGATTCCAAATCTTTTTGTATCGGTGAATATTAAAATAATCTTTTAAAGCTTGATCAGAAACAGTAACTAGAGAGTCTTCAACCGCATCGTAGCTTTTAAATACATATTTAATGTTTGCTTTTGTATTTTCCTCTGTATACTGTCTTTTAGCTTCTTGAAAGGAGCCAATAACGCCATTTTTCATCATGGCAAGATATTTATATCTTTTTCTTTCATCGTTCAAAGGGTCTTCATAGTAAGCCTTTAGGTCTTGTTTACCCTTGGTAGTGTTTAATAGCGGATCCATCACCTTTCTTTTCCATACTGCAAAAGAATCCGGCATATAAACGCCATTTTCAGTGAAAGCATCTTTTAATGATGAGTTTACAGGGTTGGTTGGATTAAAAATTCCTTGATTAAGTTCCCCTTTTCTGCCCTTAGAAATTCCAATTCCAAGTTTAGCTATTTCTAAGCCATGAATTTTTTCGGAAATCATTTGATTCCATACACTTTGTAAAATTTTATCTTCTTCTTCGTCTTTTAGAATCCCTTCACCTCCAGTATCTTTACTGTTTTGCCTAGCTCTATTTTGTGCGTTCATGAGTTGGATTTCATACCCCCAATCATTTGCAACAACATCTTCCCCATCAAACATTCCAATGCCATTGCTTTGTTCACCATTAAACAATTGCATAATTTTGTCCACAGGGATAATAAATGCAAGTAGACCAACACCAACAAATGTTAATATAAGACCTGATCTTTTTCTAATTTTATTAATAATTGCCATTTTCTCTGAAATTAAGGTTGCGAATATACAATTGTATATTGATATTTGAAAATATGTTTTCTGTTGTTTTTGTAGTATATTATTTATACCAAAATATCGCTTAATTTTAAGCACTAAAATTTTAATAAATGACCATACTTGTTTTTAAAGCATTGCACCTAATTTTTATGGTAAGCTGGTTTGCTGGTCTGTTTTACATGGTTAGGTTGTTTATTTATTTTGCTGAGGCAAATGAAAAAACTGAAACTGAAAAAAATATTTTGTTCAAACAATACAAGCTAATGCAGTGGAGGTTGTGGTATATCATAAGCTGGCCTGCTATGATTTTAACATTATTCTTTGGATTGTCTATGCTTTATATAAACCCTGCATATGCTTCAATTCCTTACATGCATTTAAAATTAGGGATGGTGTTTTTGTTGGTTATTTATCACATTCAATCCCATTTTATTTTTTTACAACAGCAGCGAGAAATTATAAAATACTCGTCTAATTTTTTAAGAATTTGGAACGAAATAGCCACCTTGTTTTTAGTAGCTATTGTTTTTGTTATTGTTCTTAAAAATCAACTTTCTTGGATCTATGGTGTTGTCGGATTTTTACTCTTTGGTGTTGTGCTTATGCTTGCAATCCGTTTGTACAAGAGAATTCGGTCGAATGATTGAGTCTTTGGACTGTAATTTTTAACATTTATCAACTAGTTATCAACAAACCTAAAATACATGCTATTCTCTTCGAAAATTGTTAGTAAAATTGTAGTATATATTTATTATAAATAATGTCAGATAATAGAAAAATTAAAAGCGCATTGATTTCTGTTTTTTCAAAAGATGGATTGGATGATCTAGCTACTCAGCTTAGTAATGATGGAGTAAAAATATATTCAACTGGAGGAACTCAAGCTTTCTTAGAGAATTTAGGTATTGAAGTACATGCTGTAGAGTCGTTAACAAGCTATCCTTCGATTTTGGGCGGTAGAGTAAAGACCTTACACCCTAAGGTTTTTGGTGGTATTTTAAGTAGAAGGGAACTAGAAGGGGATGTAGCTCAGTTGGAAGAGTATGAGATTCCTGAAATTGATTTGGTAGTTGTTGATTTATATCCTTTTGAGGATACTGTTAGTTCAGGAGCCCCTCACGAGGATATTATTGAAAAAATTGATATTGGTGGTATTTCCCTTATTAGAGCGGCAGCAAAAAATTATAAAGATGTACTGACCATTTCTTCTAAAGCTGATTATCAACCAGTATTGCAATTGTTGAAAGCTAATAATGGTGTTGCTTCTCTTGCAGATAGAAAAAAGTTTGCCATGAGAGCTTTTGATGTTTCATCTCATTACGACTCTAGCATTTACAATTATTTTTCCAACGATTCAGGAAGTCTTAAAGTTTCAGAATCCCAACTAAAGACGCTAAGGTATGGTGAAAACCCTCACCAAAAAGGAACGTTTTTTGGAGATATAGAAGGGTTGTTTAATCAGTTACATGGTAAAGAACTTTCCTATAATAACTTGTTAGATGTTGATGCTGCTGTTAATCTTATGAATGAGTTTTTAGATCAAGCACCAACCTTTGCCATCTTAAAGCACAACAATGCTTGTGGTTTTGCTACAAGAGAAAACTTGGTTGATGCTTATGATGCCGCTTTAGCCGGTGATCCAGTATCTGCTTTTGGTGGTGTTTTAATAGCTAACACTTCCTTAGATTTAAAAACAGCAGAAAAAATAAATCAGCTTTTTTGTGAAGTTGTTATTGCAGATGACTTTGATCCTCAAGCATTAGAGATACTAAAAAGCAAGAAAAATAGAATTATACTTCAAAGAAAAGAGGTTGAGTTTTCTTCAAAAATTATTCGAACATGTTTGAATGGAATTATTGTTCAGGATAGAGACATGATTACTGATTCTGCAGAAGGATTCGCTGTTGCAACTTTGTTGTCTCCTTCAAAACAAGAAATTAATGATCTTGTTTTCGCAAATAAATTAGTTAAGCACACCAAATCCAATACAATTGTGCTTGCTAAAAATGGGCAACTTTTAGCTAGCGGAACCGGTCAAACATCTAGAGTTGATGCTTTGAATCAGGCTATACACAAGGCTAAATCTTTTAATTTTGATTTAAATGGTGCTGTAATGGCTTCTGACGCTTTCTTTCCGTTTCCTGACTGTGTTGAAATTGCTTCAAATCAGGGGATTAAGGCAGTTGTTCAACCTGGAGGATCAATTAAAGATCAACTTTCTATTGATTATTGCAATAATAATGAAGTTTCCATGGTTTTTACTGGTAACAGACATTTCAAACATTAACTAAAAAAATATAAGATGGGGTTATTTAACTTCTTTACTCAAGAGATAGCAATAGATTTAGGAACTGCGAATACGTTGGTAATTCACAATGATAAGGTTGTCGTAGACGAACCATCTATTGTGGCAAAAAACCGTTCTACAGGAAACATTATTGCTATTGGTAAAACTGCTCAGCAAATGCACGGTAAAACCCATGAAGATATTAAGACAATAAGGCCTTTGAAAGATGGTGTTATTGCTGATTTTCAAGCAGCAGAGCACATGATTAGGGGAATGATAAAAATGATGAACATTGGAAATCGATTTTTTTCTCCTTCGATGCGGATGGTAATATGTATTCCTAGTGGAATTACTGAAGTTGAAAAAAGAGCAGTTCAAGACTCTGCTGAGCATGCCGGAGGTAAAGAAGTTTACTTAATTCATGAGCCGATGGCTGCCGCTATTGGAATTGGCGTAGATGTTGAAGAGCCTATGGGGAACATGGTCATTGATATTGGTGGTGGAACTTCCGAAATTGCTGTTATTGCTCTTGGTGGTATTGTATGTGATAAGTCTATTCGAGTTGCAGGAGATGATTTCACCAACGACATAGAAGAGTACATGAGAAGACAACACAACATTCTTATTGGTGAAAGAACGGCAGAGCAAATTAAAATTGAAGTAGGAGCTGCATTGCCAGAGCTTGAAACTCCTCCCGAAGACTATGCTGTGAGAGGAAGAGATTTAATGACTGGTATTCCAAAAGAGATTTATGTGAGTTACCAAGAAATAGCTCATGCTTTAGATAAATCAATCTCAAAAATTGAGGAAGCGATTCTAAGTGCACTTGAGATGACACCTCCAGAACTTTCTGCCGATATATATAAAACGGGGATATATCTTGCTGGTGGAGGTTCTATGTTAAGGGGATTAGATAAAAGAATATCACAAAAAACGAAACTTCCAGTTCACATTGCTGAAGATCCATTAAGGGCTGTTGCAAGAGGAACAGGAATAGCACTAAAAAATATTGACAAGTTTCAATTTCTTATTAAAGCCTAATTAGCAACTAAATTTATTTAGAATTTTATGCGAAATATTATCCGATTAATTCAGCAGAACAGCAATCTGCTTTTATTTCTGATGATTCAAGGTATTTCGTTTGCACTAATTTTTAATTGGAGAAATTCTTATCATCACTCTTCCTTCCTAAGTTCAAGTAATTATTTTTTAGGGTCAGCATTAGACATGAATGCGGATATAACTAACTATTTTAAACTCTCTTCAATTAATAAGGGGCTGGTTTCAGAAAATGAAATGCTAAAAACTAAATTGTACAATCAAGAGCTGTTGTTGACCAACGATTTTGTAGTTGCTAATGACTCTGTATATAAAAAGCAATTTCAATTTTTAGCTACAAAAGTGATAAGTAGTCAATATAAAAACAGAGCAAACTTTATTGTCATAAACCAAGGGTCCATTAATGGAGTTTCTACCAACATGGGTGTTGTGGGTGATTATGGTGTTTTAGGCATTGTTGTAGGAGTTGGTAAATATTACAGTTCGGTGTTGCCCATTATTAACTCAAAATTTGAGCTTGCTGTTAGGCATCAAGCAACAAAAAGTTTTGGGATTCTTAAGTGGAATCCATCTGATAATTGGCAGACAGCAACTATAGAAGATGTACCAAGTTATATGAATGTTAAAATAGGTGATCTTATTGAAACTAGTGGAGCAAGTGGATTGTTTCCTCAAGGTATAGTTGTTGGAACAGTTGTGAAAAGTGAAAAAATTCCAGCCACCCAATTTTTGAAAATCAAAATATCTCTTGTTGAAGATTATGCATCAGCTGTAAGTGCATATGTGGTTGAGAACAAGCAATTGCCGGAGTTAAATCGTGTAAAAAAGCTAAAGCATGATTAATTTTTTACAAAAATCGTTATTGTTTGTTTGTGTTCTTTTTGTGCAGATTTTCTTTGTTGATCAAATTGATTTAGGTGGATGGAACAATTATTTTTCACCTTTGATATATGGGATAATAATTATATTTCTTCAACCTTCAATTGAGCTATGGATTGTCATGTTGATTGCTTTGCTTATGGGCTTAGGGGTTGATCTTTTTAGAAATACAATTGGGTTACATATTTCGTCTTTAGTTTTTGTCGCTTTTTTCAAGTATAGCTTCTTAAATTTTATTTTTCCTAGGGATGATTATGACCAGCTAAAAGACCTTAATATTTTTAATCTTGGATGGAGTAATTACCTATTATATACTGGAGTTATGCTTTTTGTTCATCACTTGTGGTTTTATTCTATTGAGGATTTTCATTTCAATAAATTTCCTTTTTTAATTCTTAAAGCTTTTCTGAATTCTTTAATAGCACTAGCTGTTTTCATATTCATTTATTTTATCAATCCTAAAAGGAAGTAAAATGGATCCATATCAAAATAGACGATGGGTGATTATTTTAATCTTATTATTGATTGGGCTTGTTTTTGTTTTCCGATTACTTTTCATACAAGTCCTAGACCCAAAGTGGAAAGATAGAGCAAGACGAATTACTCATACTGAAAAAAGCATTCAACCTCCTAGAGGGTTGATATACGATAGAAATGGAAAGCTTTTAGTGAGTGCAAATCAGGTTTATGACATTATGATTACCCCAAGAGAAATTGGGGAGATAGATACGCTTGCTTTATGTACTTTGTTTTCTATTACCAAAGAACAATTTGATCAAAAAATTATTGCTGCCACTTCAGGATATAACGTTTCTTATAAAGCCTCTTTATTTATTGAAGGAATGTCAAAAGAAAGCTATGCTAAAATTTCGAATGGATTAAAAAAATACAACGGTTTTGAGGCACTACGTTCTTCAGAAAGAGGATACCCATTTCATAACGCAGCTCATATTTTAGGATATATAAGAAAAATCAGCAAAAAACAATACGACAGCCACAAGCAAGACAAGGAGCCCTATCATAAGAATGATTACATAGGAATAACCGGACTCGAAAAAGTTTACGAGAATCAGCTTAGAGGCAAAAGAGGTAAAATATTTTATTTACAAGATTATAAAGGCAACAAAAAAGAAAAAATAGAAGAAAACCAACCCTTAATGGGTGAGAACCTATATACCTCAATTGATATTGACTTGCAAACTCTTGGAGAAAATTTAATGAATAATAAGTTGGGATGTGTTGTTGCTATTGAACCAGCTTCTGGAGAAATATTGGCGATGGTGTCCGCACCATCTTTTGATCCCGCTAAGCTTTCAGGAAAGGGTTTTAGTGATAATTATAAAGCTTTATTGGCCAATGACTCTTTGAAGCCCTTAATCAATAGGCCCATTTACAACGATAGTTATCGACCAGGGTCAATTTTTAAGCTTATTCAATCGCTTGTAGCTTTAAATGAAGGAGTAATTAGTTACAATACAGGTTTTTTATGCAACAAGCAGATTATAGGGTGCCATAACCATGAGGCTCCAATGAACTTGGGAATTGCTATAAAACACAGCTGTAATCCCTATTTTTATCAAGTTTATAAAAGATTAATTCTAAGAGGCAAACATCCAAGTATATTTAAAGACAGTAGAATTGGTTTAGAGAAATGGAGAACTGCGGTTCAGAAATTTGGACTAGGAGTAAAGTTAGAAACTGATATTCCAGGATTAAAAAAAGGGCTACTTCCTTCTTTAGACTTTTATGACAAATGGTATGGGAAAAACAGGTGGGCTTTTAGTACTATTTACTCGAATAGTATTGGAGAGGGTGAGATTGGAGTTTCTCCAATTCAAATGGCGAATTTAGCAGCTATTTTAGCTAACAAGGGCTTTTATTACACCCCCCATTTAGTTAAAAAGATTGGTGATAATGGAATAAAAAAAGCTACTTTTTTAGAAAAACATTTAACCGATATTGATTCTTCTTATTTCATTCCTGTTGTAGATGCTATGGAACAGGTTGTGCTAAATGGAACAGCAAGAAGTGCTCAAATTGACAGTATTGCTGTTTGTGGGAAAACAGGAACAGTTGAGAATAAGAATTTCAATGATCATTCTGTATTTATTGCATTTGCACCTAAAGAAGACCCTAAAATTGCTATTGCAGTTTATGTTGAGTATGGAACTTGGGGAGGTACTTGGGCAGCCCCTATTGCTAGTGTAATGATTGAGCAATATCTTAAGAAAAAGTTAAGCCAAAAGGGATTGCAGAAAAAAAATAAAATTGAAAAAGCTATTATTTTAAATAAAAACAGTGATTTTAGTTTTTAGTCTATGGCAAGAGGAAAGTCAATATGGAAATCAACTGATAAATACCTGCTTGGGTTGTTTATGGCAATGCTAATTTTTGGATTAGCAACTATTTTTTCCAGCACTTACGAAGGAGGAGCTGTCAATCTATTTGATTTTTCTACGATTTATGGTAAGCAAGTAATATGGGTGGTTATCGCATTAATTTTAGGAGCATTTATAATGCTTTTAGAAGGGCATTTCATTAAAAATAGCGCTTTTATTGTTTATGGTGTTGTTTTAATTCTACTTATAGCAGTTCTATTTATGCCCCCTATCAAAGGGGTCAGCTCTTGGTTTCAGCTAGGAAGTGTTTCTATTCAACCTAGTGAATTTGCTAAACTTGCCTGCTCTTTAGCATTTGCTAAATATCTAAGCTCCGTAAATGTGAAAATTCAGGATGCAAAAACACGATTAGTTGTCATTCTTATTCTTGCTGTTCCTGCTTTACTGATATTAATGCAACCTGATGCAGGTACCATGTTAGTTTTTTTCGCATTCATTTTTGTAATGTATAGAGAGGGGCTTTCTGGCAATGTCTTACTATATGGCTTTTTTGCAGTATTAATCGTTGTAATAGCTATATTTTTAAAAGCTTCTGAAACAGAAAATTTAATTTTTGGAATCCCTTTTACTGGAAACTTAATTTTTGCTATTGTTCTTCTTCTTCTTGGTGGGGTGCTTTTTTTAGTCATAAAACTCCTTGTTCTGCCTAGGTATAGAAAGCCTAGATACAAAGCACTTATATGGTCTATTCTTACAGGTATAATTATCAACCTAAGTATAAATTATATATATGACTCCGTTTTTAAAGAAAGACATCGAAATCGTTTTCAGATTATGTTTGGTATTATTGAGGATCGAAGAGGAGTAGGTTATAACATGTGGCAAGCACTTTCTGCTATTGGCTCAGGGGAAGGGGTAGGAAAAGGGTATTTAAATGGGACATTAAGTAATAATAAATATAAGCACGTCCCTGAACAAAGTACAGACTTCATCTTTTGTAGTTTGGCAGAAGAATGGGGTTTTATGGGGAGTTTACTATTTGTAATTTTGTATTTGTCACTTCTTATAAGAATGATAATGATTGCCGAGCGTCAGCGAAGTAAATTCACAAGAATTTTTGGTTATTGCACAGCCAGCATATTGTTTTTTCATTTTATGATAAATATTGCTACTGTTTTGGGGTTAGCTCCTGTTATAGGAATTCCGCTACCATTTTTTAGTAAAGGGGGTTCAGCTGTTTTAACGTTCTCAGTATTAATTTTTATTTTCCTGAGATTAGATGCTGAACGAAAAAAAGTGCTGAGATAAGCTATATGTTATCGTCTTTAAATTTAGCTTTTAGGTCCTGAACGTAGGATTTTATATTTTGTTCATTCTCTTTTTTGCAAATTAACAAGGTGTTTTCATTTTCAACAACTATGTAATTATCAAGACCTTCAATAAGAACTATTTTATTATCAGGAACGCTAACCATATTGTTTTTAGCATTAAAGAATTCTACTTTATCTCCAACTAAAGCATTGTTGTTGTGGTCTTTATCTAAGTTTTCATATAAAGAGCCCCATGTTCCTAAATCACTCCACCCAAAGTCTGCCAACACCACTAAAACATTGTCAGCTTTTTCCATTATGGCATTGTCTATGGAAATGTTTTTACATAAAGGATATACTTCATTTATAAGGTTAATTTCCTTAGATGAATTAAAAGCATCCAACCCGTCAAAAAATAATTTATGAAGATCTGGCATGTGCTTTTCAAAAGAATGAATTATTGCATCAGCAGACCAAATAAACATTCCTGAGTTCCAGTAAAACTCCCCAGAGTCTAAAAACTTTTTAGCTAAATCTAAGGGTGGTTTTTCAGTGAAAGTTTTCACTTTTTTAATCTCAGCTTGGTCAGACTCAAAATCTTCAAATTGTATATACCCGTATCCCGTATCAGGCCTGCTAGGATGAATGCCAAGGGTAATTAAATGATTGTCTTCTGCGGCTGTTAATGCTAAGTCAATCGTTCTTTTGAATTCTTGTTGGTTAACAATAATATGATCACTAGGCACAATTATGAGCTTAGCATCTTTATTAATAGATTTTATTTTATAGCTAGCATAGGCAATACAGGGTGCAGTATTTTTTCTAAACGGTTCAAGTAATATTTGTGATTCATCTAGAAAAGGCAATTGCGCTTTAACAATTTCTAAATAGGAAGAGTTGGTAACAATAAATATGTTTTCTTTAGGACATGTTTTTTCAAATCTATCTACTGTTAATTGAAGCAACGACTTACCAACTCCAAGGACATCATGAAATTGCTTGGGGAAGCTAGAGGTACTCATTGGCCAAAACCTTGAGCCAATTCCACCAGCCATTACTACTAAAAAATTATTATTCATTACTTGATGTTTTAGGGGCGAAAATTACTGTTTTATAATTAGTTAGGCTAAGAAATAGGGTTATTCTTATCTAAAGAAATAGTATTGTGATTAGACCATGTGGGGCAGGTGTCACATTTGTTTTTTTTCTTAAATAAAGAGCAGGAGCTACAACAAATGAGCGAAAAAATTAGGATTAATAAAGGGTTTTTTAGATTCATAATATGAATTAAATCAATATTAAGCTGTTTAAAATTAGGTAAAGCTCATGCTATTTCCCAATTTATATTAACTATTTTCGTTACCATAATATTGTAAGCGCCTATGTTTTATCATATTGGAAGATATACCACCATGCTGTCTTTTATCTTTTATAAGCCAGAAAGGTTTTCTGCTTATTGGAAAAGGCTTGTGGAAGAAATTATTCAATTGGGAATAAAATCATTATTTATGGTTGTTCTCATGTCTGCTTTTATGGGCGCAGTATTGGTAATTCAGACAGCTAGTGCAATTGAGTCTGCTTGGATTCCTGACTATACAGTAGGTTTTACAGTAAAGCAAACACTTATTCTTGAGTTTTGTCCAACTATTATTTCATTAATTCTAGCAGGTAAGGTAGGTTCCAATATTGCCTCTGAGCTTGGAACGATGCGGGTGACCGAACAAATAGACGCTCTTGAGGTAATGGGGGTTAATTCCATTGGTTATCTAATAGGGCCAAAAATATTAGGATCTTTATTTATTTTCCCCATTTTAATTATGTACAGTATGTTTTTTGGCTTTGTAGGCGGATGGGCATTGTGTTATTTAACTGAAATTATTTCAACTGAACAATACCTTTTAGGCATCCAATCTTTTTCATATGAAAATTATGAATACATCAGATATGCATTAATTAAAACGGTATTTTTTGCCTTTATAATTACTAGCGTATCTAGCTATTTTGGATATTATACTAAGGGCGGTGCATTAGAGGTTGGAAGATCAAGTACAAAAGCCGTAGTATACAGTAGTATTTTAATCCTAATGTTTAATGTGTTATTAACCCAACTTCTTCTTAGTTGATAGAAATAAAAAACATATCGAAATCATTTTCAGGAGTTCAGGTGCTGGATGATGTTAGCTTCACTTTTCAAAAGGGGAAGACTAACTTGATTATTGGAAAGAGTGGTTCTGGGAAGTCAGTTTTAACAAAATGCATTGTTGGCTTATTGGAACCTGATGCTGGTGAAATTATCTTTGACGGAAGAAGCTTTAGGGGAATCCAAAATAAGGAGAGAAAAAAAATTAGAAAAGAATTAGGCATGCTTTTTCAAGGAGGAGCATTGTTTGACTCCTTAAGTGTTGAGGACAATGTGGCTTTTCCGCTTAGAATGTTTTCTGATTTTACTAACGAGGAAATTATAGAAAGAACAAATTTCTGTTTGAACAGAGTAAATATTATAAATAAAAACAATTTATTTCCTGCCGAAATAAGTGGTGGGATGCAAAAAAGGGTTGCCATTGCTCGGGCTATTGCCATGAACCCTAAATATTTATTTTGCGATGAGCCTAATTCTGGGTTAGACCCTGTTACAGCAATTGTTATTGATGAGCTTATTAAAGAAATAACTCAAGAATACCAGATGACTACTGTTGTTATTACTCATGACATGAACTCTGTGCTTGAGATAGGAGATAACATCATGTTTATTTATGAAGGTAGAAACAAGTGGGTGGGTGATAGAAACTCGATTTTAAGAACTGATGTCGAAGAAGTTAATAATTTCGTTTATGTTTCTGAATTCTTACGGCAGTTTAAAGAAAAGTTATAATAAAAAAAGCCACTTATAAAGTGGCTTTTTTTATGAGATATATTGTTGAATTCTTATTTAGCAATTACAACATTGAAATTACTTGTTTTCCCATCAGTAAAATTTAAGTGGAAAATATAGTTTCCATTTTCCATATTACTTAAGTCGACATTTATTAATCCACTATCAGTATTAATATCATTAGATATAACAAGTCTGCCAGCGATATCATAAACAGCTAGGTTAGCGTAACCATTCCCTTTTTCAAGAGAAATTGTTAGATTGTCAACAGCAGGATTAGGATAAACAATGCCATCAATTGTCTCCAGCTCTATAACGTTTACATCATAAGCAATTTTAAGACCAAGAGTTACTGCTGTCGCACTATTCCAACCAGTATACCATCCATTTCCACCACCAGAACCGTTGTCTATGTACATAGCAGTTACTGGTTGATCGTAAATAGAAAAGTGAGCGCCATAATCAGGAGAATTGTCATAACCAAAAGCTAGGTTGTCATTTGGAGCAGCTCCAATTCCTGAATTTAAACATACTAAATAGCGTTGATTGTCAACAAGCTGTACAGCTTCAGCTAATTCAGCGTAAACAACTTCCCCATTAGTGTTGGAAGCATCTCCGTACCATTCAAAATATCCAACTTGAGAAAGCTGATCAAATGTAATTCCTGCCCATCCACCAGCAGAGGTAAGATCAGTCCAAGCGTCATCCCATTCCATGATTTCACCTTCTAAGAAAACATCAGTTAACGGAGCGTTTGCAGAATCGTTGTTGTAAGGAGCAAAATAGATGCCTTCAACACCAGTTGAAGCGTTTGGATAAGTTTCTTGAAGCATCATACATGTTTGGTAGCTAGCTGTATGATTTGAAGGATAAGAATTTGCTAAAACAGTTCCTGTAGAGGCGTCTTGTCTAGCCAATGAAAGTACATCAGTTGTAACATAGAAATCAGAAGATACTGAATTGTCAAATAAATCTTCATCTACTCCACTAACAAGTCCTAATCTGTAAGAAACGGTGTGTTCTCCTAAATCCCAAACAGCATTTGTCATTGTAGCAAATGAATTAGGGTTGCCATTAAATATAGCAAGAGTGTCTCCAGAAAGCATATTTAAAGGTGCTAATGAATCGTAGTAAAGCTGTCCAGAAGGACCAGTTACTTCAGCAACGGCATAAAAGTCATTATCAGCAGAACCAAAATTGGTAAACTGACAACCTAAGTCAAACGAATATCCATTGTTTGCCATATCTTGAGGAAGAGATCCATATCTAGAAATCATCACATTACTTTTAGTAGTTCCGCAATCATTAGCAAATAAATTTTGTTTGTTACCCATGAAAACAACTACGTCAGATCCATTTGCCATTTCATCAGTTAAAAGTGCTCCATCTGAAGAAGAAAGCATAACAACAGGAATGTTGATTTGAGTTCCGTAGGTTCCTCCACCCATTCCAACAGATTCTGGATCTCTGTTGATGATAATTACACCAACCGCACCAGCATCTTGTGCATAGAGTGCTTTTTGACCAAACTCGCAGGTGTTTCTGTAAACAACGGCAATTTTTCCTGTTAAGTCGTTAATTAATGGGTTACACGCTTCAGCAGAAACTGGATTACCCTGAGGGTTTAATCCAGTAGATCCATCGTCAACCATCATTAAAGTGTCTTCAACAAAAGTATTTGCGATATTAAAATCTGGACAGGTCCAATCACCTCCTCCTGGATCAGCCCAGGTAAAATCAAAATTATTTGCAATTGCTGCAGGGGAAACCCCTCTTACAGAAATTTGCGCATTAGCAAAAACAAATGAGGTTAATGCTAGAACAGAGAGTAAAACTTTTTTCATGTAGTGTTGTTTAATTATTTTTTTAGTATATCAAATTTAATGAAATCATACCATTAAAGCAAGCAAGAAAAATTAGGGGCAAAAAAAAAGGCAGCCTAGGCTGCCTTTTTTAATAGTATGGCTAATACTTATTTTAAAATTACTCTTTCAGTAATTTTTCCATTTGCATTAGAAACTTCAACTAAATAAACACCAGAACCATTAGCAGATAAATCTACTGTAGATGTTGTGTTAGTAGTTGTAGTCATAACAACTTTTCCAAGAACGTTATACACAACAATTGTGTTTTGAGTGTTGTTCTCGTTAGTAATGTTTAAAATTCCTTCAGTTGGGTTAGGGAATAAAGAAACACCTTCTAAAGAAGCCTCAGCAACACCTGTAGCATCAAGAGTATTCATTCTTACCCAAGGAGTATTGGTTGTGTAGTACCAAGTTAAGTCTGTACCATCGTAGAAGAAACTTGTTTGAGCAGCAGAAGCACCAGCTCTACTAACAACTAAGTCGTTAGAAGCACCACCATCTCCATAAGCACCGACAACAACTAAATAACCATTTCCAGCAAGCATGTTAAATGGGCTGAACAAATCTAAAGTTACTTCAGCATCAATATCACTAGCATCTACTGTATAATCATCAGTATTTCCTTCAAATATGAAGTCACCTGTAGCAGCATCTATAGAATAGATAGTTGCATAGATGATAGCACCTGCTTCACAAGCAGTATGAATTCCTACATTGATAGAATATATTGTTTGGTCAGCGAAAATATCAAAGTAGTTTCCTAGTTCATAAGCATTTCCTGAGTTAAAAGAACCACCAGTTACGTTTCCGTTATCTCTAGCGTATATATTTTCTGTAACTTCCATTGCTATTGAAGCAGTGTTGTTAGATGGATCAGCATCAGTAAAATCAGAAGTAAGGTTGAAATCAATAGTATGAGAAGCAACTGTAGCAGCTGGAGTCCACTGAGCCGATATAACTAAAGTATCTCCAACAGTTCCAGAAGGAATAGTTACAGGAGTTGAAGTAGCGAAAGCTGCACCATCAACATCAACACTAAGAACAGAGTTGGTTTGGTCTTGAAGACCAATGTTGTCAGCAACACCATATAAATCAAAAGCAGATACTTGAGCAGTAGGAACCTTGTAATAAGGAAGACCTAAAGATTCAAATGTAGCAGAAGTTAAAACTAAATCGTGATCATCAGTTTCAATAATTGCTACGTCATCAATAGCCCAAAACCATCCCCATGCACCTTCATAGTGAAATCTGATAGTTACGTTAGCTTGGTTACCAGCAACAGCTGAAATGTTTAATGAAACCACATCTGGGTTTCCAGTGTCTCCAGAACCAGTTCCATCAGTAATAACATAGTCAGTCCATGTTGTACCACCATCGTTACTTACTTGAACAGTTCTTACGTCACCATAAATTCTGTAGCTATGCTCGAATACTAAATTTACTTGGTTTGCACCAGTTAAATCAACACCAGCAGCTAGAGTAATGTCAACATTTTGTGTTGCAGCATTTCCAGGCGTATCTGAATCAATAAGGGCATAACCGTTTGCAGCAGATGTATGACCTGCAGGGTTAAGACCTGAATAAGGAATTGCATTAACATCAGTAGTAATTACCCAGTTAGCAGCAGGGTTACTTCCATTATCTTGGAAAGTCCAGTCTGCAGGGTTAGAGAAATCGTTAGTCCAAAGGGTTTGTCCTTTTTCTCTAACATCATGATTAGTTATTTTACCATTGCTAATCCCAATGTCTTTTCTTAATTCTGTAGTGCTGTTCATGTTGTTTTGAGCAACAGAAGCAAATACAAAAGAAAGAGAAAATAAACTTAAGTAGATTTTTTTCATTTTTGTTTTTTTTAGGTTAATATTTTATTAAGGGTTTATTATAAGGATTGCAAATAAAATTAATTATAAGCAAAAAACCAAATATTTTACCCTTATTGAACGTATTTTAAAGACTCATTTTTGCTTATACAGTTGCTTGCTCTTGATATTCTTCAATTGGTAAGCAGCTACACACAAGGTTTCTGTCTCCATGTGCGTTATTGACTCTCCCTACAGGAACCCAGTATTTGTTTTGGTACAATGAGGCAGTTGGATAAGCCGCTTTTTCTCTAGAATAGCTGTGCTCCCAATTGTCAGTTATAAGCGTAGCTGCAGTATGAGGGGCATTCTTTAGAACATTGTCTTCTTTTGGATATATTCCTGCTTCAATCTCTTTTATTTCTTCTCTTATTTTAATCATGGCATCTACAAACCTATCCAACTCGTCAACAGATTCACTTTCTGTAGGTTCAATCATCATGGTCCCTGGAACAGGGAAACTTACTGTAGGGGCATGGAATCCATAATCAATTAATCTTTTGGCAATGTCTTCTACTTCTACTGCAGAATCTTTTTTGAAATTCCTACAATCTATGATCATCTCATGAGCCACTCTGCCTTTAGGTCCAGTGTAGAGAATGTCATAGGCATTGCTTAATTTTTCTTTAAGGTAATTGGCGTTTAATATGGCAATTTCTGTAGATTTTTTAAGTCCTTCAGCTCCAAGCATTTTAATGTAGCCGTAGGAAATAAGTAAAATTAAACCACTTCCAAAAGGAGCGGAATTAATGGATTTAATAGGCTGGTCGCCTCCAGTTTTTATAATTGGATTACTTGGAAGAAAAGGAACCAAGTGTTTAGCAACTCCAATTGGTCCCATTCCAGGACCACCTCCACCATGAGGAATGGCAAATGTTTTATGAAGGTTTAAGTGACAAACGTCAGCGCCAATGAGTCCAGGAGAAGTTAATCCCACTTGAGCATTCATGTTTGCACCATCCATGTAAACTTGCCCACCATGTTGATGAATAATATCTGTAATTTCTACAATGCTTTCTTCAAAAACACCATGAGTTGAAGGATAAGTAACCATAAGAGCAGCCAGCTGATCAGCATGTTCTTCAGCTTTTGTCTTTAAATCAGCAACATCAATGTTTCCGTTTTGATCACAAGCAACAATCACTACTTTCATTCCAGCCATTACAGCACTTGCTGGATTTGTTCCATGAGCACTGCTTGGGATTAAGCATATATTTCTATTGCTTTCATTGTTGCTATTGTGAAAAGCTCTGATTACCATTAACCCAGCATACTCTCCTTGAGCCCCACTGTTAGGTTGAAGAGACATTCCTGCAAAACCAGTGATGTCACATAGGTCTTTGCTTAGGGTTTCAAAAATTTGCTGATATCCTTTTGCTTGATTAACCGGAACAAAAGGATGAAGGTTAGCAAACTCTGGAATAGTTATTGGAATCATTTCAGTAGCTGCGTTTAGCTTCATGGTACATGACCCAAGAGATATCATGGTGTGAGTAAGCGAAAGGTCTTTATTCTCTAGTTTTTTTAAGTACCTCATCATGTCGGTTTCAGAATGATAGGAGTTAAATACTGGATGAGCTAAAACGGCATCTTTTCTTTCTAAGTGAACCGGATGATTTGTAGTAGTATTAATTTCAATGTCTACATTTAATGCGGTATTTAAACAATGAATTAATTTCTGGATTTTATCCCAATCAGATAATTCGTCAACAGAAATAATAGCAATATTTTGAGCTTTATAGTAGCCCAAGTTGATGCTGTTTTCTAAAGAAAGTCTTTCCAATGAAGAAAGATCAGCTTTGAAAGCAATGGTGTCAAAAGCATGTTCAGTAATTACCTCAACTCCTGCTGTAACCATAGCTTGCTTGATAGCGTTGGCTTTATGGTGAATTTGTTTTGCAATTGAACTAAGCCCTTTTGGACCGTGGTAAACCGCATACATGCTTGCCATAACTGCAAGAAGCGCTTGAGCTGTACAAATATTAGAAGTTGCTTTGGCTCTTTTTATGTGTTGTTCACGAGTTTGAAGTGCCATTCGAAGTGCTTTTTCTCCGTTGTTGTCAATAGAAACACCAATTATTCTTCCAGGGATAAATCGCTTGTGTTCTTCTTTACATGCGAAATAAGCGGCATGAGGACCTCCATAGCCCATGGGTACTCCAAAACGTTGAGTGGACCCTACCACTACATCGGCACCCCAGCTTCCTGGAGATTGGAGAAGGACAAGGCTTAATATGTCGGCAATAACGGCTAACTTAATGCCGTTGTCTTTACAAGAATTAGCAAACTGCTGATGGTCAGTAATATTACCTAGACTATCTGGATATTGTAAAATAGCACCAAAGTAAGATTCATCCATTTTAAAATCTTCAGGATTTCCAAATACTAGATTTATGCCAAGAGGTTCAGCTCTACATTGAATAACTTCTTTAGATTGAGTGAAAATGGTATTGGCAACAAAAAAATTATTGATCCCCGCTTTTTCTTGTTTTCTAGAGCGCATGTGAAAAAACATTAGCATAGCTTCTGCAGCAGCAGTTCCTTCATCAAGAAGAGAAGCATTTGAAAGTTCCATACCTGTTAAATCAGTAATCATTGTTTGAAAGTTCAACAAGGCCTCAAGTCTTCCTTGAGAAATTTCTGCTTGATAAGGGGTGTAGGCGGTATACCATCCTGGATTTTCCAATACATTTCTTAAAATAACTGATGGGTTTCAGTTCCATAATAACCTTGGCCAATGTAGCAATCATAGAGCTCATTGTGTTTAGCTAAAGAATTGATGTGATTTAAATACTCCCTCTCAGTTAAAGCCTCACCTGTCTTCAGGTTTTTGTTGGATCTAATGTTGGGAGGTATAGTTTCACTGATCAGCTCTTCAATGGATGAAGCATTTGCTTGAGATAAAATAGCTTTAAGGTCCTGCTCAGGAATCCCAATGTGTCTGTTTACAAACGATTTATGGCTCATAATGGTCTTTTATTTGTCGCAAATATATTAACAAAATCAAGTAAAAATAATTTAGTTAAATAATGTTTTTTTTAAGCCGAATAAAACTTGCTCTTTCAGATTAAAAGTTTCAAGTTATCTTTGCTAAAAAAAGTAGTAATATGATGAAATGGCCTGCTGTTCTGTTTTTGTGTTTAATTTATATTGGGTCAGTGTATTCTCAAGATAGCTTGGTTTTTTATTCTGGAAAATATTACCTAGGAGAATTGTCCTATGAGGATGAGCGCCAAGTATATTTCAATAAAATGGTGGCTTCCAACAAGGTCAAGCTCATGAGATTGCCGATTTCCACTGTTTTTTCTATTAACATAAAAGGTAACCAGCCAAAGTATTATTACCATAAGAACTCAAAGGGTAGTCAAAACTTTTCAATTGATCAAATGAGTAAATACATTAAAGGAGAACAAGATGCTATTGAGCACTTTAATGTGGGGTACCATTTTTTGGTTGGTTTAGGTTTGGGTTTGTCAGTTTCTTTGTTGGATACTTATGAGTTTAATGATGTAAATTGTAAAGGGTATTTCAATGGCTCAGCTTCAACAGTTTCTATTGTCACCCCTTTTTTAACAAGTGTTTTAATCGGCTTCGCCAATAAGAAAGTTAGGAAGGCCCATGTTTCTGATTTAGAATTATTAAATAGCCCTCACTATAAAAGAGGGTTTAACTACGTGAAAAGATATAGAAAAACATTGTATTCTTTTTTAGGAAGTTTAACAGGTGTTGCCACAATAATTTCCGCGACACTTATTCATCAAAACAATAAACCATGTCCATAATTAAATTGATTTATAAATGGGTGGTTTATGGAAATCTATGGATTGCATTAGGCGCAGCAGGAATGACTTGGGTTAACTCCTTAATTATCTTTAACAAGGTAAATGTTAACCTGCTAATACTTTCTTTTTTGGTAACTCTTGGAGCGTATAATTTTCAGCGAATAAGAAGAGCTAAGGAACTTTTTTCATCTGACACCAAAGATAAGTGGCTAACTAAAAATAGTTTGGTTTTAGTAATACTACTTATTATATCTTTCGTTACTAGCTTATTTTTTTTAATTGATCTTCAATTTCAAAAGCTCCTAATTTTCACCCCTTTCTTAATAATAACATTGCTTTATCGATGGCCAATTCTTGGTATTTCGTTGCGAGATA
>JBJKXU010000033.1:0-26946 GCA_045561415.1 Parvicellaceae bacterium
CTTGTCAACATAGGAATAGCACAAGTTGTTTATTTTTATTTCTTTTTTATATTTCGTTCCAAATTCACTCCCGTGAGCAAAGCAAATTAATTTTTTTCTTAAAATAAATTTTAAACATGCACCATACCATGTAGCATGTTTTCCTGAAGTAATTATTATGTTTGGTTTGTGTTTTATAGTGTATTCAATTAAAATATATATGTTCTTAATTAATTTAATAAGAGTTGGTGCATTCTTAAGTGAATATATTGGGAACATATAAGAGTCTCTAAACTTATTCAACTCCTCATTAGTAGAATTGTAATTTTCTGTTAAAACAATATGAAACTGAACGTTAAATTGTTTATTCAATTCATTTATCACATTGTAAGCATGCATGCCTATTCCTCCTGGTCCAGGTGGAAATTCAGTTGTTATGAAAAGACATTTCATTTTTTATTTGTAAAGGAAAGTTTTTAATTTTTCGTCAGATAGTTTATTTAATAAGCTAATATATTCAACTCCTTTTTTAGATATTTCATCTCTATTTTCTAATACAATTTGCATTTGTTTATAGATTGAATTTGAATCATCTAATTCATTTACAATTAAATTCCTTTTCAGGAATTCACTATGGTCAAATATTCCACTATTGTTAGCAGCTAAGCAAGGAACTCCCATAATCAAAGATTCAGTAATTAATTGACCCCAACACTCACTGAAGGAAACATATGTGTTGATAGTCATTTTGGCAAAATTCTTATAAAAATCATCAATAGATTCAAAAAACGGGTCAACTACAAATCTATTTTCACTTTTGAAATATTTGTAATTATAATTTTTTTTAATGTGCACAATTGACTTGTCAACCATCAATGCAGCTGCTATTTGATTATGTATATTTTTTCTATATTGATCATGAGTTAAAACACCAATTCTAATCTTACTTTCACCCGTTGTTTTGTATTTCATTAATCTCAAATCTGTACTTAACAGAATATGAGAACAATTCGTATTGCGGATTTTTCTCATTGACTCCGACATCCCTTTTTTTACAAATCCTATTTTATTTATTTGTTTACTAGATTCCAAATCTAATATTTCTTTTAAGAGTAAGGATGTCGTAGAATCTTCTGAATTTGTAGCAAATGATCCATGATAAATAAGAAAGACCTCAATTTTTTTATTGAGCTCTTTAATAGCTAAAATCAATTTAGAAAAGTAAGAGCAATATCCACTAAAAATAATTTTATCAAATTTTAATTCTACAATTTTATTTGATATAAGTTTCAATTCCTGGTCTGTGTATATACAATTCGAAAAATACTGTGGTATTTGAAATGTAGAATTCGGGAATAGGTTTATTGTAGCTGTATATACTCCTTGCCAACTATTACCTGTTGTAGTAGGGCAAATTGTTATAATTGAAGATATTTTTTTTTTCTTTTCAAGTTCTAAGAGTAACTTATTGATTGGAACTTTAAAATGTTTTTTTATATGTATTTTTTCTTTGATTTTAAGTAACATGGGTTAGATAAGTTATTCTAATTTTAAACTCAGAATTAATCGAGCAATTTTATTATTTTATTATTAGATGTGGAGTTTAAATGATTTCAAATCATTTTAGTTTAGCATATATTTCGATACAATTTAATTTTGTCGTTTCTATAATTTTCATGATTTCTTGAAAATTAACCCAATTATTAGATTGAAAATTAATTGTATCCGTAAAATTGTAAGTGTAATTTCCACTTAAACTATTAATTATATCTATACATTTTTTGCTTTCATCAATAAATTCGGGAATGTTTGCCTCAAATGAAATCATATTTACACAGCTTTTTAGCCCTTTCAATACATTGTACTCATACCCCTCCACGTCAATTTTTATATATTTCGGCGGACCAAATTTTTTAATTAAATCTGACAAAGTGGTAGATTCAATTTCTTTCTTTATAGCAATAGATCTGCCAGCTTCAAATCTATCATTTTTGTTATTTTCAATAACTTCTTTCCACTTGTCTGAACATGTATTTACTTCATCTCCGTCACTAACTATGTTTAGTGTTTCAACACCAATTTTATCAGAAACTATTTTATTAACAACAATTAAATTATCATTGTAACTGAATCTTGAGTGCAAAACTTTTTGGTTTGTTTTGTCAGGTTCAACAGCAATAACTTTTGATTTAAGTTTTAGAAATATATTTGTTTTATTTCCTTTGTTTGCTCCAATATCAAAAACTAAATCTTTTTTGTTTAATAATTTTTTATAAAAATTATAATCTTTATGATGGTTTGAATAGTATTTCTCATACTGAAAGTTTATGTAAAATGATTTTAAGTATTCATAAAAACCAAATCTTTTTAATAAGATTTTAATTATTTTTTTAATCATAGTTTAAAAATTTTCACTGTATTTAAAGAAACTCTTATCATTCATTATTTTCACCCTTTTATTAAAGAACTTTATTAATGATTTTCTAAGTATATACTCAGAAGAGTTTCTATAATTTTTATCTAAAATACTATCCAAATATAGATTGAATTTTATTAAGGTAAAATAAATTTCAAATGATAATTTTCCCTTAGCTATTTGAATAAAAAGCCAATTAGAAATTATGATTTGACCTAGCTTTTGCTCGTTTTTTTTATTAAAACTTCCACCGCCTAGATGTGTAATCGATTTTTCAGCCCAGAAAAAATGTTTATAACCCTTTTTAAATAAACGATATGCAATCTCAACATCCTCGGAATACATGAAAAATTTAGGGTTAAAGAATTCATTTTCTTCTTGAACAATTTTTTTTTCACACAACAAAAAAGCTCCTCCCAACCATTTTGTAAAATGATTGTAGTTATGATTATTTAAATGAACTTTCTTAATATTTAAACCTAAGAACTTAGAAATAAAAATATAAAGAGGATTTGCTTTAAGAACATCCTTGTAACCCGGAAAACTTTCAGAGATACTGTATTGGACTGTATTATCTATATTAAGAAGTTTGCAGCCAAAAAGACCAACTTTGTATTCTTTTTTTAATTTTTCATATTTTTTGATTGACTCCGAAAGTACATCATTGAATATAATTGTGTCTGAATTTAGAAATAGGATGTATTTACCATTAGATTTTTTTATTCCTTCATTGTTTGCTCGTGCGAATCCAGAATTATAATCCATCTGAATGCATATGACATCTTTAAATTTTTTGGAAATTATTTCTAGACTGTTGTCTTCTGAAAAATTATCCACAACTATAATTTCAAAATTAATGCTCTCAGTTGACTTATAAATCGAGTTCAAACACTGAATTGTTAAATCTGGTGTTTTGTAATTAATTATAATGATTGACAATTCAACCTTCGACATACTATACTATTTAAATATTTTTCGAATCCATAAATTACCTCCAGTATTTTTTTTACTTAATGGCATATCTTGAAATAATTCTGAATGTTTTTCATGAAGATAATGAGAAAATAAAATCACCTTAAATTCATTGTTATACATTAGAAATGAATTGATAAAATAATTCTCATTCCAATTTCTACCTTCTTCTACCCATTGTTTTGGGTACTCAAATGGGAAGAATATGTCATGAAAGTGAATTAATACCCCTTCATTCAATATTGGTAAAATTCTTGTTAGAATATAATGAAGATCGCTACCTGTCTTTACAACATGCGAGCTATCAATAAATAGAATATCCCCAGATTCAAGCCCTTTAAAAAAATTGAGTTCTACATCTTGAATTTTTTTTATGATAATTGTACAATGGCTCTTGTCTTTTTCATTTATTACTTTGTTTAAAAGTGTAGGATATGGTTCAATAAATGTCAAATCTATACTGTTATCAAAATAAACTTCGTTAACATCTAACATTAATGCAGAGGTATATCCTGAACCAACTTCAATTATTCTTTTTGGTTTTATATTTCGGATCATTCCAAACAACGTTATTCCATCAGTATATGAGTAGGATCCATTTTCGAACGTATATCTTAAGCTATTATCACGTAAATATGGTATTTCATCATAAAATCTAGAAATTTCTTTAATTACACTTTTTTGTTCCTGAAGATTCATATCTACAGGGTGTGTCTCTGGTAACTCATCCCATAAGTTGTCCTTGATATCTTCTTTAGAAACTAATGGTGAATAAAAGTGTCCTGGCTCGAAACATGAAACGGAATTATATTTTAAATTCTTTTGATAAAGCCCCCTTACATGAGGGAGTTTGTTGATAATTGATTTTAAGTATGATTTCATTTGAAAAGTTTAATTATTCTCGAGAATCCTCTATTATTTTTTGTTTTAGATATCGATTCATCAACCAGTCTATTAATTTTATCTTTTAAAAGTTGAATCTGAATTGATTCATTTTTTTTCCGAAATTTATTCGGATTAAAATTCAACAATGGAATTATGTCATATATCTCGTTTCCATACGTGCCTAATTGAATGTTTTTCTTAACCTTTAAGGTATTCTTATCTAAAACTACAATTTCTGCTTTTTCTTCTTTATTAGTAAGTTTGAAATTTAATGATTTCTTTGATTTTGATTTTATTCTTTTCCCACTAACCCCAATACAAATTTCATTTTTCAATGTGCTCATCCCACGAAGATATCCATTAATGTTAACTTTTTTACCGTCAATAAAATGTAATGTTCCTTCTGAGGACTCTAGAAAACATAATTTATTATCCACTTTGTTTAATGTATGAGGTTGGCCAACATTATTATAAATTACTTTATTTGAATTTAGTTCTATTATGTGTCCTTTTTTATTTGTCTTGTCATGCTTTTCTGATGGAGAATGACCAAAACATGAAATGTAAAGCGAGTTTTTATAATTACATATAGAATTTACATGCAGTTGGTCAGAATCTTTTTTAGGGTTTGATAATTGATGTCTCCATATTCTTTTAACTGATATTATATTGAAATTGCTATCTGTTAATAATTTAAATACTGAGTCATTTCCCGTTGAAGTTACGTAAATACCCTCCTTGGAGTATGAAATAGAATGTACATCGTCAATCTTTCTAGTACTGAAAGATGAATGAAATGTGAAATCTTCATTCAAAAAAACAAATACAACTGGTCTAGATTGATATGCGATTAGATATTTTTTTTCTATTTTTTTAATTCCTGCAACTCCATGAGCATGTTGAGTGATTTGATTTATCTTTTTATTATAAATCCAAAGATGTTCTTCGGTTTCTAAACTTAAAGCTGCCAAGTTTAATTGCTTAGTGTAGAATTGATTGACGTATCCAATAAGTATCCAATTATTTTCTTTCAAGCCTTACTAGTTAGTTTATTATTTTGAAACTATATTCTGGTTGAACAAATCCAGAAATATGAGTAGAATTGTGGTATTTATAGATATTGTCTTTAGTGATTTCGAGAGTCATATCTCCTTGTGTAATATAATCCTGTTGCAATTCATTGTGGAACATTCTTAATAAGATACGATAGACGCCTCCTTTCAACCTATTGGAATTAAGAGTAAATTGATACTTACTTTTTTCTGCATAATTAGCCTCTTTATGGATGAATTTATTATTCATATGATAGATTACATTTTCCAATTCATCACATATAAGCAGGGCGATTTTTAAATTTTTAAATTCTTTTCCAGACCTATTATGTAATTCAATAGTAAATTTAATATCGTCATTAGGACTGAAAAATAATTTATTTAGTTCTAGTGATTTGAATTCAATTTCTTGAATAGATTTTTCTTTCTTAACATTAAGTAAATCATATTTTAATTTAGATACTTTATTTTCGCCAATGTAGTAGTTGATTCCTTCGTCTACATTGCCATCAAAAACTACTTTTCCGTTATTTAATAATATTAGTCTATTGCACAAGTTTTTAATGGCTGACATATTATGACTTACAAATAAAACAGTTCTGCCTTCTTGATTACTTACATCTTGCATTTTGCCTATTGCTTTCTTTTGGAATTCTGCATCTCCAACAGCTAATACTTCATCAACAATTAGAATTTCTGGTTCAAGAAATGCTGCGATTGCAAAACCCAGTCGAACTGTCATTCCGGATGAGAATCTTTTTGTTGGAGTATCAATATATTTTTCAATTCCTGCAAAACTTACAATATCATCTAGTTTGGAAGTTATTTCTGTTCTTCGCATTCCCATTAATGATCCGTTTAGATATATATTTTGACGAGCGGTCATTTCAGGGTGCATTCCTGTGCCCACTTCCAATAGTGAGGCAACTCTACCTTTTATTTTAATTTCACCAGTACTAGGACTAGTAATTTCAGAAAGTATCTTGAGAAGTGTAGATTTTCCTGCGCCATTCTTACCAATGATACCTAGAACTTCTCCTTTTTTTACATCAAAGCTTATATTTTGGAGGGCATAAATAACATTGGATAAACTTTTTTGAGTTCTATCATTTTCTTCAATTATTTTAGAGTAAGGGTCAGGCTTACCTCTTAATTTAGCCCAAAATCTATTTAAATCTTTTGATAAAGTTCCTGAACCAACTTGTCCAAGGTCGTATACTTTAGAAATTTTATTAACATCAATTACTTTTTTCATAGCTAAACCGTATCCATAAAGTTTTTTTCAACTTGGTTGAATATTATGATTCCCGAAAATAATAGCAATACGGCAGTCCCCCCAGAATATGCGATATATGCCCAATCAAAAGTTCCAGCTCCAACAAACATATAGTTAAAAGAGTCAATTAAATAGCCTATTGGATTGTATTTAGCAATAAATATCATGTCCTTTGGTAATGTTTCAACAAAAATAATGTAAGAAGTTGCTATGCCTGGAGTAACATAACGTAAAAGAGGTACTGCAAAATCAATTAAAAACTTTAAATCACGATATTTAGTTGTAAGGGAGGAAACTAACAGACCAAACCCCATTGCCATAATCATTATGATTAGTAATAAAATTGGTAGATATACGATTTCCCATTGAATACTAAATGTGCTGGTTTGAAAATAATAGTAAAGTATAGCAAAAAGTAACAGACACATTTGTACTCCGAATTTTAAAAGCCCTGAAATTAATACTGTTAAAGGCATAATCAATCTAGGAAAGTAAACCTTTCCAAATACAGCTTGATTTTCGATGAATGTTGAAGCTGTTTTTGTGAATGTATCTTGGAAATATTGCCATAGAATTGGGCCAGACATATAAAATAAAAATCCGGGGACTCCTTGAGGACCTAAACCAGCTAAAGATCCAAAAACAAATAAATTAATAGAAGCAGTAAAAATAGGCTGTATGAAAAACCAAATTGGACCTAAAATAGTTTGCTTATAGTAGGTGACAAAGTCACGGAAAACCAACATTCTTAGTAAATCCCTATAATACCATATAGCCTTTAGGTTAACTTCTAGTAGACTTCTTTTAGGTTTGATGATTTTATCCCAACTTTCTTCTTTCATTTTAACAGAAATCAAAACTACTCAATTTTATTTAATTTGACTTTTTTATCAAAAAAAAACAAAAAAATAGTGGTTTTAAAGCTTCATATTTAACATATTCTTAATGACCATTCTTGGAGCTAAGCAATCATAATTATTCTAACTATCTTTGATTATTTAGGTTGATATGTGTTATTTGTATTGATAAGGGTTTACTTTCAATACTGTACAATTATTTTTCAAAAATCATCATTGTTGTTTGATATGAAAGACATGTTCTCTTCTGAAAATTCAAGTTGGGAATTTGGTGATTTATTAATTGAATTGAAATAGTTGAAGTTTCCAATTAGTCTTATTTTAAAAGAGTTATTAAGTAAAATAAGAGTAATTAATATTTTTAGTATGAATAACATTAGCCATATTTATTTAGAGGTTTTGTGTTATGTTTTTAAATTAAGATTATAACATTATATGTAATAATTAAACAATTCTTCCAATTCAAGCCCTTCAACTTCCGCCATCTGCGGAACTATACTTTCCTTACTCATGCCAGGAACAGAATTAATCTCAATGACAAACAGTGTATTATTACTGTCAATAATGTAATCCACCCTTGCTATTCCTTTCATTCCTAAAGTGCTATAGATGTGTATTGTTAAAGCTTTAATTATTGAAGTAAGTTCATCGCTTATTTTAGCAGGAGTAACTTCATTAGACTTACCATTATATTTTGCTTCATAGTCAAAGAATTCATTCTCCGAAATAATTTCAGTAATGGGAAGTGCTTTTATTCCTTCATTGTCTCTGTAAACGCCATTGGTGAGCTCTCTACCTTCAATAAATGCTTCTATAATTACCTCACTGCCGTGCTCAAATGCTGCTTTAATGGCTGGTTGTAAATCTTCTTTAGTCTTTACTTTGTTTACGCCAAAGCTGCTTCCTCCATCTGTTGGTTTTACAAAACAAGGTAGAGCAACTTTTTCTATAATTTCATCTAAATTGGGTTGGTCGCCATCTTTTATTAACACTGCCTCAGCAACATTTACTCCAAAGTTTTTTAAAAACTGATTGCAATGAAATTTTTGAAAAGTTAGTGCGGTAATGGCTGCACTGGAGGTATTGTAGGGAACACCGATCATGTCAAAATAGCCTTGCAGTTTGCCATCTTCTCCAGGATTGCCATGAATGACAATAAAAGCATAATCAAAAGTGTGTTTTACTTCATTTTTTATAAAGCTAAAATCGTTTTTATCAATAGGGTAGCGGTCAGTGTCATCATATGCTGTCCACTCATTTTCATCAATTAATACCTTAACGGGTTCAAACTTAGCGCGGTCTAAATTGTCAAAAACAGTTTTAGCACTTTTTACAGAGACGGCCTTCTCACTACTGTATCCTCCTTCTATTACGGCAACTCTCTTCATTGGCTAATTATCTTCATGTTCTAATAACAAAAATAAATGCATAGTTCGTATTTTATCTTTTTGCTTATACTATTTATTAACGATTGTATGTTATTGTACTATAGGAATACAATATTTTTATCTTTGTCACAAATCCAATATTATGGGCGTAATCTTATTTGGCATCCTAGCATTAGTACTTGTTGTAATAGTATTGTTTAGAAAACACATTAAAGCATTTTTAAAGTTTTTGATTTCTCCGCTATTTTTAATTAATCTAGTTCTCGCTTCAACCGCTGTTGTTCTTATCTTTTATTTTACCATGAATTATTTAGAAACCTATACGAATCATGACCAGCAATTGCCGGTTCCTAATTTTATTGGAGTTCATGTTGATGATTTAGAAGCTTTTACTGAGGGTAAGGAGCTAAGGTATGTTGTAAGAGATTCTGTTTTTTCAGACGATTACCCACTAGGTACTGTAATTAAGCAAGATCCTATGTTTCATACTAAAGAGATCCCTAACTATGTTAAACCAAATAGAAGAATTTACCTTACAGTAGTTAAGAAAATTGGAGAGTATAAGGTAATTCCGGATTTGCTTTCTAACAATACTTCCAAGGCCGTAGGAAAGGCAAAATTAGAAATGGCAGGTTTTAAGGTAGAGTATGAACTCATTGAGCATAAAGACAAAGACAAAATTATTGACGTTACTTACAGAACAAAATCAATAAATAAAAATACTAAACTCTTGAAAGGTTCCGTTATAACAATAGTTTATGGAAGCGGTGAAAGCGGTGAGCCAGTATTGCTTCCTAAATTAATAGGTTTACAAATTATGGAAGCTAAAAGTTTGTTGGGAGAAACTGGATTAAATTATGAGGTTTATTATGATAGTGCCTTGAACGCTACCGATTCTATGAACTTTATTGTTTACAGACAAAACCCTTCTGTTTCTGCAATAGAAGGAGGCATGGTTCCTGTTGGGAGCACTGTAATTTTAATGGCAAAAAAACCAGAATTAGACACCCTTAATCTTTAATTGTTTTACATGAAGTTTTTTCATTTAGGCTGTTTGCTACTATTTTCAACCCTTTCGTTATCTTCTCAAGAATTTTTAGAACCATTACAGGTTAATCAAGAGCTTATAAATAACAGTTTAGAAAAGAAAGCTAGGGATATAGATGATTCATTTATCTATTTATTTGACACGTTAGACCTTCCTATAATAGATGATTTTTCTACAGATAGATTTTCGGTTTTTGATGCTCAAACAACTGATTTAAATGTTACTGATACTCTATGGCACCATTTAGAGCAAGGTGGTTCACCTGTTCCTTTTACAACCACATTTATGCAATCGCCTACCTATCTTTACCAATATGATAGTGTTGTTTTAAACGGAGTAGATACTATGATTGTAACAGAAACTCCCCTTAATTCAAGCTTTATTACTGTTTATGATCTTAACAACTACCCTGTTTTGTCTTCAATAGTTGAGGTTTGGCCCAACACTTCTATTTACGATAGCCTGTGGACTACCGCCTCCCCAGATTATGTTTCTGTATCTACTAATCCTGATTTAGAGCAGGATACCTTAACCCTTTATTTTGTTTCTCCTGAGTTATCTGATTTGAATGCTATTTGGCAGGATAGGTACGTGTATTGGAACAGTAATTTCCCTATTGACCCGCTATCTATTGGCGTTGCTACTTTTGACGGCCTTAATGAAAATGGTTACCCTTACGATTGGTCTTCAGCTTCTGCAGTAGGGGATGCTGATTACCTTACCTCCAAACCTATAAATTTAGGAACTGATCCTTCAGGAGGGATTTATCAGGTGGTTGATTCAATTTATTTTAGCTTTCTTTATCAAGCTGGGGGGTTAGGTGAATCTCCAGATCCTCAAGACTCTTTAGTGCTACAGTTTTATAACCCAATTTTTAATCAATGGAGAAACATTTGGAGTACTGGTGGTCTTCAAAATTCAGATTGGCAATTTCAGCACATCTGTATAGATAGTAATTCTTTTCTAAGAGACGGATTCCAATTTAGATTTAAAAATTACGGTTCACTCACAGGAAGTTTAGATCATTGGCACATTGATTATGTTATTTTAGACGATTTTAGGTCGTATGCAGATACAACAATGGACGATTGGGCATTTCAGTACCCTTTACATTCTATGCTTAAAACATACACTTCCATGCCTTGGTCGCATTATAAAACAGATGTTTATACTCCAATTTTAGACTCTGTTAAAGTGAAAACCTATAATTCTTATGATGGGGCTAAAATTCTTCAACCTTGTTCTTTAGAGTTGTTTGAAGATCAGAATTTAATCAATACGGTTCCTTATTTGTCATTAGTTACTAATGTGTCGCCTTTAAGTGCTTTTGAAATGGCTTATGATGTTCCTTCTTCTTTTTATTTTGATACCATGTCAACAGAACCTTTTGTTTCTTTTAACGCAAAATTTAATATTGCTACTAATACTACTCCTGAGCGTTTAAATGTTAATGACACTCTAAATCATATCCAATTATTTGAAAATTTTTACGCTTATGACGATGCTAGTGCAGAAGCAGCCTATGGTTTAGTAGGTAACGGTGCAGAGTTAGCTTATAAATTTTCTCTTCCTAACTCTATTGAAGATACCATTAAGTCTATTTTTATTCATTTTTCACCAAGTGTAAACAATGCAAGTGCCGATCCGTTTTTTATCCAAATTTGGGATGATTTTGGTGGCGAGCCTGGCAACGTTATTTACACTACAGACGATGCAAGCTTGCCAATTTCTTTTGTGCCGGAATATAATTTAGGAGTCAATGGTTTCTACGAATATTATTTACCAGAGCCTGTTGCTGTTTCAGGAACCTATTATGTTGGATGGAAACAAACAAGTCCAAATAAGTTAAACATTGGGTTTGATAAGAACATTAATAACCAGGATAAAATATTTTATGATTTAGGTTCTGGTTGGAATAACACTGGATTTGAAGGTTCTTTAATGATGCGTCCTGTTTTTGTTTCTGCTATGGATACCATAATTGCTGGAATATCAACTCCCAATATTTCTAAGTGGTCCATTTACCCAAATCCTGCTGGTTTTCAATTTACTATTGATCTGTCAGCTGAAAGAGGAAAGTATTATATTCACGACCTAAACGGTAGGCTAATTTCCCAAGACTTTATATACGGAAGCGCTTTTGTTGACGTTTCTCAGTTTACAAATGGGGTCTACATTGTTAGTGTAGAACATGAAAATGGTTCTTTTTCTAGAGATAAAATTGTTATTCAGCATTAGTTTGTAATTTTGAGGTATGGAGGAGACTAAGGAGAGTTTTCAGGATAAAGAAGAATCAGACGAACTTTTTGAGCACTATAATTATATCGCTGATCCTGGTCAGGAGAAACTTAGGATAGATAAGTTTTTAATTGATAGAATTCCCAATACTTCAAGAAATAAAATTCAAATAGCTGCTCATAACGGAAATATTCTGGTTAACAAGCAAACCATTAAACCTAATTATAAAGTTAAGCCAGGAGACAACATATCTATTGTTTTGCCTTTCCCTGTTCGAAACCTTGAGCTTATTCCTGAAAATATTCCTATAGAAATAATATATGAGGATGATCAGCTTTGTATTGTCAATAAACCCTCAGATATGGTGGTGCACCCTGGATATGGAAATTACTCTGGGACATTGGTTAATGCGCTTATTTATCATTTTGACCAACTTCCTGAGCTACCTTCAGATTATTTTGGTAGGCCAGGATTAGTTCACCGTCTAGATAAGCATACAACTGGGCTAATGGTTGTCGCAAAAACAGAAAATGCCTTAACACATTTAGCTAAGCAGTTTTTTGATCGAACGACATATAGAAGATATCACGCATTAGTTTGGGGAGACTTAAAAGAGGAGGAAGGAACTGTAAACATGAACTTAGGCAGGTCTCCTAAGAACAGAAAGGTGATGACAACGTTTGAGGAGGAAGACCAGGGTAAAAAAGCAATTACCCATTATAAAGTTGTTGAGCGATTTGGATACGTTACCCTTATTGAATGTAGGTTAGAAACTGGTAGGACTCATCAAATAAGAGCCCATATGAAACATTTAGGTCATCAGCTTTTCCATGATTTAGAATACGATGGCAATAGAATTGTTAAAGGAACAACCTTTACTAAATACAAACAATTTGTAGATAATTGTTTTACCATGCTAGATGGTCAAGCGCTTCATGCTAAATCTTTAGGGTTTGTTCACCCGAAAACGGGGGAGAAAATGATGTTTGATTCTGAACTTCCGCAAAACTTTTTGGATTTATTAGACAAGTGGAGGAGGTATGCTAAATCTTCAAAAGACTTATAGCTGATGAATAGAAGAAAATGGTTGAAAACTACCGCTTTAGCTTTTCCTGTATTGGCAATCCCCAAAATTGGATGGACCAGCTTATCTGGTCTAAATTTCACTGAATTGAAGGCAGTCGATTTTGGCAAAGATTTCTTGTGGGGAGCAGCTTGTGCTGCCTATCAGGTGGAGGGCTCATGGAATGTTGAAGGCAAAGGGATGTCTGTATGGGATACTTTTTCGCACAAAAAAGGAGCCATCCATAATAATGAAAATGGAGATATAGCTGCGGATTTTTATAATCGTTATGCTGAGGATATAGCACTTGTGAAAAAATTGAATTTAGCCGTTTTTAGATTCTCAATTTCTTGGTCTAGAATATTTCCTGATGGAACAGGAAATGTTAATCCTAAAGGGGTTCAGTTTTATCACCGTGTTATTGATGAATGTCTTAAAATAGGTGTTCAACCTTGGATAACTTTATACCATTGGGATCTTCCTCAAGCCCTTGAAGATCGGGGAGGCTGGACAAATCGAGAAATTATTAACTGGTTTTCGGATTATGTTGATTTTTGTTCTAAAGAATATGGTGACAAGGTAAAAAATTGGATGGTAATGAATGAACCAGCAGCATTTGTTGGATTAGGGTACATGCTAGGTTATCATGCCCCAGGAAAAAAAGGACCATATAAGTTTCTTAAAGCCACACACTATGCGTGTCTTTCGATGGCTGAAGCGGGTAGGGTGATTAGAAAAAATGTCTCTGAGGCTAATATAGGATCCACTTTTAGCTGCTCTCATGTAGATGCAAATAGCGATTCAATTAAAGATGATAAAGCTGCTAAACGAATAGATGCACTATTAAATAGACTATACATTGAACCTGCTTTAGGATTAGGGTATCCTATAGATGCGCTTAAAGCATTAAAAAGAATTGAGCGTTATTTTGAGCCAGGAGATAAGGAAAAATTAAAATTCAAGTTTGATTTTATTGGTTTGCAAAACTATTTTAGGGTAGTAGCTAAGAGTAGCATAATCCCTCCTTTTGTATGGGCTAAACAGATTCCTGCAGATAAAAGAGGTGTTCCTTTAAATGAGATGAAATTTGAGGTGTATCCAAAGGGGATATATAAAATTCTTATGCAGTTTGCTAAATATAATATTGACAACATTCTTGTAACAGAAAATGGAGTTTGCTATAAAGATTATCTTATTGATGGCAGAATAAATGATCAAAAAAGAATTCAGTTTTTTAAAGATTACCTTGCTAATATTTTGCAAGCTAAACATGAAGGTGCTCCAATTACTGGGTATTTCGTTTGGAGCTTAACCGATAACTTTGAGTGGAGTGAGGGCTATGAACCTAGATTTGGATTAGTCCACGTAGATTTTGAGACACAAAAGAGAACAATAAAAGATTCGGGCTATTGGTTTCAAAAATTCTTGAAAGAAAATTAGTCGAAGCTAACAGGTGTTTTTTTCTTTAAAGGAAGCTGATACTCTAAATACAACTCATGTGTTCCAACAGAATAATTCCTTATTGTACTTAGGGTATAATCATAGGAGTAACCTATGCAAAACTCATCGCGCTGAATTCCAAGAAGAGCAACTATAGATTCATTGTGCCTGTAGGATACACCAGTCCAAAGATTTTCTTTGTAAAACAATCTGCTGTTTAAGTCAAATTGAAAGGGGGATGCTGGTAAGTACTTCATTAATAATGACGGTTCTAGCTCAAAATTATCGCCCAATGGAAATTTATATCCACCAGAGAAGTAATAATGTCTTACTTGTTTGTTAGCTTCATCGATGTTGTCTCCAAATTTTAATTTGTTCTCAATTAGCTGAGGAATTGATATTCCAGCAAAATAACGATCACCAAAGTAATAGACTCCAAAGCTTCCATCGGGGTTTAAAGATCTTTGCTTTCCTCCATTTAGAACAAGATCATTGTCATTGTTTAAAATAAATTCAGATCTGTCAAGAACATGCTGTGTTAAGCTTACCGATAATCCCATTGCTAGTTTAGAATTGTCATTAACTTTTATATGATAGGAATAACTTCCGTGGAAGCCAATGTTTCTTAAAGGCCCAGTTACATCGTTATATAGAATCCCACCTAATCCCATGTTGTCTCCCAGCTTAGCATCTGCACTAATCATTTGTGTTCTTGGAGCATCTTTGAAACCTGCCCACTGTTGTCTAAAAGATGTTGCTATTGGCATGTACTCTTTTGTTCCAGCAGCAGCGGGGTTTATTAAGAACTGGTTAATCATGTATTGGCTATTGTAGGTCAATTGTTGACCGTAAGAATAGGAGCAAATAATTGTTAATATGAGTAATATTTTTTTCATAGTTCTATAATTAGGTTATCTCAAAATAGTTAGAGAACCAGTGTACACTTTGTCCTGGTTGAGCTTAACAATAAAATAATAAACACCAGCAGATAGGGGTTTGTCTTTGTAGTCTCCCCTCCAATCATTTTGATAATCATCATTGGCATAGAGTAGACCTCCCCATCGGTTATATATTTCCACCGATACATTAGTAGATAAATCAGCACCACTAATTATCCATTGGTCATTTGAACCATCTCCATTTGGAGAAATCGCTGTAGGAATAACAACACAATTTTGGTTGTCAGTTTCAATTGGAATTACAAGCAGTGCAGAGCAGTCGAGCGAATCAGAGACATTTAACATGTATTCCCCAGCAGTTAACCCATTTAAAAAAGAGGTGGTGTCTCCAGTTGACCATAAATAGGAAAAAGGAGAATTACCTTGTGTAATTGAAGTGATAATGTTCCCGTCAGCTTGATTTAAGCATGTTTCGTGGGTGACTTGAACATTAACAATTAAGGAGTCTGAATTTAAAATTTCTACAGCGCTATTTAATAAACAGTTGTTGGCATCAACAACAGTTAAATTGAAATTTCCTGAGGGTAGGTTTACAGCAGTCGGAGTATTCTGGATGTTTGGATCATCCCATGAAAAAGTGTAGGGTTGAGTTCCACCTTGAATGTTACTTATGGCAAGTCCATTACTCATTCCGCAAGAAGTATTGATAATGGATATGTTGTTGGTAAGCTCTAATGGCTCAGAAATAGTAACGCTCTCAAAAGCAATACAGCCAACATCATCTGTAACTTGCACAAGATAGGTTCCTGCAGCTAATCCATTAGCAGTGCTTGTAGATTGATTACTAGGATCATTCCATGAGTACGTATATGGGGCTATTCCACCAATTGCATTAGCAGAAGCGGTTCCGTTATTATCTCCAAAGCAAGTTACTTCAGTTGAAGAGATTACAATTGAAGGGTCACCAAGATTGCTTATTAAAGCAGAGTCGGTATATGAACAGCCATTGTCATCCGTAAGTGTTACATGGTAGATACCAGCAAATAAATTATTGGCAGTAGCGGTAGTTTGATTGTTAGCATCATCCCATTGAAAGGAGATGTTTCCTGTTCCTCCTGCTGCGGTAGCAGTAGCTGATCCATTATTAGCACCACAGGTTGCTTCAACTACAGAAATAATAGCGATAAGTTCAACAGGTTCAACAATAACAACGGAATTAAAAGTTTGACAACCGTTTGCATCTTGTACCGTTACAGTATAGGTTCCACCTGAAAGGGAGTTAAAGGTAGGGCTAGCTTGAAAAGATGTTCCGCCATCAATACTATAATTTAGCGTTCCTGTTCCCCCAGTTGCAGTAATTGCAATAGCTCCCGAATTATCCCCAAAACAGGTCAGATTAGTAGTTGATACATTTGAAATAGTGGCTCCACCTGTACTTCCAATGGTCTGAATACCTGTAATTTGACAACCAAAATTGTCTTGAATGACAACTGTATAAACACCTGCACTTAGGCCACTAAATAACCCAGATGATTGAAACGTTGTTCCTCCATCAATACTGAATTGAAATGAACCTCCACCACCTGAAGCAACAATAGAAATAGACCCATCTGCTGACCCGCATGTTTCATCTACAGCGTTTGAAGTAAATGTTATTGGAGCTGGGTTAGTAATCGTAGCAGTGTCAAAAGTTTGACAGCCACTAGCATCTTGTACGACTATAACATAAGATCCGGCTGAGACTGCATTAAATGTACTTGAGGTTTGAAACGTTGTTCCACCATCAATACTATATTGAATTGGTGCAGCTCCACCAGAAATAGTAATGATGATTTCTCCATCACTTCCCCCATCACAGGATGGAGAATTATTGGTGATGCTGTTTATAATGCTTCCGCCAGAACCTCCAACATTTTCATTCCCAATAGCTTGACATCCGTTATCATCTTGGACGACAATTTGGTAGGTTCCTGAACTTAATCCATTAAAGGTATTAGCTGCTTGAAAAGTGGTTCCTCCATCTATACTATAAACGAATGGGCCTGTTCCACCTGATCCATTGATGGTAATGGAACCATCGGATACCCCACAATTCTCATTGGTTGAGGTGGCAGAAAATGATACGGCTTGTGGATCATTAATAGTTGCATTACTTGAGTTTTGACAACCGTTGTCATCCTCAATAACTATAGAGTAATTTCCAGAAGGAGCAGTAAATGAGGAGGAGCTGCCAAATGTTGCTCCACCGTCTATACTGTATTGTATGTTTCCTGTACCTCCATTTACCTGAATAATAAGTATCCCATCATCTCCAAAACATAGCGGATCTGTGGTGTTTACAGCACTAATGATTGGTGCGTTTTCAGAAATTATTGTTTCAGTTCCATTAAGTTGACAGCCGTTTGCGTCTTCAATAACTACATTGTAAGTGAACCCAGGTAACCCATTAAAAGATGAAGAATTTTGAAAGTTACTTCCTCCGTCAATACTGTATTGGAGTGTGCCAGTTCCTCCAGCTGCGTTGATTGATATTGAACCGTTGGAATTGCCACAAGTTTCATTAGTAATTGTAGCGGAATATGTAATTAGTGATGGGTTATTTAGGACGACACTTCCAGTAGACTGACAACTGTTGCCATCAACTATAATAATCGAATATGTGCCTGCAACCAAATTGTTGAAAATGGATGATCCTTGAATTGTAGTCCCTCCATCAATACTATACTGAATTGTTCCTGTTCCTCCACTTGCATTTATTGTTATTGAGCCATTGTTGTCTCCATTGCATAATGGTTGTGAAATAAGTGATGTAAATGATAGTGCAGTAGGTTCAGTTAGTGTTATTAAAGAGGTAACTTGACATAGGTTGATGTCTTGCACAACAATTGAATAAGAACTGCCATTTAATCCTGTAAAGAAGCCGTTGTTTTGAAAGGTTGCTCCTCCATCAATACTGTATTGTAATGTTCCTGTTCCACCTGTTGCTGTAATGGTAATAATACCATCATTTGCGCTATTACAAGTGGGGTTAATGGAAGACAAGTTGTCAAGACTTATTCCTCCCGCGCTATTTACGTTTTCAACTCCTGTTATTTGACATCCGTTGATGTCTTGAATTGCAATTGAATAAGTGCCAGCGATTAAACCATTAAATAGGTTGGAAGACTGATAAGTTACTCCACCATCAGAGCTGTATTGTAATGTTCCAGTTCCTCCTAATCCATTTATAGTTAATGTTCCATCAGCAGCACCACAGTTTTCATCTGTAGAAGTGGCAGAATAAGAAATTGTTGTTGGTTCATTAAGGTTGCTTGAACTAGTAGCTTGGCATCCGTTATTATCTTGAACTACAATGGCATAATTTCCAGCTATAAGGTTGGAAAAAGCTGAATTTGATTGAAAAGTTGCTCCTCCATCAATGCTGTATTGATAAGTTGGTGTGCCTCCATTTGCTGTTATAGCTATTGCTCCATCAGCATCCCCATTACAAGAAGGATCAGAGCTATTAAAGGTAACTGTAAGTAAAGCAGGGTCTTGAAGAATAACTGATGAAGAGTTCGATTGGTTGCTTGCAGCATCTTCTACAATAACGGTATAGGTTCCTGCAGGTAAATTGGAAAAGCTGGATGAACTTTGAAAAGTTGTTCCTCCATCAATACTATATTGGTAAGCGGGTGTTCCTCCAGAAGCAGAAACTACTATTGACCCATCAGATGAACCATTACAAAGTGGATTAGTATCAACTGTAGTGTGGGTAACTGTTGTAGGGTTAGGATTGTAAATTCCAACACCAAATCCAGAAAAACCACTAGAGAATGAGGCGGAAAATGTAACATCAGAATTAAAAGATCCTAAAGTTGCAGTTTGATTATTGATTGTAAATCCTGCAAAATTTGTAGGGTTAACATCACTTATGGCATTACTTCCAGATACTTTAATTATTTCAGCATCTGCTCTTAAATTTCCAGTTATGGTTTCCCATGCAGCTACTTCTGCTTCTTGGTAATATAGAATAACATTAAAAGTTCCTGTCGGGTTGTTGTTAGTAGGGGTGACAGAAAAAGTTTTAGAATGTAAAAAATCTGGTGTACTTGCACTTGCAAATGCTAAAGCAGTTGGGTTTGTTCCGTCTCTGTCTACCTCAACAGTTACACATCCATAATCAAAGGATGAGGTGTTTTCTAGAGACATCATCACATTGTTTGTTGTTGGGTCATAGAAATGAACAGTTTCATTCGCTCCTAGATTTGCAGCTTGGGAGCTTCCAGAATTCACAGCTGCTTGAATGTCAATTGGAACTGTTCCTGTAATGGAAATGTTGTCAATAGCACACCCGTATAGCCAACCTGATCCATCGCTGTAATTAATGGCTAACTGAACATTGGTGTTTCCAACATATGGGGTTAAATCTACAGTTTGTATGGTCCAGTCTATGTCAATAGCAGAAGCAATAATACTTGATACAGTAGCAAACGGTCCCCCGCCAACTGAAACGCTAAGCTCAGCCGTTTCTTGATTGTTTTGATAGTTGTTGTTCTCAAAATAGGTGTCCATAGTTAATGTCGCACCTGTGTAATTAGCAAGATCAATGGACGGGAAAATAACATCAACATCATTTTGATCACAATTACAATCATCATCATTTATGTAAAGGAAGTTAGTAGTATTGGTGTTGGGAATAGCATAATATTGTGATGCTGCAGTTCCAACATCAGCTACCTGCCAAGGATCATCACCAGAAGGATTAGTACTAGTAAATCCGTTCATGCCGTTTTCAAAATCTTCATTAAATATAGGTATAGTATTGGTCATCGAAGATGGTGCTAAATCATCATCGTTAATGGTGATGGTGGTTGTTTGATTGATCGTTCCTACGGCAGCATCTCCACCATTTGCGTTTAGCGAATAATCTAAAATAATTGTTTCAGGACCTTCTACGTAGTTATCGTTATACACCCATATTTCAACTAAACCTGATAATGCAGCGCCATCTAATTGGTGAGTAACATTGTTGATTTCAAAATCAACTCCTTGAGTTGCTGTTCCTCCTGCAACAGAAACAGTAACATCTGCAGGTTGAGAGGGGTCAGATCCAATTTGTATAGGAACATTAACTATGTAATAGTCTAGGCAGCCATTTACTACATTAGCATCAGGCTCATCAACAGCGTAGGAAGATGAATTGAATTGAACGAGCGGAGTACATGAAGGAATAGTGAAAGAAGCGATTCTAGTACTCCAAGAGGTTGCTGGATTATACATGCCAGTAAACCAGAAAGTTTCTCCATCAGTAGGATCTAAGCCAATAGCATTGTAATCTCCATACCTGTTGGAGTTGTTAGATGCACTTCCGTCAATTATAACAGTTTCAGGTTCAGTCATAATTCCTAACGGGTCACATTCTTTTCTTCCAGTGTACCTTAGTGAAGGAAAAGTTGAAGCGCTAGAAACATTGTAAGCTAGAGCAATTTGGCCAGTTGCCGATATACCTATTGAGCCCATCCACCTGTTATCAGAATCTGGAGCATACGTACCTTCTTGATAGATGGTCCAGCTGCCACCTGTTCCTCCAGTTCGTCTTAACTCATACCACCTCATGCCTGCTAAATCATTTCCATCAACATCGGTTACGTGACAGCATACAATAGACTCATGAGTAGAAAAATTTCGGTAATGAATTCTATTCATTAACACCTCCCTTAAAGGATCTAGCGTTGTTCCAGTTCCTGGTTGAGGAATACAGGCAAATGAGGTGTATCCACAAAGTTCGGAATCAAAAGCTGAGACAGGAAGGGTAGCGGTTTGAGCAAGCGTGGTGTTGTTAGAATTATTCCAGTCAATGTCAAATTCCCAAATTTCTAAAGCATCTGAAGCTGATCCATTCCAGGCGTCATCTCTCATTCTCATAACCATTGCAGGAGTACCTGCTGGTGGAAGTGTGGTGCCATTCAAGCTTACAGGTGTCATTGCTTGGAACCCAATGGTCCCAAATGTAGGTACGCTAAATCGCTGGGAAGTAGCAGCAGCCCCTGTTAACATGCTTGCTCTGTCTAAAGCATAAACCGCAGAAGTATTTTCATTTGTGGTAACAATGTAAGCATCATTCCATATTGAATATTTAGGATAATCAGGAAAGCTAGGTGCATTAAAAATATATGTGTTCCAGGTGCCAAGTGGATCGGATGTAGTTGATACGGCAACATGAAGGTTGTTTCCCGTTGAAGAAAATTCACTCATGAGCCATCTACTAGCAAGTTCGTCATATAAAACAATGGGGTCTCCAGCCCCACCAGGCATTCCAAAAAAGTTATCAAAATAAGTAGCATTAACCACTGTGGTTCCAGTTTTGTCATAAATTTTAAAGTAGGATCCAGAACCACCATTAATCATTTGAATAACATAGGTAGGTCCAACATCTAATGAAGGATCTGCTGGACTTACACTTGTGTTCCCTATCCCTTCAAAATTTTGATTTAATGCACGAGTTACAGTTGAATTGTTGTACTGGGTTTGAACAATGGGGTCCATGCCATTTGGAAGGGCGTTAGGATTTACTGTCGGATTAAGAATCCAATCAGATTTAGGATGATAGCCAATTTTTTCGGTCTTGGTAATTTCATTGATTGCATTGGGGTCTTCAATATAGCTTCTTAGTTCAACAGTTACTCCATGACTAACTTCTGGCATTACTGTTACATTGGTAAGTACATTGTGGTTAGTTTTTTGTGAGTAGGTAAATAGGGAGAATATAAGAGATAAATTGAGCAGTAATATTTTTTTCATCTTGTATTTGTAAGGTGTAAGTTGACTGAAAGCTTTAACTATGTTAAAGACTGTGTTTTGTTCTAAGGGTTGTTTTTTTGTGCACTTAAATTTTATTAATAGGCAGGCTAAACAATAAATATAAAATATTCTACTAAAAATACATACGTTGTTTATGGGTTAGTTTGTAAATAAACTTTTGATTTAGCTGTCCCGTTTAACAAATTAGATTTTTAAGAATTTATTAACACCGCTCTTGTTTTTAATCCTTGTTTTTTAAATTTATAGAAATTTAAGAGGGGAAAGATATGTTCTTGATATTTGATACTGAAACCACTGGACTGCCTAAAAACTTTAAAGCTCCAATTTCTGACACTGAAAATTGGCCGCGTTGTATTCAAATTGCTTGGCAGCTGCATGCTGCTGATGGTACTTTAATTGAACACAAAGATTTCATCATAAAACCTTCTGGTTTTGACATTCCTTTTCAATCGGAAAAAATACATGGAATATCTACAGCTTTGGCTCATCAAAATGGAGAAGAACTAGGTGCTGTTCTTCAAGAATTTAATCAGGCAATATCAAAGGCTAAATTTATTATTGGTCATAATATCCCTTTTGATATTAACATTATGGGGTGTGAGTTTTTCAGACTTCAAGTGGAATCTCCGCTATCCAGTTTGCCAATATTAGATACCTGTACTGAAAAAACAGCCCAGCTTTGCCAAATTAAAGGAGGAAGAGGAGGACGATTTAAATTGCCAACCTTGACAGAGCTAAATCAACATTTGTTCAATGAGCCCTTTGCAGAAGCTCATAATGCTACGGCAGATGTTGAAGCTACAACTCGTTGTTTTTTAGAGCTCATAAGAATTAAATTATTTTCTGCTGATGACCTGCTTATAGATCGACAAGAATATGCTGTTTTTATAGAAAAAAACAGTCAACCTATTGAGCCTGTTGGTATTAAACACTTTAACTTAAAAAAGGAGAGTGAGAAAATAAAAAAGCAACTTCAGAAAGATGTTGTTGCCAAAAAAGTTGATGTAGGTGCTAACCTAGCCAACCTTGAAGATGTTCCTTTTTCACACCTGCATAACCATTCTCAATTTTCTATTCTTCAATCGAGTACACAAGTGAAAAATTTAATTTCTCAGGCTTCTAAAATGGGGATGCCTGCTGTAGCGCTAACAGATATAGGGAATATGATGGCTGCTTATCAATTTGTTGAAGAAGGTTTTAGACATAATCTAAAGGTGGAACAAGAGATTAGTTCCCTTTCAGAAAAGGAAGAAGCTAATGAAAAACTAATTGAGGAGCTTGAAAATAAAAAAATCTTAACCATTTTAGGATCAGAATTTTATGTCTGCAAGGATAGAAAAAATAAAAGTGTTAAAGATTCCGGTTACTTAATTCCGATGATGGCTAAGAATAAACTAGGCTATCACAATTTAGTAAAGCTTTCATCAGATAGTCACGTTGTAGGTTCTTATTATGTTCCAAGGATAGATAAAGAAGTATTGCTAGATCATAAAGAACACCTGATTGTGACTACTGGTGGTGTTCAAGGCGAAGTTCCTCAATTAATTCTTAATGTTGGAGAAAAACAAGCGGAAGAGGCATTTGTTTGGTGGAAGAAAAACTTTGGAGATGATTTTTATGTGGAATTAAATCGACATCAATTAGAAGATGAAAAAATAGTTAATGATGTTCTTCTTCGTTTTGCTGAAAAGTATAATGTAAAATATATCGCAGCTAATAACACCTACTACCTTAACAAAGCGGATGCCGTTTCACATGATGTACTGCTCTGTATAAAGGATGGAGAGTATAAATCAACTCCTATTGGAAGAGGAAGGGGCTTTAGAAATGGATTCCCTAACAATGAATTCTATTTTAAATCTCAATCTGAGATGAAGAAACTTTTTGTTGACCTTCCTGAAGCCATAAAAAATACCAATGAAATTGTGGCTAAGTGTGAGCCTTACAAATTGGCGAGCGATGTTTTACTTCCAGAATTTGAAATCCCTGAAGAGTTTAAAGATCCTAAAGATTTAGCGGATTCTAATCTTAAAAATGGTGAAAATAATTACTTGAAATTTTTGACCTATGAAGGTGCAAAAAAAAGATACGATAAAATTGATGATGAATTAGAAGAGCGAATTGATTTTGAATTGGAAACCATTCGAAAGACAGGCTACCCAGGATATTTTTTAATTGTGCAAGACTTTTGTAATGTAGCTAGAGAAATGGGAGTTTCTGTTGGTCCGGGAAGAGGTTCAGCTGCTGGATCTGTAGTTGCTTATTGCACTGGAATCACCAATGTTGATCCCATTAAATATAATTTGCTATTTGAGCGTTTCTTGAATCCAGATAGAGTGTCTATGCCCGATATCGATATTGATTTTGATGATGAGGGAAGAGCGAAAGTAATTCAATATGTTATTGATAAATATGGATCTAGTCAAGTGGCTCAAATTATTACTTATGGTACCATGGCAGCAAAGTCTTCCATAAGAGATGCTGGTAGGGTGCTAGAATTGCCACTACATGAAACTGACCGAATAGCTAAACTGGTTCCTAATATGAAGCTCAATGCGTTATTGGATGCATCTGAAGAAGAGCTAAAAAAGAAGGTTAGTCCTGATCAGATTAAGATGGCTTTAGAGCTCAGGACTATTTCTGAAAATAAAAAGCTAGAAGCTGATGTTGTTCAACAAGCAAAATTAGTTGAAGGAACGGTTAGAAATACTGGAATTCATGCTTGCGGTGTAATTATTACCCCTTCAGATATTAGAGATTATGTGCCCGTAGCTAGAGCGAAGGATTCTGAAATGTGGTGTACTCAGTTTGATAACTCTGTAGCTGAAAATGCTGGGTTGTTAAAAATGGATTTCTTAGGACTTAAGACCCTTACACTAATTAAAGATACCGTTAAAATTATTGAGGCTAGAACAGGGAAAAAGTTAGATATTGAAAACGTTCCGCTTACCGATCAGAAAACATACGAACTATTTCAAAGAGGAGAAACTGTTGGTGTTTTTCAGTATGAATCTCCAGGAATGCAAAAGCACTTAAAAGCCCTTAAGCCAACTGAGTTTTCAGATTTAATTGCCATGAATGCTTTGTATAGACCTGGTCCTATTGAATATATACCAAGCTTTATTAAACGTAAACTAGGGGAGGAAGAAATTAAGTACGACTTGCCTGATATGCAAGAGTATTTAGAAGAGACCTATGGTATAACAGTCTATCAAGAGCAGGTCATGCTACTTTCACAAAAGTTAGTTGGTTTCACAAAAGGTGAGGCGGATACCTTAAGAAAAGCAATGGGGAAGAAGAAATTTGACCTGTTAAATAAAATGAAGCCAAAATTTCTAGATCAAGGGGAACAGAAAGGTCATGATCGAGAGATTTTAGAAAAAATCTGGAAAGATTGGGAAGCTTTTGCGTCCTACGCATTTAATAAATCTCATTCAACATGTTATGCCCTTATTGCTTACCATACAGCTTACCTAAAAGCAAATTTCCCTGCTGAATACATGGCTTCTGTACTCAGTAATAATATGAATGACATTAAAAACGTTACTTTCTTTATGGAGGAATGTAAACGTATGGAGTTGGCAGTTTTAGGACCAGATGTAAATGAAAGCTGGTATAAATTTGCAGTAAACCAAAAGGGAGAGATCCGTTTTGGATTGGGAGCTATAAGAGGGGTAGGTATAAATCCAGTTAAAAACATTGTTGAAGTAAGAAAAACAGCGGGGCTTTTTCATTCAATTTTTGATTTTGTTAAAAAAGTTAGCTTAAGAGATTGCAATAAAAGAGTACTAGAAAGCTTTGCTACTGCTGGTGCTTTTGATGGGTTTGTCAATGCGCACAGGGCGCAGTATTTTCATGTAGATAAAAACAACAGAACCCTTATTGAAACGGCCATTAAATACGGTCAATCTTTTCAAGAAAGAACAAATTCAGCTCAAGTAGATATGTTTGGAGGGGCTGCTGGTGAAATAGATTTTCCTGAACCTCCAATTGCGACTTGCGATGAGTGGAATACGTATGAAAAGTTAAATAAAGAAAAGGAGGTTGTAGGTATTTATATCTCCGGTCATCCCCTCGAAGATTATAAGCTTGAGTTGCAAAATTTTTGTGACATTAATGCTGGAGTGCTTGCAGAAAACATCAATCAGCTTCCTGAAAGAGAGTTTACCATCATTGGAATTGCCAATAAAGCATTGAATCTTCAGAGTAGAAAGGGGAGTAGATATGGTGTCTTGGAAATTCAAGATATGTTTGGGGCTATGGAATTTAGACTATTTGGTGAGCAATATTTAAAGTTCATGCATTTTTTAGATCCTGGTAATTTTTTATCGGTTTCTGGAAAAGTTCAGCTTCGTCCTAAATATTATAATTCCGATGGCAAACAAAAAGAGTTTAAGATTTCTAAAATTGAATTGTTAAAAGATGTTCTTCAGAAGAACGTAAGTTCTATATATATGCGTTGGGATTCAAAAACCTTAGATAAAACTGAAATTGATAATATTGATTTGATTTTTAATAATCATAAAGGTAAAAAACCAGTTTATTTTGAGTTGATAGACCCTGATGATAAAACAAATGTGCTGCTTACATCAAGAGATGTATTGCTAAATGTTACTAATGAGTTATTAG
>JBJKXU010000034.1:0-26246 GCA_045561415.1 Parvicellaceae bacterium
ATATGGACCGGTGATAGGATATTTATCGAAATTCCAATTAGACACCATCTTTAAAAGCCCTTGTTTTCTGTCACCAACCCAAAATTCATCACCCAACTTGACCGCATGATTTGGAGACAAATTTGCCGTCCCACCAATGGAGTATAAATTTTCTAGTGCTGAAAAATTTTGATCATAAACAACAACACCAACATTTTTAGCAACAATTAAATTGGTGCCCTCGTTTTCAATTGAATAAATATCATCACCTGCTAATTCAGCAGGGGATGACCAATTTCCATTTTCTAAAACAAAACCCAAATCATCGGCATAATCCGCTCCTTTTTGGACAACAATTAGACGGTTTGTTGTTGCTGAGCTAATGTGTTCTATTAATTGAAAATCAGGTTGTGTTGCTCCCGAAACTACAAGTTCTGTCCAAGATGCTGGATTAGAAAGAAAGGGCGTAGACTCACTAGCATACAAAACGCCCATGTCTGTTGCAGCATATATATTGCCCGAACCTATTGTTAGGTCATTTACCTTGATCTGATCTCCATTAGCTCCTATGTAATAGGTGTCTTTAATCTCTTCTCTATCCACATCAACAACAACAATCCCAAAACCGGTTGCTAGATAAGTGTAATCCCCTTTTGAATACATTCCATAAATTGTTTTATCACCTATGACATTACTGTTAATAATGGCGGGGATGTTAACAATATTCCCAGACTTAATAAGGTCGATGTTTCCAGAACTGTACCCTACCACTACGGTCTTATTCTGTGGATTTGGATGTATCAATGCAACACCAAGCTCAGAGAGTCCATTTATTGTTGAAAGCCTATTTACAGAGTTGTCCTCTAAATCATAATAATAAAGCGAGTAAGGAGTTGAGGCGTAAACCTTATCTTCCATTGGCACTACATAGTTAACGTTGGAATATGGCAAGTGCTCTCGCCAAGAACCAACGCTAAAGTCTTGGGCATAGACAGCCAATGGAACAAACAATATTAACAACAGATAATTTCTCACTTAGAGTACAAACTAACTAAAAAAAATATTATTGTAATAATATATTATAATTTTGCTGTCAAAGGCCTCGTGGCGCAACTGAATAGCGCACTGGATTTCGGCTCCAGCGGTTGCAGGTTTGAATCCTGCCGGGGTCACTAAAAGCTTCAATTATAAGAATTGAAGCTTTTTCATTTTTCATTCATCCCAAAAACAATAGCTTTCATCACAAATGAGTTTTTTAATCTTGCAGTTTATCACTAAATAAACTGCTTCTGTAACATATTGCTCATTATTGTTTTTTCAACGCTTTTGAGTTATGATTTTTGTCCAAAATAAAAATTATAATAATGAAAAAAACAAGACGACTATCCTTAAAACTTAAAGCTCTAATGGCTGGTTTTATATTAATTTCAAGCAGCTATCTCACTGCTCAAACAACAACTGTTTGGGGAAGTGTAGCTAATTTAAAAAAATTAGAACGTTCAGCTAAATATTTAGATGCGGTTAAAAATCTAAATATAAAACACCAATTAGCGCTATCTAATTCTAAAAAAGCGGATTTATTAAAGGTCTATGAATTTAGCTGTGACTGTAATGAGGCTGATTTATATACCACGTTAAATAAAATTAACGAAATAGAAGGTGTCGAATATGGACCTAAATATGAGACTTTAGCCTTGCCAAATGATTACAATACTGTTTTTAACCCATTGTGGTCTTTAGATTTAATAAGTGCAGAAGGGGCTTGGAGTGTAACTCATGGAGACCCTTTGATAAACGTGGCTGTTTCCGATCAAAATATTGATGTTAATCATGAAGAACTAGTTGGAAAAGTTAACTACTTCGACCCTGCAAATACATCATCTACAAGTCACGGAACAGCAGTTTCAATTAACGTTGCCGGAAACACCAACAACTCATTGGGGATGAGCTCAATAGGTTGGGATTTAAGTTTAAACTTTTATAGGATGAGCTACAATGAGGTAATCGCTGCATCATATGCAGGTGCAAAAGTGATTAACTTAAGCTGGACTTCTGGATGTACCTTCAACCAATATCTTCAAGATGTAATCAATGAAGTGTATGACAACGGCACTTTTATTGTTGCTGCGGCAGGAAATGGAAGCACCTGTGGAGGAACTGCCAATAATGGCGCTTCTTTAGTGTACCCTTCAGCTTTTGACAATGTGTTTTCAGTAACCAGCATTGGCGAAAATGACAACCATGAAAAATCCATTGGCGACCCCACTACAACACATCAGCACAATGCTACAGTTGACTTGTGTGCTCCTGGATATTATGTTCCAATTTCTGCTGCGCAAGCTTGGTATCTTTATGGATCAGGGACTTCATATGCTGCTCCATTTGTTACTGGAACTGTAGGTTTGATGCTTTCGGTTAACCCGTGTTTATCTAATTGGGAAATAGAAACATATCTCAAGCAATCTGCAGATGACATTTATCCTCAAAACCCAAGCTATGTTGGATTATTAGGTGCAGGAAGGTTAAATGCTGAAGGTGCAGTTCTGCTGGCATCAAATAGTGCTTCAAACACCTCTCCATGTGGTCCTGAATTTAATGGTTGTGATCCCAACCAATCTGTTTGGGCTGGCTTATGTCAAACAACATTTTGGGGATATACTGATGATTATGCAGAAGCTAATCTAAACGGCCTAACTTCCGGTGGTTTTGGGACCACTACAAGTGTATGGACAGATGAAAATGGCAATGTTGTAGCCAATGGAAACAACACTTCATTTCTAACCAATGCATCAACTGTTGGAAGTGGAGATTACACTACTTCTACTTACACCTTAACTTATACAGATGAGTTTGGTTGTGCTGTTAGTGACGATGTAGACATTACAACCTACAACGTAATTTGCGCTAAGCCGGGAGCCAATTTAAATGTCATACCAGCACAAAATTATAGAAGAATAATGGTCTGCTCTAAAGGTGGCTTTAGATGTGTGCCTTACAACAGTGTTGCTAACGTTTTAACTGCTTGCAAAAACTGTAAAGTAGGCCCTTGTGATGCTATACCTGATTGTAAAGGATTAGGAGATGGTACGCCAAAAAATTCATCTTTAGAGACTTCTACTATTACTGTTTATCCAAATCCATCAAATGGAATTATAAATATAGCTAGTGAGCAAAATGAGCTAATTGAAAAATCGGAATCTACAACAACATGGGACAGCTCGTTGTTTCTAAATTCAACGCTTCTAGTTTTGAAGTTGATTTAACGAATCAAAGTACTGGCCTTTACTTTGTTAAAGCTTATATTGATGGTCAAATTAAATCTTCAGTAGTGTCGTATTTTTAATACTGTTTAATAAATAAATATTTCACGCTGCAATAAAAGCTCAGCATTAATGCTGGGCTTTTATTATAAATAGATAGTCAATTAGTAAATAAGCGCTCTATTTTAGTTAAATAACCTTAAACAAAATTAATTATGCCAAAATAGTAGGCTATTTTGCAGTATGAAATTTATAACTAAATGGTATCCAGTAATTATTGCTTTTGCTTGCATGTTATACTCCATTGGACTAGGCTTAATGGGCAATAAAGATGAAGCTATGTATTCAGCACATTGGCCGGGAACCATTTTATTATTCACTATAGCTATAAACCAAATTAGACGCTTATGAGCTTGTTAATGTTTGGTGTCGGTTTTGTGCTCTTTTCCATTTATATCGTTTTCTTAATTTGGAACATTAAATACAATAGTGAAAAACAAAAAGAAGAAAACTATCCAAACCTAGATTTAAACGCTAAGAGTAATACCGATGCTCAGGAAACATCCGATAGTTAATTATTCCCACTAATATTCCACAATTTTTCTATTTACGCTTATCTTCTTATAAGCTCTCTTTTTAACAGATTAAAATAATTTCTAGAAAGTAGCGGGCTAAAATTGGTTCGTTTTTTTTACCTTGTTTTAATTATTCATGCATACATATGAAAAGAAAAGGTTATTGTTTATTGTGCTGGTTGATTATAGGAATATTTGCTAGTTCTTGTAGTGTTTATTACAACACCGCTGATTTAAACAGCAACTTATCTCAATTTGTTAAGCAGGTTCAGAACAATTACAACACTACCGCAGCTGGTATGAAAAAACTAAACAACAGCTACAACCAGCTACATTGCTCAGATGAAAAAGACCCTTTTAAGGCTGCTAGAGAAAAACTAGATGCATTAAATCAACAATTAAGTGCAATTGCAGATTCTAAAAATGAGATTGAAGGGGAGTACATTAAGTACAAAGGCTATTCTAAGGGGAAAAGTAAAATTAGTTCTTCTAGCGAAGAATGGGACCTTTTAAAAGAAACCAAGAAAAAAATGCAGCTGCTAAGCGAAAAGGTAACCTCACAAGCCGAAAATTTCACAACAAAGGCGAATGAATTTCAGCTCTATACAAGCACCTATATTAATCCAATAGTTAAACAATATAAAACCAATGAATTTAAGTCCCATTACTCTTCTATAATTGAAAAATTAGATCAACAAGGCAAAGAAAACAACAAAGTTTTAAGCCAATACCAAGTTGTTTTTAAAAATCTTGAGCAAAAGTACGCCACCAAAAATCCCGAAGAAGTGAACTCGCTTAGACAAATTCTTCAAGACTTAAAAAACAACCTGCTTTTTATTAAGCAAAGCCAAGAAGCAATCAAGCAATTACTAGAAAAATTTAACACAACAATTGCTAAAAAAGCTACTTTTTACAATTGCGAACCTCTATATCTTAAAATAAAACCTATTGAAAAAGAGCTTGAAAATCATAAAAGTGAAATCCAACAAAATCAAAATAAAAGCAAACTTTCTAGTAATGAATTTCAAAAAATTACGACTCTTTTAATGCAAGAGCAGTAATTAAATTTTAAACCTTTTGATAATCATCCAATTTCATTAGGTTTTAATACTTTAGTTGAAAAAATCACTCATGACTATTCGCCTAGCTTCAGCTCAAGATGAGAATATAATCATTCCCTTAGCCAATAGCGTTTACTATTCTTCAGAAAAAGATTTCTGGAAAGAAGGATACTATCGAATAGACCAACAAGAATTTGAACACCACCTAAACAACAATCAACTTTTTATTGGCGAGCTAGAAAATGAAATTGTGGGTTGTATCCTGTTCAAGCAAGTAAATAAAGAAACCTGCTCTTTTTCTATGCTTATTTGCCATCCTAAACACAGAAAAAAAGGGATTGGAAAAAACCTGGTTAATCACGTGCTTTCAACGGCAAAAGAAAAGAAGTATAAAAAAATGCAACTAGAAATTTTATCTCCTTTAAACTGGGTCCATCAAGAAAAAGAATTTCTAAAAACATGGTACAAGTCTATTGGCTTTAAGCTTATTAAAGAAGTCGATTTTCTAGACTACTACCCTTCCCATGATAAGTACATGAAATGCCCGCTTCTTTTCTCACTTTACGAAAAAGACCTCAATGTTTAGGCCTTAGATATTTTCTTAAATTCCTAAAAAGAGAGATAGATTTTTTACTTTTAAAAAATATTTGGAAGATCATGGGAAGAGCATTTGAATTTAGAAAAGCAAGAAAGTTTAAAAGATGGGGGCAAATGGCCAAAGTCTTTACCAGAATTGGTAAGGATATTGTTATGGCAGTTAAAGAAGGTGGTCCCGATCCAGATTCCAACTCTAGGCTAAGGGCGGTAATTCAGAATGCTAAGGCGGCCAACATGCCAAAAGACAATGTTGAACGCGCCATAAAAAGAGCTTCCGATAAAGATACAAGCGACTACAAAGAGGTTATTTTTGAAGGATATGCTCCTCACGGAATTGCCGTTCTTGTAGAAACTGCAACTGACAATAACAACCGAACAGTTGCAAACATAAGAAGCTATTTCAATAAACATAATGGCAATTTAGGAACATCAGGTTCCGTAGTATTTATGTTTGACCATACTTGCAATTTTAGAATTTCTGATGACGGAACAGACCCTGAAGAGTTAGAGCTAGAGCTAATTGATTACGGGGCAGAAGAAGTATTTAAAGACGATGATGGCGTATTAATTTATGCCTCATTTGAGAACTTTGGAGCCATTCAGAAATTCCTAGAAGAAAACAACAAAGAAATTTTATCCTCTGGTTTTGAACGAATTGCCCAGCTTACCAAAGCGCTTTCTAAGGAGCAAGAAGAGGAGGTGAACAAGCTACTAGAAAAAATTGAAGAAGATGATGATGTGCAAAATGTTTATCATACAATGAAAGACTCTATTGAAGAGTAAACTCCCATATTAATATGTCATCAACAACAATCGATTCAACAACAAGAAACTATTCCTTATTACATCAAGAGATAAATGCCTTAATTGAGGGGGAGAAAAATATGTTTGCCAACATTGGTAATATTCTAGCCGCAATAAAGTTTCGAATGAATTGGTTTTGGGTAGGCCTTTATAAAGTTGAAAACGATGAGCTAGTACTTTTTATGTTCCAAGGTCCACACGCTTGTACAAGAATAAAAAGGGAAAAGGGGTGTTCGGAACTTGCTGGGAAAAAAACCAAACAATAATCGTTGATAATGTCCATGATTTTGATGGGCACATTGCATGTAACAGCGCTTCTCAATCTGAAATAGTTATTCCAATTAAAGATCGTAATGGTCATGTTGCCTATGTATTAGACATTGACAGTGAACACCTGAATGCCTTTAGCGAAAATGACAAACAGGAATTAACCAAAATTGCAGCATTGCTGGAAACTTTAATTTGAGATTTTTAATCCATATCATCCTTGTTTTTTTGTTGTGTTCTTGTGCTCAGCAGGCGGCAATAACTGGTGGAGAGAAAGATGTTTCTCCCCCTTTGCTTGTCGAAAAAAAAACTTTTCCTGCCCCACTTACCACATCATTTAACTCGAAAACAATCTTGCTAACATTTGACGAATATGTAGCATTAAAAAATATCGATAAAAACTTTTTTGTTAATCCTCCAATTGAAGAAATAACTGTTGCTGAAAAAGGGAAAACAATCCTTATAACCATAAATGAAAGCCTAAGAGAAAACACCACCTATACCTTTAATTTTGGAGCGTGTATTCAAGACATTACTGAGAGTAATCAACTTAAGAACTTTAAATATGTTGTCTCTACAGGAGATTATATAGATTCTAACTTTTTTGAGGGAAATGCTTTTGATGCTTTCACTAAAAAACCTTTAGAAAATCCTAAAATATTTTTATTCAACAGCAGCATAGATACTTTTAAAACAAATTTGATTCCCGCATATGTTTGTTCCGCTAATGAAGCAGGGTATTTTAAATTAGACTACCTTACTTCCGCTGACTTTTTTTTAGTTGCTATAGATGACCTTAATGGGAACAACCAATTTGAGCCTAAAACAGAAAAAATTGGGTTTCTTGAAGAGAAAATACACCCCATTAATAAAAAAGACTCCACTGCTAGTATCAAAAGTGTTCTTTTGTTTGCTGAGCAAAAGCCCCTTAATGTTATTGATAAAAAATACACTTTTCCAGGTAAAATAAACCTGGTTTTTAACCAAAAAATTGATTCTATAATAGCTACTTCTTCTGAAATGAGCTTCACAGTTCCCCATAAGAGCTATGCATCAGACACCCTTATGATCTGGACCGATTCGCTTTATTCTAGAAAAACATCTTTATCCTTAAATGGTCCTACTCTTGACTCTACAAAAACTGTTTCCATTACCACGTTTATTCCTAAAGAAATAGACAGCACCTTTACCTTTAAACAAAAAAATCTTGGAAATCTAATTCCTTCCAGACCACTGAACTTAGCTTTTAATCATCCAATTAAATCTATAGACACTACTAAAATGAAGCTTATTGAAGACAGCTCTTTGGCTTATTTCAATGTGAAAAATAACCTAAACTTGTTTTCCTTGTTTTTGCCAAAAGAAGAAGGGCGTTTTACTTTTACTGCCTATCCAGGAGCAATTAATAGTAGCTACGGGTTTACTAATGACACCATAAATATTATGCTTGAAATTAAAAAAGAAAGCGATTTTGGATCTATATTTTTAAACCTAAGCACTTCGGATTCTACCGCTTTTATTGCTGAAATTTTAAAAAGTGATAACCTGGTAAAAACATTTCCACCAACAACCCATTCATTAATAGACACCCTTAATTGGTGCTCACCTGGTGATTACTACATTCGAATTATTAAAGATGTTGATGGCAATTGCAAATGGAGTACCGGAAATTTTAGCTTAAAAAAACCTTCAGAACCTACCCACTATTACAATTCGCCAATTGAAATTAAGCCCGGTTGGGATGTTGATATATCGTGGGAATTTTAAAGCAAATTAAACAGATCTGCATCCTTGCTTACAGGGAAATTTTCTCTAAAATTAGCTAGATATGAAAAATCTAAATTCACTTGCTGAATACTTGATTTATTCGCCTCAAACTCATCTATTCGTTCTCCTTTAGGACCAAAAATTCTTGATTCACCAGAATAATTAATGCCATTTCCATCAACTCCTATTCTATTTACTCCAATAACATAGCATTGATTTTCAATGGCTCTTGCCTTAAGAAGACAGGTCCAAGCATTTGACCTTGGCGCAGGCCAGTTCGCTACATAAATAAGCACATCATACCTAATAGATAGGTCTGAAGCTATATTTCTAGACCATACTGGAAATCTTAAATCATAACAAATCAAAGGACAGCACCTGAAATGCTTTAGGTTTACCACCAATAAGCTGTCCCCTTTTTCGAAGACCTTGTGCTCTGAAGCCATTCTAAAAAGATGTCTTTTATTATAAGAAAAGTGCTTTCCATCAGGTTGAACCCACATCAAGGTATTATAAAACTTTTTGTTTTTAACAATTGGAAGGCTCCCCACGATTGTTGCACCCGTCTGTTTTGCCATTTTCTGCATCCAAATAAAAGATGCTCCGTCTATTTTTTCAGCAACTTTTGAGGGATTCATTGTAAAGCCCACGCTAAACATTTCGGGTAAAACTACAAGATCAACTTCTTTTAAAGAACCTATTTGTTGCTCTAGTGCTATATGGTTAGCAGAAACGTTTTCCCAATGCAAATCGGTCTGAAGGGCGGCAACTCTCATCTTATAAAAATATTCATTCTTTGTCTTTCTATTGATAACTTTCTTGAAAAGTTGTTGAACATACATTTTTTTTAAACTAAAATAATCTTGTAATTTGAAAATTATTATTAATAAAATAACGTTAGGAAAATTAAGTTTAGCTCCTATAGTTTAAAAAAATATGTTTGTACAGAATTCTAATAATACCTCTAATTCAAGAATTAAAAATTATTTAAAAAATGTACACTAAAAGAAGCCTTTTCGTTTTTATCATTGCTGCATTGATGTGTTCTAATTCGTTAGTAGCCCAATCGGATACGCTTAATCAAACCAATCCAGAAAATGGAAGAAAGGTTGGTTATTGGATTGTTCTTGGAAACATGTCCAAAGAAAAAGGGTATGATGATAATGCAAAAGTTGAAGAAGGAGTTTACCTAAACAGCAGAAAAAATGGAATCTGGAAGAAATTCTGGCCTAATGGAAACCTTAAGAGCGAAATTTTCTACAAAAGAGGTCGGTCTACCGGTGCTTATACTACCTATTTTAAAAATGGCAATGTCGAAGAAAAAGGAACCATGAAGGGTGGTTTTCTTGTTGGAGACTATCAACTTTTTTGGGAAAACGGCAAAACCAGGCAAATAAAAACTTTTAATTCTCTTGGAGCCACTGAAGGAGTAGTAGAGCTGTTTTATGAAAATGGCCAAAAAGAGCTGGTTTTCAATACTGTAAATGGTGTGGAACAAGGAGAATCTACTTGGTTTTATGAAAATGGTGACGTTAAAAGAAAAATGGCCTTTAATAATGGTGTTTCTGAAAAAACTGATGACTATGCTATGGTCAATCCAGCATATGAAGATCCCAATAAAAAGAGCGCGGTTACTGCTCCTAAAATCGAAGGTGCTTTTAATGCCGCAACTGTAGCAATTAAAGATGGTTATGGTAAAACCTATAACAATGACAAGAGTATTCTTATGGATGGAGAGTTCAAAGGAGGGAAGCTATATAACGGCAGGCACTACATTTATGACGACTTTGGTTTATTGGATCACATAGAAGAATATAGAGAAGGCATTTATGCAGGTAACGGGATTATCGGCAAGAAAGACAGGTACTAATGTCTTTGTTTTATTATGAGTATATCGAGGGCTGATAAAGTATTTTTAATTTTAACAAGTTTTTTTCTTGGCTCCATCACCATGCTCAATATCCTTGGGACTTCAAGGTTCATTGATCTTTCTTTTAATCTATTTAGCGTTGACATTCCCTTTATTGTAGCCATTGGCGTACTGCCTTATCCATTAACCTTTTTATGTACCGATTTAATAAGTGAATTGTTTGGTAGAAAAAGAGCCAATCTTGTTGTCTGGTTGGGTTTAATGCTCAATGTTTGGGTTATTTTTATTGTATGGCTTGGTGGAGTAATAGACGCTCCTAAAGAGCTAGTTGATGGCGAGCTTTTGTTAACACTAAATAACGGAGTTCCTTCTGCTCCCAATGGGTATGAATTTTATCACATAAGAAAACTTACTTTGGGGGCCACCTTTGCTTCAATGGTTGCTTACCTAGCCGCGCAATTTATAGATGTACGTATTTTTCATTTTCTTAAAAAGAAAACAAATGGTGAAAAGCTTTGGCTGAGAAATAATGCATCAACACTTGTAAGTCAGCTGGTAGACACGAGTGCCGTTATATTAATAACCTACTATTATGCCAATGGCCTTCCTGTTGATCAAAACGGCATACTTACACATCCATTAATTTATTTTATAATTTCTGGGTATGTCTTTAAAGTTGCTGTTGCTCTTTTAGATACTATTCCTTTTTATATAGCAACAAAGTATCTTAAAAGATACCTCTCTATTTAGCTGAAAGTAAAAATGCTATGTCTGTAACTAATTCAGAAATTTCTGCAGGAGAAGTTCCATCATAAAAACCTCTTATTTGTCCCTTTCGATCTATTAAAACTACATTTTCAGTGTGAATAAAATCCGCATCTGATCCATGTTTAAATTTTGGATCATTGACATCTGGAACTATTAAATAACTTTTTCTAGCCATTGTGTATAGCGCTTTTTTATCTCCAGTTAAGAAACTCCATCGATCAGCATTCGCACCATACTGACTAGCATATTGGTTTAACACTGGCACACTATCAGCCTCCGGCCAAACAGTATGGGAAAGCAACACCACTTGGTTATTAAGCGCTCCAAAATCATAATCATGGATTCTTTTAAGCTGAGAAGTCATAATGGGGCATATTGAAGGGCAGGAAACAAAAAAGAAATCTACCACTGCAATTTTATTTTTTATAAACCCTTGATCAACAATTTTTCCGTGCTGATTAACAAAACTAAAGGGCCCTATTTTATGTCCTATACATTTAGCTTGAATTGCCGAATCAACTAGCGTAGGATTAACATTGCATGGATTTAGAATAGGAAGCGTTTTTTTATTAATTGCCTTGCTGGTTATAAATGTAGCTAGCGCTATGCCTAGGATTAGAATAATTAAAAGAACTCCTACTTTTTTCATCTTACTTACCAATTAACTGTAATTTTCCCAACCGAATTTCTACTTTCTAAGTGATCGTGAGCTTGATCAATATCGTTCACTGAGTAAGCACCTCCATCCTTTGGGTTAAGCGAGCCGTCAAGTGTCATTTCCACCACTTTCTCTAAACACCTTTTAAGAGTGTTGGGTTGATGATCGGCAATTCTTAGCATGTTTATGCCAATAATTGATTGCGAATTCATCAACACCTGTATTGGACTCATTAACCCAAATTTCCATACTAGCTGCAAGGTGCCAAACATCCCTTTTTTCATAGAAAGCCTGTCTGCAACGCCATACAAAATAATTTTACCCCCTTTGTTTAAGAGCGCTAGATCTTTCTTATAAGTAGCACCACCAACAGAATTAAAAACAACATCAAGCATGTCGTTGCTGAGCTCTTTTTCAAGCTGCTGGTGATAATTACCATTTTTTGCAACTATTGGTACATCTACTCCGTTTTTGAGTAAATAATCAACTTTAGATTCACTGCTTGTGATGCCAAAAACCTTACACCCTTTTAGTTTTGCCAATTGAGTTATGGCTGTACCTACTCCACCTGCAGCAGCATGAAGCAAAACCTTATCGCCTTCGAATAAATTCGTGGTCTCATAGGCTCCATAATAAGCCGTACAATATTGGGTGGCAAGAGCAGAGGCCTTGTAGGCTTCCATTTGATTTCCAATCTCTACTACACCACTAATTTTTGTTTTTGCATACTCAGCATACCCTCCAAAACGTGTCATTGCCACTACCCGTTTTCCCAAAAGGCTTTTACCCTTTTCGGATCCGCTTTCAATCACCTGACCAACAATGTCGTACCCTAAAATAGCTGGGAGTGGTGGAGCGTCATTGTACATCCCTCTTCTTGCCATAACATCGGCAAAATTTAAACCAAAAGCCTCCACTTTTATAAGCACTTCATCGGAAGATAATGCTGAAGGTTTTGGAACTTCTTTTATGGTAAAAGCCTTTTTGGCATCTCCGTAAGATGTTAAGATTGCTGCTTTCATTTTTAAAATAATTTATCTTCCGAGCTTGGGTTTTCAAAACCAAGGTCGGGCTTTAGGTTGCTGGATTCGGCCGCTTGTACAGCAAGCTCATCGCATTTTTCATTGTATAAATTTCCAGCATGGCCCTTTACCCAAGTAAAGCTAACTTTATGCTGCTTATAAATAACTAGAAATCTTTTCCAAAGATCTATATTTTTCTTTCCTTTAAAGCCTTTTTTCTCCCATCCAAAAACCCATTTTTTCTCAACAGAATCTACCACATATTTGGAATCAGAAAATACTTGAACTTGCATTCCTTGTTTTTTCAACGACTCTAAACCAACAATTACAGCCAATAGCTCCATCCGGTTATTGGTGGTCTTTACAAACCCCTCACTAAGCTCTTTGTAATGTTTGCCGGCCATTAAAACCGCCCCATATCCTCCAGGTCCTGGGTTTCCTTTTGCTGCACCATCGGTGTAAAGTGTTATTTTCATTTTGATAGTGGGTTTAGCTCTGCTCCACAATGCTTGCAATACTTGGCATTGATTTCATGGCCCTCTTCAGAACAGCTAGGACAGCTCTGGGTGTTCATTTTCTCATTTCTAGCCAATTCAACCGAGATCATCCCTGTTGGAACAGCAATAATAGCATAACCAAGAATCATGATAATTGAAGCGAAAAATTGCCCAAGTACCGTTTGGGGAGCTATGTCTCCATAACCAACTGTAGTAAGCGTTACAATTGCCCAATAAATACTTCTTGGAATGCTTGTAAAGCCGTCTTTTGGATCTTCTATAATGTAAATTATTGTACCCATTATAGTAGCAACAGCCAAAACAGCCAAAAGAAAAACGATGATGCGTTGCCTACTTGCAATTAATGCTGTTTTTAGGGTTTGTGCTTCTTTAACATAACGAATTAGCTTAAGGATCCTAAAAACTCTCAGTAAACGTATTGTTCTAATTGTTTTAATAGAAGCGATCGATTCAGAGAACATGAATAAACCAAGATAGGTAGGTAAAAGAGAAACCAAATCAATTAACCCATAAAAGCTAAAAATATATTTTAATGGCTTTTTTACACTGATAATTCTTAGGATGTACTCCACGGTAAATATTGCGGTAATGCTCCACTCAAAGAAAGATAAAAAAGGTTCATATTTGACGCTATACGCTTCAACACTTTCTACCATAACAGCAGCAATGCTTAATACGATTAGTACCAATAGAACAATATCAAAAAGCTTCCCCAAAAAAGTGTCGGCTTCAAAAATTATTTCATGCGTTTTTTTTCTAAACTTATCTATCATAATTCAGCACGTTAAAATAACTCTTTTATGTTACTGCTAAATAGTTTAATGGCAATTGCCAGTAATATAATGCCAAATACCTTCTTTAAAATGGCAATTCCAGCATTGCCTAAAATTCGTTCAAACGTTGCCGTTAATTTTAAAACTATCCAAACCACAATTAAATTGAGTACAATAGCAACTAGTATGTTGATGAGCTCAAACTCCGCTCTAAGAGAAATTAAAGAAGTCATTGTTCCTGCTCCCGCAATCATAGGAAATGCTAGTGGAACAACAGAGGCTACTTTGGTAGAAGTTTGACCATTGTCCTTAAAAATATCTACGCCAAGAATCATCTCTAAGGCCATAAAAAAAAGCACAAATGAACCCGCTACAGCGAATTCATTAATTCCAACTCCTATTAAGCCCAATATACTTTCTCCAACAAAAAGAAAACCCACCAGAATAAACAAAGCAACAGTAGCTGTTCTTAGCGGGAAAATTTTTCCTGTTTTTTCTTTTAACGCGATAATAACTGGAATAGTCCCAAAAATATCTATTACGGCAAAAAGCACCATGGTAGCCACACCTATTTCTTTAAGGTTAAATCCATTTTCCCAAAAAATAGCACCAATCATTTGTTTGTGTTTTTGATTACTCCTTCAATTGTAGAAGGGAAATAGTTTTTTTCTAATTCTTTAATTTTTTCTTGAACCGCAGCTAAATCATCAGACGAGCTCAAAGGTGTTTTATACTGCTTTATTATTGCTCCCCTGTCATACTGTTCATTTACAAAATGAATGGTAATTCCTGTTTCCTTTTCTTTGGCGGCTAGTACAGCGCTATGAACATGAGCTCCATACATTCCTTTTCCACCATACTTTGGTAAAAGTGATGGATGAAGATTAATAATATGACCCTTAAAACCAGCAATAAAAGCTGCAGGAATTTTTAACAAAAAACCAGCCAGTACAATTAAATCGATTTGCTCTCTAACCAAGAGTTCTAAGATATTGGTTGTTTGCTGCAGGTCTTCATAGGAGAAAACATGGCGGTCTATGTTTGCGTTTTTAGCGTGGTCTAATGCTCCGGCAGAAGCCTTATTTGAAAAAACTGCTGCAATATTAACCTCATCGTTGTTTTTAAAATAATCGATGATGTTTTTAACATTACTACCGGTTCCTGAAGCAAAAAGAGCTACATTCATTTGATTCCTATTTTCAACAAAAATACATTTTCCCTCTGAAAAGTTGCTTAAAAAAACAGATTAATAACTGTAAATCAAAATTAATAAAGTGCTTTGTTGTCTCCTTATATCTGTATAATGTGTATCTTATAAAAGATTATTATTCATAAGTTTAATAGAAAGTATTTTGCCGAGTAGAGGAAAAGTTTTTTATTTGCATCAGAAATCAAAAAAACAAAGAACATGTCTGACATTAAAACAAAAGTTGTCGCTATCATAGTTGATAAATTAGGTGTTGAAGAATCTGAAGTAACTGCTGAAGCAAGTTTCACTAATGATTTAGGTGCTGATTCACTTGATACCGTAGAATTAATTATGGAATTTGAAAAAGAATTCAACATTGCTATTCCAGATGAGCAAGCTGAAAACATCCAAACTGTTGGTATGGCTGTTTCTTACATCGAGGAAAACGCTAAATAATATTATTCACTTGTAAATAAGCAAATAAATGGAAAAGAAACGTGTAGTTATTACTGGACTTGGCGCTTTAACTCCAATCGGAAACAATGTTTCTGATTATTGGAGTAATTTAATTAAAGGAGTTAGTGGTGCAGATTATATAACACGCTTTGATGCCAGCTTATTTAAAACACAATTTGCTTGTGAGGTGAAGGGGTTTGACCCTGAATCAATTATGCATAGAAAAGAGGCTAGAAAGCTAGACCTCTTTTCTATCTTTGCTATGGCTACTGCTAAAGAAGCCATGGAAGATTCTAATATAGACTTAGAAAACATCAACCTAGACAGAGCCGGTGTAATTTGGGGTTCTGGAATTGGTGGATTAAAAACTTTCCAAGAAGAATGTTTTAATTTTAAAGATGGTGACGGATCTCCAAGATTCAATCCATTTTTTATCCCTAAAATGATAGTTGATATTGCTGCTGGGCACATTTCCATGAAATATGGCTTAAGAGGTCCCAATTATGTTACTGTTTCTGCTTGTGCATCATCTACCAACGCTATGATTGATGCTCTTATGCTAATTCAGCTTGGGAAAAGCGACATTATCGTTACTGGTGGATCAGAGGCAGCTGTAAACATTGCAGGAATTGGAGGCTTTAACGCTCTAAAAGCACTATCTACAAGAAATGACTCTCCCAAAACTGCATCAAGACCGTTTGACTCTACAAGAGATGGATTTGTCCTTGGAGAAGGTTCTGGATGTTTAATTATGGAAGAGCTAGAACACGCCAAAGCAAGAGGCGCTAAAATTTATGCTGAAGTCGTTGGTGGTGGTCTTACTGCTGATGCACACCACATGACTGCACCTCACCCTGAGGGTCTAGGAGCTATCAATGTGATGAAAATGTGCTTGGAAGATGCGGGAATGAAACCTGAAGACATTGATTATGTTAATGTTCACGGAACCTCAACGCCATTAGGCGACATCGCTGAAACACTTGCCATAAAAGAAGTATTTAAAGATCACGCTCCAAAGCTTAACATCAGTAGCACAAAATCCATGACCGGTCACCTGCTAGGTGCCGCTGGCGCTATTGAAGCCATTGCTTGTGTAAAAGCTGTTCAAGAAGATATTATTCCGCCAACTATTAATTTTGAGCATGAAGATGAAAACATCGACTACTCATTAAATTATACGCTTAACAAAGCCCAAAAGAGAGAAGTTCGTGCTGCTCTTAGTAATACTTTTGGTTTTGGTGGGCACAACACTTCGGTGGTTATAAAAAAATACAATGCTTAATCGTTTTTTTAAAAAACGATACTCTACCCTTTCTCCAGAACTTATTGCCTTATTTTACAACGAGCTTTCGTTTTCTCCAAAAGACGAATCACTCTACCTAGCGGCATTTACACACAAATCTGTAAGTAAAAAACAAAAAAACAACGAGCGCTTAGAGTTTCTTGGCGACACTGTGCTAAGCACCATTGTTGGCGAATATTTATACAACAACTATCCCAATAAACCCGAGGGCTTCCTCTCGCAAATGAGAGCCAAAATAGTTAGCAGGGAGAACTTAAATTATTATGGTACTTGTCTTAATATTGAACCTCATATCAATTACAAAAGAGGAAATGTCGTTTACAAATCATTGCTTGGCAATGTAGTAGAATCCCTTTTTGGCGCCATTTATCTAGACCTCGGATACGAAAAAACTAAAGCCATATTTATTACCCATCTGATGCTTAAAAACAGTGATTTGGCATTGCTTGAAAAGCAAAATACAGACTATAAAAGCCGGCTCATTATTTATTGTCAGAAGCAGAAGCTTAAGCTGCAATTCAAGCTCATTGAAGAAGCCTTGTCTGGCGATAAAAAACTTTTTACCATGGGCGTCTATATCGATGACCAGCTAAAAGATAAAGCTTCTGGACTTTCAAAAAGAGCTGCTGAAAGACAAGTAGCCAAACAAGTTATTTTGGGGCTTTAATCATTTTAAAAAAACCGATTTCTCTGTTTGACAAAAACCTGCTCTTAGCTCTTGTAAGTGGGCCTTTTTTTAAGTGCCCATATTCTATTCGATCAATAGCCAGCGCTTCCACTTTTATTTCATCAAAATAAGCAATAATGGTGGTCTCTGCAGAAATTGAAGCTGTAGAGATTAAAAGCTTCATGCCATTAGAAGACTTTGAATCAACCTCAATTTTTAGCACACTCTTTTTTAACGCACTAAGCTGGCTATCGGATAACTCGACAGCTAATTCTACGACATATTTACTATGAATTACTAATGAGGGAGCTGATAATTTATCCGCAAGTGCCTTGTCATTGGTAAATAAAAAGAGTCCACTTACTTGTGGGTTAGCTCCATCAAAGGGAGCTATTTCTTCATTACAAATTTTATTGACCTCATTATAATATTCTGCTAAGGGCTTGTTCTCTTTAGGTTTATTAAATAAAACATACTGAAGCCTGTTTCTAGTGATGGGTTTATCTTTATAAAGCACTAAAGAGTCTGGTGACACCAGGGTACCTAGTTTATTTATAACCTGGCCATTGACCTTAATGTGGCCTTTTGCAATCAGCTGATCTGCCGCTCTTCTTGTGCAAATTCCAGCATCTGAGATGTATTTATTTAGTCTAATCAAGTGTTGGAGAAAAAGCGTTTTTAATGTGGGTTAAAAGTAATTCATTTTTTTGGTCACTTACCGCAATGACATCGAATCTTACTTCAAAATCAACTTCATTGGCTTGGATATACGCATTTGCTGCCGCCATTATTCGCTTTTCTTGCTGGGGCTTAATTGCACTTGTTGCCTTTATCGCCCCTTCATTGGACCTATATTTGACTTCTATGAAACAAATTGTGGTGCCTTTAGTTGCTATTATGTCAAGCTCAAACCTTTTATATCTCCAGTTTCTGTGAACAATTATATAGCCGCTGTCAATTAAATGTTGTGCGGCAAAATCCTCTGCTCTATTTCCTGCTATTTTGGTGTTTTTTAGCTTAATTGGTATAACTTTTGCTTTGTAATTTACAATATCTAAATTAGCACTTATTAAATTGAATACCCGCACACCATGAAACGCTATTTCCTATCTACTTTATGTTTTTCCTTTTTGATTTTCACATTAGTTACTGCTCAGTCAACAACTCGTGATGGTTCCAACGCTCCGTTTGAAGGAAAGATTCATTTCAAAAAAACAAGTGGAGCGCTTGACATGAAATACAATTACTATGTTAAAGCAGACATGGTTCGTCTTGAAGAGCTCAATGAAGTAAATGAAGTGGTAGGTATTCAGCTGATTAACAATGCTGAAAATCAATTAACTGCTGTTAGCCCTGAGAGAAAGCTATACCTTGAAGCACCTCCTAGAAGAAGTGGAGCTGCTTTAACAGTAAAAGTTGTTAAAACAGAAAAGAAAAAAGAAATACTTGGGTTAGACTGCTTTGAAGTAATTGTAATCAATCAAGAGCAAGATCGTAAAATCGTGTATTGGCTTACCGAAGGCAATTATTCCTTTTTTAAGCCCATGCTAAAGATCCTCAATAGAAAAGAAAAGCAAGCGATGTATTTCCTTGAAATAAAAGGGGAAGAAAACTGCTGGCCAGTAAAAAGTATAGAATACGTGATTTCTACTGGAAAAGTACTTTCAAAACTTGTTACCCTGTCTATTGAAAATGGACCGCAGAGCGCTTCCCTTTTTGAAATCCCTGAGGGCTACACTAAGTTTGAAAATTAATGGCTAACAATCACGCTATTGTTGGAAACTGATAGCTTTGTTGTTAGGCCAAAGGCAATTGCACGATTATCATCAAAATGGCCTGCTGGAAAGTTAAAGCAAACTGGGTAGTTGTATTGTTTTACTTTTTCTAAAACTATTTCTTGAACATTCATTCCAAACGGATCATCGTTATCCTTTATTTTGGTAAATCCTCCTACAATTAACCCAGAGATATGGGCTAGCTTACCTGCATGTTTTAAGGTCCACAGCATCCGATCTATATTGTATAGGTACTCATCTACATCTTCTAAAAACAATATTTTTCCTTTTGTGTCAATGTCGTATTTGGTTCCAGATAAGCTTTGCAAAATAGCAAGGTTGCCACCAACAATTGGACCACTCACTTCTCCCAAAACATTGGCTGTGCAAGGTTCTAAAGAGTAATTCATTTTCTTGTCAAACAGCAGCTGCTTTAAGCTTAGCAATGCTTGATCTGTATTTTCTTTATAATTAATGGGCATAGTGGCATGCACAGAAGCGGTCTTGCAAATGCTGCCAATGTAATTATGCAGTGCGGTAACATCTGAAAACCCAACCAGCCACTTTGGGTTTTTTATAAACGCTTTTGGATTCATCCTTTCTAAAATACGGGTACTTCCATAGCCTCCTCTAAAACAAAAAATTGCTTTAATCTTTGGGTCGTCCATTGCCCACTGCAAATCAGTTAAGCGCTGGTGGTCGCTGCCGGCAAAATTAAACTGCTTCTTGAGTACGTTTTCTCCCCTAATTACCTTAAGCCCCCAGCGATCAAAAAGCTGCTCAGCAAATTCTAAAATTTTTAAATCTACATACCTTGCAGTAGCTATAATGGCTATAGCATCTCCTTTATTTAAAGCTGGAGGAATAGAAGATTTAAAGGTTTTAGACATGGGTTTAAAATTAAACATTATTAAAGTTATCTTTGCACGCAATTAAAGAAAATAGATGAGCACCAATAAACGACATACGATAACAGCAGCTTTACCATATGCCAATGGTCCCTTGCACTTGGGTCACCTTGCTGGAGTATACATCTCTGCAGATATCTATGCTCGTTTTTTGCGTTCTGCTGGTGAGGATGTGGTCTTTATTTGTGGCTCTGATGAGCATGGTGCAGCAATTACCTTGCGGGCAAAAAAAGAAGGTAAAACACCAAAAGACATTGTAGACACTTACCACAAGTCCAACAAAAAAGTTTTTAATCAGCTGGGGGTAAGCTTTGACATTTACGATAGAACCTCTGCCGATCACCACCACCAAACTGCAAAGGAGCTTTTTTCTGTTTTAGAAAAAAAGGGAAGCTTTATAAAAGAGGAGTCTGAACAGTACTACGATAAAGAATTTAACCAGTTTTTAGCCGACAGATACATTACTGGCGGATGCCCAAAATGTGGTTACGATAGTGCCTATGGCGATCAGTGTGAAAAATGTGGCGCTGTACTTAGCCCTACAGAACTGATTAATCCCGTTTCTACCCTAAGTGGTAAGGTTCCTGAGCTTAAGAAAACCTCTCATTGGTACTTACCCTTAGAAAGACATGAGGCATGGCTGAAGCAGTGGATGAAAGAGGGCGTTTATAAAGGTGAGCAGCTTCACAATCCTAAAGATTGGAAAAACCAGGTAGTGGGTCAGTGCATGAGCTGGATAAATGCGGGGCTAAAGCCAAGGGCCATTACTAGAGATTTAGATTGGGGGGTAAGCGTTCCTTTAGAAGGAGCAGATGGAAAGGTCTTGTACGTTTGGTTCGATGCTCCAATAGGATATATATCGGCAACTAAACAATGGGCTGATCAAAACAATAAAGACTGGGAGCTCTATTGGAAAGATAAAAATACGGAGCTGGTTCACTTTCTAGCTAAGGACAACATTGTTTTTCATACCATTATTTTCCCTGCTATTCTTGCTGAGCTTGAAGACTATGTGCTTCCTAAAAATGTACCTGCTAATGAGTTTCTAAATTTAGAGGGGCAAAAGCTCAGTACTTCTAGAAACTGGGCCGTTTGGGGAGAAGACTATTTAACCGATTTTCCAGGTATGGAAGATGTGCTTCGTTACGTACTTTGCTCCATTGCTCCAGAAAATAAAGACAGCGATTTCTCTTGGAAAGATTTTCAGGCTAGAAACAACAATGAGCTAGGGGCTATTTTTGGCAATTTTGTTAATAGAACGCTGGTGCTTACCCACAAGTATTTTGCTGGTGTTGTTCCTGAACTAAATGCTTTAGAAGAAGCCGACAAGGCAGTGCTGGATGTGCTTAAGCAATCGCCACTAGCAATAGAAAAAGCCATTGTTAGCTTTCGTTTTAGAGATGCTCAGGCTGAGGCCATGAAGCTGGCTAGAGCGGGCAATAAATACTTGGCTGATACAGAACCTTGGAAACAAATAAAAACCAATCCTGAGCGCGTTCAAACCATACTTAATATTGCGCTTCAAATTACCGCCAACCTTGCCGTTGTATTTGAACCTTTTATGCCGCATGTTTCTAGCAAATTATCGGCTATGCTGGGCATTGATCTTCCTAAATGGGACGCTGCTGGAAACAGCGCACTTATTGCAAGTGGACATGTTATTAACAAGCCAGAAATTCTGTTTGCTAAAATTGAAGATCAGCAAATTGAAGTGCAGCTAGAAAAGCTGAAAAAGACGACCGAAAAACAATCAAAATTCCCTCCTATGAAAGACGAAATAACTTTTGATGATTTTACCAAGCTAGACATTAGAGTAGCGACCATTACTGCTGCCGAAAAAGTAGAAAAAGCAGATAAACTACTTAAGCTTACCGTAGATACCGGAATAGATACTAGAACTGTTGTTTCAGGTATTGCAGAGCATTATAATCCAGACGATGTGGTAGGAAAAAAGGTGAGTGTTTTACTAAACCTAGCCCCACGGAAAATTAGAGGTGTAGAATCTCAAGGCATGATTCTTATGGCAGAAACACTAGAAGGTGAATTGTGCTTTGTTTCTCCCACTAAAGAAGATTTTGAAGCGGGAAATACCATTCGCTAAATACATGCTTCCATAGTTCAACAGGATAGAATAACCGCCTCCTAAGCAGTAGATCTGGGTTCGAGTCCCGGTGGAAGTACTAAAACACCCCTATTTACAGATACAGCACTTAATCAATATATTAATTCCTTTACTTTTTGGCAATTTAATGCTCTCTATACTTCAAACTATTAGGATAGGTAAGAACAACTATCAATTGATAGATAATCTTACGTATATTGAATATATTTAAATTACTTAATTATAAATCTACTCCAAATGAAATCAAAAAAATACATAGCCGCAATCGCTTTACTTGCAGTTCTATCGAGCTTTAGTGTAAAAAATTGCTCGAAAAATATCGTAGTGGAAAAACTAGCTTACGTTATTGAAAATCTAGACAAAGCCACCTTTCATCCCATTCGCACGGGCTGGAAATTCGATTACGGGTTCTCTAACGGTGGCGCATTGAACAAGTTTGAATACATCCGTTCGTTGTTCAGCTACCAAGAGCTGCAGGAAATGTTGGATTATTCGATATACGTTTCAGGACCTCACACGGATAGCTCACTCAACCTACAGTCGAGGTTTTCATTTGGTCATTATAATCCAACGTTTGTTTCAGATTTAAAACTTCACATCAACCAACTAATCGAAAATAAAAGCTTCGTTGAACATACGAAGCCAATTTTAGAAAAATACAATTTTATAAAAGTATTACAAGGCTATCAGCTTGTATACAACGAAACCAAACTTCATGAAAGCGAATTTAATTCAATCAAGAAACTCTACGTTGATGGGTTAAGAAATAGAACCTGGGAAGAAAATAGCTATTCGATGTATTTATCTGAAACCATTAAAACTGGAACGTACTTGAACTGGGGAGAAACAAGCTACCATTTCTGGCTTAGAAGAGATATTGATGGCACTAAAGAGGGCTGGAATGAAATTATTACTACTATTTTAAAAGCATATCAATAGTTTAGCTGTTAATGGTAGAATGGAATTTAGGTGTATAATGGCAAAGTATATAATGCCAGAACAAAAGCACATTGAGTTTGATGAAAATAACTATGAAAGTAAAAAAAATCTTCATACTCTATATAGTAACTATTTCCTTCCTTCATCTTATCTAAATTCACAATCTTTTTCATATCTCTAATATACTAAACTCTGAGCGTTGGGGGGTTATTCATATGGATGATCATTAACCCATATTCCGCTGTACAGTATACGTCCATCATTATTAACCATAACTCCTTGCCCCCACTTTTTATCATTACTAAACTTTCCTACATAATTATCTCCATTAGCATAAGTGTAAGATCCGTGTCCGTGCTTACTGCCATCTTTCCATTCGCCTACATACTTATCTCCATCATTTGGTCCAATTCCATAAGTCCAAGTTCCTTGTCCATTGGGTTTTCCATTTTTCCATTCGCCTACATACTTAGTACCATCAACAAAAGTTATCTTATCACTATTGGCATAAGTGTATGTTCCTTGTCCATTGGGTTTACCACCCTTCCACTCTCCTTCATACTTATCTCCATCATTTGGTCCTGTTGCAGAAGTATAAGTTCCCTGTCCATTAGATTTACCTTTCTTCCATTCGCCTACATACTTATCTCCATTAGCATAAATCATAGTTCCTTGTCCATTTTCACAATCGCCACTAATACATTCTTGCCCATACCCAACAAGTGCAACACAACAAAACAATGCTATAAATATCTTCTTCATAATTCTAATATACTAAACTCTGAGCGTTGGGGGGAGATTAGAATGAAGGGTTAGGGTGGAGAGGTAACAAAATTAATTTACTATTGTTTTGTAAATGAAAGCTCATAAGAAGTTTATGGGTCTTTCAAGTCAACTTAACAATTGTCTGGTTAATCGACATCAATTAGATTAACATCAAAAATAAGAACAGAATTTGCAGGAATAGTACCTACCGATTGACTACCATAACCTAGTGCTGATGGTATCAGCAAAATACCTGAGCCCCCTTCTTTAAATAAAGGTATTCCCTCTTGCCAACCTTGAATGACACCAGATAATGGAAAGGTAACTCCATTAGAAGAAGACTGATCAAATATTGAACCGTTGGTAAGTGAACCTGTATAAGCTACTGTTACATTAGAATTTAAAGTTGGATGAGCTCCAGTCCCAGGAACATCAATTACATAGTACAACCCACTACCTGTTGGTTCAGCAGTTAAATTATTATCAGAAATGTATTGCAGAATGATGTCTTGATCAACTTGAACATAATCAACTTTTTTGCAGCTATTTCCCAGAAAAAGCAGCGAAAATAATAGCGATAACAGTAATATCTTTTTCATACCCAAATATACTAAACGCTGAGCGTTGGGGAATTACTCTTTAACCACTTTCAGCTTTTCGACCTTATCATTATAAGCTACTTTAAACACATATATTCCTTTAATATATTCCCCCATTGAAATAGTAGTGTTTTTAGTTGTTTTTAGGAGCTTTCCAGTTAAGTCATAAACCTCAACATTAACAGCACCGTTATACCCTTCAATATCTAATATGATGAGATCGTCTGTAGGGTTAGGGAAAGCATTTATTTTAGAATTGAGCGCTATTTCGTTTGTCCATAACACATTGCCACTGCCATCTGTTTTAATGAAATAAACATTTACATTCGTTGAAGACACCCTTTTAGAACCTGTAATTATATATCCCCCATCTGTAGTTTGTTGGATAGAATAACCAACAGCACCAGAGCTTGCACCATAAGTTTTAGTCCATAAGGAATCGCCATTGGAATCTGTTTTGAGTAAATAAACATCAGGAATACCAGTAAAGAATTCTGTAGCACCTGAAATGATATATCCCCCATCTGAAGTTTGCTCGACCGAACAACCCCAAGCACCACCACTATATGAATTGGTCCACAAGGTGTCTCCGTTGGAATCTGTTTTATGTAAATAAACCGCAGATGGTGTAGTACCTGTAACTATGTACCCTCCATCTGTAGTTTGCTGCAGCGAATAACCACCAGCACCATCTCTATATGGCTTAGACCATAGGATGTCACCATTTGAATCTAATTTAATTAAAGCGCTGTCTGCAATTATATACCCCCCATCTGTAGTTTGTTGAACCGAATAACCACCGTAATTTTTAGTCCACAAGGTGTCACCATTAGAATCTGTTTTTGAACAAACATAAAGCGCATTACTACCACCTCCGGCAATTATATACCCTCCATCTGTGGTTTGTTGGACTGAAAGTAACGATACAAACTCACTATACATTTTGGTCCATAAGGTGTCGCCATTAGAATCTGTTTTAATTAAATACCCCACTTGAGAATTAATAAGCGAATTAGGTGTTATGGAACCTGAAATTACAACCCCCCCATCTGTAGTTGGTTGGACACAAAAGCCTTGAGAATCTCTTTCTTCATACGCTTTGGTCCACAAGGAGTCACCATTAGAATCTGTTTTGAGTAAAAAAACACTTTGGGTGTTTAAAAGCGAATCAGTTATTATAGATCCGGTAATTACATACCCCCCGTCTGTGGTTTGTAAAACAGAATAGCCAACATCATACCCCGGTCCACCAAAAGTTTTCTCCCAAGATTGCCCATAGTTAAGCCATGGAATAATTAAAAATAGAAGTATTAATCTTTTCATAACGTTCCTATTCATAAAGCTAAGTAATTGTGGTTTCTGTAAGCTTAAAATGATGGGTTAGCGATCTATTTTTGGTGCTAACGACCATAATTGTGAAGCCCCGATTCAGTAGTTTCTTCAAGGTAGGCTCTCTTTTTTTCATAAATGAGCGCTTCTTCCTCGTTCAAATCAAGTAAAGGCTTAATGAGCTCAAATTCTGCGATAATATCCTTTTTGGGGCTGCTAAATGCATGAGTGTGGAGCACATCATGTTTGAGATCACGTTTAATCTCATCAAGAGG
>JBJKXU010000035.1:0-25426 GCA_045561415.1 Parvicellaceae bacterium
TGAGTATTGATGTTTATTTCTTTTAGGTTAAAAATATTTTCTTTAAAGATCATTTCTCCAATACTGTTGTAGATTACTAAGTTGTTAAAATCTCCATTTAATGTCAAATTTAATGAGTTTGTAAATGGATTAGGATAGATGTTAAAGTTGTTTAGCTTGTTGTCTAGAATATTAGTACAGTCGTTAAAAATTAAAGTAGTCACAACAATGCTGTCACAGTTGTAAGATGAAATTAAGCTGTCTGTAATTGTAGTGTCTGATACATAAATAAACCCATTGATATTAATGCTGTCTCCTTGGCAGAAATAAAGTGAGTCGCTAACTAGGTAGGATTGAGGTACAATTACTTCAACTGAAGAAGTAGTTGTTTCAATTATATCATCATAAAACATTTCAACTCTTGAGATGTTTGATCCAGTTTCAGAGAAAATATCTTGCATGCTTGTTGAGCTTAAAGGATTTTGCATACCCGATCTTGTAAGGGTTACAGGTAGCCCATTTATTGTGCTAGTGAAAGGTGCAGCCCCATAAGAGTTAATGTCATTTCTATTTCCATATATGCCAATAATGTCTCCACTGTCGATAGCTAGGCAAACACTGATGGTGTCAGATAAATTATAATTGGCCCAATATCCAAGCTCGATAAAATCATTAGTTGTTGCAGAAAATATTGGAGGAGCACCATTGGTAAATTTAACAATAGCTATGTTTTGTGGTCCTGAATCTGCATCTGTAGGAACTCGTAAACCAGAAATAATAAAATCGGTTGGGGGCTTCAAAGTAATAGCCTCTAACATTTCCAGTATATGTTGATGATTGAGCAGGTAACAACAAAGGTGTTAGGGCATCTGTTTCAGATGTTGTCAGGTAATATGTGGTGTTATTAGTTAATGTTCCAGTAGATAATGTATCAGCAGTTGATATTACATTGGTGTTTAACGAATCGAGAGACCATGAGTAGTCACAACCTCCAGTTGCTGTAAGAACAGTTGAGCCACTATCACAGCTATTCACTAAAAACCCTGTTATAGTAGTTGATTTTTCGCAATTGGAATAGGTGGAGAAATTAAATGGTTTTTTTTCTTTATTTGAGGAAGTATTGACATTAAGATCTGATAGAGAAAATGTCTGTGCATTAAAATTCAAAGAAATAATTGAAATTAATATAAAAGTAGCTATTTTTTTCATTCTGTTTTTTTCTAGTGTTGATTGCAAATCTAGTTTAATTTTTGATGGTATGAAATTTGATTCTATGCTTATTTAATTAACAATTTGAATTTTAAAAAAAGACCTATTTAATGTGATGCAGATTCAATTTAAAATTACTTTGGCAATATGAATTATAGAATCTTAACAGTATTATTTTTATTTCCTTCTTTTTTGTTTTCGCAACAATTTAATCTTGACAATTTTTATGAATATCATCCCAATTTGCAATTAAAAGTGGATAGCGTTTTTAATTCGTTAAGTGACACTACAAAAGTTGGTCAGCTAGTGGTGCCTGCTGTTGGAAGGCTTGGTAAAGTAGATCAACATGTAATTGAGCTTTGTAAAAAAGGGAAGTTAGGGGGCGTTCTTTTACTTAATGGCTCTATGGAGAGTTTTAGTAATTACGTTAAATTATTTGACAGCATATGTGAGGTTAATGATTTACCTCCACCAATATATAGTGCAGATGCAGAACCAACATTAATAAAATATAAAATTAAGGGTTCGACACCAGTTCCTAAAACCAACGCTATAGTGTCAATTGAGCAAGTTGATAGTGTAACTCAAATAATTTCTAATGATTTAATTAAAATTGGCATTACTCAAAATTTCGCCCCCGTTATTGATGCTTCTCCAAATGAAGTGGTAAGTAATAGAAGCTTTGGTCTAAACATGGATACTGTAATTTCTTTTTCTAATAAATTTATTGACGTAACCCAACAAAATGGAATAGCAGCCACTGCAAAGCACTTTCCTGGTCATGGATATGTAACTGGGGATACTCACAAGAAGCTTGTTTACATTGATGGGCAGATGAAAGAGGTGGTTAATTATGTTCCTATTATTGACAATAAGGTTATTTCTATTATGGTTGCCCACATCGCTATAAAAAACAATGCTGATTTTAGCACTCAAGATTTACCAGCTACATGTTCAAGAAAAGTTGTTACCAATCTGCTTAAAGATTCTTTAAACTTTAGAGGGTTGGTTATAACAGATGCCATGAATATGGGTGGTGTGGTTAACGTTCCTCAATGTGGTCTAAAAGCTGTTCAGGCAGGTTGTGATATGATATTGATGCCTGTAAACGAGGAAAAAGACATTGATGATATACTACATGAAATGATTTTAGATCATGAATTTAAAGCACAGGTTTATTCGTCTGTAAAGAAAATATTAAGACTGAAAATCTGTTTGGGGCTTATTTAATTATATGTTTTTTTGTTCCACTGGTACTCACTTGGATATATTGTTTGTGAAAAACAAATGAAAGTGGTAATAGATAGATAAAGAATAAAAGAAAAAAAGAACCAAGCTACTCTGTGATATCCCCAATATCCCATATCTATATCTGCACTACTTAAAATAAGAGATGTTGGTGTTATTAGCGCAGTAATTAATGCTAAAATACCTACAGAAAAAATTATAGTTTCTAGGTTTTGAAGAGGAAATACTTTTATTCTTCTAGACCAGCTTAAATCTTTACCCCACTTGTGAATAAGGTAAAATTTATTTTTTGTAAGCGGAATAAAGAGCAGAGGGTCAATGTTTTCATCTTCTAGTTCTAGCGCTTTAGCAGGAGCAAGGATTTTAAATTTGTTGATTTCTGTTTGATGCTTTTTAGCAAGTGCTTTGATTTTGAAAACAGCTTCGGATGGGATGTCATTTTTATAATGCTTAGAGGGTAAAAACCGCAATCTGTACTTTACCGCTATCTTATGAATGTCTTGAAGATCAAAAATATTTTCAATTGATAATTTAGATAATTCGAGGTTTTGAATCTCGCCATTAGAGTTTGATAAGTTGTGCTGAATAGTTAATTCAGCTTGAATTTCTTTTTCAATAACAGCGTAATATTCAGTAAGATTAAATTCAGTCGATGAACTTTTTCTTGTTTTTATAAGCTCGTTTTTTAGATTAATGTCACTAAACATTTATTATAATTTTCTTCTAATTTAATTAAAAGCATTTTTGTTAGCGAGTTTGTTTAACGCTAAAGAGCGGTAAAGAATAATGCAATAAGTTCTTGATCATCTTTTAGAGACCTGCAAACAGTAATTGCATTATTTTCCATTTCTTTAGTAGCATTTCTTTTTGCTCTTATAGCTGAAACAGGTTCAGTAGATCCGCTAATTATTAATGCGTTTTCTCTAATGCCATCAGATTCAAAAATTTCATCCTCAAAACTTAAGCCCACGTCCATTAATTCACTTGTGTTTTCCATTTCTTCAGCAATAGCTATTTCTGATGATGATAATTCTGAAAGAATTGCTATTTCATTGGCTTCAGTAGGCTCTTCTTTTAGCTCAATAATTTCAGCTTCACTAACATGTAATTTTTCATCAGCTAATGTTGAACTGATGGGGCTGGAGGAGTCATTGGTTCCGATCTTGTTTTCATTTAATGTTTGATCTTTAGATTTTGATGAATCTGAAATGGTAATTGTAGTAAGCTCATTGTTTGCTAATTCTGAATTTTCTGAGTTTAAATCATAATTAATGAAAATGGTAAATAATATTGCCAATGATGCCGCTATGCCAGATAGTTGAAAACCAGGCATGGCCATTATTTTTTTGTCTTTAGGAAAGAGGGTAGCTACAAAGGAGTTTAACCAAATTTTATTCGATTTATGTTTGTTCTTAAATTCATCCATTAATAAGGTTTTGGTTAATGGATTAGGTTTAATAAGCTCGGTTTTGTCAGAATTAGCAGTAATGGTAATTAATAATTGTTGAAGTTCCTCATACTCCTTCTTGTTGTTAATTTCTGCTGAAATTAAACTTACCTCATTGGCGTTAAGCTCATCATAAGATTTATTTAATAAAAGGTATTCGATGTCGTTTTTTGAATATTTCATAATTCTAAATGCTTAATAATTGGTTGAGAAGTAAAACGTAAACTAGAGAATTTTTGGGGTTAAATTCTTTAAGGCTTGAGCTCAATTTTTTCAACGTGTAAAATATTCTTGATTTAACTGTTCCTTCACTAGTTTCCATTATTTCAGCAATTTCTTTAATGCTTAATTGATGCTTCATCCTCATTATAAATACTTTCTTGTGCTTATTACTTAGCAAATCAAGTTCTTGGTTTAATCGTTTATTGAAAAATTCTCTATCATAACCAGTATCTATTCTTTGAGCTGTTGCAGTTGCTATATTCTCATTTAAATTATTACTGGTTGATTTTCTTGTTTCTTGTTTTCTATATTCATTTTTACACATGTTATAGGCAATGGTGTAAATCCATGTTTTAAACGATTTATTTACGTTAAAAAGCTCAGGTTTTCGAATGATTTTAGTAAATAAATCTTGAGTAAAATCTTGTGCTTTCTCCTTGTCTTGCCAAAGCATTTTGTAGAAATAATTCACAATTGGAGTACTCCATTTATCATATAGAATAGTGAAGGCCTTTTGATCTGCTTCAATGACTTTAGCCATTAGCTGCTCATCTTTTAAAGAAGAATAGTTGTCTTTTATAAGCTTCATAGTTATTGGCCAATGTATTTTTTTATCAAATCTTCTTGATTTCCTTCTTTTGCTATTTTTAATAGTAATTCCTCAATTTTTATTTGTTCTGATGAGTTTCCTTTAGATTGGTGGAAATTGTAAAGCACAATTAGAGGAAGGGTGTAATTTAAATTTATTCTGTTTAAGGTTAAGTTATCAGTCGGTTTTGACAGTTCTGTTGTTTTGAATTTAAATTTCCAATTGTTTGCCAATACCTCAATGTTGTTGTAATCTGATTGGCTATATTTAAGTGCAAGACCTGTAATGAATAGCTGCTCACTCATCGAGGAGAGTAGATTTGGATTTACCGTTGATGAGAGATAAATTTTAGCTGAAGGATTGTTGATGATCGTTTTTTGAAAAATTTCATCGATTCCACATTTAGGGTTTTTAAGGTTTAGAGCTTGGTATTTTTTTGATCGGTAATTTTCGTTCTCAAGAAGGTCTAGGTTAAGAACTGTAACATCATTTCTAATGTTATTTACTTCCTGCTGCAAAAGCGTGGGGTAGGTGTCATAATTTCCATAAGTAAAAAGAATAGCATCTTTTTCTAATGAGTTTAGTAGGTTGAAACTGTATTCTAAAAGCCCTTGAGGATAAATGTTGCTTTCAAAAAGCTTTTGACAATATTTTTTTTTCTTAGCTGGATTGTTTGTTAGCTCATAATGGATAATGTAGCTGTGAAATAGTTCAACATTATTAGGAGAAGCTGCTGCTGCTTTTTCTAAATTGCTGAAACTTAAAGGGTCGTTTTTTTGATTTAGTACTTCAACATAATTGTATTCATAGGATTCTGGAGCAATTACTTTTAATAGGTTGACAATGCTATCTAATTCTTTTTGATCATTTGGCTGAATAGCTTTTGAAAATTTAGTTCTAGATTTCTCCCTTTTTTCAATGTAGTTGTCTAAATGAATAGCATTAATACTTTTTTGTTTAACAGGAAGGTGATCTCTATTTTCTTCTTCCGTTACCTGAGCAGAACAGGCTAGGGATAAAATTAAGTAGGTGCATGTTAGGTATAGGTAGGCTTTCATGTTCATATTTTATAGTGTACACTTAAAAAGAGAATAGGTTCAAATTATTTTTCGTCAAATATTTCAGCAGTAATAACTAGTCGCTTTGTGGTTGGGAAGGCATTAGAAATAATAGTAATTGATTTTACTTGTTTTCCTGATAATTGGGAGGTGTCAAATTCTACAGTTATATTTCTGCTATTGCCTGGTTTAAGTGGATTTAAATTGTAGGATGGAACAGTGCATCCACAGCTGCTTTCAACACTTTTAATTGTCAGGTCTTGTTTTCCTGTATTAGTAATGGTAAATTGATGAGTTACCACCTCTCCTTTTGTTAATTTACCAAAATCATGTGTAGATAGCTCAACAGTCAGTTCAGCGTAATTGTCATCGCTGTAATTTGCTTTTCTTATGGTTTGAATTTCAATTCTTCTTTCAAGTGCTGCGGACCTGTTGTAAATTGAATTCCTTTGATCGTAGTAGTCATCACTTACCGAATTTTTGGAGGTGTATTCGCCAAATGGAATTGTATTGAAAATCAATTTACCTTGAGCTATGTAATTTTTAAATTGATTGTTGTCGTATTGAATAAGGTAGTTGATTAAACTAGATATTCTTCTCTTGGTGAGGTTTACATTGTAATCAGACTTTGCTAATGGGCTGGCAAAACCTTTAATAGTAAGTTCAATTTTCTCTTCCTTTTTTAGCTCATTTAACAATAACTCGGTGAAAAGCTTTAGGTCGTCAACTCCTTTGTCTACATAGTGTTTGAAAAAATCGTCAATATCTAATTTTGCTTCATTTTCTTTTTCTTCTGATAGCCCTTTAGCATACTCCTCTCTATAGGTTTGCTGCATGCTTTTGTAGTTGGTGTAGCTTTCTAGGTAATTTATAAAAACTGCGGTGTCTCTACTTTTTGGGCCAGGTCTGTCATTGTGGAAATAAAGAGTAACAGGAAGGTATTTATTTAAATCATCTAGGGTTTTTATTACGATTTTTTCTGTTGGCGTGACATTTGAAAAAGAAACTTCCCATAAATCGTTACAACAAGTAGGCCCTTTTTCAAATATTATTCCTTTTCTATTCGATGTTAGTACTCCTTTTTGAAGGTTTTCGTTGATGTTGAAATACATGTCATTCCAGGAAGTATTTATAGGAGAAAGGAGATTTTCGGGTGAGCTAAATTTTTGATTCTTGAAGGTGCTTTTAAACACGTCAAAACCGCCATATCCGTTATGCCACGAGCTACTAAAATATAAGGTATTAGTCTTTGAATTAAAAAATGGGGTGATCTCTGGATCAGGGGTGTTGATGGTTTTTCCAGCATTTATGGGTTTCCCAAAAGTGGGCCCGTCAAAAACTTCTGCATACCAAATGTCAAGCCCACCCTGGCTTGGTTTTCTGTCAGAGCTAAAAAAGAGAACTTGTTTGTTGTTTACCATTGAAAGTGAAGGGTGCGTGGTATTAGCTCCTTTTTGATTGATTTTATCTGGAAGGGCTACAGGTTTAGATTTTTTACCATTTATGATTTTAGCGTAATAAAGCTTGCACCCATTTATGCTGTCACATCTACTGAAAATGTAAAATGCTCGATTAGTTGAATAAGATCCATTGGCATTGTGGTATTTTTTGTTGTTAATGGTAGTGTCAATTAAAGTTGGTAAATTCCATGAGCTGTCACTTTTAGCTGAGTAAATTCCAACTTTATAATTGAGTTGAAAAATTTCTAATTCAGTATTGATGCTATCTGCTCTTAGAGAGCTGAACTCAAGATTTTTATTGTGCAATTGTCCGTTAAACTCTGATGCGCTAGTGTTGATGGTGTTCCCATAATTCTTCACCTTATAAATTGATGAGCTGTCATTTGAAGTTCTCATGGCAAAAACACAAGAATTTATCTCTTTTTTAGCTTTTAAATAGGGGTAAGATTTTTTGTCGCTTTTATATATAGATTTTACTTTTTTCCATGATTTTAAGGCTTCTTTATATTGTTGGTTGTATTTCTGCATGGTGGCTAGCCACAGTGATGCGTCTTTATATAGTCTTCCAGCTTTATCTTTTTCCGTTATTTTTTTGAAATAATAAGCAGCTTTTTCGTAGTTGTTGTAGTTTTTTAAGCTATTGGCGTATTTGTATATTAAATCAATTGATGAAGAGTCGTTATTTAATGCTTTGTTGTAGTAAATAGCTGCTCCATAATAATTGCCTTGAGAATAAAGCTGATCTCCGTACTTTATAAATTGTTTAGTTGATTGGCTGACACCCTGAATGGAAATAAACCAGATTAAAAAGAAAGCATATATGTGATGATTCTTAATTTTCATTATAAATAATCAGGACATATTCGATGAATGATTTTTTTAGGAGGACTTTGATTGATAATATAAATCACAGCGATTTCAAAACCCCCTCGAAGTTGAGATGCTGGAATTAGTTTTGATAGATTTACATCATAGCTTATTCCAAGCTGCCAACTATCTAATCGATATCCAGCATTTAAAAACAAGGCATCCTTATTTCTGTAGGATAGACCTGCAATTACTGATCGGTAAGTATTCATGAAATTTTCAAATACATATTCTGATTGTAGCGTTAGAACTGTTTGTTGATGTTTGCCTTGTTTGAGCCAAAGTATTGTTGGGTGAAATAAAAGTTTTTCGGAATACCTCCATGACCCTTTGGTGTGGATAGCTAATCTAGGTTGTTGACCGATTTGATTGTCTTGAAAATAACTTTCTCTTCCTGAGTTCATGTTGTAAATTGCTATTCCAGATTGAAGCTCCAATTTTTTGCTCACTTTTAAAAAATGCCCCAATCCAATATTAAAATTTAAATAGGAGTTACTATTGGAGTTGAAATTTTCTTGGTTTGATGCAAATGGATCGTAGATTGTTCCATTATATTGAGCGTCAAATGAAAGTGGTGTATAGTCTAAGTTTTTTTTAGTGTAGCCTATTTGGGTGCCAATTTTAAATTTTTGAATGCTATCAATTTTTAGTTCGTAAGCAGCACTTGTATTTATTTGAAAAGTGTTAAATCTAGAGTCTCCAGCTCGATCTTGATTAATTTGAAAACCTAATGAAAGTGGGGGAGTTAGACAGTGGTTTTTTTCAGCGGATAGGGCATAGGTTGTATACGGAACTGTAACAGAAGACCATTGGTTTCTGTGGTTTCCTGCAAATCTATAATCGCCTTTAAAAGCTCCAGTCATCGCTGGGTTTAAGTTCAGTGGACTTAAATTAAATTGTGAAAAATGAATGTCTTGACTGTGGCAAATTAAATTTAAACAAATTGTTAAAATAATATATGTTAAAAACCTGATTATCATTATTTTATAATTGTAATATTACCTTTTTCAAAATACTTTTCATTGTCTATGCAAATGGCCTCAAAATAATAAACATATACTCCAGGGTTGCATGCTTTCCCTTTGTGCTTTCCGTCCCAACCTTCAAGTGGATCAAAGGATTCAAAAAGTAAATTTCCCCAACGATCAAAAATCCTAAAAACAAATTCTTGTTCAGTTATGAAGCTTCCTCGAACTCTTAATAAATCATTCGTATTGTCTTGATTTGGTGTGAATGCATTAGGCAAGAAAATATATGGAGGTCCACAAATAACCTCACTTACATATATTGTAATTGAGTCTGATTTTATGCATGCTCCATTGGTAATGGTTACATAATACGTTGTGGTTTGTTCTGGACTTGCAATTGGGTTTTGAATGGAGGAGTTGTTTAATGAGGAGTTTGGAGTCCATTCATAGCTATAGCCATTAGGTAGAATGTATAGCCCTGTGCTTGCGCCTTCTGCAATAGTGTCAAAATCACTTGATATTTGTGTGACTTGACTGTTAAGGGTGTCTATAGCTACATAAATAGAGTCTAGGATACTACACCCTGTTAGAAGGCTAATTGAATTTACATAGAAAGTTGAGCTTGCAGATGGACTAACCCAAATGGTGTCATTGGTGTCATCTCCATTAATTAATAAATCAGGTTCCCAATTGTATGTTAATGAGTCTCCGGGTATAAGGTTAGAAATGGTTAAAAATATGGAGTCTTCGAAGCACAGTATTGTATCGGATGAGGTTGTCGTTCCAGCATCTGCTAAAAACACATTGATGCTATCTTCTAAAAAGCACCCATTGTTATTTATTTGAACGTAATAAGTAGTGTTTATAGATGGAGATACCGTAATTGTAGGGGAGGTTATAGGGGAGTTGATAGTGTCTAAAAACAAGTTGGTTGTTGACCATATATATTCAGCTGATGTGCCAAATGAATTTGCAGTAATTGAAATAAAATTTGTGTCAGAGCATAAGGTGGTGTCATTTGGAACAGCAAGTAATGGGGTATTTACATTCACCATTTGAGAAACAGTATCAACACATATTCCATTTGAAATTAACAAGGTGTATTGAGTGGATGAAGAGGGGTTGCAAAAAGGATTTGAAATAGACGGATCGCTTAAGCTATCTGTTGGGCTCCAACTGTAAGTGATAGCAGGATTTGAATTAGGAATAAGACCAATTTGTTGATTTTCCCCAGGGCAAATATTTATATCGCTAAGTTGGTAAGAGGTGTCACCCAAAATGGTAATGCTTTGAACGATGGTGTCTCCAAAATTACATGTTGCAGTATCTTGTATAATAAGGGTGATGTCGTATGTTCCAGCATTTGTAAAAGTGTGTGTGGGATTAAAGGATGTGCTTGTTGAGTTGTCTCCAAAATCCCATAAAAAGCTGGTGTTGTTTTGGAAAATGCTTGTGTTGTTAAAGGTATAGCTAAATGGTTCGCATCCAATTGGAGGGATTTCAAAATCAGCCAGAACAACAGGAAGATTAAAGTCCATTTTAAAAACTCCCAAGTTGCAATTGCTGTTGTTTGTCGCAGAAACAGCATTAGTTGGGGCTATAGGTAAGTCTGAGAAACCTCCACATCCAGCACAAATGGCTTGATAAACTTTTCCTTTTCTATCAAACCTAGAGGTTCCACCATCCACATGTTCCGAGGAAAGGTTACCCCCAAAATATGAACCATAAACTAAGCCTGACGCATCGTCTTGAAGAACCATGATGTAAAAATCACTTCCATCAGTTGTGTTTTGATAAGCATCTGGAGTTATGGGCATGTTATTTGTAAAACCTGCATTGTTATCTAAATTGGATAAGTTGTTAACACTTCCTCCCCATCCTGCTAGGTACATTTTGTTGCACAAGTCAACCAAAAAAGCTGTAGGTGAAATGTTTATACCACTTCCGCTTCCAAATACAGTTGAATAGATGACAGAATCTAGTTGGGGGTTTATTTTTGATATGAATTGACCGCTCCCTGGAATACTCCATAATGCATTGCGAATAAAGGTGCTGTCTTGAATTTCGGTTTGGCCAAAGAGATAAACGTTATCAAACCTATCTAATTCAACAAAATAGGATTGGTCATAGGAAGAAGAGCCATAAAAAGTAGAAGAAATAATAGCTTGTCCGTTTTGATTTATATGTGTTATAAAGCCATCTGCTCTTCCACCTTGATATGAAGTGTCTAACCCTTGTAGTGTTGTGGGAAATTGTGAGGATGAAGTTCCACCGGTAATGAATAAGTCTTGATTTTTGTCTATTGCTAATGAATAGCCAGCATCATGCTCTTGTCCTCCTAAATAGCTGCTCCATATCAAATTTTCTAAGTTGTTGTCTAATTTAAAAACACAAGCATCTAAAGCCCCACCTCCATAGTTGGGTTGGAAAACATTACCAACAATTGGGAAATCAGCAGATTGGGTACAGCTGACCACATAGATGTTATTATTTTGATCAATGTCTATTTCACCTCTAATTTCGTCAGCATAATTATACCTAAGTATGTTTTGATTGGCAATTGAGCTAGTAGAGTTTAATCCGTCATTTAAGCTGCCACCAATAAATGTAGAACCAAGAAGAGAGGCACCATCAGCACTTATGTGAGAAATGATGATGTCAGAACCATTAGTATAATTAATCCCTAATCCATTGGTTAAATTATTTGCTACACCACCATTAAAAATAGAATCATAACACCCAGTTGTAAATGGATAATTTAAAGAGCTAGTTGTCCCTAAAATGAATAATTCATCAAAGCTGTTAACAATTAAACTGTGAGGAACCTCATCATTATCTCCTCCTATGTAGGTAGAGTAAATAAGCCCCGTCCCAGTGGTGTCGAATTTTGAAATGGCAATATCTACAATCCCACTGTTCCATGAGGTGTTATAAGCTCCAATTGTAGTAGGGTAATCATTGCCAAAAGCACTGCTGCCAGAATATAAAAACCCCTGAGAGTCAAAGGTTGCTGAATAGCCAAAATTATTTGATAATGACCCAGAATACGTAGAGAAAATTAAAGTAGGATCTATAATTAACTCATAATTTTCATCATATCCATCTGGAGTAGAAAAGGACAAGCAATTATTGGTTAAACGATAAACACATTTAATTTCAATTTTTTCTCCATCTATTAGCTGATAGGCATAAGGTTGGTCTTCAATAACGTGATTAACAGATGTATAAATGTGTAATCTGCCATTTTTAAGTTCTAATTTTTGAGCTCCTGTATAGTCCAGCTTAATATCTTTCAATTTTGCTCCAGGTTTAATAATGAAGTCGTACTTTAAATTAAAGAGCTTGGAATACATCCTTAGATCAATGTTGTCATAGAGGTTGTTGTATTTTATTTGTGTATACGCTTTTGCTTTTTCTCCCCATTTTGAAGGGTCGTTTCCAAGAAAAAAATTGTAATATTCTGGGGTTTCATGTGAACCATCAATAGAACAAGTACTATTTCTGCCTCTGAAATTGATTGTATAAGAATGCCAGCCTAGCTCTTTTTTGTGAAAATTATTTTCTTTTAGGTGATGATTTTTAATGTATTTGTTTACCGAATGAGCATCGTATAAATTGAACACAAATCCATTATTTTCTATGAAGAGATAACCACTATTGAGATCTGCTTTATACCTGACTTGGCTAGGCCATTGGTTTTTATTTTCAATAAATTTATATCCTAAATGTTGAGCGGAGTATTGGTTAAAGAAAAAAATAAATAAAATGAGTAGGTACCTAGTCATACTGCAAGATACAAATTGTGCGTCAACAGAGAAATAAATTAATTAATGAAATAAGGATTACTTTTTTGATGCTTTCTTAGCTTGTAAAATTCTTTTTTGATATTGTCCTTGAACAATGTCAACCAGTATTAGAATTACTAATATGAAATAAAAAGTTGTTTTGTTCATAGGGGTAATTTCGTTTCCAAAAAGTTCTAAATGAGCCAAGTGTCCACCTTCAGAAAGTAGCATTATTCCCACAAGAAATAAAATAAAGAGTCCCAAGACTTCATACATTCTATTTTTCTCCAAAAAATTAGCCACTTTATCTGCAAGCCAAATCATTAAAATCCCACCAGTAATAATTGCAGCAGCCATGATCCAAAATTGATCTTCATTGGTAAGAGCCATAGCACTTAAAATTGAATCAAAAGAAAACACCACATTCATAATAACAATAAGCGTTATCGCTTTGTTTACACTCATTTTAGTTTTACCAGTTTGATCAGAAGGCTCATAAGAAATCATGTGCCAAATTTCTTTTATTGAAGTATAAATAATGAATATTCCACCCAGCAAGACAATTAGGCTATGCACATTAAATGAAGAAGAAATCCAGCCTTCACTGTTCCAGCTGAATAACGGTTCTTCAAAGTATTTAATTAAAGAAACTAGTGCAAAAAGTAAAACAATACGCAATAAAATGGCAATTCCAATTCCAACTTTTCTAACAAAACCCTGTTTTTCTAGTGGGGCTTTTTTTGACTCTAGTGATATGTAAAGTAAGTTATCAAAACCTAAGACAACTTGTAAAAGCATAAGCATACCAAAAGTTGTTATGTTAGCTAGGGTGAAAATTTCCATGATTTTTTTTTCTAATTAAAGCATAAAAATTTATTAAACCATAGCTTTTCAGTAAAGCTTTATTTTATTTATTATTTTTCTGAGATTCTAAACGTAAAATTTGCATTAAAATGATCGAAGATTCTCTCATAATTGATTTGCGCTTTTCACTTTCGCTTTTTGTTAAACAATAGGCGCTGTTCATAAGGATTTGGTGCCTTTTTTTAAGGGATTTAAGTAGAGACTTTTTGTTGAACATTAGGAGTGTTTTTTTATGCTGCAAAATAAAATGGAGATGTTAATTGCTGATAATCCTAATATTAATAATCTATTATTTTAAATCTAAAAATAGATCCAATGAAATGATGTTTTTGCATTGGAGAATTCAATTGCTGGAAAAGGAACCTTTATAAACCCAAATGTTGAGGTGATCGTTTTTAGAAATTTACTTTTGATGTTGAGTTTTGTTAAATCCGCATCTAGACTTAAAAAAAACTGTCTTTTTCTTTGAAGATTCATGCAATTAATGTCACCATTACAGATGGCAATGTTATTGTAAGTTCCACCAATCATACCCTGAGCACTATAGCCAATTGCAAGGTTGATCCATCTAGGGAATTTATTTTCTTTTTTTAAAAAAGAATGAATGTTGGCGGAGACCCAATATGTTTGACCATTGTAATCCTTAAGAATTTGTTCAGAAAAATTACTTCCAAGTAATTGTGGATTGTAAATGGCCATATCGCTTTGATGAAAGGAGAATTTCAATTTAACACGTTGTTCATTCCAAAGCATTTGCTGAGAAAGAAAAAGACCACTTCCAATAATATTTGCACCCATGTCGTAAAGTGAAAACCCCCAGTTTTGGTTTACCCCATCCATTAATTCAATAGCTGTCAGGTAAGTTAGCCCTGAAATGCAACCGTATAGCATTGACTTTTTTTCTGGCAACCCTGTCCATTTAAAAGATTTATAGCTTAAAAAGGTTAGGTAGTAAGATGTTGTCGCGTGTCCAATTTTATCCATCTGAAGCCAGTCTTTTGAATCATCAAATGTGTGGAAACGAGATTTAGCATATTTTGAATACCACAATTGATCAAGTGCTGCAAAAGAAAGGCTGGCACCTACTAATTGTGTAGTGCTAACAAATAATAGTCTACGCTTACTTAAAGTATCTTCATCTGAAAAAAAAGTTGAATTACTTTTTACGTTGATTATTAAGAGAAAATTAATCAAAAAGACAACGAATATTTTTTTTCTCATTATCAAATATAATTTCATTGTAAATTAATTACTCAATATGTCGCAAACTTTTTTTTAATTTGCTTAAAATTTAATTTATGAGTGAAAAAGCTAAAGAATATATAATTCCTGAAGGTGGATCTTTAGGTCTTTTGGCGCTTGGGGATATTGGTTTAACAAAATGGAGAGAAAAGCGTGCTCAAGTGAAAAAAACAAAAAAGAAAAAAACTAAAAAGTAAGATGAGTAAACGAATTGCAAAAAAAGTATTGCTCATTGGATGGGATGCAGCAGATTGGAAAGTTATTAAGCCGCTAATTGCTGAAGGCAAAATGCCAACATTAGCGAAATTTATTGCTGAAGGTGTTCACGGAAAAATTAAAACATTAGACCCTCCACTTTCTCCAATGCTTTGGACCTCTATGGCTACTGGTTACAGGGCTGACAAGCACGGAATACTCGGATTTATTGAACCTTTAGCTGACAATAGCGGCATACGTCCAGTAACATCAACTTCCAGAAAGGTTAGAGCCATATGGAATATTTTACACAACCAAGGAATGCGTTCCAATGTTGTTGGTTGGTGGCCAAGTAATCCTGCTGAGCCCATTAATGGGGTAATGGTTTCTAACCTTTATCAGCAGGCAAATAAACCCCTAAAAGAGAAATGGGAAATGTTAGACGGTACTGTTCACCCAGCAGAAATGTCAGATGTTCTAAAGGATTTTCGTGTTCATCCTCAAGAGCTAACGTTTAATCATTTAGCGCCATTTATTCCAAATCTTAAAAAGTTAGATACAAAAAAAGAGAAAAGAATATCGAGCATAGCTAAAATTATTGCTCACGCTTCATCCATTCATGCAGCATCTACCTATCTGCAACGAGAAACTGATTGGGATTTTATGGCGGTATATCATGATGCCATTGATCATTTTTCTCATTTAACAATGAAATTTCACCCTCCTATGCGACCTGGTATTCCTAAGGAGATGTTTGAAAATTACAAAGATGTTGTTAACGCAGGTTACATGTTCCATGACATGATGTTGGAAAGAACTTTGTCTATGGTTGATGATGATACTGTGGTGATGATTGTCTCAGACCATGGTTTTCATTCAGATCATTTAAGACCAAAATACTTAATTAAGGAGCCTGCAGCTCCTGCTCAAGAGCACAGTCCTTATGGTATTGTATGCATGCGAGGGCCTGGTATTAAAAAAGGTCAAGTAATCCATGGAGCATCTGTTTTAGATGTTACACCAACATTGTTGTCTTTATATGGGTTACCTATTGGCGAGAACATGGAAGGAAAGCCACTTCTTCAAGCCTTTGAGGAAAATATTCAACCTAGCTTTATTAAAGATTGGGAAAAAGAAGAAGGTGACTTTGGCATGCATAAGAAAAACTTTCAAGAAGACCCTTGGGCAGCACAGGAAGCCATGCAGCAGTTGATAGAATTAGGATACATAGATGCACCAGATGAAAACATTTCAATCCGAATAGAAAATTCAAAAAATGAGTCTCAGTATTATTTAGCTAGAAACTTAATTAATGCTAGTAAGTTTGATCAAGCGATTGAAATTCTTGAAGATTTAGTGGCCAATAAACCCAAAGAAGTACGTTATGGTCAGCGATTAGCCTTTTGTTATTTGTCTACCAATAGGTTTCGAAAATGTAGAGTTATCATCGATCAGCTTAAAGAAATTCAAGCTGAAATTGAAAAAGAAGATGCAAGTTTGTCTGAAGAAGAGCTGAATAAAAAAAGAAAGGGTTTCATGAGAGAAGCAGAGCTTCCAAATTACCTTTTATTTGTTGAAGGCTTGTTGTTCATGAAAGTTAACAAATGGAATAAAGCCTTGGCTTTGTTTGAGGAAGTTAAAAAAGCTGCACCTAATAATTTTGATGTATTTCTAAACATGGCCAAATCTTTTCTTCAGAAAAAGAGATGGGAAGAAGCTGAAGCTGCTTTTATCAATTGTTTGGCAATTGATGATACTAGTGCAGTTGCTCATCATGGTTTGGGGATATCATTTTTAAGAAGGAATCTTTTAGAACCGGCTTTAGATGAGCTCTTTTTATCTCTAGATATAAATAATACGGCACCAAGTGTACATTTTCACGTTGGAGAAGCTCTTGTTAAACTCAATAAACATGTTGAAGCTGAACAAGCTTTTAAAGCCGCAGTTTCCTTGTCACCAGGAATGACTAAAGCGCATAAATGGTTGGCGGATTTATATGAGAATGAGCTAAATCAACCCGAAAAAGCAAAAGAGCACCATGCTTTTCTAAAACAAAACATTAGAGGAGAAATAACCATTGTCTCAGGTCTCCCAAGATCTGGTACTTCTATGATGATGCAAATTTTAGATGCTGCTGAGTTGGACGTTTTAACTGACAAGAAAAGAGAGCCTGATAACAACAATCCAAAAGGATATTACGAATATGAGCCAGTAAAAAAACTTATGGTTGACAAAAGCTGGCTGCCAAATGCTGAAGGAAAAGTGGTGAAGGTTATTGCTCAGCTTCTTCCTTATCTTCCTGCTAACTATAATTATAAAATTATTTTTATGCGAAGAGATATGGCAGAAGTCCTTACTAGTCAGCAAGTAATGTTAGGAAAAGAAAAAGATATAAGTAAAAAAGCTTTCCCGACTGGTTTAAATGATGCTTTTACAAAACAACTCAATAATGTCGAAAATTGGATTGAATCTCAGCCTAATATTGATATACTTAATGTGAATTACAAAAATGTAATTGACAATTCAAAAGAAGAATTAGAATCGATAGCTTCTTTTTTGGGTTTCGAATTTGATGAGAAAAAAACCAAAAATGTAATTGATAAAAAATTATATAGGAATAGGAAGTAATTTTTAGTATATTTAGAAAAAAATTAAACGCTTTTAAAACAAATAATATGGATAAAAATTCTACAATTGAATCAAAAATCAAAAGATATTCAGCATTAGCTGGGGGTCTTACAGCAATTGCAGGTGTTGCAAATGCTCAAATAGTTTATACAGATATTAATCCTGATCAGCTTGTTACTGGTAATGGTGACATGTATAGTTTAGATGTTGATAATGATGGAACTGTTGACTTCAGCCTTTCCACTTTAGTTGTCTCTACATCCTATACTTATGGTGGTAGTTTAAATATTGACCTTGCTTATAATGCAGGTGTTATTGCTCCAGCTGCAGGAAACTCAATGATGACTACTTATTCTAGTGGAATTGCTAATGTACCTGTTGGTTCTGCTATTGGAAGCAGCGGTTCTTTTAGTACTTCAAGCGGGTTTTTAGGATATTCAGTAACTTATTCCATAACTGGTGGTTTTTCTACTACAGGGTCTTTCAATGGAGGTAATTTTATTAATGGAGAAGGTTTTGTTGGCTTAAAGTTTCAAAGTGGTGGTAATACTCATTATGGCTGGGCTAGAGTAGAGATGGTAGATTCTGCTACTGTTCTTTCAGTTAAAGATTACGCTTTTGAATCAACTCCAAATACAGCCATTAATGCTGGTGAAACAGCTAGTGGTCCTGTTGGAATTGCTGATTTAGAGAACAATGTTGTAATTAACAACCTTAACAACCAACTTAAAGTTGAGGCTGCTCAAAACCTAACTAACGGATTGATTAACGTTGTTTCTATGTCTGGAAAACAAGTAATATCTAAATCTTTTACAAGTAACTTAGAGAGAATTGATTTAAATGATCTTTCTACTGGAATATACATGGTAAATGTAAATTCTGATGAAGGTGTAATCAACAAAAAAATCTACGTTAGATAATTAAAAGTTTAATTTTTTTTAAAGCCGGCTTTTTTAAAGCCGGCTTTTTTTGTATCGGGTAACTAGATTATATTAATAGTGTTAAATTTAAAAATTTAATAAATCAAAAACGTATTCCTATTAATGGGCTTGATGATTACCGTTTCAGCAAAAATTCAAGTCATGTATACTAATTATTAACTCAGCCCTTTCTTTTGCTCTCTCATTCTAAATGACATAAGCTCAACTAAAAATGATCAGATTTTTTTTTAATATATTTATTAAAAATTAAATAGTGTATAAAAAATTAATATGGAAAAAAACAATACTATAGAATCGAAAATCAAAAGATATTCAGCATTAGCTGGAGGGATTACAGCTGTTGCAGGTGTGGCAAATGCACAAATTGTTCACACAGACATTAATCCAGATACTTTAATTACGGGAAATGGAGCTTTTTATAATTTAGATGTTGATAATAATGGTGTTATTGATTTTACATTTTATACTATTGCTTCTTCCATTACTTACTCTTCTGGAAGTTCTTCAACATTTATAGATTTTTCTGGTGCTTATATGAGTCCTGCTGCATCTGGAAATTCAATGATGAACTTTTCATATGGACCAATGAATGTTCCTGCTGGTTCTGCTATTGGAAGTAGTGGTTCTTTTACTTCTTCAGGAGGATGGGTTGGTCTTGTGGCTGATATTTCCTATGTCTCTTCTTCCTCTACTTCATCCTATTCTGTATCAGTTGGAAATTTCTTAAACACGGATGGTTTTGTTGGATTAAAATTTCAAAATTCAGGTAATACACACTATGGATGGGCTAGAATTGAAGTTGCTAATGATGGTACAGTTCTTTCTGTAAAAGAATACGCTTTCGAATCAACTCCAAACACTGCTATTAATGCTGGTGAAACAGCTAATGGTCCTGTTGGGATTGCTGATCTAGAAAATAGTGTTGTAATTAACAACTTTAACAACCAACTTAACGTTGAGTCATCTCAAATTCTAACAAACGGAATCATTAACGTTGTTTCTATGTCAGGTAAACAAGTTGTATCTAAATCTTTCACAATTAACTTAGAGAGAATTGATTTAAATGATCTTTCTACTGGAGTATACATGGTAAATGTAAATTCTGATGAAGGCGTAATCAACAAAAAAATCTACGTTAGATAATTTAAAGTTTAATTTTTTTAAAGCCGGTTTCAAATAACCGGCTTTTTTATTTTAGGCAACTTATTTCAGGCAACTTAGGTGGACAAATTGTGTTTAATTTAAAAATTTAAAAAATGAAAAACATAGCACTATTAATAGGCTTAATTTTCGCTGTTTCAGCAAAATCACAAGTGATATATACTGACGTTAACCCAAACTTAACCCTTCAGGCTTTAAATTCAGATTCCTATGCAGTAGACTTTAACAACGACTCAAACATTGATGTTGTTATTTATGAATCTGAAGTAGATACCAATTTAAATGGTTTTTTGTTAACTTTTATAGGCGGAGTAGTTAATACGCTTGGAGCAAGTGAGTTGGTAGGAACTGATTCTTTGATTTTTGGGGCTAATATATTATTTGTTGATACCATTGGTGTGGGAGAATTAATTGATGGTTCTTTAGGCTATATAAATTCTAACATGCCTTCAGTTTTCGCTGGTGCTGGAATTCGAGTAACAGCTACAGCACTTAATACAGCTCTTGGAGAATTTGAAGCCAATAAAGATGGATTTATTGGAGTTAAATTTGCAATAGCAGGAGCAACTCATTTTGGTTGGATAAGGGTTAGTGCAGCTGCTGATTGTTATTCATTAATTATAAAAGATTTCGCTTATGAAGCTACTCCAAATACTGGTATTGTAGCCGGTGATTATGGTGGCTCAGGTTTTGTTGCTGTAAAAGATCAATTTTTGAATCTAGACTATAAAGTGACAAATAATATACTTTACATTTCTGGTTACCAATACACTGATAATCAAGTGCTAAACCTAACCAATGTTATTGGGCAAGAGCTAATTAACAGAAAAGTAGAAAATGAATCGGAAGCAATAGATTTATCGAAAATTCCTACAGGATTCTATTTGGTTCATCTTTTTTCAACAAACGGTTCTGTTGTTAAAAAGATCTATGTTAGATAGCTTCTTTTATTAAGCTAGATTTCCCAAAAATTATTCGAGCAAAAATACTGTGGTGAATTCCATAAGGCTTTAAGTTGTCGTTCATGTTAATTCTAGCATATTGAGCGGTATATCCAGCTAAAAAAGAGAATTGCTTATTGAATTTAATAGACCCTGTTAATCCAGCACCTATCCCAGCACCCATTCCTCCAGGGTTGGTATTGGTTTGTCCAATTTGTCCATGGTAGATGTTGTATCGCTGACCATTAACGATGATGTAGTTTTGCTGTAGCCTTGCATTGGTTAGTTGAGCGAAAATTGGTAACCCTACAATCATGTCATTTTCATTATACAAGTCAACACTATACCCTAGGTTGACAACAGATCTTTTTTCTTCGCCAAAAATGGGTAGAGGCTCGTAGATTGGTTCAGGAGAAAAGTTATTAGGATTGTCAATAGCTACAGTGAAATATTCTTGAACTTCAAGATTCATAAAATTCATTTCGATGAATAGCTCACCACTGTTGTTTCTTTTGCCAATATGTGCACCAACTTCTAATCCAATTCTGTATTGAGAATTTAGTGGTGTTTCTACCACACTGTAAGGGTATTGAAAGTAGTTGTCGAAGTTGGTTTGGTAGTTCGGATTATTGAAAATAGTATAAATATTATTTGTAGTTACATCGCCTTTGTAAAGGCCAGCAGTATTTTTATTTGCTGAGTACCCTCCAATATTAATTCCAATAATTAACTCTGAATCATTTTGAGAGAAAATGGAAATGGGCAGTAAAAGGAGTAATAAAATTTTTTTCATTTAGAAGTTAATAAGGGTGGTTAATTTTTCTTCCAACTGATCATTAGCCAAAAACTGTTTTTCTAAATCAGCGGCAAAAGGGACTGGGCTATCTACGCTGGCACATCTAGCAATAGGAGCATCTAAATATTCAAAACAATTTTCATTAATAAGTGCAGAAATCTCTCCACCAATTCCGCCAGTCAAACAATCTTCATGTAGAACAAGTACTTTTCCTGTCTTTTTAACGGTTTTAAATATGGCTTCTTTATCTAATGGAAGAAGCGTTCTTAAGTCTAAAATATCAGCATCGATGTTCATTTTTTGAACAGCTTTTTTTGCCCAATGAACACCCATTCCATAGGTAATTATGCTTAATTGATCTCCTTGATGAACAAGGTTCGCTTTTCCAATTTCAATGGTGTAATAATTGGAGGCTACATTTCCTGTTAAACTTCTGTATAATGCTTTGTGCTCAAAAAACATAACCGGGTTAGGATCTTCAATAGCTGCAGCTATTAACCCTTTGGCGTCTTCAGGAGATGAGGGATAAACAATTTTAAGTCCCGGAGTATGAAAAAACCAGGCCTCATTACTTTGTGAATGAAAAGGACCTGCTCCAACACCTGCTCCTGTTGGCATTCGAATAACCACATCAGCGTTTTCATTCCATCTATAATGTAGCTTAGCAAGATTGTTAATAATCTGATTGAATCCAACGGTAACAAAGTCAGCAAATTGCATTTCCATTATGGCTTTTTTGCCTTTTATTGAAAGCCCTAGTGCTGCTCCTACAATTGCAGACTCACAAAGTGGAGTATTTCTAACTCTATCTTTCCCAAAAGCTGCTACAAAGCCTTCAGTAACTTTAAATACTCCTCCATAATCTGCAATATCTTGTCCCATTATAATGGATTCAGGATATTTCTCCATCGATTGTTTTAACCCTTCGCTAATGGCGTCAATTAACCTTAATTCTTTTTTGTTGTTAAGGTCAGCAGGGATAATAGTAGGAGAGTGGGCTTTAAATAGGTCATTAATTTCAGTAGACAAAGAAGCAGAAATCGGAGGAGCTTCAAAAGCTTTTTTCCATTGAGAATTAATTTCATTCTTTATCCTTTTTTTAATTGCTTCAATTTTTTTATCCGAAAGAATTTTTTCTTTGATAAGAAAGGATTCAAAATTTGTAACAGGGTCTTTAATAGCCCAAGTGTCTTGAAGTCCTTCAGGATAATACTTTGTTCCAGATGCTTCCTCATGTCCTCTCATTCTAAAAGACATGGCTTCAACTAAAAATGGTCTAGGGTTTTTTTGCTGTTCCTTCTTTATTTTAGCTATGGCATGGTATACTTCTAACAAGTTATTTCCATCAACTTGAATGGCTTCCATTCCATAACCAATTCCTTTGTCAATAAATTGTTTACACTTGAACTGTTCTGAAGAAGGTGTTGATAAGCCCCATTGATTGTTTTCAATCATGAAAATAACAGGGAGCTCCCATACTGCAGCAACATTAAGTGCTTCATGAAAATCTCCTTCACTAGCTCCTCCATCACCACTAAAAACCAAAGTAGATTTTCCATTGCCCTCAAGCTTTTGTGCTAATGCTATGCCGTCAGCAATTCCTAGCTGAGGTCCTAAATGAGAAATCATCCCTACTACATGGTGTTCTTTGGTGCCAAAATGAAATGAGCGGTCTCTTCCTTTGGTGTAACCATCAAGCTTACCCTGAAATTGACAAAATAGTCGATATAATGGAAGCTTTCTTGTTGAAAACACCCCCAAGTTACGATGCATTGGAAGTATAAATTCATCCTCTTGCATGGCTAAAGTAGCCCCTACAGAAATAGCCTCTTGGCCAATTCCTGAAAACCATTTTGATATTTTCCCTTGTCTAAGAAGAATTAACATTTTTTCTTCAATAAGCCTTGGGAGTAATATATGATCATAAAACTCTAAGAGCTCACTATCTTTTAATTTTTCTTTTTGAAATTTCATTTGGGTTTTTATGAAACGTTTGTTGAGCCAAAAGTAAGCATTCAATATAAATTTAAATATCAAGAATTAATTATTTTGTAGGTGCAACCCAATTTGGTACCTTTACGTCTGCTAGTTATTGATGTAAAAACAAAAATTAAATGATTAAAAAAATATTCTTCGCTTCTTTATTTTCTCTCCTTTTTTCTTTTGGATACGCTACCCATTTTGTGGGTGGTAATTTTGCTGTCTGTCAGACTGGAGCAAATACTTTTCAAATTACATTGAGAGTTTATAGAGATTGTGATCCTTCTAACTCTACAATAATTTCACCAGGTTCAATTTGTGTTTTTGATGCAGGTACAGGGGCAACAGTAAGTGGTTCTGGCTTTTCCATGACCACTAACTTAATTAGTCAGCAGGTACTTACTTTAGGGGACTCTTGTTATACCCCTTCTGGAATTTGTGTTGAAGAATATATTTTTCAAAAAACAATCTCACTTAATAATAATCCTAATGGCTATTATTTAACATGGGATGATTGTTGTAGAAACGGAATCATTACTAACATGAGTAACCCTGGTTCTCAAGGAATGACTTATTACGTACAGATTCCAGACCCTGCCTTATGGTCAACAACAACAATAACTGGTACAAATGGCAACTGCACCCCAGATTTTGGTAGTTACCCAACAAATGGATATTTATGTATGAATTACGATCAAACTATTGATTTTAATGTTACTGATGCAGATGGAGATTCACTTTCTTATTCTTTAGTTGATCCTTTAAATGACAATGGCTGCTCTCCAAAACCATTCCCTACCTGTCCTTGGGATGCAGGATACTCTCTTTCCAACATATTAGGGAATTCCTCCAATCCTAACATGGCTATTGATCCTGTTACAGGAGTTATTACTTGCCACCCAGAAAACTTAGGAGTATTTGTTTTTGCAGTTAAAGTAGAGGAGTGGAGAAATGGTGTTAAACTAGGTGAGGTAATTCGAGATCTACAGTATTCTTCTTTGGCTTGTTCAATTGATTCACCACCTGAAATAACATTGGCCGATTCTGTTGCTGTTTATGTTGATGACTCTATTTGTGTAGATATGTATGTATTCGATGCAGATGGAACAGACACCATTTATTTAAATGTTGTTTCTAACGATTTTGATCTTCAAGGTACCTATATTCCTCCAACAGCAGTAGGTAATGATTTTGAATATACCAATTGGATGAATGGTGGAACTTCATTGACATTCCCCCATTTAGATACTTTAGTTATTAATGGGCTTTCTGTTTTTGAAGGCGTAGGTGAAATACCAATGCGTTACTGCTGGACTCCGGCATGTGAAGATTTAGATTCCAATTATCATGTCAATTTACTCGCTTATTCAATCGGCTGCTCTGGATCTGATACCACCGAGAAGCAGGTGGTAATAAGTGTAGTTCATGATCCGCCCCCAACCATTTTAAATGTACCCGACACTTTGGTGTTAACACTTGGAGATTATACCTGTATTGATTTAATGGCTATGGATTCTATTAATGTTACTGACACCTTGTTTTTACAACCCTATTCTGGAAGCTTTGACTTTATGGAAACTTTTATTCCTCCATCAATAAACTCTAATGGGGATCATTACTATGATGATTTCATTTCCCCTGGTAATACTTTTGTGATGAATAATTATTCTTATTCTGGATTTACACCTGGCGCTCAAGGTCAGGTAGGATTACGTTTTTGTTGGACTACAGATTGTGAGGCGGTTTTTGAAAAGGAATATGATTTGGATTATTATGCTTTTTCTACTGCTTGTGGTTCAGATACTCTAACCCTAAGTTCGTTCATTGAAGTTGAACCTCCTATTGG
>JBJKXU010000036.1:0-25307 GCA_045561415.1 Parvicellaceae bacterium
AAGATTACCCATCTCTTTACGGAATTAATGCTCCTGATCACGTATTAATGTTTGTGCCTATTGAACCGGCTTTAATGCTAGCATTGCATGAAGATCAACGGATTTATTTAGATGCGTTAGATAAAAATGTAGTATTGCTTTCTACTTCTACTTTATTGGCAACACTTAGTACAATCGCTTCAATATGGAAACAAGAAGATCAGAAACGAAATGTGCTAGAAATAGCAAAAGAGGGAGGGTTGTTGTATGATAAATTTGAAGGTTTTGTTTCAGATTTATTGAGTGTAGGTAAAAGTTTGAAGAGCTCTCAGGATAGCTATCAAGAAGCGATGAATAAGTTGGTTGAGGGTAGGGGTAATATTATTAAGAAAGTAGAGAACCTGAAATCTTTGGGAGCTAAAACTAAAAAAAGTTTGCCTCAAAAAATACTTGATAGAGCATCTAGTGAGCAGGGCGAATCTTAGCTTAAGCGCTCCTTTTTTTATGTAAGATGTTCATAACAATCCTTTGACGGATTATGAATTGAGGAGTATTTAATTGATTTTTATAAATTATCATTAACCGTTGAATATGCGTAATTATCGTATACACAAGCACAAGGAATTGTTGTTCTATTCGTCTAAGGAGTATAATTGGGAGTCCATACCTTTTTATGAGAATAGTGTTTCTGCAGGCTTTCCATCTCCTGCTGAAGATTTTATGGACTTAGAGCTGAATTTACAAGATTATTTGATTCAACATCCTTCTGCTACTTTTTGTGTTCGTGTAACAGGTGATTCTATGATAAAAGCGGGAATATCTAGTGGGGATGTCATGATCGTAGATCGTTCCTTAGAGACAAAAGATGGTAGTATTGTGTTAGCGGTTTTAAATGGAGAGTTTACAGTTAAACGCATTAAAAAAAATAAAAATCAATTGCTGCTAGTTCCAGAAAATACTAAGTTTTCTCCTATTGTTGTTGATCAAGATATGGATTTTAAAGTTTGGGGGGTGGTCACCCACGTGGTTCATCAATTGGTATGATAGCATTGGCAGACTGCAATAACTTTTATGCTTCTTGTGAGCGAGTCTTTCAGCCTAAACTGGAAGGAAAACCAATTGTTGTTCTTTCTAATAACGATGGTTGCATTATTGCAAGAAGTAATGAGGCGAAAAAACTAGGAATTCCTATGGGAGCTCCGGCTTTTAAAATGGAAGAGCTGTTTAGTGCTAATGGAGTACATGTTTTTTCGGCCAATTTCGCTCTCTATGGAGATTTTTCTCAACGTGTGATGAGTACCATGAGCGATGAAGTTAGTTCTATGGAGGTGTATTCAATAGATGAAGCTTTTATGGATTTTTCTGACGTAGCCCTTCCTAAAGAAAAAGCAGTGGAAATACGAGAAAAAGTTAAATGTTGGACGGGTGTACCTATCTCTATTGGTGTTGCTCCTACAAAAGCATTGGCAAAAGTAGCTAACTACTATGCTAAGAAGTATACAAAAGAAGGGGTCTTGGTATTGACAAACCCTAGTCATATTTCTAGAGCATTAAAAAAATTGCCAGTGGGTGAGCTTTGGGGAGTAGGTAGAAGGTATGCTAAATTTTTAACACAGCGAGGAGTTTTGACAGCACATGATTTAGTAGCATTAGATGAGGGTTGGATTCGTAGAAATATGACGGTAGGGGGGCTACGACTGGTTCAGGAATTAAAAGGAATTCCGTGTTTTTCTATTGAAGTAACTTCTGCTAGAAAAAAAAATATATGTACATCAAGGTCCTTTGGTAGGAAGGTTAAAACAGCTAAAGAGTTAAAAGAAGCTGTATCAGCATATGCTACAACATGTGCTGAAAAATTAAGATTGGAGAGTTCCTGTGCTTCACTAGTGACTATTTTTTTAACAACCAACCCTTTTGATTCTACCGCTACTCAATATGGAGGAAGTAGAAAAATTGAACTAGCAACACCAACCAATGATAGCTTAGAAATTGTTAAAGCGGCTATTAAAGCATTAAAAGAGGTGTATAGACCAGGTTTGATTTATAAAAAAGCTGGTGTTATTGTTTCGGATATAGTTCCTGAAAATCAAGTTCAGCTAAGTCTTTTTGATGGTATTAATAGGGAGAAACGAAAATCTTTAATGAGCTCAGTAGACCGAATTAATAGAAGAGTAGGGAAGAATAAGGTGCGTTTAGCTGTTCAGGGTTTTGACAGGAAATGGCGATTAAGGCAAGAGCATCTGTCGCCTTGTTATACCACAAGGTTTGCAGACTTACTTACGGTTTCTTTATAGGTTTTTATTATTTTAAAATGATGATTTTTAATAGATTATTTAGAACTGTGCTTGTTTTAGTGCTGCTTTATTTTCAGCCACTAATCATTCTTGGTCAGAAAGTGGATACTCTAAAAGTGTTGTCTTGGAATATTCACATGTTGCCAGGAAGTATATATCATGCAACAAAAAAAGTAAAACGAGCACGTTTAATTGTACAGGAGCTGCAAAAAAGAGAGGATGATGTAATTGTTTTTCAAGAAGCATTTCAGTACAGAACAAGAAGAATTTTAAAGAAAAAACTAAAAGGTAAATTCCCGTACATATACAAGCCTTTAAATTTTAGCTTTTTCAGCTTTAAAACAAATGGAGGGGTGTGGGTGCTAAGTAAATTAAAGCTTGAAAAAAAAGCTGAAATAAAATTTGACTCTGCAACTGGCTCAAGTAGGTGGGCTAGAAAAGGAGCTGTTTTGTTTGAAGGATATGTAGGGAAAAGTTGTTTTCAGCTTATAGGTACACATACAAATGGAGGAGCGGTTAATAATAGTCAGTTTAGACAAATAAGAGATGGTTTGCTGGTTCCATTTGGAGAAAAAAAAGTACCTCAGTTAATATGTGGAGATCTTAATTGTCCAAAGTCTAGAAGTATAGCATACTTAAAGATGTTAGAAATATTAGGGGCTAAAGACCTTCCAACAAATGGAGGTTTTACTTATAGTAATCATGAGAAAACAGATGTAATCGATTATATTTTGCTAAAATCTAATGCAGCTGAATTTGAAGAGTGGAATAAAAAAATTATTCTAATAGGGAATGACTGGCAAGTGGGCAAAAGGAAGTACCCCCAAACAGTGGGGTTGTCGGATCATATGCCTATAGAAAGTACTTATTTTTTTAGAAAAAACTAAACAAGTGCCTCCATTAGCAATGGCTTGTTGTTGAGGTATTCACCATAAAAGCCATTGTTTTTCATTTTATTAATTAGCTGATCTAAAGAGTTTTCATTTTTTATTTCTAAACCAACAATAGCCGATCCTTTCTCTTTATAGTTTTTTTTAGTGTATTCAAAATGGGTAATGTCATCATCCTTGCCAAGGATATGAACTACAAACTCTCTTAAAGCACCTGCTCGTTGAGGAAATTTAACTAGGAAGTAATGTTTAAGGCCATTGTGAAGAAGTGCTTTTTCTTTTATTTCTTCCATTCTGGTAATGTCATTGTTGCTTCCGCTAACAATGGCTACTACATTTTTACCAGAAATTTCGTTTTTATATTGCTCAAGAGCAGAGAGGCTTAATGCTCCAGCGGGTTCTACAACAATAGCATCTTTATTGTATAGGTCTAGTATTTCTGAGCATAAAGCGCCTTCTTTTACAAGTAGCATATCGTCTAAATTTGAGTTGCAAATTTCAAAATTTAGTTGACCTACTTTTTTTACCGCAGCTCCATCTACAAAAGGATTAATGGTTTCTAATGAAACCACTGATTGTTGTTTTAATGAATTGAACATAGATGGAGCTCCATAGGGTTCAGCTCCAATTATTTTTGTTTTTGGGGATAGTTTCTTAAAAACAGCACTAACTCCTGCAGCTAGGCCACCACCACCAACAGGAAGAAATAAAAAATCAATTGGTTTAGTGGTTTGAGCTAAAATCTCCAGACCAATTGTTGCTTGTCCTTCAATTATTTGAGGATCGTCAAAAGGATGAATAAATGTAGCGTTAGCTTCTTGACTGTATTTTATTGCTTCTTTTTTAGCGTCATCAAACGTATCTCCATAAAGAGATAATTCAACTTGATCTCCTCCAAACCATTTTACTTTGTCAATTTTTTGTTGCGGTGTTGTGGTAGGCATAAAAATAGTCCCTTTTATCTTTTCTTTATTGCAAGAAAATGCAACTCCTTGAGCATGATTTCCTGCGCTAGCGCAAACTATTCCATTGTTCTTTTGGTTGGTGCTAAGAGCTGCTATTTTATTGTATGCCCCTCTTATTTTATAGGATCTTACATTCTGTAAGTCTTCTCTTTTAAGTAAAACATTGGCATTGTATTTATTGGAATACGTCATGCTTGTGTCTAAGGGAGAGCTTTTGATAACAGTTTTAAGTCTATCTGCAGCAGCTTTTATGTCCCTCATTTGAGGAATATATGTTTTACTTAAGGTCTTCATTTTAGTTGTGTTCAGGTCTTAAGGAACGAACTTTTTTCCCTGCTTGCCAGAGCTCAGATTTTCTTATTTCCTCGAGCTCATTGTTTAATTTGCTTCTGTAGTCAGCCTCTGCATTTGCCTTAATTACTACATCTGCTTCTTCTCCCGATGAAACTTTAGTGTAAAGTTCCTCAAAAATTGGAGTAGTTGCATTTCTAAATTTATGTCTCCAGTCTAAAGCTCCTCTTTGTGCAGTTGTTGAGGTATTGGCATACATCCAATCCATTCCGTTTTCTGCTACTAATGGCATTAGGCTTTGGGTGAGCTCTTCTACAGTTTCATTAAAAGCTTCTGATGGAGAGTGGCCATATTTTCTAAGCGTATTGTATTGCGCTTCAAAAAGTCCTGCTAAAGCTCCCATGAGTATTCCTCTTTCCCCTGTTAGATCGGAGTATACTTCTTTTTTGAAGGTAGTTTCAAATAAATAACCTGATCCAACTCCAATTCCTAAAGCTATTGCTTTGTTTGCAGCATTTCCAGAATAGTCTTGATGTACAGCATAGCTTGAGTTCAATCCTTTTCCATCAAGGAACAATCTTCTTAATGATGTTCCTGATCCTTTAGGAGCTACTAGAATGACATCAATATTTTCATTTGGAACTATACCCGTTTTATCTTTGTAGGTGATTCCAAATCCGTGAGAAAAATAAAGTGTTTTACCTTTTGTTAGTTTGCTTTTTACCATTTCCCATTGAGCTATTTGTCCTGCATCAGAGAGTAGGTATTGTAAGATTGTTCCTTTTTCTGCAGCTTCAGCTAACTCAAACAAGTCTTTCCCTGGGGTCCATCCATCATTGATGGCTTTTTCCCATGAAGGCGAATTTTTTCTTTGGCCAACGATTACATTAAAGCCGTTGTCTTTAAGGTTTAATGCTTGTCCAGGCCCTTGTACACCATATCCTAATACTGCAATGGTTTCATTTTTTAATGTTTTTACTGCTTTTTCTAGAGGAAATTCTTCTCTAGTAACTACGTGTTCATTAACACCTCCAAAATTAATTGTTGCCATTTTTTTCTTTTTTTTATTGTTTAGCTGCCATTTCTACTTCCTGTAAATAGGCATCAAATTTTTTCATTGGTTTAGTAATTGCTACTCTTCCTGATCTTACAAATTCTAGAATCCCAAAAGGTTCCAGCTCATTAAATAGTTCTTGTGTTTCTTCTTTGTATCCTGTTTTTTCTAGTATTGTGAATTCAGATTCCATAGCTAATATTCTAGCATGGTGCCTTCTAATTATTTTTTCTATTGATAAATCTTTTGTTGCAATTCCAGAGAGTTTGTATAATGCAATTTCTTGAAAAACTACTTGGTCGTTAGCGTGGAAAAAAGCCTTCACCACATCCACTTGTTTTTCCAGTTGTTTGACAACTTTTTTTACAAGCTCTAGCTCTTCAGAAATGACAATTGTGTATCTGTGAATTCCCTTAACTTCACTTTCAGATGCAGTAATGCTCTCAATGTTAATGTATCTTCTAGTGAATATGATACTTACTCTGTTTAGCAAGCCTATTTGATTTTCTGTAAAAACAGATATGGTATATTGATTTTTCATTTGTAATTAATTTAATCTAACCTCACTTACAGAGGCTCCAGATGGTACCATTGGAAACACATTGCCTTCTTTTTTTACTTTCACTTCAAGTAGGTAGCTTCCCTTATGTTTTAGAAAACGGTCTATTGCCTCTTGAAGCTGAGCTCTTTTGGTTACTTTTTCGGCTGCTATATGGTACCCTTTGGCTATTGTTTGAAAGTCTGGATTTATCATTTCTGTAGAAGAGTACCTTTTTTCAAAGAACAGCTCTTGCCATTGTCTAACCATTCCTAAAAACTCATTATTCAAAAGAAGTATTTTAATGCTTGCTTTAGTCTGAAAAATGGTTCCCAATTCTTGTATGGTCATCTGAAATCCTCCGTCTCCAATAACAGCAATAACTTCTCTGTCGGGTACGGCCATTTTAGCTCCAAATGCTGCTGGAAGCGCAAACCCCATTGTTCCAAGTCCACCCGATGTAATGTTGCTTCTCCATTGTTTAAAACAATAGTCTCTTTGGGCAATCATTTGATGTTGCCCAACATCGGTTACAATCAAAGCTTGACCGTCAGACGATTTGGAGACCATTCTAATTACCTCTGACATCTCTAATTCGTCTGCGCTATTTATTTTTTTATTGTGAATTTCTTTGTTTTCAATTTTTCTATAATTGTGAAATTCTTTTATCCAGCTTTGGTGATTATTGGGAGTTATTTCTTTGTTTAATAAGCTCAATGTTTCCTTGCAGTTTCCAATTACTGCAACATCTGTTTTTACATTTTTGTCTATTTCTGCGGGGTCTATTTCAAGATGGATGACTTTTGCTTGTTTGGCATACCTTTTAAGGTCTCCAGTAACTCTATCGTCAAAACGCATTCCAACAGCAATTAATACATCACATTCGTTGGTAAGTACGTTAGGACCGTAATTTCCATGCATCCCCAACATTCCTACATTAAGTGGGTGGTCAGTATTTAATGCTGAAAGGCCCATTATGGTCCATGCAGCTGGAATATTCCCTTTTTCTATGAAGGCTTTAAATTCATCTTTTGCATTTGCAATTAATACTCCTTGTCCAAAGAGAACGTATGGTTTTTTAGCATTGTTTATTAAGTCTGCAGCGGCTTTTATTTTTGATAAGTCTACAGTTGGAGTTGGAACATAGCTTCTTATTGAATGGCATTTTTTATAATTGAAATCTAAGCTGTCAAATTGAGCATCTTTTGTTATGTCAACAAGGACGGGTCCAGGTCTTCCGGATTTAGCAATGTAAAAGGCTTTAGCAATTGCAGTGGGGATATCTGCTGCTTTGGTGACTTGGATGTTCCATTTTGTTACGGGCATTGAAACACCTACAACATCTGTTTCTTGGAAGGCATCTGTTCCTAGTAATTCACTAGTAACTTGCCCAGTAATACATACAAGCGGTGTGGAATCTATTTGAGCATCTGCTATTCCTGTAATTAGATTAGTTGCTCCCGGTCCGGATGTGGCAATACATACTCCTGTTTTTCCAGATGCTCTAGCGTATCCTTGAGCAGCATGAGTGGCTCCTTGTTCATGTCTTACAAGAATGTGGTTAAGTTCATTTCTATAATCATAGAGTGCGTCATAGACTGGCATTATGGCTCCTCCAGGATAGCCGAAAATGGTGTCAACACCTTCTTTTAATAGCGATTGGACAACAGCTTGAGCTCCGTTTATTTTTTTCATTTCCATTATAAATCTGTTACGCAACCTAAAGAAGCATTTGATACATTTTTGGCATACTTATATAATGTGCCTTTATTTACTTTTAACTCTGGTGGCTGCCAATTGTTGAGTCTTTGTTTTATTTCTTTTTCAGATAAATGCAGGTCTATCGTATTTTTTTGAGCATCAATTGTGATAATGTCTTTGTTTTTAATGATGGCTATAGTACCACCTGTTTGAGCTTCTGGAGTGATGTGGCCAACTACAAATCCGTGTGTGCCGCCCGAAAATCTACCATCTGTTATGAGTGCCACTTCGTTGCCTAGTCCTGCTCCCATTATTGCGGCTGTAGGTTTTAGCATTTCTGGCATTCCTGGTCCCCCTTTAGGTCCTTCATATCTTATGACAATTACATCCCCTTTCTTAATTTCTTGGTCTTTTATGGCTTTATTTGCTTCGTATTCACCATTATATACTTTAGCAGGTCCACTGAATTTCAGACCTTCTTTTCCAGTTATTTTTGCTACAGCACCTTCTGGAGCGATATTTCCTCTAAGGATCCTAATGTGTCCCGTTGGCTTAATGGGGTTGGTTGTGCTTTTAATTATTTGCTGATTGGTAGTTAATTCGGGGATATCTTCTAAATTTTCAGCAAGTGTTTTTCCAGTAACTGTTAGGCAGTCCCCATGAATTAATCCTTTTTTTAGTAAGTATTTTAAAACCGCTGGTATTCCTCCAATGTTGTGGATGTCTTCCATAAGGTATTTGCCGCTAGGTTTTAAATCTGCAAGAAATGGAGTTTTATTGCTTATGTTTTTGATGTCATCAATAGTAAACTCAATATTGGCAGTTTTTGCAATTGCTAAAAAATGAAGTACAGCGTTAGTTGAACCCCCAAGAACTGTCACTAATGTAATGGCATTTTCTAATGATTTTCTTGAAATTATATCAGATGGTTTTATGTCTTTTTTTAGAAGATTAATCATGGCCTCTCCTGCTTTATAGGCTTCTTTTTCTTTAGGTTCACCTTTAGCGGGGTTTGATGAATTATAAGGTAAAGAGAAACCTAAAGCTTCAATAGCCGATGCCATTGTGTTGGCGGTGTACATTCCTCCGCATGCTCCTGCTCCAGGGCAAGCCTTTTCAATAACACATTGGTATTCTTTATTTTCAATTTTACCAGCCATTTTTTGACCCCAAGCTTCAAATGCAGAAACAACATCTAATTTTTTTCCGTTATGTGATCCAGCCTCAATTGTTCCACCATACACCAGTATGGAAGGTCTATTTACTCTAAGCATTGCCATTAGCGCTCCTGGCATATTTTTGTCACAACCAACAACAGTTACAAAGCCATCGTAGCTCATGCCTTCAACTACAGTTTCCATAGAGTCTGCGATGATGTCTCTTGATGGTAGCGAAAAAACGCATTCCAGGAGTGCCCATAGATATTCCATCACTAACACCTATAGAATTAAAAATTAGTCCGACTCCGTTGTTTTCAATAATGCCTGACTTTACATTTTTAGCCAAATCATTAAGATGCATATTACAAGGATTTCCCTCATATCCTGTACTTGCAACTCCAACAAAAGGTTTTTTGAAATCTTCTTTTGTTAGGCCTATAGCATGAAGCATTGCTTTTGCTGCAGGTTGTGTGTCGTCTTGAGTTACTCTTTTGCTGAATTTATTTAGTTCCATTTTATACTAGTTCAAAATGATAATAATCTTGATTAGTGACTTTCTTTTGATATAATCTTGATAGCTCATAGCCAAGAGATTCACTCCATAGTAATGGAAAAGGTTTCTTGTCCAATGACCCAATTGGTGCAATTTCTGCGGCTGTTCCTGTGAAAAAAGCGCTATCTGCATTTCTTACTTCATTTATGGTGAAGTGTTTTTCAACGACTTTGATTTCTAGTTCTTTAGCCATTTCTAGTACTGTAGCTCTTGTTATTCCCGGTAGGATGTTTCCCAAAGGACAGGTATATAGCGTTCGGTTTTTTTCATAAAAGAAATTAGCACCCGGTCCTTCTGCTACGTTGTTGTTCACATCTAATAGAAGTGCTTCGTCAAAGCCTTTTGATTTTGCTTCAGTTGTGGCTAAAATAGAATTGGTGTAATGTCCAACTGTTTTAGCTTCTACATGACAAGATTTTGGGTGAGGTCTTGTGTAGGATGAGGTCATTATGTTTAGTGGTTTTTCTCCAAGATATTTCTCCCATTTCCATGCGCAAATAAAAACTTTTGGTGTGGAATTACTTGTTAAGGCCATGTTTGGAGTTAGCGATATTAATGGTCTTAGGTAGGCATTGGTCAAATTATTTTTTTCAAGCAATTCATAGCTGATTTTAACAAGTTCGCTTACATTATAGTCTATAGAGATGTGCATTTTTTTTGCAGATGCCAGCAATCTTTCATAATGTTCTTCAGCTTTGAATATATGAGTGCCACTTTCGGCTTTGTAGGATCTTATGCCTTCAAAAACTCCATTGCCGTAATGTAAAGTTTGATCATATAGACTGGTGTTGGCTTCTGCTGCTGATATCCATTTGCCATCAAGAAATACTATTGTTTTGTGCGTGTGATACATTTTTTAGTTTTTTTTTAGTTAAAAAAAAGCCCTTCTTTTGGAGAAGGGCTTTGGTTTTGTTGGGCATATCCTTCTCATTTCATTACCCTAATGGTAATAATTGAAATAATAATTCTATTAATTTTATTGCTCATCTATTAAAACCAAAATTTATTTTTGGTTTAAGTTTTTTAGTATTTTAGTTTAATAGATTTTAATCTATTTAAACCTCTTTATTTTCTTTGAGCAAATGTATTGTATTGTTTATAATCATTTACTTTGTTTGCTAAGAAAAAGCTCTTGATGTTAAAAGGTCTGATTTTTTTTTAAACCCATTGTTGAAAACATTTTTAATAATTAGACAACTGCCATTGCTGTTGGTTAGTAGCTATTTCGTAAGTTCGTTTTAACAAATCAATTAATCCACGACATATGAATGAACTAGACCAATTAAAGCAAGAAATAGAAGATCTTAAAGGGAAGCTAACGGGAAACATGATGGAAGATATGGAGATCAGAGATAAAATTCATAATCTTGAAATGAAAGTTAATGGCGTGAAGCCAACAGATTCACATTTTGACTGTATTGGTTGTGGTTCTTAATTACACACCTATTTTAATTCAAAAGCTACTTTTTAAAGTAGCTTTTTTTTTGTCGTATAATTAAATGAGTCCTAATGCCATGGCAATTGAAAGAAGCATTAGCATCACAATTACACTGTAGTGAACAATATTTATTGTAATTTTTTTAAGCATCTTTTTTCCAAAATAAGCACCAGTAAATGCACAAAAAACTGCAGTCATTAACGTTAGTATGTTATCGTAAAAAGTTATGTTTTTTAATTGAGAAAAATATAGCGATAATCGTGAGAAGTCGATAATGCAAGCAATAACTACCCCAGTTGCAATAAAGCTTTCTTTACTTAGTTTAAGCTTTATAAGGAAGGCGCTTCTCAGTGCACCTTGATGTCCAGATAGTCCCCCAAAAAACCCGCTTAATAAGCCTCCAGCAACTAGCTTATCTTTATTAAATGCTAGGTTTTTATACATTGGTAAAAGCTCAAGAACGGCAAAGCTGAAAATTACAAATGAAATACATAGATTTATTGGCTTGACCGTTAGCTTTTTAGCGAAAAGTGTGTAGTTTATAATTTCTTGCGATGAAGAGAAGTTTACTAATAAAGCTGCTCCTATTAGAGCTCCTATGAAGCCTGGAATTCCAAATTTCAATACAATCTTCCAGTTTATTTTTTTGCCAACAAGTACAATTTTGAACAAATTATTTAGAAGATGAACTATTCCAGTTAGTGCAATGGCAATTTCAATTTCAAAAAACAAAGCAAAAGCAGGCATTAGTAATGTTCCTAATCCAAATCCTGAAAAAAAAGTAAGTAGTGATGCTAAAAGTGCGGTAACTCCAATAATTAATAGTTCCATTTTGTTTGTAATAATTAAAAAATAGGTGATCTATTAGTGTCTTATTTTTTAAAAAGTCTAATAAGTTATGTGATTGGTTTTTTTCGTATTGTTTTATAAAATTACTAAAGATGAATGTAAAACAATATACAGTTCCATAAAATTGATTTAAAATTAATTTATGAATATTTAAAAACTCTATAATGTTCCAAAAATATATTTTAGCATTATATGGTTATAACTAAATAATATTAGAATGAAAAGGATACTCTGTCTTAGCTTTATTTTATTTTCAATTTTTGCTACTTGTCAGCAATCAGCCGATTTATTCCACAATAAATTAGCCATAGCCGGTGAGTCCATAGAAAATTCGGCAATTGTATATGATGGATCTTATTATTCAATAGGTTATCCAAATGGAGATGTTTCATCATCAATAGGGGTTTGTACAGATGTAATTATTCGAGCTTATCGAGTTTTAGGAATAGATCTGCAAAAAGAACTGCATGAAGATGTTATTGCAAATAGGGGAGCATATGTAAGAATTAAAAAGCCTGATAAAAACATCGATCATCGTAGAGTTCCAAATTTAGCTACATTTTTTAAGCGGCATGGAAAGATTCTTCCTATAACAGACAATGCTTCGGATTATAAACCTGGAGATATTATATGGTGGAATTTGTCAAGTGATGGAGTGCTTAATCACATAGGTCTTGTTGTTAATAAAAAATCAAAAGATGGTAAAAGACATTTGGTTATTCATAATATAGGCGGTGGGCAAAATATTGATGATTTTCTTTTTGGTGCTCAAATAGTAGGGCATTACACTTTTTCAAGGTAATTTTTTCAAACTTTTATTTCTAATTTACGTTTATTAATGACTTTATGTTTTAATTTAAAACTTTTTAATAACATAATATTTTATTATTGATAACTTTTTTGAAATTAAATCAATTCGTTTATTAAAATGATTTACTTTCGCGAAAAATTTATAAGAATGAAAAAAGTTATTATTGCTCTAGTTTTATTTCCAGGATTTATTTTTTCTCAAATGACAAGAATTCCTGATTCAAATTTTGAACAACAACTTATTAATTTAGGTTATGACGATATGCTTGATGGAGGTGTATTAACTGCAGATATAATTAATGTCCAGCAGTTGAATGTTTCTAATAGTAATATTTCTGATATCACAGGAATAGCTGACTTTATTTCTTTAGAGAATTTAAATTGCATGAATAATGATTTAACAAGTCTGCCAATTAACGACAATGTTAATTTAGAGGTGTTGAATTGTTATGGCAATCAACTAAATAGTTTAGATCTTTCCAATCACTCAGCATTAAAATTTATTAATTGCGGAAGTAATGTTTTGCTTACTGTAGATGTAAGACAGAATACTTTATTGGAAGAGCTTTACTGTTCTAACAATATTCTTTATGGACTTGACCTTTCTTCTAACATTAATTTAGAGATATTACATTGCAATGAAAATGTAATTACTAGTTTAGATTTATCTTCAAATTCATCATTAACTAACCTTCAATGTGAACAAAATTTATTGATTGATTTAGACTTATCTGCTAATGTAGATTTAGAAAGTATTTCTTGCGCAAGTAATCAATTAACAACAATTGATCTTTTTTATAACGTGAATGTTTCTAATCTTAATTTTTCTTCAAACTTTGTAACTACCGCTGATTTTACCAAAAATAGTATGCTTGAAATTTTAAATTGCTCAAGCAATAGAATGACTCAAATTGATGTAAGTGTTAATACTAACTTAAGAGGAATAGACTGTAGTAGCAATGGTCTTAAATGCTTGAATGTGAAAAATAGCAACAACGCTAACTTTATATTCTTTGAAGCTTCAAGTAACAAAGACTTGCAATGCCTAGATGTTGATGATGAATTGTTAGCTGCTGCTAACTGGTCAAACAACGTTGATCCAGGAGTAGTTTTTAGTACATTTTGTGCAACTCCTTGTTCAGCTTCACTTTTAGATGTTGATGAAAATGAAATGTCATTTAACGTTTATCCTAATCCAACAAACAATACCATTAATTTATCTTCAAGTCAAATGATACATGCTATTTATGTTGAACTTTTTGATTGTTTTGGTAGATTGGTAATGACTTCGAATTCAAGTCAAATGAACTTAGGGAGTCTTTCTCAAGGAACCTACTTTTTGGTAGCTAATGTAAACGGGAAGATGCTTAATTCTAGAGTGGTTAAGCAGTAATTATCTTTTAATTATTTCTTGATTTGTTAAAGGGATTACCCAATTTGGTAGGGGCATATCTAATTGTTCTAAATTCATTTCTTTTTTAGCTTTTGCAACAGGAACTAAGCCATCTTTTGAAGTGAAAGCTGTTTTAACTACTGAGCTGTAATGAACTTTTCCCTTTCTTTTTGCTTTTTGTAAAAAGTAGAACCATCGCTCATCATGGCCTATTATTGAAGTGGTGAGTTCAAACTGTTGAAATGGTCTAATTCTATGACGGTATTCGTTATATGTACCAGCAACGGTAAGAGACCATTTTTTTCTTTTAAGTAGTTTTTGAAGCTTGACTTTAAGCACAAAGTCAAATCTACCTAAATCTAAAAGTGTTACATATCTTCCATTGTTTAACTCCATAAAAGGGTCTAAATCGTGTGGCCAAACTCTTATTTTTAATGTGCTAGATACTTCTTGAGGGTTTTCTTTTTTTGAAAATGTTCTTCTTATAATTAATTTAATAAGTCTAAAATATGGATACATAAATCAATTCGTGGTTTTTAACTTGTTGACCATCAATTTACGGATAAAGTCTTTGTTTTCCCTTAAACTTTTTAATTTATTTAAATTCAAATAAGCTCCTTCTGAATGAATACTTAAAAAACTTGTATTAAAGATGGATAACCTAAAAAATGGGATAATCCACCCATAGTTGTTTATTCCTTTGGTTATGTGAACGATAATTCCCTTAGGGCGTAATTCAATATTTGCATATTGAGTATCATTGAAATTGCTTTTAGCAAGTTTAAATTCAGTACTAAAATTTTCTATAATCATTCTTCTTGAACCAATTCCTTTCATTTTCATTCGTTCGATAAGGTTGAATTTTTCCCCAATTACGGAGTCAATTTCAGCATTTAATTCTTTGTTATAATAGGTTAAATCAACAATCATAGGTTAAGTTTTGGGTAAACAATTCTCATGGTTATATTCTTTTGATCAGCGATGTGTTCTGAAACGATGTATTTGGTTTCTTTTTTATGCACCAAGCTTATAAGTAGTGCTAATGAATCAACAATGTCATCTTTTTTTAAATCTTTCCTTAAGTATTTTTTTAGTGCTGAATCATAGACATTACTTATGTTTGGCTGGAATCTTTCTAAGATTTTAATTCTTTCGTCAATTCCTTTTTGGGTGTGTTTAGGGTTATTAAGTTTGGTGTTATTATTAAGTAAGAAAAAGCAAAATTCGGGATGAGCTTCTTCAAATGAGGTTCTTAGACTTGGGTTGTTTATAAGAAATGAATCTAAATCTTTGATTTTAGGAGTTATGAACCAGGATTGAATTGATAAAGATTTGTTTGTTTCTTGTTGGTTTATTTTTTTACTATCTAAATAGGTGTTGGCATAAACAGCTTTTCTAGTTGGGCAATTAAATACTGATTGTTTAAAGGATGGCAATTGATCTCTAAGAAGCTGATCAACATCTCTTGGTTTATTTCTTGAACCTAAGCCAATAGGTATGTCAATCCATGCTTTTATATTAACTCCTAAGTTGTCTATTAAATCTTTAATACTAGAGAATAAATGAATGGTTATCTTATCATCTTTTAAAACAGCAGAGCTCCATCCTGCTTTACAGCTATCTATTCCAACGTAGATTTTTTTCACTCTTAAATCTAAAAATCGATTAAACAGCAAGTTATTTTGTTAAACTTTAAAATATTTTTGTTTAATAATTTTTGTTAAAGTGGAAGATTCCTGCCAGTTGTGTTGTAGAAATGTGGAGCTTACTTTTCATCACTTAATTCCAAAAAAAAGTCAGAAAATTAAGTTTATTAGGCAAAAACATGCACAGCTTAATTTGAATACTTATGGTATAAATGTGTGTAGGGATTGTCATAAGATGATTCACAAATTGATTTCTCATAAGCATTTGGCTTTATATTACTATTCCAAAGAAAAGCTGTTGCAAAATGTTCAATTGAAAAAATTTATTGATTGGGTAAGCAAGCAAGATAGAAAAGTAAAATAATGGCTATTATGATGGATCATAACTAGCAAAAAGCTCATGATTTTTCCCAGAAAATTGCTTGTAGAAATCACTAATAAACGTCAAGTCTTTGATCACATCCCCTGTAGGTAAAAAGACCTCAGTAATTCCAGCTACTTTTTTACTGTAGTCAAGGTAACCCAGTACGATTGGAACTTTTGCTAAAAGAGCTGTTTGGTAAAACCCAGTTTTCCAATTGGGGTTTTTGCTTCTGGTTCCCTCGGGAGATATGGCTATTATTAGTTTCTTGTTTTCTTTAAATAAGTTGACCATATAGTTAATCATTCCAGAAGATTTTTTAGGCTTTTTTTTGTCCACACCAATTGCTCCAAGAGGTTTGAAAATAATGTTAAAAGGGAATTTAGTCCAGGTTTTCTTTATTAGAAAATTGGGCTTTAATTTTGATTTTCTAGTTGCTGCAATAAAATATATAGCATCCCAATTTGAGGTATGAGGAGCACCTATTAAAATGAATTTTTTATGTCTACTTAATATCTCATTGTCAAAAATTAATTTCCAACCATTGAGTTTGAACAGTAATAAAGTAATTAATCTAAACATAGTGCAATCTATTAAAACTAAAATTAGCGTAGACTTTGTTTAGTCTTTTAATGATAATCGGAAATGTTAATAATTTTTTCCACGCTTCCATCACTATAAAGCCTAAGAACTAAACCTTGATGATTTTCTTTTACTTTTCTGCCAATTAGATCTGAGTGAGATAAAATTGTTTTTTGTTTGTGAGTTTCTATTCCCTGATTAGAAGTGACGGCAGTTATATATTTGCTGAAAAAACCCCAAATTTCTTCGCTAGAATCGATGTCCATGTTTCCATAATCTCCTGGCCAATCGTGACCACCATTATTTACTTTATACAGCCAGACCTCATTGTTATTTATTGAGTTAAAGTGTTTTTCGGCTACCACTGTGCTTCCGTCATTTGTGTTGATGTCAGGGAAACTTTCTGTCAAAAGTTGAGTGCAAGAGTTGTTAGTAGACCAAAAATCTATAATCGAATCTATGTCATAAAAAACCCCCCATCCTGTTGAGTTGTTGTAGTCACCAGCCCAAAGATTTACTCCGTCATTTGTTCCATGAATTTCCATAACAGGAATAGCATTTGCCCCACAAGTTGATCCGTAAGAGTCAAACATAGTTCCAGCAACACTTGCTATGGCTGAAAAGTGTTGAGGTGCTTGACAGGCCAGCATGTAGCTCATTTCACCTCCATTAGACATTCCTGTAGTAAAGGTGTTCTGAGGACTTAAATTATGTTGAACTTGAAGATGTTGAACTAAGCTGACAATAAAGCCGACATCATCTACGGTTTCATTGGGGTGAAAATCATACCCTACATTCCAAAATTTATTGGACCATTGATCTGAAGTACCTTGAGGGTAACAAACAGCAAAGCCATTTATATCAGCTATTGTATTCATCCCACAATAGTTTTTAATGCCATTAGCACTTCCGGAGTACCCATGCATTACAACAACTAGAGGGGCACCAGGAGTTATATTTGATGGTTGATAATAAATATATTGTCTGTTTATTCCATCATGAGTAAATGATTGAAGTTGTGCAGTACAATAACAACTAATGAATAATAGGGGGGCGAAAATTAAATTTAGTATTGTTTTTTTCATGTAAATTAAATATAAGCTAAATTATCTATCCATAAGCTGTTTTTATTCTTGTTACATTATTTTCAGTGTTTGAGTGATGTTTATATATAAAGAGGTTTTTGTAATTTTGTAGCCGAGTAATGAAAGAGAAAAAAACACCTAAATTCCTGTTCAATAAATATAACAGGGAGTATGCAGAAAAACTGCTAGCTAAGGAAGACTTTAAAAGGAAAACAGTTTCTTTTTATAGATATACGCTTTTAGCTGATCCTGTGTCCCTTAGAGATGAACTGTTTATTTCTTGGTCTGAGTTAGGAGTTTTAGGAAGAATATATTTGGCTAAGGAGGGTATCAATGCTCAGCTTAATGTTCCAGAGCACCATTGGGATAAATTTGTAGACCATGTACATTCTTATTCAAATTTTAAGGGAATCCCATTTAAAGAGGCTATTGAGGAAAAAGGTTCGGGTTCATTCTATAAGTTAACTATAAAGGTTAGAAAGCAAATTGTAGCAGATGGTTTAAGTGTTGATGATTATGATGTTACTAATGTCGGAAAGCATTTAAATGCTAGACAATGGAACGAGGCTTTGAATGATGGTGCAGTGGTAGTTGATATGCGCAATCACTATGAAAGTGAAATAGGACATTTTAAAAACGCTATTTGTCCAGATTCTGAAACTTTTAAAGAAGAACTTCCTATGGTAAAAGACCTTTTAAAAGGAAAAGAAAAAAAGAAGGTTTTATTGTATTGTACAGGTGGAATAAGATGTGAGAAAACATCGTCTTTTTTAAAGCACCATGGTTTTGAAGATGTAAATCAATTGCATGGAGGAATTATAGATTATGCCCATCAAGTAGAGCAGGAAGATTTAGAAAACCTTTTTGTTGGAAAAAACTTTGTTTTTGATGACCGTATCTCAGAAAAAGTCTCTGAAGATGTGATAAGCAATTGTCATCAATGTGATGAGCCTTGTGATGTGCATACTAACTGTAAAAACTTACAATGTAATTTACTTTTTATTCAATGTGATCGTTGTATGAAGAAATACAATGGCTGTTGCTCTCCAGAATGTGTTCAAATTACTAAGCTGCCTCTTGAAGAACAAAAGAAGCTTAGAGCAGGTAAGGAAAATAAAAAGATGTTTCACAGTCACAAAAAGGTGGACTTAAAAAAAGGGTTTAAAAAAGACCAATAAAAATATTCTACAAGAATTTTTTTGTCACTACCAATATGTACCTTTAGCTATGGTTTTTTCTAAAAAATTTGTGTCATTTTCTTGGATTACAGTTGTCTTAATATTTTTAGTTGTTATAGCTGGAAGTTTTGTTCGGATAACTGGAAGTGGCATGGGTTGTCCCGATTGGCCTAAATGTTTCGGTCAGTGGGTGCCTCCGACACAAATTGACCAGTTACCTGATGATTATAAGGAAGTTTTCAAGGAGAAAAGGATTAAAAAAATTAAAAAATTCACCTCATTTTTAAATGCACTTTCTTTTACTGAAACAGCTAAAAACATTAATGAGGATCCAGATTTACTTAAAGAAGAGCCTTTTAATGCGAAAAAAACTTGGACTGAATATATAAACCGGCTTGCGGGGTTTTTAGCAGGTAATGCTATTCTTTTAGTTTTTTGTTGGATTTTGTTTTTTTACAGAGATAAACGCTTGATTATCATTAGTTTTTTAAACCTTGTTTTGCTGGTTTTTCAAGCTTGGTTTGGTTCTATTGTTGTTGCTTCAAACCTTGTTCCTTGGACCATAAGTGTTCACTTGTTTTTAGCTCTTGTTATTATTGGATTGCAGCTCTACATTATTTACCTAGTAAGTCCCTCCCAGCAAAAAAAATTGAAATTTCCAAAATGGATTGTTGCTCTTATATGGTCTTGTTTCTTAATTACCATTTATCAAATGTTTCTGGGTACCCAAGTTAGAGAATACATTGATGAATTAACAAAAAGCGGATACGGAAGAGAAAGCTGGAGTACTTTGTTAGGTATTTCCTTTTTTATTCATAGAAGTTTCTCATGGCTAGTACTTGCTCTATTGACAGTTTTGGCAATTTATAATGAGAAAAATAACAAATACCTTACCCTAAGGTGGATTTATGGGTTGCTTGCTGTTGAGCTCATTTCTGGTGTTTTGTTGGCTCATGCTGACCTTCCTGGTTTGGCAAGAACCGCGCACCTTGTTCTAGCTTCCTGCTTGTTTGGAATTCTAACAATGGTTGTCTACAGGTTGTCATTGGCAAAGTAATTATTAACCACCAATAGCAATCATAGAACGATTTTTTAGTTCTTCTGCATCTGTTGTTTTAAATGATGCTATTCCAGCGTGCTGTGCTTTTTTATTTTCAATCGATTGGAGAATTAAAGGATGTAAAGGTTTATTTTTTCTAAATGCTGAAAGCAGATCTAGTTCTTTGTTTGAAAATAAGCAGTTCTTGATTTTGCCATCTGCAGTAATCCGTATCCTATTGCAAGAATCACAAAATGGATTGGTTATTGAGCTGATTATTCCAAAACTACCTTTTGCATCATTAATTTTAAAACTTCTTGTAGTGTCATTAGGAAGGTCATTAATTTTATGAAAATTCGATTTGCCAATTTCTTTTTCTGCTAGACTTAATATTTGTTGGAATGTTACAGTTTTGTCCCAGCTCCATTTGTTGCCGTCAAAAGGCATGAACTCAATAAATCGAACGTGAATAGGCAGAGCTGTTGTCCATTTGATGAAATCAATTATTTCATCATCATTTACGCCCTTTATAAGCACAACATTTATTTTTAAATTGAACCCCTCATCTAATAGGAGTTTAATGTTGTTCATTACTTGTGAAAAATAATCTCTTTTAGTGATTGAATTAAATCGCTCTGGTTTTAGAGAATCAAGACTCACGTTTATGTTTTGAACTCCCGCTTGTTTTAAGTCGGAAATGTGTCTATCTACTAGAATAGCGTTGGTGGTAATTGCGAGCTCAATTGGAAGCTTTCCAAGTTCATTAATGACAAGACCAACATTTTTTTTAACAAGCGGTTCGCCCCCAGTCAGTCTTATCTTTCTTACCCCTAAATCAACAAATACTTTAGCAATTGATATGAGCTCTTCTGCTGTCATAAAAGCAGCTTTCTCTCTTAACACAATCCCTTCTTCTGGCATACAGTAAAAGCACCTTAAATTGCATTTGTCAGTTAAAGAAATTCTCAGGTAATCGTGCTTTCTCCCAAATTTATCCGATATGTATGGTTTATTAGTAATCAAATCAATGTTTTGAACCTTTCATTATTCTAAAAATGTGTAAAAGCGATGGGAAAAGAGCATCCATTGATTCTCCAGCGCCTCTTGTTGATCCTGGAAGCGCTAAAACTAGTGTTTTGTTTTTTATTCCAGCAATACTTCTTGAAAGCATGGCGTAAGGGGTTCTAGCTTGTCCATAATTTCTTGTGGCTTCAACAATTCCTGGAATTTCTTGATCTAACAGCGGTCTAATGGCCTCTGGAGTAAAGTCTTTTGGGGATAAGCCTGTGCCTCCTGTGTAAATTAGTAAGTCTGTTGAAAGAGAGGCGTGTTTATTTAATACGTGCTGTATTTCTTCAACATTGTCTGGGATAACTAAATAGTCTATTATTTCAACAGAACTGTTTTTGAGTTTTTCTGAAATAGTTTTTCCTGCATAATCTTTCTTTTTTCCAGCGGAAATGGTGTCTGAACAAACAATAACTGCAGCTTTTAAAGGGGTTTTAAAAGCATCTTTAAAGTCGGATTTCCCACCTGTTTTTTCAATTAACTTAATTTGATTGATTTCAATCGCTTTGTCGATTGGTTTTAGCATGTCATAAAGGGTAAGTGCTACAATGCTAGCTCCGTGCATAGCCTCTACTTCAACGCCTGTTCTGTAAATCGTTTTAACAGATACCAGTATTTTAATTTCTAGCTGGTTTATTTCATAATCTATTCCAGTGAACTCAATGGGCATCGGGTGACAATCTGGGATTAATTCAGCAGTTTTTTTGACACCAAAAAGCCCAGCTGTTTTTGCCATTTCAAGCACATTTCCTTTTGGTACTTCATTATTTTTAATGGCCTCAATAGTTGATGATTTACTAACTTTAACAATGGCTTGTGCTGTAGCTGCTCTAAGTGTGGTTGATTTGTGGGTGATGTCAATCATAAATTTACTTGTTTACTTTCCATTGGTGGGTTTGGTCATTGAAATGTTCTTTGCCAAAAATTGGAGTTTTGCTTTTTATTTGTTCTACTAAAAATTCAATGGCTTTTTGCGCATTTTTGCGATGAGCAGATGACGCGAAAACAAAAAGACAAATTTCTCCTTTTTTCACAATCCCTAAGCTATGGTAAATGTGCACGGATATTAAGTCAAATTTGTTAAAAGTATTTTCTTTTATTTCATGTAAAATTTGGTTGCTCATTTGCTGATGAGCAGAATATTCAATTGCTGTAACTTCCTTGTTTTTAATTTTATCGGCTCTTACTTGACCAAGAAAAATTTGGTGAGCACCAATGTTTGTTTTAAGCTGATGTTTCTTTATCGACTCTCCAATAAATGAAGAGTCAATTGGTCCATTAATAAAGCAATTTTTTATATTATTTTCTATGGCTTCCATGCTATTTAATTTTTTCATGCTCTAGAGCTGAGATTCCATTTTTTAAGCTCATAATGTTGTTAAAATATGAATTTGATTTTAACGCTAATAAGGCATTTTTACTTCTTTTCCCACTGTTGCAAAATAGAATCACTCTCTTGTTTCTTTCAATCTTATCTATGCTTTTTAAAATTAATTTTGCTGGAATGTTAATGGTGTTAGGGGGATTGAATTTTGGCTGCTCGTTGGGCTCTCTTACATCAATGAGTTGAATGTCTTCATTAAGCAGTTTGATAAATGTTGAATGATCTATTTCATGGCTCAATTGATTTTCACAATGCATGGTTTCAGTTATTGAGGCATTCAAATTATTAGCACTTAGTTGTTTGTAGCGTGGGTGATTTATTCTGCTAAATTCGATGATATTGGTTTGGACGTTAAGGGAGTTAATTATTAGTAGCTTGTTTTTAAGAACTTGTCCGTATCCTACTAAAACTTTAAGGGCTTCATTGGCTTGATAGGCCCCTATTATTGTGGGTAAAAAGCCCATTACACCTGAGTTTTCACAGTTTGTGGTTTCTAGTGTTTGTTTTTCAAATAAGCACCTGTAGGTGGCACTTCCTTTATAATTAAAAACTGCTATTTGCCCTTCGTGCTTAAAAACACCTCCATATATAAACGGTTTATTGTGTAGTACGCAAGCATCGTTTATTAAATATCTAGCAGATAAGTTGTCTGTACAATCTATTACTAGCTCAACACTTTTTATTATTTCTGATGCATTTGAGGCGTTTAGTTTTGCATTAATCCCTTTAATTGTGGTAGATGGATTAAGTAATTTTAACTTCTTTATTGCTTGTTCTGTTTTGGGTTTTCCTATTGATGAGTGGTCGTATAGCGTTTGCCTGGGTAGGTTACTTAGGCTAACTAGGTCATCATCAATTATCGTAATGTTTCCAACACCGCAAGTTGTTAAGTGAATTAGTACAGGGCATCCCAATCCACCAGCACCAACAACTAAAACCTTACTTGCTTTTAGCAATTCTTGACCTTTATTTCCAACTTCTTTTAGTTGAATTTGTCGGCTATATTGAATAGATTCTTCTTTGGAGAGCATTTGCTGTGGGTTTTGTTTATTGTAGCTCTAAAAGGGATGCTTAAAGGTCATATTTGTTAGATTTGTATCTACTAATTTTAGTTTCAAGAATTCCAATGAGTAAAATCATTTCTAAATTAACTATTTATACATTAATACTGTCTTTAGCTGCTTGTGATTTTTCAGATATTGAAATTTCAAAATGGTCTTCAATTTTTTCAGAACCTTCAACTATTGCGTCTTCTTTTGATTCAGGAACCTATAAAAATGAATCGCTTAGGCTGGAATTTATTTCTAAAAATGCACATCGTTTAATCGTATTCTACAATGGAGATTCTGTTTCCGTTTATAATGATACTGTTGGTTTAATCATTGGTAATAAAAAGAACACCATAAGCTTTATTCCTACTGCAGGAGAAAACAATACTAACTATAAGCACAGTTGGTTAGCTCCTAAAAAAGGGTTGTCTTCTTTTCATAAGGTTCAAGTTTATTCTTATGATACTAAAGGGCGGTTGTTGGCTTCCCTTACCCAACGGTTTGTTTTGGGTGCTCAGCGTAAAGATTTCCTCCCTGTTGTTAACCTGCAAGTGGATAATCAATATCTTTTTAGTGCAGATTCTGGCTGCTATGTTCCTGGAAATAGCTTTAAAACCGATGATGAATATAATTCTGGTAATTATTATTTATTTAAAAAAAGAAAGCAGCTTTCATGGATCGAAATTTTTGACACTGCTAAGCTATACTTAAGCGATAGTTTGTTGTTTAGAATTCATGGATTAATTACACCTGTTGCCCCTCAAAAGAGTTTAAGGTTTTATCTTGACACTGCCAACTCGAAATTGCCTCAACTATTGGGTTTAGATCATTCTTTGGATAAATTCATTTTAAGGTCTTCTTATTCTGGTTGGGATACAGAGCTATTTGTTGATGGGTGGATCTCTGATATTTGTAAGAATTTAAACCTGGATGTAATGGCATATCGTCCTGTTAAAGTTTTTTTAAATAATGAGTATTGGGGTATTCATGGGCTAAGAGAGCGAATGGATTTAAATGCTATTTCAGCAAAACACCAGCTGAAACTCAAGAAAATTATCGATGGCGATGATAAAGGCTACTCTAATAAAACAAACTCTTTTGGAGATCTTAATGAGCTTTTAAAGTTGCTGAAGGCGGACTCTGCTGTTGATTATAAAAAAATTAAAAAAGCATTTAAGATGAAATCTTTAACTGATTGGTTAATTGTTGAATTGTTTTTTCAAAATACGGATTGGCCATGTAATAACACATTCTTTTGGAAAAAAACTAAAAAGAGTGGTGAATGGAGAGCTGTGTTAATTGATATGGACGCAGCTGTAGGAAATCCCAGTATGAATATGTTTGAATTTGCCACCAAAGATAGATCCCCTTTATTAGGCGGTGTCTTGGCTACCTACCTTTTGAATCATCCAGATTTTCAAGCTTCATTCAGAGAAAGAGTAGTCTATTTATTTGAAAATGATTTATCTGAAAAAGTTTTAAAAGAAAAATTAGCTTCTTACAAGCTTCTTTTTGACCCCGTAATTCAAGAGCATTATAGGCGTTGGAATCCAGATCATGGATTAAAAGACTACAAAAGAGCTTTGAAAAGATTGGATAAATTTTGTGAGAATCGCCATGAAAGTTTTAGCCAAAACATGAATGCCTATTTCCAAGGAAATTAACTTAAGAGTAGAAATAGGCTTTCATTTAGATAGGAGCTGTTATTATTTTACAATTAGTTTTTTTGTTTTTAATCTTCCGTTTGCATTCCATTTCATTAGATAAACACCTGATTCTAATTTGTTTGTTGGAATAGTGTTAATTCCATTTGATATTGTTATTTGCTTAATAATTTTACCTGACAAATCGGATATGGTAAATTCCCCTTTAGCTGTGCTTTTTATGGTTAGTAAGCTGTTTTTGTTTACTGGATTAGGGTAAATAATTATTTCATTTTTACTTATTGTGTTTTCAATAGTTTCCGATAAATTGTTGTTCAGCAAGTCGTAAACAGGAAT
>JBJKXU010000037.1:0-25201 GCA_045561415.1 Parvicellaceae bacterium
CCGATGCTCCTGGAACTATCGATTGCTTCGGTGGTACTACAACCATTGTCGTTTCTGCTACTGGGGGAACACCTCCATATTCTGGAGATGGAACTTTTACTGTTAGTGCAGGACCTTACTCCTACACCGTAACTGATGCTAATGGATGTACTTCTACTATCTCTGGTAATATCACTGAACCTACTATACTATCATCAAATATAGTATCTATTTCAGATGCCACATGTGGTCAATCTAATGGAGCTTTTGAAGTAACTGGTGTTGATGGCACAGCTCCTTATCAGTATTCTGACAACAATGGATTTAGCTTTCAAAATTCTGGTATATTTTCTGGGTTAAATGCTGGCACTTATAACATCCTTATCCAAGACGACAATGGTTGTCAAACTACCATCAATGTATCCATTGCTGATCTAAGCGGATTAACAGCTATTGTTGACTCCCAAACCGATGTGGATTGCTTTGGCAATGCTACAGGATCTGTATCTGTTACTGGTTCTGGTAGTACTGCCCCTTATACCTATGACATTGGTAATGGCCCACAAGCTACTGGCGACTTTACAGGCCTTGCAGCTGGACCTTATTCGGTTACCGTTACTGATGCTAATGGATGTACATTCCCAGTTGCTGTTACCATTAATGAACCTATTGCGCTTACAGCTACTGCTACAGGAACTGACCCATTGTGTAATGGATCTACTAATGGATCTACTGATGTTACAATATCTGGAGGTACTGCACCCTACACAACGGTCTGGCAACATGGGCCAACAGCAGAAGATCTTATCGGAGTATTAGGCACTGGAACCTACACATTAGATATTACAGATGATAACAATTGTCCTTTTACTGTTAGTATTACATTAAATGATCCTCCTGCTATTGCTTCTTCAATTTCTGGAACAGGTGTTAGCTGTAATGGTGGTAGTGATGGCACTGCAACAGTTACTGCCTCAGGAGGAACAGGAACGCTAACTTACAACTGGTCTCCTGCTCCTGGGACAGGTCAAGGAACTGCTTCAGTTACAGGATTAGCTCCTCAAACTTATACAGCAACTATAACAGATGATAATGGATGTTTTATCAATGAAACATTTAACCCCTAATGAACCTACTGTCATTGCTCTTACTCCTTCCTCAGTAAATTCCAATTGCGGACAGACAGATGGTGAAGTGTCTGTATCTTCTACAGGTGGAACACCTGGATATACCTACTTGTGGGATGACCCTAGTGCTTCTACTACCGCTAATGTAACTGGTCTTGCAGCAGCTGTGTACAATGTCATTGTTACTGATGCTAATAATTGTACGCAAACAATTAGTGCTACTATTACAGATGCTGGTGGAGGCACCATCAGCCATACTCAAACAGATGTATTATGTTTTGGAGGTAACAATGGAAGCATTGATGCAACAATTACTGGCGGAACTTCTCCTTTCAATTATAACTGGACTGGTCCTTCTGGATTCACTTCATCATCAGAAGACATTACAGGATTAATGGTTGGAACATATGACCTAACTGTTACTGATGCTGTAGGCTGTATTATCACTTTAAGTGTAACTATCAACGAACCTACTCAACTTTCCTTATCTCCTTCAGGAACCAATGTTACCTGTTTTGGAGGAAGTGATGGAGAAGTTACTGCTACTGCTAGCGGTGGTGCTGGAAGCTATACTTTTGAATGGTTCGATAATGCTGCTCTTACTTCAGGAATTGGAACTGGAGCTACTATCCCAGGACTCAGCGCAGGAACCTATTATGTACAAGTTACTGACGCCAATGGGTGTACCTTCGACAGTAATATAACCATTACTGAACCTAATGACATTGTAGTAACCACATCAGTAATTGATGCCAATTGTGGTCAAGCAGATGGTGTAATCAGTGTTGTAAGTACAACTGGGGGTAGTGGTGTTTATGTATCTGAAGTATGGACTGATGCCTCAGGAAATCCGGTAACCAATACAACTGCAGTAAGCGCAGGAACTTATTTTGTAACTGTCACCGATGACCTTGGTTGCCAGGGTAGTGGCGTAGCCAATGTCTCTGACCTTTCTGGACCTATTGCTCAAATAGATGGATTTACCAATGTGCTGTGTAATAGTGATTGTAATGGCTCTGCAAATGTTATTGTAGGTGGAGGATCTCCCAATTATACTTTCTTATGGTCTCCTGCTCCTGGAGCAGGCCAAGGAACTTCCTCTGTAAGTGGATTGTGTGCTGGAACATACACGGTAGATGTAACTGATATTAACGGATGTGCTTCAAGTGTTAATGTAACTATCAGTGAACCTGCTGTAGTTAATTTAACACAGCTATCTGCATTGAGCACCTCAGGTGCAGGAATTTGTGACGGACAAGCCAGTATCTCTACAACAGGTGGTTCTTCACCCTATTCTTATTCATGGTTTGATGATTGTACTTTAACCAATCCTAATGGTACATTATCAGGAACAAATGTAAATGGATTATGTGCAGGTGACTATGGGGTTGTGGTTGTTGATGACAATGGGTGTCCTGACACACTCTGTATTACTATTACAGAACCCAATGCTATTGTTATTACACTAAATGGAAATAATGCCCTATGTAATGGGTCTTGTGAAGGGAATGCAACAGCTACAGTAACTGGTGGGATACCTCCATATACCTATCAATGGTTCTCCAGCCCAAGTGGTAATGCAATTGGCCAAACATCTATTACAGCATCTAACCTTTGTGCTGGTGATTATTATATTGAAGTAACTGATGATAATGGTATCACTGCTACTAGTTCTATCTATACCATCAATGAACCAACTAACATCTCTGCAACTACTGCTATAATAGCTAATTATAACGGACAAGACATCTCTTGTAATGGGGCATGTGACGGCTCTGCAGAAGTAACTCCTTCAGGAGGAACTCCTCCATACACCTATCTATGGGATGCCAATGCAGGAAATCAAAATACTCCTATTGCTATTAATCTATGTGCAGGTAGCTATAATGTTGATGTAACTGATGCCAATGGTTGTGTTGCCACATTCACCGTTACTTTAACAGAACCTGCTGCTTTAGTGAACACCAACACCTTTAATGATGTAACTTGCAATGGCTTTTGTGATGGAACAGCTACTGCAAGTCCTTCCGGAGGAGTTCCTCCTTATACTTACTTGTGGAACAATACAGCATTAAGCACTAGTGTTTCTATCTCAAATCTATGCACTGGAACCTATGATGTAATCGTTACTGATGCAAATGGTTGCACAATAAATGAATCTTCAACCGTTACTGAACCCAATCCACTTGTAGTTACTAGTTCTAGTAGTGGATCTAATTGTAATCAAAATGATGGTAGCGCAACTGTTAGCATAGTATCTGGAACACCACCATACAGCTACCAATGGGATGCTAATGCAGGATCACAAACAACCGCTACTGCTTCTAATCTGTTTGCAGGGTGTTATGATGTAGTCATTACACAAGGTAATGGATGTACAGATACAGTAAATGTATGTGTATTTGATCTTGGTGCTCCATCAGTCTCCATATTAACTCAAACGGATGTGTCTTGTTTTAATGGATGTGATGGGTTTGCACAAATTCAAGTTTTTGGCGGTGCTCCACCTGTTCAATACAATTGGTATGATCAAAACAACCAGCCCATAAACCAAACTACAGCAAGTGCCTTAAACTTATGTGCAGGAATCTACACAGGAGAAATGATTGATGCAAACGGATGTCAAGCCACCATAAGTATTACTATCAATGAACCTAACGCACTTAATGGTGTGATTTCTTCTTCAACTGATGTTACCTGTTTTGGTGACTGTGATGGAACCACAACTGTTACAGCTTCTTCAGGAACTGGACCTTATACCTACTTATGGAATGACCCCTCCAATCAAAACTCTGCAACTGCATCCAATCTATGCCCTGGAGCCTACAATGTCACCATAACAGATAATAATGGCTGCACACTAGATGTACCTGCTTCCATTGGAGAACCACTACAAATACAGCTCTCTACAAACTCTGTTGATGCTTATTGCAATACTCCTTCAGGGTCTGCTTCTGTCAACCTTATAAGTGGTGGTGTTACTCCAATCAGCTACCTATGGACACCTACTAGCCAGACCAATAGTACAGCTTCCAACCTTAATCCAGGAACATATGACATAACTATCACTGATGCCGATGGATGTATCGCTAATACTACTGCTACTGTAGGCAATATCCCTCCAGGAACAGCTACTATCTCTAGCACAACCAATACGCTCTGCTTTGGGTCCTGTGATGGTACCGCTACCCTATCAATGGGTGGGTCAGGTACGGCTCCATACACTTATGAATGGTTCACTTCAACCGGTGTAAGCATCGGACAAGACTCTACTACTGCTGTTAATTTATGTATAGGCGATTACTATTGTATAGTGACTGATATTAATTCTTGTATTTCTATAAGCGATACGATATCAATTAATGAACCACCGATTATTGTTCTTTCAGCCTCTTCTTCCGATGCGAATTGTAAAAGTGATTGTAATGGAAGTACAACTGTGAATGCAACTGGTGGTACAGGAATTTACAGTTATCAGTGGGATGATCCTTTATTACAGATTACATTAACTGCTAACGGATTATGTGCAGGCACCTACAATGTAGTTGTTACCGATGCTAATGGTTGTACGCAAACCACGCAAACTACTGTCAATGAACCGCCATTACTAATACTTGACTCAACAGTAACTGATGCTAATTGTGGACAGGCCAATGGACAGGGATGTGTACTTGCAAGTGGTGGAACAGGACCTTATACTTACCTATGGCCAGATGGAAGCACCAATAGCTGTAACACTGGATTAATAGCTGGATCTTACTTAGTTCAAGTAACTGATGACAATAATTGTATTGAATCCATTGTAGTAGAAATCTCCGACCTGAATGGTCCTGTCGCTACTATTATATCTTCAGACAGCACCTCTTGCTATGGTAATTGTGATGGTAGTGCTACAGTTGATATGACCGGTGGAACAGGAAACTTCTTTACTGTACTCTGGGATGCCAACACAGGTAATCAAACTACTCCAACTGCATCTAACCTTTGTGCAGGAACCTATACTGTAACCATTACTGACGATGTAGGATGTAATGCCTCTACTTCGGTTACTGTTGAAGAACCTGATGAATTACAATATATTAATAATAGTGTCGATCCATCTTGCTTCGGATATTGTGATGGCCAAATGTGGGTGAATATTATAGGTGGAACTCTTCCTTATTCCTACGACTGGAGGGATAATGCTAACAACTCGTTAGGAGTTAACAACGATAGTATCTCTTCAATGTGTGCTGGTAATTATACCCTTATTGTTACAGACGCCAATGGATGTGTAATCATTGTTAATTATACACTTAATAACCCGGTACAAGTTACAGGGTCTACTATTATTACTAATGTGCTTTGTAACGGAGCATGTGATGGAACCGCTACTGCAAGTGGACTTACAGGTAACATTCCTTTTAATTATATATGGGATGCCAATGCAGGTTCTCAGACCACACAAACCGCATCGGGTCTATGTCCTGGAACCTACAACGTTACCATTACAGATGCCAATGGCTGTTTTAATACTGCTCAAGCCATTATTACAGAACCTACACTGCTGACATCTTCAATTACTTTCTTCAGCAATGTTAGCTGCAACAATACATGTGATGGTTTTGCTCAAGTGGATGTTCAAGGTGGATCTCCTGGGTATACTTACCAATGGAATAACAATGCTGGAACTAATCAAACTGCTTCATCATTATGTGCAGGAACCTATGATGTAATTGTTACAGATAATAACAATTGTAGCTCTACTTCAATCATTAATATAATAGAACCCAACCCTCTTGCTGTTAGCAGCTCTACTGTTGATCTTGCTTGTTTTGAAGTCTGCCAAGGAGAAGCTTCTGTATCAGTATCAGGCGGAACAGGACCTTACTCCTTCCAATGGGATGATCCTAATTTTACAAACACCAACAATGTTACGAATCTATGTGCAGGAACCTATAACTGTATTGTAACCGATGCCAATAATTGCTCCATAACTGAAACAGTGATTATTACTCAACCTACACAGCTTACAATGAATGTAAGTACAACTGATGCTAATTGCAGTCAAGCAAATGGGCAGGCCTGCATCACTCCTGTAGGTGGTACTGCTCCTTTTACTTATCAGTGGAATGATCCATTCAATCAAACTTCTGCCTGCGCTTTTAACCTGCTTAGTAACTGCTATACTGGAACCATCCTTGATGCCAATGGATGTTCTATTGACAGTGTTATCTGCATCAATGATATTGCAGGACCAATTGTAACTGCTGTCAACTCTTCTGATCTTACTTGTTTTGGATATCAAAACGGAATGATAGAATTTAGTGTAAGTGGTGGTACTGGCGCTTCTACAATGGTATGGTTCGATGACCAAGGAAATACCATGTCTCAAGGAGCTGGGCTTACTGTAATGTCTAATTTAGATGGCGGCTGTTATACGCTCCAAGCTACTGATAATGCTGGATGCATATCCTCTGAAACAGTTTGTATCAATGAACCCAATCCAATGTTATCCTCCATATTTAATTTTAACAATGTGTCGTGTAATCAAGAATGTGATGGTGATGCAACAGTAAATACAGTTGGAGGAACTATAGCTACTGACTATACTTATAGCTGGAATGATCCAAATGTACAAGACTCTTCAACAGCTGTAGGATTATGTGCCGGCACCTATACTGTCACTGTTACTGACGACAACAATTGCTTTGCACAAAGTACAGTAATTATTAGTGAACCTATAGCGTTATCTGTTAGCATTGTTAATATTAGCAACACCTCATGTTATGAACTATGTGACGGTGGTGCTGAAGTCTTTACAACTGGTGGAACCGCACCCTACTTATACAGCTGGAGCAATGGCAACTCTAGCTCATTGAACAGTAATATCTGTGATGGAAATTACACAGTTATTGTCAATGACGCCAACTCTTGTCAAGATTCACTTACACTTACCATTACTCAACCTGATTCAATCAGCTTGATTCTAAACTCTAACGATGCTACATGTAACCTATGTAATGGCGATGCTAGTGTTCAAGCTTTTGGAGGAACTGGATCATTTAATTACAACTGGTTTGGTATTGGAAATACACCAAATGGCCCTATTAACAGTGGGCTTTGCCCTGGAAACATCCAAGTTGAAGTCTCCGATGCCAATGGATGCTCCAATACTGTATCAGGACTGATCATTGACCAGGGAATGCCTGTAATCGATCAAATGAGCTTTACAAGTCCTTTATGCAGTGGTCTCAATAATGGAACTGCCAATGTTATTGTGTCAGGAGGTGTTGGCCCTTACAGCTACTTATGGGACGACCCTGCTCAACAACAAGTATCTACAGCTGTAGCACTTACCGCCAACACATATTGTGTCACAGTTACTGATGCCAATGGATGTGTGACATCTAATTGTATTAATGTTACTGAACCTAGCCCGCTAAATGCGGTCCCCGGTCTTGCTTCTACTATTTGTTACGGAGACTCTACACAAGTTTGGGCTAGCGGTCAAGGTGGTACGGCTCCTTACACCATCCACTGGCTCAACCCTAATTTACTAGGGCCAGGACCGAATACAGTAAACCCTTTGACAACAACTGATTATTGCTTTACTGTTACCGATGCCAATGGCTGTCTATCTACTAATGCTTGTGTTACCATTACCGTTACTCCTCCTCTTTCTATGGACATCACTCCTAGTATGAATATTTGTAGCGGAGGAACCATAGATGTAAATGCTTTCGGTTATGGTGGTAATGGAAATCCTTATATCTTTAGCTGGACTGATCAATTCAACAACACTCTCGTCTCTGTTGAATCAGGCGACTCATCAACAATATTTGTTGCTCCTACAACGCCAACATGGTATTATGTTACCTTGTCAGATGGATGCTCTATTGAAGTTACTGACTCTACCCAAATCGGCTTGAACCCTAATCCTCAAGGACTGATAATTGCAACTGACTCTATTGATTGCGCTCCATTAAACACCCAGTTGATTATAAATTCTGATATTGGAGATTATTTTGACTTTGATATTGAATGTAATGGTATTGTTGATTATTCAGGAACAAGTAACACATTAAATCATTCATTTAATAATGGAGGTATATATGATATATGTGCAACAATAACCAATTCTAGTACGGGATGTTTTACTGAACTTTATGTGGACAATATGATTGAAGTATTTGATAATCCAACTGCTTATTTCAACCCTAGTACATATCAAACAACTATTTTAAATCCTTCAGTTGACTTTATTGATGGATCTAATGGAGGATATGATTATTCTTGGGACTTTGGAGACAACACTTCTGCAAGTGGAACAATCAATGACATACTCAATGACAGCATAAATAGTGGATTAATGACTGATCCAACACATTTATATAGTGACACAGGAACTTTTACAATTACACTAATCATAACAGACAACAATGGCTGCTCTGATTCTCATCAAGAAACATTAACAGTTAATGGTGATTATATTTTATTTACCCCCTCTGCGTTTACTCCAAATGGAGATGGTAAAAATGATATCTTTTTTCCAGTAGGCATTGGAATTGATAGAGATCATTATGAGTTTTATGTGTTTAACAGATGGGGGGAGCTTATTTTCGAATCATATAATCCTAGTGTTGGTTGGGATGGAACATATAAAGGTAGACTTGTTAATATTGATGCCTATGCATGGATCATTAGAACATGGGACAATAAACAGCAACCCCATGAGTACATTGGACACGTAACCGTTGTTAGATAATTTTAAGCAACTATTATATTTTACGATTCGTCTTAAGGATACTATTGTATTAATAAATATTTACTTTATTATTGTGTTGTAATGAGGATTTGTATCGCCATAATTTTATGCTTTTGTTTTTTAAATTTCAATGCCCAAGAAACTAAGTTTTGTCAGTTTATAATGACCAATGTTGATCAAAGGGCAAAAGCAGTTGAAATTGATAATTTCATACGAAATAAAGCTGGAGTTACAATATCTAGAGCAGATGTTATTTCAAAAAAATATTTAATTCTTTATAAGACCAATTCAAACATAGATCTTACCATTATTTTAAAATGGATGGATTTGTTAAAGGTTGAATATAAATGTATAAGAGAAGGTATTCATGGAGTTGACAAGATAATAGATCTTAAAATCGAATGTGATGAATAAACTAATTACCACCTTGTTCATCACACTAATCTCTACTGTATTTCACGCTCAATGGGGCGATTGTACCAACAGCACTGATGCATGTTCAAACCCTTCTTTTAACATCTCCCCATCTGGTTTTGGAAGTGTAGAAGAATTTACAAGTTTTTCTACCGTTTCAAATCCACAAACAAACCCAAATCCATTGCCTGGAAATACGGGTTGTTTATTGACTGGAGAAGTAAACAGCACATGGCTTTTAATCAATGTTTCTAGTGCTGGAACTTTAGAATTTAGTATGGGAACTGCAGGAACACTCAATTGTTTTGATTGGATCATGTGGCCATACGACCCTAATCTGACTTGTACCGAAATTCAAAACAACAATTGGCCTCCTGTAGCATGTAATTGGAATGGTGCTTGTGGTGGTATTACCGGGATGGCAAATCCAGGCAACCTTCCTGCTGGTGCTGATCAACTTGATTTTGAATATGGAATAAATGTGAATGCTGGGGATCAGTTTATGATCTGTTTTTCTAATTACAGCTCTGCTTCCATCAATGTTCCTTTAGATTTTTTCGGAACTGCCAATGTAACTTGTGGAAATGCATTTGGAGCAACAATCTGCTACGGAGATACAGCTACGATTTATGCTACGTCTGGAACTAGCTATACTTGGGATACTTCAATACCTGGATTTATAGGAACTAATGCCGCAGGTGATACTGCCTATGTTAACCCAACTGTTACAACTAGCTATTTAGTAACTATAGATTTTGGTAGCATTGGCACACAAGTAGATACCGCAGTTGTTGAAGTGCTTCCACCATTAAATTCAGTCGTTATTACCACACCCGAAACTTGCTTAGATAGTGCAGATGGTGTTATCAATGTATCTACAGCTACTGGATTACCTCCAATTGATTTTTCTATTTCTGGGCCCATCACTTCCGCTACAAATCAAACCGGAAATTTCAATAATTTAGAAGCTGGCATATATACCATAACTATAGTTGATGCAAACGGCTGTATTGAAAACAGTATAGACACCTTATCTCCAGGTCCCTTTTGTTGTAATTTTTCTGCTGAAATAATTACAGATTCTGTACAATGCCTTCAAGATTGCAGTGGAGAACTCACCTTAACACTTACCAATGCGATTTCACCAATTGATATTCAATGGTACCAGCAAACAGCTTTATCTAATGTCCTTGTTGATTCAAATGTAGATACCGTTTCAAATCTTTGTCCTGGCAATTATTTTGTTGTAGTTACTGATAGTACACAATGCCCAAGTGGCGATACCGTTGTATTATTCTCAAACGAAATCTATCCAGCATTGTCAATTATGAATGATACTGTTATAACAGCAGGATTGGATTATATTATTTGGGCAAATGGAAATGGAGACATCTCTTGGTCTCCACCAACCTATTTAAGCTGTATTGATTGCGACACTTCCTATAGTATAGCTACCGAATCAATAGAATATGTTGCAACTATAAGTGACTCTTTAGGTTGTCAAATATCAGATACTGTTTTTATTGAAATAGTAATTAATCCTCTATTTGTACCCACAGGTTTTTCCCCAAATAATGATGGGCTAAATGACCAACTAAAAGTTATTGGTGGCGGAACAACTTTTTTCTCATTTTTAATTTTTGACAAATGGGGGAATGTTGTTTTTGAAACAACTGACATTTCAATAGGCTGGGATGGCACCTACAAAGGGGTAGCTCTTCCAACTGATGTTTTTGTTTATGTTGTGGAAGCAAGTTTTACCAATAAAGAAATTGTTAAACTAACAGGAAATGTCACATTATTTAGATAACAAAATACTTGTTTCTCTATTTATTTTACTCTCCTTCATTTCTATTGATGGTCAGGACTATCAGTTTTCGCAATTCAATAAAGCACCATTATTAATTAACCCGGCTAATGCCGGAATGGGTAAAGGTTACAATAGAATGAATCTCATTTACCAAACACAACACCCCTCCTCAGGATTTGTTTTTCAAGACTTTCATTTCTCTGCCGATGGCCCTATATTTTCTCATAAAATGAAAGCGTCTAGGGGTTACTTAGGTCTAGGATTTCATGCATTCCAAGAAAAAAGTGGAAATTCTTTTTCTAAACTAGACATTGGCCTAACCTTGTCCTCATATGTTGATATAGATAATAACAATCAGCTTTCATTTGGATTTCAAACAGATTTCATTCAACACACCATAGATGCATCTTCAATTCAATGGGCTAGCCAATACAACGGTGTTTTAGGTGGTCATGATCCGTCTATTAATTCAGGAGAAAATTATTCTTCTAGTTCAACAATAAATTTAAATACAGGTACCGGAATTTTATGGAAGAACATAAGTAAAGCACAAAATTTATCTGGTATTGATGTGGCTTCCTTTCAAATTGGCTATGGTGCATTTAACCTTTTTAAACCTAGAAAAATCTCATTAATCCCTAGCGACCGATACTTTGTAAGACACGTAATTCATGGAAGAGGACTTTTTGCTGTTCAAGAACTAAAGTATGGGATAGCTCCTCAATTTTTAATCCAAAAACAAGGCCCTCATTTTGATGCAACTGCTGGTGCAGATATAAAATATTACATTAAGGGCGACACGAAATACACTGGCTTTGTTAGAGAGTGTAACCTAGGAATGGGTTTATTCTACAGATACAATGATGCAATAATAACAAAATTCAGTGTGCAAGTAAATGATCTAAACATTTCCATTGCCTATGACCTTAGCGTTGGTAAACTCAGTAATTTTAACGGCACTGTGGGAGGTTTTTCAATAGGCATACAATACAATGACACCTATGGTGTTTTATTTAAACAAGGAAACATGCATGTTGTAAACAGGTCTAGAAGAATGAGAAACTTATAGCGATTTAAGCATCAATGTTTGCATACTTCGCATTCTGCTCAATAAACTCTCTTCTTGGAGGAACCTCATCGCCCATTAACATAGAGAATATTCTATCTGCTTCAGCTGCACTTTCTATAGTTACCTGTCTTAAAGTTCTATTTTCTGGCGACATAGTAGTTTCCCACAATTGCTCTGCATTCATTTCACCGAGACCTTTATAACGTTGAATATGAACACTAGATTCACTTCCTGAACCTTTCATAGCGTCAATCAAACTGTCTCTCTCTTTATCGTCCCAAGCATATTTAGCTTGTTTACCCTTACGAACAAGATATAAAGGAGGTGTAGCAATATAGATGTATCCGTTATCGATCATTTCTCGCATATATCTAAAGAAAAAGGTAAGAATAAGGGTCTGAATATGACTACCATCTACATCAGCATCACACATAATAACCGCCTTATGATACCTTAATTTCTCTAAGTTTAAGGCTTTTGAATCTTCTTCTGTACCAATTCGAACTCCTAATGCAGTATAAATATTTTTTATCTCTTCATTTTCAAAAATCTTGTGTGCCATGGCCTTTTCGACATTAAGAATCTTACCTCTTAAGGGCATAATTGCTTGAAAATGACGATCTCTACCTTGTTTAGCTGTACCACCTGCAGAATCTCCCTCAACAAGGAACAATTCACTTTCTGCAGGGTCTTTAGAAGCACAATCAGCTAATTTTCCTGGCAATCCAGCTCCGCCCATAGGGTTTTTACGCTGTACCATTTCTCTAGCCTTTCTAGCAGCATGCCTTGCAGTAGCAGCTAAAATCACCTTTTCTATAATTCGTTTTGCATTATCTGGATTTTCCTCCAGATAGTCCGACAACATTTCACTCACAGCTTGACTTACTGGAGCGTTAACTTCTCTATTCCCTAATTTGGTTTTTGTTTGACCCTCAAATTGAGGTTCAGAAACTTTAACAGAAACGATAGCTGTTAATCCTTCTCTAAAATCATCTCCAGCAATTTCAAACTTTAGTTTGTCAAGCATTCCTGAATTTTCAGCATACTTTTTCAAAGTATTGGTTAACCCTCTTCTAAATCCTGAAAGATGAGTACCTCCTTCATGCGTGTTAATGTTATTTACATAACTATGAATGTTCTCTGTATAGCTTGTGTTATAAATCATAGCCACTTCAACAGGTATTCCAGATTTTTCACCTTCAATAGCAATAACTTTATCAATAAGCATTTCTCTATTGCCATCTAAAAACTCAACAAACTCAGAAAGGCCTCTATCAGAATGAAAAACATCATTTTTAAAATTTCCGTCTTCTAACTTTTCACGAAAATCAGTAATAGTAACTGTAATTCCTTTGTTCAGAAAAGAAAGCTCTCGCATTCTAGCAGAAAGGGTGTCATAGGAATAAGTGATGTCATCGAAGATTTCTGTATCTGGGTGAAATTCAACTTCAGTTCCTCTTATATCAGTTTTTCCAGTCTCGGTAACCTCGTCAGTCTTTTTCCCTTTAGAATAATTTTGTTCATAAACCTTACCATCTCTAAAAACCGTTGCTTTCAAGTGAATAGAAAGGGCATTAACACAAGACACCCCTACACCGTGCAAACCTCCGGAAACTTTATAAGAATCTTTATCAAATTTACCACCTGCACCAATCTTAGTCATAACAACTTCAAGCGCTGAAACACCTTCTTTTTTATGCTTATCAACAGGTATTCCTCTACCATTATCTCTTACACGAACACCATTATCTTCAAGAATTTCTACAGTAATGTTATCACAATGTCCTGCTAGGGCTTCATCAATAGAATTATCGACAACTTCATAAACTAGGTGGTGTAATCCTCTCATTCCAACATCACCAATGTACATGGAAGGTCTCATCCTTACATGTTCAATTCCCTCTAGTGCTTGAATACTGTCTGCTGAATACTTTTTTTCTTCACTCATTTCTTCTTGGTTTTACCTTGTTACAAAGATAACATTATGCTATGAATAAAACCCTGCTACACCTCTTATTTATAGGCAGTTTTCAACATAATACAAAGAGAAGAAACTGAATTGTTAAAAAGTGAAAGTAGCGCCACCAAAAATATTGATGCGTTGAACTGGATAATTCGTCCATCGTTGATATTTAGAAGCGGTAAGATTGTTAAAATTAATGAAGGCTGATATTCGTTTATTATAACGGTACTCCACACCAAGGTTCATGTCAATAAATGGCTTTAGCTGGTACTCATACCGATCATTAACAAATTCAAACTCATCTAATTCTAATGCCTCAGGAGCTAAATAAGAAAAAGCGGCTCTAGAACCAACTAAGAAAATGCTGCTTTTAACAACAATCTTGTCAGCTAAATCATACCAACCAGAAAAAGTAAACTTATAATTGGGGAGTTGCCAAGCCTTGTTTTTTTCATCGCTAAGACTGTAAATGAAAAACTCTCCTTTGGCAAACAACTTCAGTTTTTCTGAATTTTTATACGAAATCTGCCCAGCAAATGTTGTTTTATCCATGTTGTCATAAAGAAGCTGGAATTTATTCTCATAAGAAGAAATCGTATCAGGAACAAAAAAGTACATGTCTTGTAATTTTTCAAATCCTGCAGAAAGGTTAAAGGTTATGTTGTTACTAACAGAACCTCTTATTCCTCCAAATAAATGAATGCGCTGATTGGTGTTCTGTATGGTGTCATCATCAGCAATAAAAGGATTAATCTGCCTTAGCGTGTTTAAATTGTTTCTTTTAAGGCCTCCCGAAACACCCAAATAAGGAATAAAGAGATCATTAAAAAGACTATAGCTGCATTCTAAATCTGGATAGAAATAAAATTTTGCTTCATAGTCAATATTAGTTTGTAAGGATAACCCAGCTTTAGCCTTCCAGTTTTTTCCTCTTGAAAAAATATGTGGACTAGCTTTGACAATAGCGTTGGTAGAAGAAATATTATCAGCCATTTCCCACAACCCATTATTGACCCATTGAATTTGATTTAAATTATTGACATCAACTTCTAAAGAAGCAACAAACTCTTCTTTCTTTAAAAATTTCCCAACCTGAGCTCCCAATAAAAAATAATTCTCCCTACTACCAGAAGCAGCGTTTAAAAAATGATAATCTACCCAGCCTTTATAATTTAATTTAGCGGTGTCTCTTCCAATGTTTCTTTTTTTGAATGTAGTAGAAAAGGCTATTAAATTATACACTTGCTTTGTGGTGTCAGAATTATCAATATAGTCCTGAGGAACAATTAGAGAATCTTGAGAAAATCCATAGTAATGAAAAGCATCTCTGCTGTAATCCAAGTTAAAGGTCAAATCCTGTTTATCTAAAAAATGCTTATAAAAACCTCCTATTTTATTCTCAGAAAATTGACTCACACCAACATCGTTAATGTTTCCAATTGCACTATGATGTAACCCTTTTACACCCCAACTATTTAACTTTGATCTTGTAGAATTATAATAGCATTCTAGGTAGGGCATAATGTAGGTTCCTGCGGCACCTTTTACATATCCATTGTATAGCTTATCCAACGGTTCAACAATTTTTAATTTTGCCGGCTTTATAGGAACAGCGTCAAATTCCGTTTCATGTTTTTTTGGTTCCAAGTAATATTTAACCTCACCCATAACAACTGAAGAATCAATTGTCTTGGGCATCAGTTGAATCTTTTCTGTTTTAGCAATGGTTCTTCTTCCAGTTCCTATTCCCAAATAGGTGTCATGAGTAGAGCTCTGACCAAATAAAAATGCAGGAACAGCAAAAAGACATATTAGCAGGAAGTTATTTTTCATTGTCTTCTATTTTAGGATCTTCAGATTCTGGATTTTCTAATTGACTTTCATCAAAAAGCTCCCCATCTTTAGGATCTTGATTTTCAAAATCTATTTCTACCTCTTGATCTTCAAATTGTGTCTCTTGAGATTCTTCTAAAACTACAATAGCATCTATTTTCTGCTGTGCCATGGAAACTAATTCTGATTTTGACTTTCCGTCATAGTTGTCTACAATGCTCTGTAAACTGTGCTTGGCATTAAAATAATCGCCAACAGCTAAAAAATTATCTCCAAGTAATATAATCCCTCTTGCCAACCAATAATCATAAGAAGGTTTTTGCTTTACTAAATCCATGATTTCATTTTCACACTGCTCGTGCTGACCTTGTAAAAATAAAATTTCACATTTGTGAAACTTTGCTTGAGCACCCTGAACACTTTTAGTAATTAGCGTAGTGGTATCTAATACCTTTAACGCTTGATCATATTGCTGCATTTCTTTAAGCGAAATCCCTTTGTAAAGCAATGATTCAATTAATAAATGCTCATCTAGATTAGAAAGACCTAAAGTTAAAGTTGCATATTGCGCAGTAGAGGAATAATTGTTAATGTTCCAAAATGATCTCATTTGACCAACAATAGACACCCTTAAATCTTCATCCAACACAGCTACTTTTTCTAATGTAGAATAATGTCCCAAAGCTTGATTGTAGTCTTTTAAATCATAACTAATATTACCAGCATACCTTAACACCTCAGAGTAGTAGTTGTTATTTGGCTTGCTAGCAACAAAATTATAATGCACCAAAGCCTCAGCTAATTGACCAGCTGAATACAAACAATTTCCAATAAAATAATGCGCACTAATTTCATGTCTAGGATGATCGAGATTTGTCAAATACTCAGCACCTTTAATAAGCTGCTGATCACAATCACCAGCATCCCTAGCCTGCTGAACAGGTAACCACAACGTTGAGTCTCTTTCATTTTGAGAGATTTGAATCCCTTGAGCAGTTAACCAGTCATAATAGCCAGGTAAATTATTTTTTCCGGCATACACTTCTTTCATCAATTCAACTGCCAGTGTGTTTTCTGCTTCAGCATCTGGATATTGTGCAATAACTTGAGTAAAGTATTTTTCCGCTTCGACATAATTTTTTTCCTTTAAATAAATGCCCCCTATTTCAACCATTGCACTTGAAACAAAATTATTATTAGGGTGGTTCTTGATAAAGTCTTTATAGGAATTAATAGCCTGCTGATTTTCTCCCAAATCATTATACGTTTGAGCCATATTCAACAGTGACATTACCTGATATTTTGAATTTGGATATAGTCTTGTTAGCTCAGCAAGAGTATTGACCTTACCTTGATAATCTTGTATTAAGCCTTGGGCGGTTGCTTTTTGATAATATGCATAGCTTAAGTTTCCTTCTTCTGTATCAATAGCATTGGCGTAATACTCAATAGCTAATGGGTCATTTTTAAGAATAAAATAACAGTCTGCTGTTCTAAGGAAAGCATCTTTGAGGTTCTTTTTTAAAACCTGGTCAGCTTGCTGAAGATAACTTCTAAAAGAGGTAATACTTCTTTGAAGGTATTCGGTTCTTTTAAGATCCGATATTTGAGAAGCATTGCTAGATTTAAAAGGTTTTGAGAGTTTAAAGTAAGCATATCCAATGTTGTAATCACATTCTCGGTATTGTGGAGTTAGCACAGCCCCAGGCTCTAATTTATATTCTAAATAATATTGAATAGCCTTATCAAAGTCCCCCATATGGTAGCTACATTCAGCTTTCCAAAAGACACTTATAGAATTTAAACTTTTATCGATGGGGTATTTTTTAACGCTTCCAAAATGCTCTCGAGCTAGCTGAAAAGATTCATTATGATAAAGCTCAACAGCCCGGTTAAAAACTATAGTCTGGTAAGCAACTTTCAACCTGTTGTCTTTGTTGGCAATTCGATCAAGTGACTCTAACGCATCGTCATAATTTTTTGTGGTCATGTAAACCTTAATTAAAAATTCATATGCATCATTTACTTCATCTGAGTTAGGATAAGTTTCTATGTACTCATGAAATGCTTCAATTGCCTCATCATAAGGATTGTAACTAAGTTCATAAGCTAGCTTAGCATAGTTAAATAAAGAATTTTGCTTTATTTCTGGTTCAAAATCAAGTTTACTTGCTGCCTGAAAAGCATTCCTAGCATAATCTTTTTCTCCTAATTTAAGGTAGCAATCAGCCATATGATAATAGGCAGTTTGAGACATTCCATCTTTTTTTGATGCAGCTCGCATTAAATACATGACCGCTTTCTTAAAATCTTTAGTTCGATAATAGGCATAGCCAACCTGATAATTATCATCTCTAGAGGCATTAACAGATTTCTTAAACTCTTTAAAATATGGAATTGATGCTTCATATTGTTCATTGTGATAATACGCGTCAGCAATTAGTTTAGCAAATTCGCCTTTTCTCTTTTTAATTACTGAGTCTAAATAAATTGGTGCGTAGTCAATAAGCAAATCATATTTTTTCTGCTTGTGGTAAATTTGCGTGATATAATAAGGAACAATTGATTTAAACATTTTATTACTTGCAATGCTTTCAAACCCAATTAATGCAGTTTGTAAATTTCCTTGGTCGTAGGCAATATGACTGTAGTAATAAGTTGCAGGGATTTTAAAATCTGATTCATGAGCAAGAACCTCTTTAAAATGTGGCTTTGCCAACAGCTGATTTTTCTTGTAAAAGTAAGCGTAGCCCAACTTGAAATGATATTCTACACGCTCTTTATCAGTTAAATCATATGGATCAATAAGTGATAAAAACTCAATTACTTTTTTGAATTTTTTTATTCGATAATTATGCCTTCCTAGCTGGAAGAAAACTTTTTTTGATTTCGGATGATCGGGATGATCTAAAACAAACCTTTTGAGTAAAACTTCAGCATCTAAATGAAAAAGCTCTAAAGCACATACGGCATGATAATATTCAGCATCTACCCTTAATTCATCTTGAGGATTATCAATTTCTTGGATAACCAAATTGAATTTGTTTTGGGCAGCACCATACTTTAATTTATCAAACAACTCTTGAGCATCTTTATAATCTCTGTATTGATCTGTGAAGATGTTGGTCTTTTGTGCACAAAAGACATTTACAGAGAAAAGAAAAAACAATATGACAGCAGAACGAATATTCATTAACATCAAGATAAAACTAAAAACAACTTAGATTGCTTAAAGATAGTTAGGTCAAGTGCTAAGCAATTAAGTTGTTCTATTAATTTTCAACGCAAGAGTGTTTAAATTATTTTAATAACTTAAAAGAAGATTGCAAAGAGTTAAATAAGTTTTTATCATCTTTATCCTAAGATTATAGACCATTCCAACAACCAAATGAATTACATAGCACTTAATAAAGTCGATATTTATCAAAAAGAAAACCTTGTTTTAAAGAATATATCTTTCAATGTTTCTAAAGGAGAATTTATTTATCTAGTTGGCAAAACTGGCAGCGGGAAAAGTAGTCTATTGAAATCGCTGTATGCTGAAATTGTTGTGAAAAATGGGTCAATAGCTGTTCTAGATCAAAATTTAATAAAAATTAAAAAAAGAAAAATTTTAGCCCTTAGAAGAAAATTAGGGATCATCTTTCAAGATTTTCAATTATTACCTGATCGATCAATATATGACAATCTAAAATTTGTAATGAAAGCCACTGGATGGAAAAGAAAAAGTAAAATTAAATCCTCCATTGAAGAATTGTTATCCAAAGTTAGCATGCAGGATAAAGCCCATAAATTTCCTCACCAACTTTCTGGTGGAGAACAACAGCGAGTAGCTATAGCAAGAGCGTTAATCAACAACCCTGATTTAATTCTAGCGGACGAACCAACAGGAAACTTAGATCCAGAAACAAGTGAAGAAATTATTAGCTTACTATTTGAAATATCCAGAAACGGAAAGACAATTGTGATGGCAACTCATGATTATGACATACTAAACAAATTTCCATCAACAACATACAAATGTGAGAATCAATCAATAGAAGAAGTCCAAACAATTAAACAAGCCTAATTAAAGACAGCAGCAATTATTTTTTCTGCACTATTTTTAGAATCATAATCGGTAAACTTCACTTCTCTAGAAGACAACATTTGCTGGTCAAAAGAAACATCCATATACTCCTTAATTTTCAACTTCCATTGATCATCAGATTCACAAACAACAGTGAGAGCCTTCAGGGCATTCTCTTGAACCATATTTTGATTTACTAAGCAATGCCTTCCTTTAAATAATGCAGCCAATAGTTTTAATTTGATTCCAGTAGCTTGAAAGGTAGGCAAGACATGAAGCTGTGCATTTTCAATAAGTTCATTGAGCTTAGAACTTGAGGGATTAGCTATTAATGCAATGTTTTTATTGGATGAAATAATCTTTTCTAATTTATTAGAAGGTGATTTTCCGGCAACAATCAATGGAATAGAAAGGTCTTTAAATATATTAACTAAAAAAAGTGCCGCTTTAATGTTTTCAGCGACTGAAAGATTTCCATGATAAAGCGCGAAATCTCCTTTTCCTAAAGGGGAACTTACTCGATCTAAAGAATTGAAAGCAGGAACTAAAATCGAGTTACCATAAGTTTTACTAAAATAAGCATGGTCATTTTCACTAATAGAAAAAATTCCATCTGCATTTTTTAAAATTCCCTCATATTTTTTAAGCTTCCGTGCTTCCAAAGCAAAATAAACTTTTCTCCACCAACTTGTTTCTGCTAACCTCAACCCACTATAGTAATTGTGCTCTATATTATGAGCCCTTACAAATACCCGTTTCCTTTTTAATACTAATGCAGGAAGACACCAGGACAAGTGCAACCCTTCAAGAATAACAGGGGCTTTATCTTTGAGTAAATTTTCTAACAATTTATTATTTACTCTTGACGCAACAACATAGGGAGTAGCTTTTAATAAATTTATAGGGTTAGTATTTCTTTTATAGTAGCTAACTTTTGAGCAGTAGCTTAAAAGTGTGTTGTCCTCATTTCTTCCGTATTTAAAGCAATGAAGGTGTATTGAGCATCCCAAGGAATGAAGCGCTTTTATTTTATAAAACACATCAATAACTCCCCCATAATCTGCCGGAATCGGAACATCAAAAGAAACAATATGTAACCGCTTACTCAAGATTTTTATAGGTTTGAATTAATAGTTTTACCTCATTTTCCCAATTCAACACATCTAAAGCTTTTTTTAAGTTAGGCAAATAAGAAGATTTCCTATTTTCAGAAGAAACCAAATTTATAGCCCCTAAAATATCCTCAGGAACTACCCTTTTAGCAATAACCCCAATATTATAGCTGTTAATTATTTTAGCAACTTCTTTTAAATCACTGCAAACAACGGGAATTTCTGCCTTTACATAATCAAAAATTTTATTGGGCAAACTCAATCTATAATTGATGTTTGTGTCTTTATCTAAACTCACTCCAACATCTGCATTCATTGTGTACTGCATCATCTGATTGTATTCTAATTTTCCTGTAAACAAGACTTTATTTTTCAAATCTTGGCTACTCGCTCTTTTCTTTAAATAATCGACAACATCTCCACCCCCTACAATGCATAAAAATAAATCTTCAGACAATGCTATTGCCTCTAACAATTCCTCTGCACCTCTATCTATATTTATTCCTGCCCCTTGTAAAATGACAATGGTTTTATTAGATGGCAGCTGTAAATCTTCCTTTGACTTTACTTTGTCTACCTTTTCAAATAAAGGCAAGTTTCTAAGTACTTTTACATCTACGGCATATTTATTTTTATAAATGGTTGCTATAGAATGGTTAACAGTAAAAACATGATTGAGCTTAGGGAAAATAAAGCGTTCAATAGATAACCATGTTTTTTTTACAATTGGTCGATGTTGGATTTCTGGAACTTCTGTGAAATATTCGTGGCTATCATAAATAATTTTTTTTCTTCTAATCTTAGCTACTAGCCAATTAGCAAGTAACGTGTCTAAGTCATTAGCATGCAGCACATCCACTTTTTTAAACAATAGAAAACAAAACAATCTCCAATTAAAAAATGCATAAAAAAGAAAACCTTTATTAAATAAAAGCTTAATTCTTTTTGTTGAATAAGGCCGCTTTAATGGAGTACTATCTTTAAGTTCTCTACCCACTAGAAGAACACGATAACCCTGAGCAGACAAGGAACAACAAACCTTATTTACACGTTGATCGTGAGATAAGTCATTGGTCACAGAAACAATAATTATTTTGCTATTTGGTTTCAATTGGATTTCTAAATTAAACTATTCAGAAAAATATAGCCATAAATAATATTTTTATTATTTAGTCTGCTAATCATAAATCATTAACAGAATTATATTTAGGTTTGTTATATGGCTATAGAAAAAAACAAATCTCTTATCAATTACAACACCTTTAGAATTGATGTGAAAGCTAAATACTTTACAGCTATAACTTCAGTAAATACATTGGTTGAATTGGCCATCGACCCTATATTTAGAGCTGAGAAAAAAATGATTTTAGGAGGGGGAAGTAATTTACTATTAACAAAAGATGTAGATGCTCTTGTAATTAAAAATGACATTAAGGGGATAGAAATTCTAAGTGAAAATAAAACCCACATTGAATTAGCTGTTGGGGCAGGAGAAAATTGGCACGAACTGGTCCTTTATTGTGTTGAAAATAATTTTGGAGGTCTTGAAAATCTTAGTTTAATCCCTGGAAATGTTGGTGCTGCTCCCATGCAAAATATTGGAGCTTACGGAGTTGAAATTAAAGATACTTTTCAATATTTAGAAGCTTTCAACATTAGAAATTCTACCATAGAAAAGTTCACTAACTCAGCTTGTGAATTTGGCTATAGAGAGAGTCGATTTAAAAAAGATTTAAAAGGGAAATACATTATAACCAAAGTGGTATTTAAGCTAAAGAAGGCTCCACACCAGCTAAACACCAATTATGGAGACATTTCAAAAGAGTTAGAAAAAGCTAACATTTCTAATCCCAAGATAAAGGACATCAGCAATGCTGTAATAACAATAAGAAAAAGAAAACTTCCAGACCCCAATGAAATTGGAAATAGCGGAAGTTTTTTTAAAAATCCAGTCATAAATAAGGCTGCCTTTGAATTAATAATCAAAAAGTATCCAAATGTTGCCCATTACAAACTAGCTGAAAATGAAATAAAAATTGCTGCGGGATGGCTAATTGAAAAAGCAGGATGGAAAGGAAAGAAAATTAAGAACTATGGCGTTCATCAAAACCAAGCTTTGGTGTTAGTGAATTATGGAGCAAAAGGGAGTGACATTCATGAGCTTAGCAAACTTATCATTGAAGATATTTATAAAAAGTTTAAGATAAGATTAGAACAAGAAGTCAACATTCTATAAAATAGCTTAATCTCCAAGCTGAACTATCCTAAAACTTTTTTTAGTTTCATTTTGAAGCATTAAGAACACTGATTCTTCATTAGCGTATAAATATTTAGGAACCACACCCATCCTATCCCCATCAAACTCACCTAATTTTGAAACAGCTTTTTTTACTGGATTCCCTAAATTATCTAATGCCAGATGAACTATCTTGTGAAGGTTATTCCCCTCAATCTCTGCATTTTTTTTGATTTATAATTTAATTGATTATAGACAATGTTAACCTGACTATTGACCATATAAACAATGGAAGAAGTCCAATTGGATCCAATTTTTTGAAACAATTCATTTTGGCCAATTAATAGTGGTGAGCTCCATATAAAGTTGCCTAGTTTATCAAATTTCACTACTAAAAGTCCTTTTCTAAAACCAGTAGACCCCATTTTATCATGAGAAATATATAAATGCTCTGCCACCAAAAAATGATTAGCTAAAGAATCTTTAAAAATGGATTTTAAATGAAAATTATCTAAGCCAAAACCGTGGGTTTTGATTTCTTTTTTTGATTTGAAAGAATGCACTACTCTTTCAGTAAGAAAAGCCTCTTTTTTAAAAACTGGATGAACAGATTTATTAAACTTTAATGAAAAAACACCTTCATAATTATTAAATATAGGCGAAGAAAAGAATCCAAATACATGTAATTGATCATCCTCAGCAATGCTATACCTTAATGAAACCACTTCTCTTGTTCTTAAACTAATTTTTGCTTCTTCTAAGGAAGCACCATTTAGAAACATTACATAATACTGGCTCTTTTTATGGAAAAATTTCTTAACAATATATACACTTCCACTATTGGATATAATTGGAAAATTTTTCCTTTTATGCTTAACCAAGACATCTAATGTTTTGTTAGCAATTTTGGTCAGCTTTAAATTTTCATTAAATAAAATTAAGGTGATTTTTTCGTTTTTTGATTTCTCAAAGGCATGCTCTACAAGAACCACTAACTTTTTAGAATCATCACTTATCGCTAATTTAAAACCTGTCTTATATCCACCATTATTTTTAAACTTTGTTAGCACAAACGGGGGCTTTATTTCTCCTAATGTGTCTATTTTAAAAACTAACAATTCCTGTTCGTTGGTCTGATTAGTTCTGGAATAGAATAAACATGGCTGACCATTAACAACATAAGAATTTAAAAATTTAGCTCCTTTAGTGGCCGCTAAAGGTGTTGCTTAATAACTGAAAGAGTAGAATCAAAGTGAAAAAATGTAAACGGAGTAGCTGATTTTTTATTTCCTAATAAAAATCCATAGTGATTTCCTAATCAAAGAATTCAATAGGCTTAAAAATCAGCCTCTTTCTCGATAGGTTCACTAAAATTTGTTACAGTTCTTGTCCGATTGACAAGATACTGCAACAAAGTAAAATCAAAGTAAAGGTGAAATATGTTGGTGAATATTTCATTAACAGCACTAAAGTTAAGCAAGGACAATCTATTATTCAAAAAGAATTGTCATTTCGACTCTTCTATTTTGCTGTCTTCCTTCTTTAGAATTATTATCCGCAACAGGCTTCTCTTCTCCAAAGTACTGAACAATAGTTCTTTGTGCATCAACTCCTCTTTGTCTAAATAGTCAGCTACTGCTTGCGATCTTTTCTTAGATAGAATTAAGTTTGTTTTTGCTGAACCTACATTATCTGTATGACTGCAATTACAATTTTCCATTCACCTTTCTTAATAAGAAGATTCGCTAATTCTTCAAGTGAAGGGAATGAAACATCTTTAATTATATCTTTTCCAGATTCAAATTCTAGATTTTCGAAAGCTGTATTTAGTATCTCTTGTGC
>JBJKXU010000038.1:0-69692 GCA_045561415.1 Parvicellaceae bacterium
CCTACTTGTGTGGATTTTGAAAACTTTCCAGAATGGAAACAAGTAATTAGAGAAGAAACAAGAAAAAAACTTAATCTCTCCAATGATAAATATATTTTAACTTATAGTGGTTCTTTAGGTGGAAATTATGACTTTAATGACTTTGCAATTGTTTTTCATGAATTCTTAAAAAGATCATCTAAAAATCATATTTTAATTTTATCAAAAACTCCTTTAAATTATCTTGAAAGTAAAATTAATGAACATAATTTAGATATGGATAAAATTATAATCATTAGCTCACCTTTTAAAGATGTTCACAAATACTTACAAGCAAGTGATATTGGATTGATTTTATATAACAGGAGTTTTTCCGTTATTGGTAGAAGCCCAACCAAATTAGGGGAATATTGGTGTAGCGGAATTCCCACATTATCTTTAAAAAATATTGGCGATTTAAATACTATTTATTCCAAATATCCAAAAGGAGGTTTCTTAATTGATGAAATTAGTAATGATGAAATTGATAAAGCATTTAATCAATTAGAAAAAGAAATTGACAAAAACCTATTGAGAAGCTATTCAGAAGATTATTTCCACATTAATAAAGGTGTGAAATTTTACTCAGATATATACAAAGAACTTTCTTCTAATTGACTAACAAAAACCTATTTTATTAGCAATACTAATTGGATTAATTGGACCTTGAACAGATAAATAACATTAAACAATGAAAATGAAATTATCGGTTTTTAAATTAAACTTCCCTCAATCATGATGATACTTCTCCCCTTTCAAAATAGTAAAAGCCCTATACAATTGTTCTTTAAAGATTAATCTTACCATTTGGTGTGAAAAAGTCATTTTAGATAGGCTTAATTTATTATTTGCTCTTTGATAAAGGGCATCACTAAAACCAAAAGCACCTCCAACTACAAATACTAAAGATTTTGTGCTTCTGTTCATTTTTTCACTTAAGTAACTAGAAAAATCACTAGAAGAAAACATTTTACCTTTATCATCCAACAAAACAACCTCGTCACTATTGTCTATTTTAGAAAGTATTAAATTACCCTCTCTATTTTTTAGTTCTGATTTACTGATGTTTTTAGGGTTTTTAATGTCTGGAATTATAGTTTCTTCAAATCTTATATAATGCTTTAATCTTTGCTGGTATTCGAGCTCCCCATTCTTTAAATATCCCACACTGGTCTTACCCACAACAATCAACTTTATTTTCATGTAATGAAATTATAAAATAAAACTTCTTGATGGCTCAATACATTTATATTTTTGTAGCATGAAAAAACTGATTTTCGCAACTAACAATTCCAATAAACTAAAAGAGATTAGGAAGTCTATTTTAGATCTTGAAATAATTAGTTTAACAGATCTTAATCTAAATGAAGATATTCCAGAAACTGGAATTACATTAAAAGAAAATGCCCTACAAAAAGCTCAGTTCATACATAACAAAACTGGACTGAATTGTTTTGCTGATGACACAGGTCTAGAAATAGAAGCTTTAAACAATAGACCAGGAGTGTACTCTGCCAGATACGCTGGAGAGAATTGTAGTGCCGCAGACAACATGAATAAAGTTCTGCAAGAATTAAAAGAAAAGCACAATAGAAAAGCAACATTCAAAACAGTAATAGCATTAATTTTAGACAACAGCACTTACTATTTCGAAGGTGCTGTTGAAGGTGAAATTTTAACTAAAAAAACAGGGGCTAAAGGTTTCGGATACGACCCCTTATTTAAGGCAAAAGGGTTTGAATATTCTTTTGCTCAAATGGGGATCGATCAAAAGAATAAAATTAGCCATAGAGGAATAGCCGTCAAAAAATTAATAGAATTTTTGAATAATAAACAATAGTTTTACCCAATGGATATTCAACAGTTTGTACAGCTAGCCATTAAGGAAGACATCAAAGATGGTGATCACTCTGCTTTAGCCTGTATTCCAAAAGATGCTATTGGACAAGCTCAATTATTGGTTAAAGAAAATGGAATTATTGCCGGAGTTGATATAGCCCAGCAAATCTTTACTGAATTTGATTCGTCTTTTATTTTTACACCCTTTATCAATGATGGACAAGAAGTATCAATTGGTGATGTTGCATTTACGATATCAGGACCTTCAAGAAGTCTTCTTAGCGCAGAAAGGTTAGTTCTTAATGTTATGCAGCGAATGAGCGCTATAGCTACATTAACAAATAAATACGTTAAGGCTGTTGAAGGATTAAATACTAAAATATTAGACACACGTAAAACAACTCCTTTGATTCGTTTCTTGGAAAAAAAAGCAGTATTAATTGGTGGCGGTAATAATCACAGGATGGGGCTTTATGATATGATTATGATTAAAGACAATCATATCGATTTTGCCGGAGGAATTGAAAAGGCAATTTATAAAACCAAACAGTATTTATCTGAAAACAACCTCAACCTGAAAATTGAAATTGAAACCAGAAATATAGAAGAAGTTAAAGCTGTTCTTAAGAATGGTGGAGTGGATAGAATCATGCTTGACAATTTCAACTACGAAGATTTACGCTTAGCTGTCAAGTTAATTAATAGTAAATATGAAACAGAGGCTTCTGGTGGAATTAACTTAAAAACAGTGCAAGAATATGCTGAATGTGGTGTTGATTTTGTTTCTGTTGGGGCTATCACTCACTCTGTAAAAAATATGGACTTAAGTCTTAAGGCCATATGAAAAAACTGCTTAACAAAATAAAGTTTTTCTTAAAAAAATTACCGCTTCCGGGATTTAAAGGAATCTCTGTTTTCAATCTTCTAAAGTTTTTGAAAGAAGTATTTTCCAAAGGCAATTTTGCCATTAGAAGTGCTGCTGTTTCTTTTCATTTTTTTGTTGCCATTTTTCCAACATTAATTTTCTTAGTCTCTCTGCTTCCTTACCTTCCTATTGAAGGGATTCAAGAGAACATGTTTTCCGAGATGAAAGTTGTTCTTCCAGATATGATTTATAACATTTTTGAAAGCACCGTATCTGAGCTATTTACTAGAAGATACAATGTCCTACTAAGTGTTGGTTTTATTTTATCTATATTTTATGCCTCTCAAGGAATCAACACCCTTTTAATTGCCTTCAATCAGTCCTACCAAATAGAATTAGAAAGGCATCCTATAAAACAACGATTAATTTCACTTGCTGTCTTTTTTATTATGATGCTATTGTTTCTAATGGCGCTATCGGTTTCCATATTTGGTCAGGCTTTAGCAGATTATATCGCATTTGACACCCAGCATCAGTTTCTTGAGTTTATTTTTACATCCGTGCATTTTATAATTGTATTGTCTATGGTGATGCTCGGTATTTCTATTTTATACCATTACGGACATCCAGAAGTCAAAAAGTTTCAATTTATAAACGCTGGAACTTCGTTTTCAACCCTTGTTATTTTACTAGCTACTTGGGGCCTTTCTGTATATTTTAGTCACTTTAATGTGTACAACAAAATATACGGATCAATAGGATCTTTACTAATTGCTTTGGTTTGGATCAACACAGTAAGCTATGTACTAATAATAGGCTTTGAACTCTACACTAAAGCAGATCAAATAAGAAATCAAAAGAAGTAGGCGACTAATCTAAACCTAACATGTCGTCTTTTAAACTGGTGTCAGCAGGTTTTCCACCCAACCAAATACCAAACAATGCTTGTTTAAATTCAAGCCCTTTAAAAGCACCTCTTTCTTGACCATTTTTGTATAGGTGAACAGCATCACCCTTATGGTAGTTTAACAAAATTTCATCCCCCTCAACAAAAGGATCCTTTAAGAAGGTTTTAAATTGAGCTATTTGTTCAGCAGTTGATTTTCCAGCTGTTGTGTTTTTAAACCCATCTTCGAGTGCATCAATAAAACGTTCTCTTGTCACCATAGCGGAAACAATTACAATTCGAATACCCATATCTTCATCAGCCATTATAATTTTGTCGGCATCAGATGACTTTTCTTTCAAATAAAGAGCGCCAACATATAAATCAAGGGTGAAATATTTTTCTCTCAGACCACCTCCGTTAAGTAAAACATCTGAGTTATTGATGGTTATTTTTTCTTGAAAATCAACTCCATCAATTTTTTTTTGGGCTGAAAAATCAGAGATAAAGCAATAAAAGGCTAAAAAGCTAAACAAAAATTTAAGTTTCATAATATTAATTTTAAAAGCGGTTTTGTGAATTAATTGCAAACTTTATTCCAAATTTGCACCATAAAAATAAGTATTCTTAACTTACGACATCACAACTATTATTTATAATTTTTTAAACCATTGACAACATTCTATTCAAATAGCATTTCTGAAAAAGAAATTACATTAGATGAAAATGATTCCCGACATGCTATTAGATCTCTTCGATTAAAATTAAACGATAGCGTTCAGGTTGTTTCAGGAAAAGGAGAATTATTTTATACAGAAATTCTTATTGACCATCCTAAAAAGACTGTTCTTAGCATTATTAAGAAAGACTTATTTAAAGCTGACATCCCTTTAGTTCTTGCTTTTTGCCCCACTAAAAACAATGATAAAAATGAATTGGTTGTTGAAAAAGCGGTAGAAATTGGAGTAACTAAAATTCTCCCCATTTTCTCTCAAAATTCTGAAAGAAGAAAATGGAAAACGGATCGAATGAACAAAATAGCAATTGCTGCAATGAAACAATCAGGTAGATATTGGCTGCCAGAAATTATCGACCCGATGAATTTTGATGACTTCATAACAACATGTGAAATCCAAAATAGATTTATTGCACATTGTAGAGATCAAGAAAAAGTTTCAATAAATCGTATTAAAGAACCGAAAAAACCGCAACTCATTGTTATTGGTCCTGAAGGTGACTTCTCTAAAGAAGAAATTAATGTTGCATTAAAAAATCAATTTAAAGCAGTTGATATAGGAAAAAACCGTCTTCGTACAGAAACAGCCTGCATTACAGCCTTATCCATTTTAAAAATTGACTAAATCTTATACACCAGTATAATTCTGGGGTGTAATTTTAAGTAATTCATCCCTTATTTCAGAAGAGACATCAAGAGCATTGATAAATTCATGCATGGATTCTTGATTAATCTTTTCATTTTTTCTTGTAAGGGCTTTTAAGGCCTCATAGGGATTAGGGTAAGCTTCTCTTCTTAGAATAGTTTGAATAGCTTCGGCAACAACTGCCCAATTATTTTCTAAATCTTTATCAAAAGCTGCTCTATTTAACAACAATTTATTCAAGCCTTTAAGGGTAGAATTTAAGCCCAAAACACTGTGCGAAATAGGCACACCAACATTTCTTAAAACCGTGCTATCGGTCAAGTCTCTTTGCATTCTACTAATTGGCAATTTAGAACTCAAATGCTCATATAGCGCATTGGCAATACCCAAATTCCCTTCAGAATTTTCAAAATCAATAGGGTTTACCTTGTGAGGCATTGCAGAGGAACCCACCTCCCCTTTTTTTATTTTTTGTTTAAAATAATCTAATGAAATATAGGTCCAAAAGTCTTTATTTAAATCTAAAATAATGGTGTTTATTCTCTTTAAAACATCAAAAAGAGCAGCTAAATGATCGTAATGCTCAATTTGTGTAGTAGTCTGAGATCGAGTTATTTTAAGTTGGTTTTTTAAAAAATTGTTTGCAAAATCAACCCAATCAATAGCTGGATAAGCAACATGATGTGCATTGAAGTTACCAGTAGCTCCCCCAAATTTACCTGCATAAGTAATTTTCTTTAGCTGATCCAACTGCACATCTAATCTTTCAGTAAAAACACATACCTCTTTACCTAATCTTGTTGGAGAAGCTGGCTGACCATGGGTCCTTGCTAGCATAGAAACATCTTCCCAATCTTTGGCTAGCTGTTTCAATAAATCAATTAACGATGCTAATAATGGAATGTATTGCTGTTCAACCCCATCTTTTAGTGTCATTGGCACAGCGGTATTGTTTATGTCTTGAGAGGTTAGTCCAAAATGGATAAATTCTTTTTGCTGACCTATAGCGAGCTCATCCATTTTTTCTTTAATGAAATATTCAACCGCCTTTACATCATGATTGGTTGTTTTTTCTATTTCTTTTACTCTAGCAGCATCAGTTTCTGTGAAATTTAAATACAAATCTCTTAAAAGACGATTATTTTCTTGATTGTAATCAGCAAGTTGAGGCAAAGGAATATTTGCTAGTGCTATAAAATATTCTACCTCTACTTTAATCCTATATTGTATTAATGATGCTTCTGAAAAGTAAGCTGAAAGACTTTTAGTTACCCTTCTGTACCTACCATCAATAGGTCCGATTGCTGAAAGTTCTGTTAAATTCATTGTAAGTTAAATTGTTTGCAAAAGTATGAAATTGAACTGCCAATAGAGCAAAGAATCAGTAATTTAATGCCCAAAACAACCATTTGCCATGTGGAAAGATTTTAAGCTTGGAATAAGGTCTTATGTAAATGCTTTAATTTTCATTAAAACCCATCGATTTTGGATTTACTTTTTATTTCCAATTTTATTGTTTGCTGGAGTATATTTCCTAGGTTTTTACTTTAAAGATTTGACAGCTATTTACAAAGCTCCCAAGGATGCTGGTTTTTTCAAAAGCGTTTATCATTTTTTTGTTTCTGGTTTTTTTCTTTTGCTATCCTTCATGTTTCTTAATTTCATTCGTTACGTGATTATTTTATTGATCTCCCCTTTGCTTTCTATTGTCTCTGAGAGAACTGAACGAATTTTAACTCAAAACAAGTATAATTATAATCTAAAGCAATTAATTAAAGATGTAAAAAGAGCACTTAATTTAATTATTAGAAATCTATTCTGGGAAATGACTTTAGGGCTTGTAGTGATAATTTTATCAATGCTATTGAATTACTTTTTCTCAATAAACGATGCGGTTAGATTAACAATAGAGCAGGCATTAATTTCTTTAATCGCTTTCTATTACTATGGTTTTGGGTTCATCGACTACATTATGGAACGACTAAAAATGAATCACTTTCAAAGCATAAAATTTGTAAGAAAACATCGAGGGCTAGCCATAGCATTAGGGTTAGTCTTTACTCCAATTTTTCATTATTCTAATAACTTCCTATTTACAATTAAAGAACAATTTGAAACTGGAAGCATTTACTTCACATTAATAGTATTACTTTCTGCTTCAATAATTGCAATTATTCCAATTGTATCCATGGTAGCTGCAACTTTAGCAGTACACCAGCTTATAGATTTAAAAAAATCACACCCTGAAAATAGGAACCTATAATCAGACTTTAACTTGATAAATTCTTCATCAATTTAATTATATTTGTTACAAGACCCTTTTAAATGTAACAATGAAGTATTTAGTTTCTATTCTTATCATTTCAATTCTATCAACCTTAACCTATGCTCAGCAGGCTGATACTACTAAAACATTTATTGATAAAACCAAAATTCAAATTAAACTAACTGATGCTAAGCATAAATTTTATGCACACAACTACAGGGCTTCAGTAATTGCTTTCAAAGAAGTTTTAGCTCTAGACAAAGAAAATGCAAAAGCAAATTATGGAATTGCACAATGTGAATATGCCATGAAAAACTTCAGCAAAGCCAAAGATTATATCTTTAAGGCTTATGCTCAAAACAGTAAAGTTGACCCGGATATAAATTACCTAATGGGCAACATCTATTTTAGAATTGGAGAGCTAGAAAAAGCAACTGATTTTCTAAATAAATTTAAAAGTGAAGCCAAAGAAGCCACATTAACTGACTACGATGTTGATTTAATTATTAAACAGCTTAACTATGCTAAAGAAGCTATTAAAGCTCCTATAGATGTGACAATTACTAACATGGGAGAAAACATCAATTCTTCAGCTCCAGAATTTGCTCCATGTATTTCTCAAGATGGAAAATACATGGTTTTCACCTCTAGAAGAGCCAACACAAAGGGGGGAAGAATAGATGTCAACTTTGATCACATGTACTACACTGACATCTACATCTGTGAGTGGGATGACTACATAAATGATTGGGGAGAACCAAGCAATTCTTTAGGTAAAGTAAATACAGAATACCATGATGGCGGATTGAGCTTTACGGCTGACAATTCTTTATTGGTATATAGAAACATATATAATGTAACTAGAAGTGGCGACATCTATGTTTCTAAGCAAGCTAAATCTGGAAGCTGGGCCACCCCTAAACCTATTGCGTATAAGGATAAAAAAATTAGCAAGAAAATAAACTCTAGTTATTTCGAAAGTTCAGCAAGCATTACAGCTGATCAAGAATATATTTATTTTGTTTCAGAACGACCAGGAGGATCTGGATTAGCAGACATCTATTACGTTAAGAAAACAGGGAAGACATATACTGAACCTCAAAATTTAGGTCCACAAATCAACTCAGCTAATGATGAAAAATGTGTTTTTATACATCCAGACGGCAATCTTCTTTTCTTCACTTCAAATGGCAGGAATGAAAGTATTGGCAGTTATGACATTTATTACTGCACCGGAGGACATGGAAAATGGAGTAAACCAATGAATTTAGGCTATCCAATAAACACCTTCATGGAAGAAAAGACCATATCTGTTTCTAAAGATGGTAAAACTGCTTATGTGGGTGCCTATTATGACATCAATAGCCAAGGGGATGCAGATCTATTTAAAATAGATTTATCAAAACTAAATTTAATAAAAGAATAGCTATTTAATTAGCATTAATCTGAGCATATTTAAAGCAGACAAGCTGCTTATTAAAATATTTCTTTCTCTATTGTCTCCCAACGTTAGCTTTTTAGAGATTACTCTATTTTTATTTGCAACAGCAATCCATATCGTTCCAACTGGTTTTTCATCAGAACCACCATTTGGACCAGCTATTCCAGAGCTAGCAATAGAATAATCCGTATTAAATTGTTTATTCGCTCCTAAGGCCATCTGCTCAACAACTTGCTTGCTTACTGCACCATGAGAAATTATGGAATTGGGATCAACATTCAGAAAACTTTCTTTTAATTCATTGGAATAGGCAACAATTGATCCTTTGTAATAATCAGAAGAACCACTTATTCCTGTTATCATGTGCGCAATATTACCACCTGTACAGCTTTCCGCTAATGAGAGCGTAGACTTTCTTTTTCTTAACAGGTTACCTACAACTTCTTCAATTTTATCCTTTTCATAACCATAGATGTAATCGGGAATAAGCTCTTTTAGTTGTGCTATAAAATATTCAATACGTTGGCTTAAAATTTTCTCATCACCACCAAATGCAGAAATTCTAAGCTTAACAATTCCAGGAGAAGGGAGGTAGGCCAACTTTAATCCTGATCTGTTTATTTCATCTTCCCAATCTTTTATAATCTCTGCCAAAAAAGACTCTCCAATACCCTGAGTTTTAACCGTCTTATTTACAACATTGGAAACTAATTTTTTATCTTTAAGTTTTGGAACAATTGCATCCAAAAATATTCCTTTCATTTCATAAGGAACACCAGGAAGAGCAATAAAAATTACCTTATCTTTTTCAAACCACATTCCACTAGCAGTGCCTCTTGAATTATGCAAAACTTCACAATTATCTGGTAAAAGTGCTTGATCACTATTGACCTGTAACATTTTTAAATTTCGACTTGAAAAATACGCTGTTATTTTTTCTAAAACTTGAGTATTAACAGTAAGGGTTGAGTCGAAATATTCACATAGCGTGTTTTTAGTAATGTCATCATTTGTAGGTCCTAGTCCACCAGTAATTAAAACCAATTGTGAACGATTAATTGCAATATCTAAAGAACTTAAAATATGGCTTCTATCGTCTCTAATGGAAGAGATTTGACTTACCTTAATGCCTAATAAATTCAATTGTTCTCCCATCCAAGATCCATTAGTATCTACCGTCTGGCCTATCAAAAGCTCATCTCCAATTGTAATTAATTCTGCGTTCATCTAATGTTTATTAGAAACAAAAATAAGTTTATAGTTGAAAGCTTTAGAATAAGTTTGGCAAAATAATTGTTATGTTTACGTTGAACCAATAAAAACAAAATGAAAAAGCACATTACTTACCTTCTTTTTTTCTTTAGCTTTTCAATTACACTAAGTAATTGTAGCAGTCAAATCAACTTGAACAAACTTTCTAAAAAAGTAAAAGACCAAGTACTTAATAGTTCAGAAACTACTTCCAATCCGCTTTCTAATGATGAAGTAATTGCCGGCTTAAAAGAAGCGCTTACCCTTGGAATTAACAATGGTTCTGGGAAAGCATCTAAGCTTGACGGCTTTTTAAAGAATGAAAAAATTCGTCTTCCTTTTCCTGCGGATGCGCAAAAAGTAAAAGACAAAGCCATTCAATTGGGTTTAAATAAAAAAGTAGAAGAATTTGAAACCACGCTAAATAGAGCTGCAGAAGAAGCTGCCAAAGAAGCTGCTCCTATTTTCATCTCAGCCATTAAAGAAATGTCTATTGGTGATGGTTTTGAGATCCTTAAAGGGAAAGATAATGCAGCAACTAATTACCTAAAGGAAAAAACCACTGACAAACTGGTTACTGCTTTTTCTCCTAAAGTTGAAAATGCTATAAATAAAGTTAACCTAACTAAATACTGGGAACCGCTAACAACTGCCTACAACTCAGCATCTTTTTTAACTGGCAGTGAGGACATTAACACAGATCTTAACAGCTACATTACCCAAAAAGCAATCGATGGATTATTTAAACTCGTTGCAGAAGAGGAGCTCAAAATTCGTAAAGACCCGGTAGCTAGAGTAACTGACGTGTTGAAAAAAGTATTTGGAAGTCTTTAATTAATCACTTTTTGAGCTATACTTTTTTTAACTACATTTAAACATGAAAGAATGTGCGGTTTATCATAAAAACACCATAGCTCCATCAGAACTTATACTTAGTGATCAAGGGAGAATTTACCACATTAACCTCAAAGCTGATGATATAGCTGACAATGTTATTGTTGTTGGGGATCAGGAAAGAGTGAAACAGGTTTCTAAGCATTTTGATTCTATAGAGTTTAAAATGGCAAAACGAGAATTCATCACTCATACTGGCACCTACAAAGGCCTTAAAATAACGGTACTATCTACCGGAATAGGAACAGACAACATAGACATAGCAATTAATGAGCTGGATGCAGCAGTAAACATTGATTTTAAAACAAGAAAAATTAAGGAGAAAAAAAGAAAACTAAATATCATAAGAATAGGAACAAGTGGTTCGCTTCAGGAGGACATTCCCGTAGATAGTTTTGTAGCGTCATCTTACGGACTTGGATTTGACGGACTTTTGGGTTTTTACCAAAGCCTGTTCGAAAATGATGAAATTGAACTACAAGAAGCATTCAAAAGTCAAATCAATTGGCCTAAAAATGCCAACTCCATTTACTTCACTAGAGGAAACAATCAACTGATCAACAAAATTGGCTTTGACATGAATACTGGAATTACAGCTACGGCCAATGGGTTTTATGGACCTCAGGGAAGATCATTAAGGCTAGCCACAGAAGTTCCCAACCTAAACGAACAACTCAATAACTTTCACTTTAAAAATCATAGAATTACCAATTTTGAAATGGAAACCTCTGCCTTATATGGTTTAAGTGCAATGCTAGGGCATAACGCATGTACAGTATGCGCAATTATTGCCAACAGATTTAAAAAAGAATATTCAAAAGACTATAAAAAAACTGTTGACCAGCTTATTGAGGTTGTTTTAAACAGATTAATAAAATAGAAAGCTATAAAAACTCTAGCTTTTTGACAACCTAAAAAGTTTTTTTTCGTAATTAATTTAAATGGCTGATCCTTCAGAAATAAATGCTTTGGTGCAACTTATTGATGACCCTGATGAATTAATTTTCAACCAAGTCAAAGATAAAATCATGAACATGGGCCCCACTGTAATTCCTCATCTTGAGAAAGCGTGGGCCAAAGAACAACTAGGAGACCTCTTTCAATCAAGATTAGAAAACATTATTCATGATATTCATATAAAAGATGTCTTTAAAAAATTAGCAAATTGGATAATTGAACCGCAAAATTTACTAGCAGGGGTTTTAATAGTAAATGGCTATAAATATCCCAACATTAACTTATCTGCTATTGAAGAAATCATACAGCAAATAACCAATGACATTAAATCTCAATTCAAACCAAATTTTACAATTCTAGAGAAAATACAGGTAATAAATAAAATAATTTTTGAGGTTTATGGATTTAAAGGGGATAAAACTAATTATCATGCTCCGGAAAACTCTTATTTCAATGTTGTTCTAGCTAAGAAAAAGGGGAATCCACTTATGCTATCAATACTATACATTGAAATTGCTCAACGACTAAAAATTCCAATATCTGGAATCAACCTGCCTAACCACTTTCTTGTAGGCCTAAAAGATAAGGGATATGAAAAAAATGATCTGTTATTTGACAGAGATTCACATGGGATTTTATTTTACATCAACCCATTTAGCAAAGGAGCAATTTTATATCATGATGAAATAGATGATTTTCTTTTCGAGCTAAAATTAAAACAACTTCCTAAATATTACTCTAGCTGTAGTAACATAGAAATTATTCGAAGAATACTTACGAATTTAATTTACAGCTACACAAAATTAAAAAAGGATGTTAAAGTGAAAGAGCTAACAAAAATTATTCAGCTTTTGAATTAATCTCTTTTTTAAATGCATTCATCATTAATAAAAACCTACTCATGTGTGAAAAACACATCTTCAACTAAAAAAAGTGATTTACCTTACAATAGGGAATTAAACCTTAAGAATAACAAATTTATTTATTACATTAGTAACATCTAGAAAAAATCAATGGGAGACCCTACTAATAAAGTTGCGCAAGTGTGTAATTTGAAGTTTCAAGATTTCAAAAAAAAACACTCCATTGAAACATCCACATTTTTTATTTCTCATTTTGGTGAGCTCTCACAAGAAATGGTAAACCAAATTTCCATGGAAACAGAGCAAAAGATGATGAAGTCAGGTGACAAAAAAGTTGTAATCAAAAAAGCCTTTAATATCTTAATTGAAGGACTTCAAAACATTAGACTTCATGGAGCAAAAGATAATAATGGAGTTCAAACCTCATTTTTAAAAATTGCCAAACAAGATTCAAATTATAAAATACTTATAGGCAACCTTGTTGAAAACAAAAATGTAGCTACGATTAAATCTAAAATTGATTTAATTAACAACTCCAATCTTGATCAGATAAAAGAAATGTATGTGAATACATTAACAAATGGAATTATTTCTAAAAAAGGTGGAGCAGGGTTAGGTTTTATTACCATGGCCATGAAATCCAAAAACAATCTAGATTTTAACTTTGCTTTAATAAATGATGACATTTCATGCTTTTCAGTTGAACTAATTTTAAATAGAGCATGAATTTATCAGACAACCTTTTTATAAAAGAAGGGAAAAACACTCCTAAAGTTTCTGGCAACAGAAATATCAATGAACTTATTTTTAAAGGAAATTCATATCCTGAGAATGTGTTACAATTTTACACCCCTATTTTAAACTGGATTGAAGAGCTAAAGAAAGACAATGATGAAATAACTATAGATTGTCAATTTTACTACATCGCTTCTTCGAGTGTAATTGCGTTTCTTAAGCTTCTTCAAAAAGTAGAATCTTTATACAAAAAAGAAAACATCAAATTCATATGGAAATATGAAGAGGGAGATGATGACATCAAAAAAATAGGACAAGATTATTCTACAATTCTTGACACTCCTATAGAAATAATTGAAGTTGAAGAAACTTAAAATTAGCTTTCAGCACTTATTAAATTCAATGCTGATCCTGCCTTAAACCATTCTATTTGCTGTTCATTAAAAGTATGATTTAACTTAATTGTTTCATTTTTTCCATTGGCATGACACAACTCTAAATGAATGGGTTTTTTTGGACTAAAAGCAGCTAAATCAACAAAATTAAACGTATCATCTTCAAGAATCTTATCATAATCAGACTCATTATCAAAAGTCAATCCCAACATTCCTTGTTTCTTCAAATTAGTTTCATGGATTCTTGCAAATGATTTAACAACAACAGCTCTTACCCCTAAATGTCTTGGTTCCATAGCAGCATGCTCTCTTGAAGAACCTTCGCCATAATTATGATCACCAACAACAATAGAGGAGATTCCAGCTGCTTTATATGCTCTAGCGACTGCAGGTACTTCTCCAATATCCCCAGTAAGCTGATTCACCACCTGATTTGCCAATCCTGAATAAGCATTTATTGCACCTATTAAGCAGTTATTTGAGATATTATCTAGATGCCCTCGATACCTTAACCATGGACCAGCCATTGATATGTGATCAGTAGTACATTTTCCTTGAGCCTTAATCAATAGCTTCATATCTCTAATATTCTCACCGTCCCATGGCTTAAAAGGGGTTAATAGCTGCAACCTATCTGACGATGGATCAACAACTACTTTAACTGACGAACCATCCTCTGCAGGAGCTTGATAGCCGTTATCTTCAACAGCAAAACCTTTTTCAGGAAGTTCATAGCCAGTAGGAATAGCTAATTTAATTTTCTCTCCAGACTCATTGACCAAAGTATCTACAATAGGATTGAAATCAAGTTTTCCAGAAATCGCAATAGCTGCTACCATTTCGGGAGATGTTACAAATGCCATAGTATTAGGATTTCCATCAGCACGCTTTCTAAAGTTTCTATTAAAGGAATGAACAATAGAATTTTTCTCTTGCTTTTCTGCACCTGGACGATCCCATTGACCAATACATGGACCACAAGCATTGGTAAATATTCGTACAGACTCAAACTTATTAAAAGTAGCCATAAGCCCATCTCTTTCAGCAGTATATCTTACTTGTTCTGAACCGGGGTTAATACCTAAAATAGCTTTTGGCTTAACTCCCTTACTAAAAGCATCTTCTACAATAGAAGCGGCCCTAGTTAAATCTTCATAGGATGAATTAGTACATGAACCAATTAAAGCCCATTCAATATCAGTTGGCCAATCGTTTGATTTAGCAGCAGATTTCATCTCAGCTACAGGAGTTGCTAAATCTGGAGTAAATGGTCCATTTAAATGTGGCGTAAGCTCAGTAAGGTTAATTTCTATAACCTGATCAAAATATTTTTCTGGGTTTTCATATACCTCTTTATCACCAGTAAGGTGCTCTGCTATATTATCTGCTAATTTAACCACCTCAGCTCTACCAGTTGCATTTAAATACCTTCGCATGGAATCATCGTAACCAAAAGTTGATGTTGTTGCACCAATTTCAGCACCCATATTACATATAGTGCCTTTTCCAGTACATGACATAGATGATGCCCCTTCACCAAAATATTCTACAATACAACCCGTACCACCTTTAGCGGTTAAAATACCTGCTACTTTAAGAATAACATCTTTTGGGGCTGTCCATCCATTTAGCTTTCCAGTTAATTTAACTCCAATAAGTTTAGGAAACTTCAATTCCCAAGCCATACCGGCCATAACATCAACAGCATCTGCCCCACCAACTCCAATAGCAACCATGCCTAACCCACCAGCATTAACAGTATGAGAATCAGTTCCAATCATCATACCACCTGGAAATGCATAATTCTCTAAAACAACTTGATGAATGATACCTGCACCTGGCTTCCAAAAACCGATGCCATATTTATCACATACAGAGCTTAAAAAATTAAATACCTCATTATTTTTGTTGATTCCATCTTGCAAATCTTTATCTGCTCCTATTCTTGCCTGAATAAGATGATCTGCATGAGCAGTAGAGGGAACAGCAACTTTAGCTTTACCCGCCTGCATGAATTGCAACAAAGCCATCTGTGCGGTTGCATCTTGCATAGCAACTCTATCGGGAGCAAAATCTACATAAGACTCTCCTCTTTTAAAAATCTTATCAGCTGAACCATCCCACAAATGAGTATATAGAATTTTTTCAGATAGTGTTAAAGGAGAATCAATCAATTTTCTTATTGCATTAATTCTTTGCGGGTACATGTCGTACACCTTTTTTATCATATCTAAATCAAAAACCATATTTACTATTTTAATGTTTTAACAACTAATAAGGGTAGCGAATTTAACAAATGAACAGATGAAATAAAAATAAATCTCAATCAGAAACTACAAAATAGCCTTTATTTCTAAAAGGTGAGAAACATCACCTAAAAGATTAAAGTCATGCATTTTACCATTAGGGTTAAAATAAATAGCTTTCATCTTAAAATCAACAGCACCTTGAATATCTGTATTTAGATCATCGCCTATCATCACCGATTCAGCTCTTTGTGCACCTGACTTTTTCAATGCATAATCGAATATTTCAGTTTTTGGTTTTTTACACCCTGCAGCTTCTGAAGTGATAATTTCATTGAAATAAGAATTAATTTGGCTATTTAGCAACTTTTTATGCTGAACTTCTTCAAAACCATTTGTAATAATATGTAGCTCATATTTAGCGTTTAGATAATCTAACAGCTCTAAACAACCCTCAATAAGCGCTGTTCTATTAGGTGAATTAGCAATGTAATCCAATCCAATGTTTTCAGCAAGCTCATCATTGGCAATACCAAAATAATCTAATGTTTCTAAAAATCTTAAACTTCTAAGCTCCTGCTTAGTAAGCTTATTTTCTCTGTAAAGCGCCCAACACTGATCATTGATGTTTTTATATATTTTGATAAACTCGTCAACTAAAGAGATTCCTTTTTGCTGAAGCTGGTATTTAGTAAATAAATAGGTCAGCTCAGCAGTAGAATTCTTTTCAAAATCCCATAAGGTTCTATCTAAATCTAAAAAAATATGTTTGAAATTATGCAATTAAAAAAGATTGAAAACTAGGTCATTAATAAAGGTTAATAAAAAAGAAGTTGCAATAAGTAAGGTAGTAACAAAATAATAAGCCTTTGGTCTATCTCCATAAAATTTAGCAACAACAATCGTTCCTATTGGAATAGAAAGAAACAAAGGAGCAAGTAAACAAATTAAAAAAAAGCCTTTTTTAGAACGTTTAATTTTAATAATCCACTTGTTTTTTTTTGAAAAAATTTTCTTCGGTTTTTTATTTGACTTAGTATTTCTTCTCACCCTATTTTGATGAGCGAAAAGCATAATCTTATTGGAAAGAAAAAAAACAACATTAAAACAAAATAGCGCCCCTAAAACAATAGGAATGAAAATTTCAAAAAATGAAAGCTGAGCCATTGTAGCATAAGCAATTGAAGCTGCAAACAAGAACTTCACTTGAGCTAAACCAAAAATAATTACGTAATTCCTCCAAGCCATAATCATTAATCTTCTTTGGGACCAAAAGCTAAATCACCAGCATCTCCTAAACCAGGAACAATGTAACTCTCGGGAGTCATTTTATCATCAATTGCACCCACCCATAAACACGAATCCTTTGGAAGGTTGTTTGCCAAAAAATCTACCCCTTCTCTACTAGCAATAACACAAACAACATGTAACTTTCTTGGATTACCTTTTTTCAAAAGCGCTTTATAAGCCAAAACCATTGATTTGCCAGAAGCTAACATGGGATCATTTAAAATAACGGTTTTATTTTCCAATTTAGGACTGGCCATGTACTCAATCTCCACTTCAAAATCTTGTTTTGAAGTATGCTTTCTATATGCTGAAATATAACAATTATCAGCACCATCAAAATAATTAAGCAAACCTTGGTGAAGAGGCAATCCTGCACGTAAGACAGTAGCTAAAACAGGTTGATCCTCAAATAAATTTGTAGAAGCAACACCCAATGGAGTTTTCACATCTACAGCTTGGTAGTTCATCGTCTTACTTATTTCATAGGCAGACAATTCCCCTAAGCGTTCTAAGTTTCTTCTAAAACGCATTCTATCATTTTGAATATTCACATTTCTAAGCTCACTTAAAAATTGGTTATAAATTGAAAACTGATCACTAAAATTATATATCTCCATTACAACAATTTGTCTTTAATTTTTTTTACTCCTTTAACAAATTTAGGGAGATTATTTATTTCATACTCATAATAAACAGCATCGCTTGCCCCAAACTTTTTATAAAATGCAGCAATTCCTTCAACATTTGAACCACCGAAATCGAATATAAACTTTTTCCCAGCATAAAGGTGTATTAGCTGATCAAAAGCAAAATACATAGCTCCGAATTTTTTACCTTTTTCATTTAACGCTCCTTTTAAATAATTAATTATATTATTATGAAAATAAAACGCAGCATAACCTAAAACATCAGCTTGATCATATATGGCATAAATTATCAATTTCTCTCTTTTTAGCCCTTCATTTAAAAGCGTTTCTAGGTTTTGATAATTACTGGCATTATAACCAATATTGTCTCCAACCTGATGTTTAAACAAAGAAATAAATGCAGCTACATCATTAGTTTTAACAAGCTTTAAATGCTTATTTTTTTTTAGTAAGCGCTTAGCGTTAGTTGAGTAATTGGCATGTATCGATTCATAATCATTACCTAAATCGAGTTGCTGGAAGCTTAAGGCCTTAAGATGATCTTTAAATGCTGAATATTTTTCAGGAAGATTAATTCTTATCCATTTTGATTGTTTTTTTAAACGGTTGAAAACAGCTGCTTCAAAAGATGCATCAGATTTACCTAGGAAAGAAAAACACCTAGAAAAAAATGGTTGATAGATTAAGCTATAACCGCCTTTTTTTTGCGTTGAAAAAACAAAAGCAGCTTCATAATCTCCCTTAACAAAAACTTGCCAAGACTTGCATATTGAATTGAGAAACCAAATCTCTTGATATTGTGTGAAAATTGATGGAGAAGAACTTAGCATTTGTGACCATTTCAACTCGTCAATATCTTGAGAATTTATAAGCCTAATACCAACTTGATCCATAATAATTAATTTAACTTTTTCACCAGCTCATCTACTATAAATTCAGCCGCCTTACCATCACCAAAAACTGGAGGAAACGACAGCTCTTTGGAAGAGAGAAATTCATTAACAGCACCAACAATTTTTTCTTGATCCGCATCAGCGATAACAGCACTTCCCGTCTCAACAATCTCAATCCACTCTGTTTGAGGTCTTAATATCACACAAGGCTTTTTGAAAAAATAGGCTTCTTTTTGAACACCCCCACTATCAGTAATAACTATTCTGCAATTTTTCTCTAATGCGATAATATCTAAAAATGAAGTAGGCGGAATAATTCTAATTAGCTCACAGGCTGCTATTTGATCCAAAAGATTCTTGCTTAATAGCTTTTTCATCATTTTTGAGGTTCTAGGATGTAAAGGCAAGACAATAGGAAGCTGATGTTTTTCAACGATATCAAGAAAAGAAAGAAATATTGTAGTTAAGTTTTCTACAACATCTGTATTGTCGTTTCTATGAACAGTAGATAAAATAAATTCATTAGGGACTAATCCTAAATCGTTAATAAGAGAAGATCCATTGTCACTAACTTTGGAAAAATAAATGCTATTATCATACATAACATCTCCACAATGATAAATTTTCGGATGATCTAAGTCTACCTCACCATTGTAATTGGGGTCAAAACCCTCGTTAATTAAGTTATTCAAAACCTGTTGTTGTAGGGCAGAAAAGTAGAGAAGAAACATGATCACACATTATTCGATTAATTTCTTCAGGCATTTTCTTATTAAAAGACCTAAGCCCTGCTTCTATGTGTGCTATTGGGACATGAATTTTAGCTGCAGCTATTGCAGTAGCAAGAGTAGAATTAGTATCTCCATAAACAACAACAGCGTCAGGCTTTTCAGCCAATAAAACTTCTTCAATTTTATGAATCATTATTGCTGTCTGCTGTCCATGACTACCAGAACCTACTTTAAGGTTTATATGCGGTTTAGGAATACCTAATTCTCTAAAAAAAACTTCAGACATGTTATCATCATAATGCTGCCCTGTATGAACAATAACCTCATCAATGTTTTCATTATTTGAAATGGCCCTAGATAAAGCAGCCGCTTTAATTATTTGCGGTCTTGCCCCTACGATGGTAACAATCTTCATTTTATATAATTAATAGGAAAATAATTTAAGCTAAAATAATCATAATCTATTATTTAGCAGCTTAGAAAGTTTAGTAATAACTAAAAAATAAACAAAAAAAAAGCCCTGAAAAATCAGAGCTTTTTACAAAATTCAAACTGTTAATTTAAAGTGAATTAACGTGTTTAGTAAGTTTAGACTTAAGGTTTGAGGCTTTTCTTCTGTGAATAATGTTACGCTTAGCAAGCTTATCCAATAATGAACTCACATAAGGTAAAAGCTTAACCGCTTCTTTTTTGTCAGTAAGTTCTCTCATTTTTTGAATAGCAGAACGAGTCGTTTTATGCCAGTATTTGTTATTCAAAGCCTTTGTCTCGTTCGATCTTATTCTTTTTAATGCAGATTTGTGATTTGCCATAACTTTCTTTTTAATTTCTAAATCAGCAGCCCGTAGGGGAATCGAACCCCTGTTTCCAGGATGAAAACCTGGCGTCCTAACCCCTAGACGAACGGGCCAATTTAATTATCTGTTTTTAAACAGAGTGCAAATTTAATTTTTTTTTTAATTACTCAAAACAATTTTCTTTTTTTTATCCGCTACTAATCTACTTTGTCTGAGTTGGAGTTGAAAACAAATCCCAACCTTTTACCAGTTCGAATTCTAGAATCATCAATAATTTGATTGATATCTCTTACACTTACTTCTTTAACAATATCGTAGCCCGGAACTAGCAAATCAAAATCTAGACAATAAATAATTGCAGATTGAATAATGGACTTCAGTTGGGCTTTATCTAAAGTATTAGTAGAAAAATCGTTATAAAGAAAACCTAATTGTCTTTTACCCTCAACCATGAAATGATTTTCGTAATTAACAAAAAGCCTGCCCACCAAATACCCTAAATCATTTTGTCTATTGTATTTAAAAGAATCATTAAGAAAATTATACATGTTGATGATACCGCAATACCCTCTATTTTCATTTTCCTCTAAATATTTTGTTTTCCAAAGGGCATTTTCTTTATCAAACTTAAAAACATTAGAGTGCATTTGAAAAATCAACAAATCACCAGCAAACCTAACTTTTGCCTCAAATTCGCCTGTCTCTTTATATTCAACAATTATTCTCTCATCAACAGCTGCAATTCTACTGTTTAAATCATCAGCAATTTCTTTTAAAACCTGTTTAAGAATTTTAAAGTTCAAAATTATGTTATTAAACACGTCTTGCTTTAAAACACTCTTATCTCTGACAATATTAAACATCAGGTCCTGACTTTCTTTATGATTCATGTTAAATTATTTTAATAGGCTCTTGCAAAAACCACCCTCTTGGCAGATGGCTTCCCAGAATAGACACACTTGCCTGATTCCTGCTTGGCATTTAGCAATATGCACCTAATTGTAGCTTTTGTTTTTTCTTTAATCTTAAGTTCAGAGTCTTTTGTACCGTCCCAATGGGCCAAAACAAAGCCTCCTTTTTGATCTAGGATATTTTGCAGTTCCTCAATAGAGTCTGCTTCCGAAGTATTTTCTTTTGAAAATAGAGCAGCTTTATCGTAGAGATTTGACTGTATTTCTTCTAATAATGATACAACTGTTTCTTCTAAGTCATCTTGATTAATGGACTTCTTTTCTAAAGTATCTCTTCGAGCAACCTCAACAGTACCATTTTCTAAATCTCTAGGACCAATTGCAACTCTTAGAGGCACACCCTTCATCTCATACTCAGCAAATTTCCAACCTGGTTTTCTTTTATCGTCATTATCAAACTTTACTTTAATGTTTCTTTTTTGAAGACGATCAACCAGTAGATTAGCCACTTTTGATATTTGAGCCAATTGCTCTGAACCTTTATATATGGGAACTATTGCCACATGAATAGGAGCAAGTTTAGGTGGGAGAACTAAACCTAAATCATCTGAATGAGTCATTATTAAAGCGCCCATTAATCTTGTAGACACCCCCCAGGAGGTTGCCCAAACATGTTGTGATTTACCGTTTGAATCAGCAAAGGTCACATCAAAAGCTTTTGCAAAGTTTTGACCTAAAAAGTGAGAGGTTCCTGCTTGTAAAGCTTTCCCGTCCTGCATAAGCGCTTCAATACAATAAGTCTCTAATGCACCTGCAAATCTTTCATTTTCAGTCTTAACGCCTTTCAAAACCGGCATAGCCATGAAATTTTCAGCAAAATCAGCATAAACATCCAACATTTTTTCAGTTTCTTCTACAGCTTCCTGCTTAGTTGCATGAGCAGTATGACCCTCTTGCCATAAAAACTCAGCGGTTCTTAAGAATAATCTGGTTCTCATTTCCCAACGGACAACATTTGCCCATTGATTAATTAAAATTGGCAAATCCCTGTAAGATTGAATCCAATTTTTATAAGAATTCCAAATAATAGTTTCGGAGGTTGGTCTAACAACAAGCTCCTCTTCTAGTTTTGCTTCAGGATCAACAACTACTCCACTTCCATCTTCTGCATTTTTGAGTCTGTAATGGGTTACAACTGCACATTCTTTTGCGAATCCTTCAACGTGATCAGCTTCTTTACTTAAATAAGACTTGGGAATAAATAAAGGAAAATAAGCATTTTGATGACCTGTTTCTTTAAACATTCTATCCAACTCCGCTTTCATATTCTCCCAAATAGCAAAACCATAGGGTTTAATAATCATACATCCTCTGACATCTGAATGTTCTGCTAAATCAGCTTTACTTACAAGCTCATTGTACCAACTAGAAAAATCTTCTTCTCTTTTTTTTAAGCCTTTTGCCATTTTGGTATGGTATTTGTTATTTTTTGTTAAACCGTTGAAAAACAAAATTAATATTATAAAAAAGCTTTTAACATAAAATAATTAAACTTTTTAACTTTACATTAATGTTATTCATCTCTAAAAATAATACCATGAAAACAATCAACCAACTTCTGCTTTTACTATTTATCACAATTTTCTCAAGCTGTACCATGTCTAAAGACATGAGTTACGAAGATGATATCTACAGTACAGACAATGGAGTTGTGTTTGCTGATTACACAGATGAAGAACAAAACAACAATGAACAAGAAGATTATTATGACTCACAATATGGAGACCTTTATGAAGATGAAAATTATAATTTCTCTGGAAATGGAAACACCAATTATGTAACCAATCACAATTATTATTCTGGTTACAATGGCTACAACTCAAACAGATGTTATTCTTCAAGATATAGATATAGTAATTGGTATGCTAACAACTGCAACTATTGCAACAGCTGTTACGGAAACAACTGGTACTCAAACAGCTATTTCAACTATGGAAACCCTTATAATAACTTCTATGGATATGGATTCGGATACGGAAACCCACATAACAACTTTTATTCTAACAATTACTATGGATATGGATTCGGAAACCCATACAACAACTTTTATGCGAATAATTTCTACGGATATGGCTCTCCCTATAACAACAACTACTACATTAACAACTATTATGGAAATGTTTACGGAACTGGATATGGCTATGGCTATGGATCTGGGAACAACAATTCCTGGGGAAATGACAACAACAATAACAACAACACCTACAATGGGCACAATGGATCAATAAGCTCAAATTCTTCAAACGGATCTGCTTACAACAACACCAATGAAGACAGCTATGCTATTGTTGTTTCTTCAACAAAAGATATACCATCAGTAAATAACAATGCTGGAACAGACAATGGAGGCGGGAAACCTAACAACACACATACGTTATCTAGGTTAACCAATAAAGCGCCAATAGCTAATTCCAATAATAACATGAAGCCATCCAATTCCGCTGTAAACAATACAAGGTCATCATGGTCAACTAAACCAACAAGAACAGCGAACAAACCAAACAACAATTACCGTTCTAGCGGAAGCTCAAATAGTTATAAGCCAAACAAACCAAATAACAATTACCGTTCTAGTGGAAGCTCGAATAGCTATAAGCCGAGCAAACCTAACAACAACTACCGTTCTAGCGGAAGCTCAAATAGCTATAAGCCAAATAAACCAAACAACAACTACCGTTCAAGCGGAAGCTCAAATAGCTATAAGCCAAATAAACCAAACAACAACTACCGTTCAAGCGGAAGCTCAAATAGCTATAAGCCGAGCAAACCAAACAACAATTACCGTTCTAGCGGAAGTTCGAACAGCCAAAAATCCAATAAAACATACCGTTCTAGTGGAAGCTCAAACAGTTATAAATCACCATCTAGGTCTAGCGCTAAGCCTTCCAGCCCAAGACCATCGACTAACTCTAAAAGAAGATGAAAAATATAGCTTTAAAATATAAGATACTTCCACTGCTTATTTTCATCATTTTTTCTATGAAGGCACAAAATGAAGAAGATGCGCTTAGATACAGCAACGTATTTTTTGGAGGAACCGCTCGTTATATGGGTGTTGGAGGAGCATTTGGAGCTTTAGGAGCCGATATCTCTGTCCTAAATATAAACCCAGCTGGAATGGCAAGATTTAAAAAATCTGAAATTTCATTAACGCCAAATATCAGCCTTACCAATGCCAATTCAACTTTTGGTGGTAATTCAACAAGCTCTGGAAAGGAAAAGTTAAATGTTGGCAGCTTTGGGCTTGTTGGTGTTACTAAAAGGAAGCCAGAAAACAACAGCAAATGGGCTGCTGTTCAATTGGGGTTTTCCTACAACAGGCTAGCCGACTTTAATGAACGTTTTCAGATAAGCGGGGATAATAATTATTCGATGTCTCATGTTTTTGCACTAAGGTCAAATAATTACAGTCCTGATCAACTTTCAGATGCAGACCCATTTTACGGTGAACTTGCCTATCAAACCTATATTACAGACTTTGACACCAATACCAATAGCTACCAATCAAGGATGAATAGTCAACTAATTAATCACGACCATGATGTAACAAGAAGAGGTCGGGTTGGAGAATACGCCTTGGCGATGGCTGGAAACTACAATCAAAAGCTATATATAGGTGCATCAATTGGATTACCAAAAGTAGTTTTTGAAGAAACCAAACAACACACCGAGCTAGAAGTTCAAGACACCTCTGAGTTCACCCACGGTTTTACATTTAACGAATACCAACTTACGACAGGAAATGGAATAAATGGGAAAATTGGATTAATATATCTACCATTAAAATGGCTAAGGTTTGGTGTAGCTTTACATACAGGAACTTATTACAACTTAAATGATTACTGGAACACAAGCATGAGTTCTGTCGTATCAACAAATGAGAGCTACAATTCCTCTTCAATAAACGGGATTTACAATTACAAACTTAGAACCCCTTCTAAACTAATAACTAGTGCTTCAATTGTTATTGCTAAAGCAGCTCTGATTAGTGTTGACTACTCAAGAATAGATCATTCATTATCTAGACTTAGCCCGAATACTTTCTATGGAGATAATTACAACTTTGAAAATGAAAACAACGCCATAGACAGCAATTATAACATAACCAATAACCTTCAGGTTGGGGCAGAAATTAAACTTGGTAAATTTTACCTTCTTAGAGCAGGTTTTGCCAATTTCCAAAGTCCTAATAATGAAAACACTTTAAATAGGATTGCCTACAGCGCAGGGGTGGGGTATAGAAATAAAAAATACTTTATTGATCTAGGCTGCAGATATTCTTTCTGGAAAGACAATTATTACATGTATGATCCTGCAATAATTGAAAACTCATCTACAGAAAATTCAATGCTTAACATTTCGGTTACTGTTGGAATGAAATGGTAATAAAAAAGGGAGCAATGCTCCCTTTTTTTATTGTTAACTATTTTTTTGATATGCTTTATTTTAAAAGCTTATCTATTTTTTTGTTGATTTTATCAGATTGCTGAACGGCAAGTTCTGCATCTACGAGAATTCTTCCACTATGCTCATCTACAATGATCTTTTTTCTTGCAGCAATATCTAGTTGCATTTGTGGTGGAATTTTTATGAAAGAACCTCCAGAAGCACCTCTTTCTACAGGAACAACTGCTAAACCATTTTTAGCTGCTCCACGAATTCTTTTGTAAGCTCTTAAATATCTTTCTTCTACAGACTTACCTGCCTTTTCAGATTCTTTAACAAGAATTTCTTCTTCCTTCTCCGTTTCAGAAATGATTTCTTTAAGTTCAGTTTTCTTAAGATCTAACGCTTCTTTTTTCTGATTGTATAACTCTTTAGCCTCTTCTAAAGTTTCTTTTTTGCTTTCAATCTTAAACTTAAACTCTTTAATTCTTTTTTCAGCCAGTTGCATTTCTAAATCTTGATACTCAACCTCCTTGTTTAAAGAATCATATTCTCTATTGTTTCTAACCTTATTCTGTTGATCTGCATATTTTTTAATTGCTTCTTTAGCTTCAGCAATTGTATTTTTCTTATCTGCAATTGATTTTTCAAAACCTTCAAGATCAGCTTCAATTTTTTCAACTCTTCCAGACAAACCAGTAAGTTCGTCTTCTAATCCCTGAACTTCCAAAGGAAGCTCACCCCTAACTTCTCTCATTTTATCAATTTTTGAATCAATAACCTGAAGATTATAAAGTGCTCTTAATGTTTCTTCTGGGGATACTTTTTTTGTTTTTGCCATTTTATAAATAATTAATCGGATTTGTGTTCACACCCGTTAAACGGACTGCAAAATTAGAAAAATTTTTCTTTAATCCTTCAGTAATTAGGTCAATTGTATATTGTTCACTTTCAAAATGTCCAATATCTGCTATAATTAACCTGTTATTAGCATCAAAAAATTCGTGATACTTGAAATCTGAAGTTATAAAAATATCTGCATTCTGCTGTATAGCATTACTAAGAAGGAAACTTCCAGATCCTCCGCATACAGCAACTTTTTTAATTTTTTCTTTACAAACCGAGGTATACCTCACCACACCTGCTTTCATTTTAGACTTCACCTGTTTCAAAAAATCAATTGAATTTATTTCACTTTCTAATTCCCCTATAATACCAGATCCAACATTGAAGGTGTTTTCAAGTGAGTAAATGTCATATGCTACCTCTTCGTATGGATGAGAACTAATCATCTCTTTTAAAGCGCTATCAAGATTTGGTCTAGGAATTATAACTTCTACTTTTACTTCCTTTTCTTTATGAATTTCACCCACATTACCTACATAAGGATTTGCTCCTGCTTTTGCTTGAAATGTACCCTCACCTTTCGCATTGAAACTACAATTGGAGTAATCTCCAATATTTCCTGCACCACACCTAAAAAGAACATCCCGAATTTGAGCTGATGCATCCTCAGGACAGAAAACAACAAGCTTCACCAGTAAATTGGATTTTGGATTTAAAATTTTCCTGTTGACCAAACCCAATTGATCTGCAATTCTACCATTAACACCATCAATAACATTGTCTAAATTCGTATGAATAGCAAAAATATTAATGTCATTTTTAATGGCTTTAATTATTGCTTTTTCAGCGTAATTTTTTCCATTAATCTTTTTTAGACCAGAAAAAATTATTGGATGATGAGCCACAATGAGGTTACAATTTAAATCAATAGCCTCCTGCACTACTTCTTCTGTAGAGTCCAAGCAAACCAGCACCCCATTAACAGTTGAAGAAGATTGACCAACAATTAAACCTGCATTATCGTAATTCTCTTGAAATTGACGTGGAGCTATGGAGTCTAAATAATTTATTACATCTTTAACCTTCATATGTTTATTTTTGAACCAAATATACACAATGAACGCATTGAGATTTATATTGTTTCCATTTGCAACTCTTTATTGGTTAATAACTAGCTTTAGAAACTTTCTTTTTAATAGAAGAATACTAAAATCCAACTCTTTTGACCTGCCTGTTGTTTGTATTGGAAATTTATCCATGGGTGGAACGGGTAAAACTCCGCATTGTGAGTACCTGATAACTCAGCTAAAAGAAGATTACAACACCGCATTGTTAAGCAGGGGATATGGAAGAAAAACCAATGAATTCATCGAAGTTGAGGTTACTCATCAAGCATGGCAAGTAGGCGATGAACCGTTACAAATAAAAAATAAATTTCCAGCTTTAACAGTCGCAGTAGATAGAAAAAGAGTAAACGGAGTAATTAATCTACTTTATAATTATCCCAATAAAGATGTTATTCTGCTAGATGATGCTTTTCAGCATCGAGCGATAAAAGCAGGATTTAATATACTACTAACAAAATTTAACGCTCCATTCAACAGCGACTACATTTTCCCTGTTGGCAACTTAAGAGAGGCTAGAAAAGGGCACCAAAGAGCTGATGTAATTATAATTACAAAGTGTCCTAAATCAATTACTAAAGATCAAATGGATTCTATTTCTTCAGAAATCTCAAAAACAATTCCAGTTTATTTTACAAAAATAAATTACGGAGAAACTCAATCAATTTTTGACAATTCAAAAATCCAACTAGATTCGGCTTCAAAAGTCTTATTAATTACAGGAATTGCCGATCACAGCAGCATCACAAAAAAACTAAATAATGAAGAAATTAAATTTAAACATTTAGCATTTAGAGACCATTACCCATTCTCTGAAAAAGATGCTGACAAGGTTTCTGAAATATTTGATAAATTTGCTACAAACAATAAAATCATATTAACTACGGAAAAAGACGCCATGAGGCTTAAAAATATTGAAGCTTTTAAAAAGCTTCCTATTTATTTTATCCCTATTAAAATTGAATTTATAGCAAAGGAAAAAGAATTTCATCATCAACTTTTAACATATGTTAGCAACAATAAATAATACGGCAAATTTCATTAAAGAAAAAACTAATTTCTCGCCTGAAATTGGAATAATACTTGGCACTGGTCTTGGAGGGCTAGTTAACGAAATTGAAGCAGACCACATTCTTTCTTATGAAGAGATTCCCAACTTCCCAGTTTCAACTGTTGAAGGGCACAGCGGAAAATTAATATTTGGAACTCTAGGAGGCAAAAAAGTAATTGCCCTTCAAGGAAGATTTCACTTCTATGAAGGATATTCTATGAACGAAGTTGTATTTCCCGTTAGAGTAATGAAGTATTTGGGAATAAAAAAACTTATTGTAAGTAATGCATGTGGAGGAGTTAATCCGTCATTTGAAATTGGAGATATCATGGTAATCACCGACCACATTAATCTTTTCCCTACAAACCCATTAATTGGACCTAACATTAATGAATTAGGCCCAAGATTTCCAGACATGAGCGAAGCATATTCAAAAAAACTAATTCAACTAGCTGAAGAGATTGCTCATGAAAACAAAATAGACCTTGTAAGAGGAGTCTATGCTGGATTAACGGGGCCAACTTTAGAAACTCCTGCAGAATATTTTTACACCAGAGCAATTGGGGCTGATGCAGTTGGAATGAGCACAGTTCCAGAAGTTATTGCTGCAAGACACATGTCTATTCCTTGTTTTGGATTTTCTGTTATCACTGACTTAGGAGTCCCAGGAAGGATAGTTGAAGTCACCCATGAAGAGGTTCAAAAAGTAGCTGCAAAAGCTGAAAAAAAGCTCACCGTTATTATTAAAAAAATGTTAGCTAGAATTTAACCAATGGATTTATCAGAAGTATTAAAAAAATATGAGCCTGTAATAGGGATCGAAATTCATGCTCAACTTAAAACTAAAAGCAAAGCTTTTTGTAGTGATATTAATGAATATGGGGGAACACCAAACACACAAGTCTCTCCTATATCTTTAGGGCATCCTGGAACACTTCCAAGATTCAATAAAGAAGTGGTGAAATTTGCCATTAAAATGGGAATTGCTTGTAAAGCAGATATTACAGAAGCAATGCATTTTGATAGGAAAAATTATTTCTATGCAGATTTACCTAAAGGATATCAAATAACACAAGATAAAACTCCAATTTGCAGAGGAGGTGAAATCCATATAAAAAATGACCTAGGAGCTGAAAAAAAAATTGAGCTTACTCGAATTCATATGGAAGAAGACTCTGGAAAAAGCATTCACGACCAAGATCCTTTTAATTCACTAATTGATTTAAATAGAGCTGGTGTTCCTCTTATAGAAATTGTTACTGAACCTGTTTTAAAATCTGGAAAAGAAGCATACAATTATGTAACAGAAATGAGAAAGCTTCTTCGTTATTTGGACATTTGTGATGGAAATATGGAGGAAGGAAGCATGCGTTGCGATGTAAACATTTCCATTATGCCTAAGGGTTCTACTGAATTCGGACAACGGGTTGAAATTAAAAACCTTAACTCCATAAGAAATGTTCAACGGTCTATCGATTTTGAAATTTGCAGACATGCTGAAATTTTAAACAATGGCGGGGCAATAGCCCAAGAAACAAGGAATTTTGACGCCTCTTCTGGAGAAACTATTGGGATGAGGCTTAAAGAATCTGCTCATGATTACCGCTACTTTCCTGAGCCAGATCTTACGGCACTTCATGTATCTCAAGAATACATTAATCAAGTGAAAAAATCACTACCTCCTCTTCCAAATGAATTATATAAAAAATACCATTTAAAACTTGGCCTTTCCGATTATGACGCCACCAATTTAACAGAGAATAAAGATATAGCTTTATATTACGAAGACATGATTGAACTCACAACAAACTATAAAGCAGCAGCTAATTGGATCATGGGTGATGTTAAATCTTACTTGAACCAAACGGCAACATCCATTTCGGAATTTCCCATACCTGCGAAAAATTTAGTAGCTGTAATTAAAATGATTGAAACGGGGACAATAAGCAACACTTTAGCTAGTCAAAAGTTATTTCCTGAAATGATAAAAACCCCATCAATTCAACCAATTGAAATAGCTGAAAAAAATAATTGGACATCTAAAAATGACTCCAATGAGCTAGAATCTATAATTATGGCTATCTTCAATGAAAATCCAGATGAAACTGCAAGATTTAAAAATGGAGAAAAAAAACTGACTGGTTTTTTCATGGGTAAAATCATGAAAGCATCTAAAGGCACTGCAGATCCTAAAACATCAGCTAAATTAATCAACCAACTTATTAATAAATGAAAATCACCCCTTTAATTATTTGCATATCGCTGTTGTGTTCTTGCAATACTAAAGAAGAACTTAGCGAAGAAGTTTCTAGTAATGAACAATCAGAAACTATTAAAAACGACCATATTGTAATCAACGCATCCATTAACAATGCTAATGGAGTAATGTATTATCTCTATAACTTAGGAGCTCAACAACCACAGATTCTTGACTCCATAACGGTAACAAATAATCAAGCTGAATTCGATGTTACACCAAAAGACAATCACACCATTTTAGGCTTAGGAAGCTCTCAAAAAAATCTAATGCTTTTTATAGGTCAAAAACAAGACAGCATCAGCATTACAGCCAATCATTCCGATGCGTTTGCTGATTTTAACATTGAAGGTTCTGAAAGCTCTTTAATTCTAAAACAATACTTTTTTGATAGACTAAATATAATTAACCAACTTAACGAAACACAAAATAAACTTCAAGCACTTCCATTTGAAAAACAAATTGAACGAGAAAATTTAATCTTAGAAAGTCAAGTTATTAAAAATGCCTTCAACAAATTAAAAACAGATTTTATTCTTAACAATAAAAACTCACCGGCAATTTTCCTTGCGCTATATGATATTTCCGACCCCGTTACAGAGTACGACATGTTGGAGGTAATTGCTGAATCAATATCCAATAACTTCTCCAATACTGTTTTTCAACAACAAGCTATAATGAGAATAAACAAAGCCAAGCAGCAAATTGCCATGATTGAGCAACAAAGCGCAATGCAAGAACAACAAAAAAATGCAATGAAAAATGCTGGGCTTTTTGTTGGTGGCAATGCTCCCGAACTAACCTATTCTGGTGTAAATGGAGAGTCCATATCTCTTTCTAGCTTGAAAGGAAAAGTAGTTTTATTGGACTTTTGGGCTTCATGGTGCGGTCCATGTAGAAAAGAAAATCCTTTTGTTGTGAACCTATACAATAAATATAAAAATAGGGGGTTTGATATTTACAGCTTTTCTTTAGACAACAACAAAGAAAAATGGATACAAGCTATTAACCAAGACCAACTTAGTTGGAAAAATCATGTGAGCGATCTTAAAGGTTGGCAATCTGCTGGAGCCGCTAAATACATGATTAAAAGCATTCCTCAGACTTTCATAATTGATAGGAAAGGTAAAATAGCAGAAATAGGATTAAGAGGAGCTGAATTAGAACAAAAAATACTTGAATTATTATAAAAATGAAAAACAGAAATCTACTACTTCCTTTATTAATTTGCTTTATTTCAATAAGCACAAAAGCTGCTCAAACCAACGTGGAAATAAATGGCACAATTAGCAATGCAACAGCACATACCGTTTATCTTCAAACATTTGAAAACGACAAGAAAAAATTATTAGATTCTACCAACGTTAATAAAAACGGAGCCTTCTCTTTTAAAATTAACGTAACCAAAAAAAACTTTTACGCCTTAAGTCTTTCAGGTACAAATGATAAAGACATCGCTCTTTTAATCCTTGACAATAAAAAAGAAAACAGCAAGATTACTTTTAATTCTAACGTAGAGAATTTTAGCACCATTTATAATGTAGAAGGAAGTCGGGAATGTGACATCATTGAATCTTACGTTAAAATTATTACTAATTATCAGCAGATAAGAAACCTAGAAACTGAAAAATTTCAAGCTGCTAAAGACCAGCTAATAAAAAAGACAAGTCAAAAAAAAATAGATTCAATTGATCAAAATTTCAAAAAAATTAGAAATGAATTTATAGCAAAAAATCAATATTCATTAGCTATAATTATTACCGCTAGCTCCCTAAATCCTCAACAAGATTTAGCTCAATATCAAAAAATAAGAGATGGCTTACTCAAATCAGCTCCTGAATCAGATTATCAAATTGCATTTTCTAAGCAAGTAACCCAAATAGAAAACCAACTTGCTGAACAAAAAAAACAAGAACAAGAAAAAGAAGCATTAAAAAACTTGACAGCAATTGGCAGCTTAGCTCCAGAGCTAAATTTTAACAATCCTGAAGGAAAACTTATTACTCTTAAATCGTTAAGGGGGAATTATGTCTTAATAGATTTTTGGGCCTCATGGTGTAAGCCCTGTAGAATGGAGAACCCAAATGTTGTTAAGCTTTACAACCAATACAAAGAAAAGGGATTTACAGTCTATAGCGTTTCTCTTGACAACAGTGTTGAACGTTGGAAAGCAGCAATAAAACAAGATGGACTATCCTGGGAAAACCATGTAAGTGATTTGAAACAATGGAGAACAGAAGCCACAAAAATTTATGGCTTTAGAGGTATTCCTTATACTGTTTTATTGGATAAAGAAGGGAAAATAATTGCTAAAAACTTAAGGGGCCAAGCGCTAGAAAAAAAATTAGCGGAAATATTCGAAAATTAATTCCTACTTCTTTTTTGCAAGTCATTTAGATGAAAAAAATTTTAATTCTATTTTTTTTATGTTGCTGCATTCAGCAGAACTATTATTTGCAGGAAAATTATTTTCAGCAAGAAGTAAATACTACAATTGATGTATCGCTAAATGATAAAAAGCATGAATTATCGGCATTTGAAACGATAGAGTATTTTAATCACTCAAATGATGGTTTAGATTCTATACTATTTCATTTATGGCCCAATGCCTATAAAAACATTAACACCGCACTTGCAAAACATGATTTAGAAAATGGAGAAGTTGATTTTAGGTTCTCAGCCTCGAATGAAAAAGGTTTCATTGACTCTTTAGACTTTAGATCATCCAATCAACAATTAAATTGGACATTTTATAAAAACCACATTGATGTTGCAGTAGTATATCTAAATAAAACACTTCTACCTGGTGAAAAAATTACTATTACTACTCCATTTAAAGTAAAAATACCCTTAGGCATATTTTCAAGACTTGGTCACATAGGCGATTCCTACCAAATTACTCAATGGTTTCCTAAGCCAGCTGTTTATGATAAGGATGGATGGCATCCTCTACCCTACCTTAGTCAAGGAGAGTTTTATTCTGAATTTGGGACATATGATGTGAAAATTACTTTACCTGAAAATTATGTTTTAGGTGCAACTGGAGATCTTGTTAATGGAGAAGATGAATTAAAATTTTTAATGAATAAGGTAAATCAAACAAAACAGCTAATGGCTAATCCCGACTCCATTAAAGATGATTTGACATTCCCCAAAAGCAGTAAGAAAACAAAAACGCTTCATTTTCATCAAGAAAACGTACACGACTTTGCTTGGTTTGCAGACAAAAGATACCATGTACTCAAAGGAGAAGTTGAACTCCCCTATAGCAAGAGAAAAGTGGATACATGGGCAATGTTCACCAACAATGAATTTGATTTATGGGAAAATGCAATTGAATACATTAATGCTGCCACTTATAACTATTCGCTTTGGGTAGGAGAATATCCGTATAATCATGTTACTGCTGTAGATGGCTACATTAGTGCTGGAGGAGGCATGGAATACCCGAACATTACTGTAATTGGGGAATCTTACAATGATTATTCACATGATTTAGTAATCACCCATGAGGTGGGACACAATTGGTTTTATGGAATTTTAGGTTCTAATGAACGAGAAAATGCTTGGATGGATGAGGGAATAAACTCTTATTTCGAAAACAGACACATGGAAAGTAGGTATCCATTAAAAAACTCAACGAATAATACTCTTTTAAACTCCTTAAATTTAAATGGTAAATCCATGATGCAGCTGGGCTACCAATTCAATGCCTCTAGAAATAATGATGAGCCCATTCAAATGGGAGCTAATAAATATTCATCAATGAACTATGGCGTTATCGTTTATGGCAAAACAGGAATTGGGTTTAATTATCTAAAGGAATATTTAGGGGACTCCATATTTGATAGTGCTATGAAAATGTATTATCAAAATTGGAAATTCAAGCATCCTCAACCCAAAGATTTAGAAAAAATATTTAACAACTCTTCATCTGAAAATCTAAGCTGGTTTTTTGAAGACTTTATAAAATCAACAAAAAAAATTGACTATAAAATTCAACATGTTAGCAGAAAAAATGCAACTACTTATCATATAAAACTTAAAAATAAAACAGGATTTCCTGCTCCAATTGCAGTAACAGGCATAAACAACAAAGACAGTACCATTACTTTTTCAAAATGGATTACTGGATTCAAAAAAGACACCCTATTTACTATTAAAACCAAAGAAGAATTAAGCAATTTCCAGTTGAATTATAACAACATATCCACTGATATTAATACGTCTAATAATTTTAGTAGAACAAAAGGGTTATTCAAAAAAGTAGCCCCAATAAAATTAAAACTTCTTGCTGGAATCGAAAGCCCATCTCATACAAACATCTATTTTTCTCCGCTTTTGGGATGGAATAATTATGACCGGTTAATGCCAGGGATAGCAGTATACAACTCTTTGATATTAGAAAAAAAGCTTGAATGGGGAATTCATCCTATGTATAGTACATCAAATAAAAGCTTGGTAGGAACTGGATCAATAAATTATCAGCTTTATCCTGAAAAATTATTTTCTAGAGTAAGTATTGGCTATAGCTTAAATACTTTTTTTCATCAACCTGTTGTTGCTAATGATAGGTGGATGAAAAATGAACTGTTTGCCCATTTTAAATTCAAATCTAAAAACATAAGAACTTCTGCAGCTCAATCTATCCAAATAAAAACTATTAGAATTGATGACAACATATTTTCTGGTAATTTTACCTATCCACTTGAGAGCTTGCCACAAACTTCCTATTTCAATGTAATAGAGTACCAACTTAAAAACAAGCAGTTTTTAACTCCAAAAGGAGTTAACATCAAATACATTCAAGGTTTTAGGCAAGACCAAGCCCTAATAAGTTCGCTCCAGCTAACTGCTAATTATAGAATAAATTACAACAAGAAATTAAATGGGTTTGAATTGAGATTTTTTGGAGGATATAATTTCTTTAGTTCAAGTTCTAGATATAATTTTTTGATGAGAGGTCAAGATGGATATCATGATTACCTATATGAAAGAACTTATTTAGGCAGAAATACTGGGTTCCCAAATATGTTATTTCAGCAAAGTTCTAACAGCCATGGTGCTTTTAAAATTAATACCGCAATAGGCAGGCCTGAGAAATGGCTAATAGCAACAAATCTAAAGCTTGAAATACCAAAAATTCCTATTGGTTTATTTTCTGATTTGGGAGTATTTCCCAACTATGAAGTGTTTTACAACCCATCAACTGGGAGCACAGAGGAATCCAAAACTATAGCACCTATGCTTAATGCTGGTTTTTACTTTTCAATTAAAGCCAACAACAAAGCGTTTTTGAGTGTGTATTTCCCTTTGTTATATAGCCAAAACATAAAAACATCAGCAGTTTACTCAGCTGTAAACAGCATAAAAGACTTGGATTTTCTGCAAAAGATTACCTTTGTAATTGCTTTAGACAACATTAATCCTAGAAATTTAATAAAAGATTTTGGACCATAATAAAGAAAATAAAATCATCTATTTTGCTTCTGATTTTCATTTAGGCGTTCCATCAGCACAAGAAAGCTTAAAAAGAGAAAAGAAATTGGTGGCTTGGCTGAACATGATTGCCAAAGATGCTACAGATGTGTTTTTAATGGGGGATTTATTTGATTTCTGGTTTGAATACAAATTCACAATACCTAAAGGATTCACACGATTTCTTGGAAAATTAGCAGAGCTCTCTGACCAAGGGATACACATTCATATTTTCACAGGAAATCATGACATGTGGATGTTCGACTACTTAGAAAAAGAATTAGGCGTTAAAATCATTAGACAACCTACAGACTTTATCTTTAATGGAAAATCATTTCATATTGCACATGGTGATGGTCTAGGTCCAGGGGATTACATGTATAAATTTATTAAAAAGGTATTTTCCAATAAATTTTGCCAATGGCTTTTCGCAAGAATCCATCCAAATTTAAGTTTTAGGATTGCAAATTATTGGTCAAATAAAAGCAGAGAAAATGAAGGTGAATCTCCCAAGTTCCTTGGTGAGCAAAAGGAGTGGCTTATACAATATAGCAAAGAGCTACTTTTAAATAATAATTATGATTTTTTTGTTTTTGGACATCGACACCTTCCAATTGAACACCAACTTAATACTAAATCTACGTACATAAACCTTGGAGATTGGATTGAGTTCTTCACTTACGCTAAATTTGAAGGAGAAAACATCGCTCTCTTAACTTATAAATAAATTAGCCAACTTTTCTAATTAGATCTATTAACCTATTAGAATATCCTGCCTCATTATCATACCACCCAATAACTCTTATTGTAGAACCATTTACAGCTGTTAAAGCTGAATCTATAACACAAGAGGATGGATTTCCAATTACATCATTAGAGACTATAGGGTCAGATGTATAAGACATGTATGGTGAAAGTTCACCATTAGATGAGGCTTTGTAAAAAAGATCATTAATCTTTTCAATGGAGCTGGGCTTATTAACAACACATATAATGTCGGTTAAAGAGCCATTTAAAACTGGAACTCTAATGCCACTTCCTTTTAATTTGCCAGAAAGTTCAGGGAAAATTTTACTTATTGCTTTAGCAGCACCTGTTGTTGTAGGAATAATTGACTTTGCAGCAGCTCTTGCCCTTCTTAAATCTTTATGAGGAGCATCATGAATATTTTGATCACCAGTGTAAGCGTGTGTAGTAGTAATGTATCCACTATCAATACCAAAATTTTCATGTATAAGCTTAACCATAGGAGCAGCACAATTGGTGGTACAAGAAGCATTGCTAATAATGTTTTCTGTTCCATCCAATATATGGTCATTAACTCCTAAAACAACAGTCTTAACATCATCACCAAGAGCAGGTGCAGAAATAATAACCTTTTTAGCACCAGCCTTAATGTGAAGGTTTGCTAGGGATTTTGTTCTAAAAAAACCTGTAGATTCAACAACAACATCCACGCCTAAATTATTCCAAGGTAAATTTTCTGGATTCTTTTCACTACATACTTTAATGGCTTTCCCATCAATGTATATGTGGTCTTGATCACTTTTAACCACATGATTAAAAACACCATGAACAGAGTCATATTTAAGTAAATGTGCTAAGGTTGCTGTATCTACCAAGTCATTTATGGCTACAAGCTCAATATTTTCAAATGATGACTCGGTTAAAAATCTAGTAAAAACCCTCCCTATTCTTCCGAAACCATTTACAGCAACTTTTATATTTTTCATAACTAATAATGTTAACTAAAAATACTCACTTAAAAAAAAAAGCCTCAACTTTTGTTAAGGCTTTTTTTAAAACTATTAATGACTAATTAATATTTAACAAATTTAGCCACTTTATTAAATCCAGCAGATTCAACAACTCCAAAATATGTTCCGATAGGAAATTTAGAACAATTGAAATCCATAGTGTGTGTTCCTGGCGACATGTTTTTCCAAGTTATAGAACGTATTACTTTACCAGTAAGATCATAAATGTTAAAACTCACATCAGATTGAATAGTTAAATCAAATCTAACCTTACCTTCCTCGACCATTGGATTTGGAAACACCTCTAAAGCATCAATAGGAAGTGAATTAGCAGCTTCAATAGGTTGAATTTCTTGTGTACTAAGCACATCGTCAGATCTCCAGATACCTCTTGCATGAGTTCCTAGGTAAATTGCACCGGGATTATTCACATAACCAGATTCCCAATCTCTCCATTGCTGACGAACATCGAAGACAGGAATAGGTCCGATTTCTTCGTTGTGAGCGGTCCATGAAGCACTAGATGAAGGGTTATCAGTACTGTAAACACCATACTCTGTTCCTACTATAATAACATCAGTTGAAGGGTCTCTTTCAACAACACATCCAAATACTGGCATGTTAGGAAGGTTACCGTCAATTGAACTAAAGTTAGGAGATGCAGATCCTGCATCAGTACAGTACCAAACTTGTGTACCACCAGTTCCACCAGTTACAACACAAACGTTGTTAGGATTTGATGGATCAACACAGATGTCTGTTATTACCCCTCCAAAACTGTTGGCAATTTTAACAACATGCAATTGATATTCAACAGCTGAACCATCCATATTAGAATACAAATGACCATCAGTATCAAAGTTTATATTATCAAGCGCTGTTCCAGTAATTGTATCGCCATTAGAAAGCTCAATTAGAGAATCTAAACCTACATTAGAAGATGCTGATGGACGATATGAGTAATCTGCAGAAGCAAAAGAATAAGCACTGTCTAAACCAGAAACTCTTACAATTTCACCATTTGAAGAACCTACCCAAAGCCAATTTCCATCCTTCGAAAAATCATAGCTATGTGCACTACTATTCATAAATGGAGAACCTAAATTAAATAATCTCCACCACTCTGGGTTTACTGTAAACCTCATCATATCTCTGGTAACATAGATACTTCCTTCCCCTTGAGTAGCAAATAAAGACTGCTTGTAATCAGGAAGATTAATAGTGTCTTGAGCTATAGGGTTGTAAAGATATGGAACACCTCCAGGAATAGTATCAAAATTTGGAAGTACTGAATCGGTTGTAGGAATAACAGTGTCATAGGTAACAAGTAAATCTTGATCTAAGGTATACTGCATAGCAATATCAAAAGATTGACTGTAATAGGTAACTTCATCACCCGCTTGCATGGATTGAGTTGGAATGTATTGAACAGAATCTTGAGTATCCATGTCCATTCCATCTTCAAACAATCTTACTGAGTTGTAAAATGGCCCACAACCAGAACCTAAACCAGGAGCAGAAGAACAAGGAGCATTAGCAGATTGCCAATTTAATCCCCTATCATTTGATCGCTCAATTACTCCGTTATAAATAGTAGAAATAATAGCTTCACTACTTAAATAAGAAATCTCACACTCGAAACCATCTCCTCCATTAACTTCTCTAAATTCAAGTGGGCTAATTCCAGTATGGTCATTTAGTTGCGTACCATTATCCTGAGCACCTCCCATAACAGAGCCATCTCCTCCGTAAGCAATACCATAAAACTGAGTAACATTGTATCCTTTGTTAACAACAGAAAACAAGCCGATATAATTGTTGAGATTTGTAGTTTGAACACCGCCATCATTACCAACATACATTTTACCTTGAGAATTAAAAGTTATTCTATGGTTGTCTGCATGAATGTAAAATGGGCTTTGCGGATTAGCAGCCCAATTAGAAACCACTTCCCACTGGCCATTATCACAGCTACTGCCCGGTGTATGCGTCCAAGTCCATAAATCAATTCCACCTAAAATACAACCATCTTCTGATGGATGTGCTGCGATTACACAATCGTATAATCCTTGTGAATTATCACCAAATGGAGCAAAACCGGTTGTAGATGATGGACCAATCTGACACCAGTTAGAACCATTATCAGTTGAACGATAAACACCTTTTAATGAGCCACTAGAAGTAACCAATGCGCAATATAAAGAATACTCTCCATTAGCGTTCTTGTAGGTAGAAATTGCATATTCAGATCTACCAGCACCACTACCAACAATCTGACCATTAGAATGTAAATCTGTCCAAGTTGAGCCACCATCTTGGCTAACCCAAGTTCTTTGGCCACCTTGAGCAACGCCTGTAATGATTACTTGACCATCATTAGATACCTTAACATCTCCAGTTGTAGTAGTTGGCACGCCTGTAACAGCTACAGGAGCTCCCAAATCAGTAATTTTTTTAACTCCTTGAGAAGATCCAGAATAGTAAACAGCATTATCCTCTGAATAATCAGCAACAACTTTAGTTATGTCCATATTGTTAGTCCCTGAAATTTGTTGAAATGTAAGACCATCATCAGTACTGTACCATATACCATCTCCATCAGAAACTCCTGAGCCTTCAAAAGACAAACCGCCTTCGAAAACACCACCACCAGTAGCTATATAAATAGTACCGTTAGTGGTAATTGCAATAGAAGAAATGGATATGGAACCATTTCCGGTAACACTGCTATTAACAGCAGCATCAAAACCGTCAACTTTATTCCAAGAATTTCCAGCATTGGTACTTACAAACAAACCACCAGTAACACTTCCTGCATAAATAACGTCATCATTACTCGGATGAACAGCAAGTCCTCTTGTTCTACCACCAACATTATCAGGGCCTTCTTCAACAAAAGTAAAAGCTCCAGCTTTCTGCATCATTAAATTTAATGCTTGCTGCTTAGCAATTCTAAGCTGTTGGTAATCAACTTCACCAGTTGCTTCATCTTTGTATAAAGAATGAAGTAACTCAGCAGCATCATTCCAAGATTTAGCCTTAACATTTGAAGCTAGCTCAGTGGTTTTATATGAACGAGAAACATTTTTAGTCTCAGAAAAATATCCGGCAAAAAATAAAATTCCGCAGGGTATTAGTAATAAAGAAGAAATTAATAGTGATGATTTTTTCATAGTCTTTACAGATTATATCTTTAATAATTTAAGCAACCGAATTTACAAATAATACGGTAAATAATAATTTAGTTTAATAGTTTTTTTAGCTGAAAGTTAATAAAAGGTTGTTTTTAAAAGAAAACGGTATATGAGAATTACTAAATCATATGTTTTTCAGCATGGTAGCTTGACCTAACAAGAGGTCCAGATTCCACATAATCAAAGCCCATTTTTAAACCTATTTCCTTATATAATTCAAATTTCTCAGGGGTGATAAATTCTTCTACTGGATGATGCTTAGGAGTGGGTTGCAAATACTGTCCTAAAGTAATTACATCAACATTAACCATTCTTAAGTCCTCCAAAGTTTCCAAAATTTCTTCGTGAGTTTCTCCCAAACCAAGCATAATTCCTGACTTAGTTCTCATATTTGCTTGTTTAAGTCGAAGAAGGAGTTCTAAACTTCTATCATATTTAGCCTGGACCCTTATTGCTTTGGTCAACCTTCTTACGGTTTCCATGTTATGAGAAACAATTTCAGGAGCAACATCAATGACTTTTTGTAAATTTTCCCATTTACCAGCAAAATCAGGAATTAACGTCTCTAAGGTTGTTCCTGGTGACTTCCTTCTAATCGCACGAACAGTCATTGCCCATATTTCAGCACCACCATCCTTGATATCATCTCTATCAACAGATGTAATCACTGCATGCTTAACATCCATTAGCTTTACTGAATTAGCTACTCTAGCGGGTTCAAACTCATCAGGAGCATCTGGCTTTCCTGTTGATACCGCACAGAATCCACAAGAACGTGTACATACATTACCAAGAATCATAAAAGTAGCAGTACCTGCACCCCAACATTCACCCATGTTTGGGCAACTACCACTCTCACAGATTGTATGAAGCTTATGTTCAGAGACAAGATTTCTTACTTTCTTAAACTCTTCACCTGTTGGCAATTTAACCTTAAGCCAAGAAGGCTTTTTAGTTCTCTTCTTTATTTCTAAAGTAGACGCTTTATTCATATATGCAATATTAGTAATATTTTGCACCAATAAGAAGACTTAGGTACACAGTTGGGAAAATAAAAGGGTTTTCAATTTCGGTCATTATTGGAATTCTACGTGGATAAGCATCAACTACACCACCCAACTCAAGTGCTTTTATAATTCCCCGATCATCACTGAACTCAAATTCACATGCCAGTTTCAAAAATCCACCCAAATGAAATTTACCCTCCAAAAATCCTCTGGACCATGGACCACGTCCATAAATGTTATAAATGTTATGCTCTTCAGGATCATATTTCTCAATTGAATAACCAATTACCTGACCAAATGAGTCAATATTAAGCACCTCAAGATAAACTGGCTTTGTTAAACCAATAGAGGGTCCATAAGAATAATTAAATGTAATTTGAAGACCATTGTCCCTAAGTTTCTCGACAAGAATTTTACGCCCTCCGATTCCTGGCCTAAGTACCATAAATGCGTTTAATTTACCAAAAACGTATCGCTTTGCATTCTCATCTATTGAACCAAAAATTTTGTATTCTTTTTCATGATTCATGGTTAATAAATCGATGGTGAAATATTTTTTCTTTTTAAAGGTTTTAAACTTAGAATAATTAAAATTCAGCCCGAAACCTTGAGAATGCATGATAAGCCCACCCCAAACTTCCTTGGTGAACCGAGCTTGGTTAATCTGTTCAGCTGGAAGCTGAGCGCAAAGTTCAAGGAAGAGGAACTGTAAAAAAAACAATAAAATAAACGTGTATTTTATATTCGTCATCGTAAATCAAAGATAAGGAATATTAAGCAATGGTTGCTTTAGAAAAAAAATTCTTAGGAGTTTTCGTTAGACAAAGTCTGTAATCGAAGGTCAGCATTTTCAACATCAATTTCTTGATGACCATAAGCAGGGCATCTTTCGTGTGTTGGTCTAAACAAAAAGCAGGATGATGTCATAAAAACAACTGCACCTATAATTAAAAATGTTCTTAATCTAATCATCTTAAAAATATTACTTGTTTACAAAGTTAAAAAAATCGGTGTATTACAAAAATAAGTAGTTATATATATGAAAAAAACATTTAAAAAATTTAATTCAATACAAATATTTCCCTATTTATATTCTATAACTTAGCAAATATTGATTTATTATTTTGATGTTAAAGTATTTCCCGAAATTATTCAATGTGAAGAATCATTAAATTGAAAACACTTGAATAATAATTGTTTATACATCTGTAAAATATATATTTATATATTAAGTTAACAACTAAGTAGGTTGGGAAAATAAATTTTATGATTTTTTAAATGAGCAATGTTAATAACACGGTAAATAATTTAGCTAGTCAATGGAAATCATTACTAGCCAATGAGCTAGAGGCTTCTTATTTCCAGTCATTAATAAGCTTAGTTAATAATGACATTGAAGAAAAAACAGTTTACCCCCCTTCTAATCTCATTTTCAATGCATTTAACCTCACCTCATTTGAAAAAATTAAAGTGGTTATTATTGGTCAAGACCCTTATTTCAACGCTAATCAAGCAAACGGCCTTAGCTTTTCAGTAAATAAACAAACGCCAATACCTCCTTCTTTAAAAAACATTTTTAAATCCATTAATAATGATATTAAAGGGTCTAGCTTCAAACATGGTGATCTAACTCATTGGGCTAAACAAGGAGTTCTTTTGCTAAATAACTCATTAACTGTAATAAATGGGAAACCCAACTCCCACAATAAGATAGGATGGGAGACATTTACCAATGCAGTTATCTCAAAAATAGCTAGCTCAAAAGAAAACATCTGCTTCTTTTTATGGGGAGGTCATGCTCATAAAAAAGAAAACTTAATCGCCAATAATAAACACCTTATTCTAAAATCTAGCCACCCATCTCCCCTATCTGCTTATAGAGGTTTTTTAAATTGCAATCACTTTTCAAAAGCTAACAGCTACCTATCGGACCACAAAAAAGAACCAATAGACTGGAATATTTACTAATATTAGTGCTAAATGAAAAATGGGATTTCATTACTATTTATTTTAATACAACTGAGTTTCTATTCACAGAGAATTGAGCTAACTATTTATGGTGCTGATGAAAAAGAAATGATAATTAATAGCAAGTCCTTATTAGACTCAAAAGAACAGGCAACTGCTATTTGGTTAAAACTCATCGAACAAGGCTACCTTTCCGCTTCTATTGATTCATTATCGTTTAAAGACTCATTACAACACTATGCATCAATAAAAAAGGGAGAACGATATAAGCTGGCCACTTTTTCGACAAATATACCTGATGAAATAAGGGACAAAATTGGCATTCCAAAAAACAAAAACAAAGCTTCATATTTCTCTCCTATTGAATTGAAAAATATTATACAAAAAATTCTAGGCTATTGCAGCAACAATGGACACCCCTTTGCAGCAATTAAAATCAACAAATCAACTATAAATAAAACTGAAATCAATGTTCAGCTTGAACTTGAGATAGGACCAAGAATAATTGTTAAAGAAATTATTCTTCCAAAAGAGCTTAACGGCCAATCGGCAATTATCCAACAAATAATCAACATAAAAGAAAATGAACAGTTTAATGAAAACAAAATAAAAGCCATAAGCTCAAGAATAAAAGAAACTTCATATTTGAAAGAAATAAAGCCAGCAGAATATGAAATTATCAACAACAAGCTTTCTCTGTATTTATATGTAAAAAACACATCTGCAAAGTTCATTAATGGTGTGATTGGAATACAACCTCAGGAAAATGAAAAAATAAGCTTCACTGGAGATGCCAACATAAGACTTGAAAACGCCTTTAAAATTGGGGAGAAACTGAGCCTAAACTGGAAAAAAATGTACGCCCTCTCACAATCCTTAGACGCTCAAATAAGCTTTCCATATTTGTTTAAATCAAGTTTTGGGATTTTCAATAAAACAGACATGATGAAAAAGGACTCTTCTTTTTTTAATTTAAACAATAGATTTGGATCATCATTTTCATTTACTAAAAGAAAAACAGTACGATTCTATTATCAATACAATTTATCTAACTCACTTCAAAGCTCACTAACGAACCAAAGAAACACTCAATTAAATGCAATTGGGCTCTCCTTTGAATCAAATGATCTTGACTACATTTTTAACCCTAGAAAAGGACTATATATAAAAGGTGATTTTAAATTAGGCAACAAGACCATTATAAATGCTGAAGACTCCACAAATAATCCTTTAAAAACAATTGACTACCAGTTAAATTTTAAAATTTATAACTTTTTTAGGTTTGGGAAAAATAGCACCATAAAAATAGGCGGAACTTATCAGTCAATAATCAACCCGTTAATTTATGAAAACGAACTGCTAAGAATTGGAGGAAACAATGATTTAAGAGGGTTTGATGAGCAAAGCATTTTAGTCTCCTCATTTGCTATTGCTGAAGTTGAATACCGACTAATTCTTGAAGAAAATTCGAACATTTTTTGCTTTTTTAATTACGCATGGACTGAAAAAAAGACGACATTAGTTTACAGAAGAGATAATCCATTTTCTGGAGGCATTGGAATTAACTTTGAAACAAAACCGGGAATATTCTCAATCAGCTATGCTTTAGGAGCTCAAGAGAACAACCCAATATTATTTAAAACTGCAAAAATTCACTTTGGTTTTGTTAACTATTTTTAAGCACATGAAAATCTATTTTCTTACATTATCAATTGGCTTTTTAAGTTGCATGAACCTTGGATATGGACAGCAAAGTAAGACGACAAACTTTGACGAATTAATAATAGATTTTGTTAGTTCAACCTACCCAGATTACACCTTTTCAAACTTTATTTATGTAGGAATTAAAAGACAAGAACTTGTTCTTTTCGAGAACGCTAAAATAGTAAACAAATATCCCATATCAAGTGCAAAAAATGGTTCAGGAAATGAATTTAACAGCGAGAAAACACCTCTTGGACTGCACACAATAAAAAGCAAATACGGCCACAAAACACCAACCTGTGGAGTTTTTGATCATCGAAAATTCACAGGTGAAATCACCACCATTAATCATGACACCCTTAGCACCAACAAAGACATCATTAGTTCAAGAATCATAAGAATTGAAGGATTAGAACAAGGCTACAATAAAGGGGAAGGAGTTGACACCTATATGCGTAAAATCTACATTCATGGAACTAATGAAGAAGGACTAATAGGTCAACAAGTTTCTCATGGCTGTATAAGAATGAAAAATATAGATATTGTTGAACTTTTTAATAAAGTTAACAATAACACGCTAATAGTAATATTAGACAACTAACATTAATGTTTGATATCACACATCAAAATTGTAAATTCGCACAGTTAAAATTAACAAGCTATATAAAATGAACAATACAACAGAAAAATTACCCTATAAAGTTAAGGACATCAGTCTTGCTGACTGGGGAAGAAAAGAAATTAAAATTGCTGAAGCTGAAATGCCTGGTTTAATGAGTTTAAGAGAAGAATTTGGGAACACTAAGCCTTTAGCAGGAGCTAGAATTGCTGGATGTCTTCATATGACCATTCAAACTGCTGTTCTTATTGAAACTCTAGTTGAACTTGGTGCTGAAGTTACCTGGTCTTCTTGCAATATTTTTTCCACACAAGATCAAGCAGCTGCTGCAATTGCTGCTACAGGTGTTCCTGTTTATGCTTGGAAAGGATTAAACGAGGAAGAGTTTGATTGGTGTATAGAACAAACTATTTTTGGTTTTGAAGATGGAAAACCATTAAATATGATTCTTGATGATGGTGGTGACTTAACTAACATGGTCTTTGATAAGTTTCCTGAACTTTGTAAAGACATTAAAGGTCTTTCTGAAGAAACTACTACTGGAGTTCATAGACTATATGAAAGAGTTAAAAATGGAACATTAGTTATGCCTGCTATTAACGTAAATGACTCTGTTACAAAATCTAAATTTGACAATAAATACGGATGTAAAGAATCGCTAGTAGATGCTATAAGAAGAGCTACTGATGTGATGATGGCTGGTAAAGTTGCTGTTGTTGCAGGATATGGTGATGTTGGTAAAGGTTCAGCTGCTTCTTTGCAAGGCGCTGGAGCTAGAGTAATTGTTACAGAGATTGATCCCATTTGCGCTCTTCAGGCTGCTATGGATGGTTTTGAAGTTAAGAAAATGGATACTGCTTGTAAAGAAGCAAATATCATTGTCACTACTACTGGTAATAAAGACATTATTCAAGGTCATCATTTTGAAAGCATGAAAGATCAAACTATAGTTTGTAACATTGGTCACTTCGACAATGAGATAGATATTAGTTGGTTGAACAATAAATATGGAAACACAAAAGACACCATAAAACCACAAGTTGATATGTATAACATCAATGGTAAAACAATTTATGTTTTAGCAGAAGGTAGATTAGTAAATCTAGGTTGTGCAACAGGTCATCCATCTTTTGTTATGAGTAATTCATTTACTAACCAAACATTAGCTCAAATTGAATTATGGACAAATTCAGAGGCATACAGCAATGAAGTTTACATGCTTCCTAAACATTTAGATGAAAAAGTGGCTAAACTACACCTAGAAAAAATTGGTGTTGAATTGGAAGAATTAAGGACAGATCAAGCAGATTATATTGGTGTTAAAGTTGAAGGTCCATACAAGCCTGAGCATTACAGATATTAATTTTAATTATAAAATTTCAAAGTCCTCCAATTGGGGGACTTTTTTTTTATGAATCTTAAAAAAAGAATACTCTACTATTTAATTGGGCTCTCTCTTGGGCTTGTTATAGTTGTATCAACACTTGGAGTAAGAGGTTGTGATTGGCTGCCTGAAAACAGGATAAAAACAGCCATAGCTAAGACTCAGGTTTATGTGTCAGAAAACAATCTTAATAGGATAAATTGCTCCAATTATAATAATGCTATTTTCAGCTTATTAAACAACGGAGAAATTGACTTCTCAAAAAGCGACACAAAAAACAAGCTTAAAACTTACTTTATAAGTGACAATAAAATAAGTTTAAAAATATCCATTAACCTAGAGGACACTGTTTCTAAAATAATTGCAATTGACGGTCTTGAAAAATGTGAAGACAACCCAGGATCAAACGTGTTTGTTCCTTTAAACATGACCAACTCGATGACATTGGAGATGTTAAGAAAAAACCCAATTAAGAAAGACTCGTATTTTAATTGTGGAACTCGCTGCTTTAATCTTGATAGTGTTTTTACTAGTTCCATTCTACATAAAGGAAAAATACTATTTAACCATAGCAAGCCAAAAAACAAACCGAATCCAATTTATGTTATACAGCACAGTTCTAATAGTTCAAAATTTATTGTCCTTGTCCAACAAGGTGAAAAAAAAACAAGGTTTAAAAAAATAGCTTTTCTTGAAAAGCTACAAGAAAAAACAATCACCACATCTTTCATTGATTCTTTAATAAACCTAAAAAACTTACCTGAAAGCTGTAATTGTAACGATTAGTTTTCAGCGATAAAATCAATCAGATCATTTGCTGATTGACTGGGTATTTCTTCCATAGGAATATGTCCAACATCTTTATACATCAACACTTTAGCATTTGGAAGATCATTTTCAAAATACTGCGCATGAGTTGGGCTTATCCACTTATCTTGATCGCCCCACATAATCAAAACAGGCAAAGACAAATCACATAGCTTATCGGTGTTTTGAATAAGTTTAGAATTTGCAATATTAAGAAAAGCCTCAATATTTCCCTCTCGTTGAATCAAGTAATAATATCGATCAACAAGCTCATCAGTAACTAAGGTCTGGTTATTAAATACTTGTCTTATGAATCTTCTTACCGCAGCTTTAGGGATGAAATTAAATACATTTCTTAGAACTGGAGTTTGAGCAATCACAAAAGGTAACGGATAATTTTTATCGTTAATGTACCCAGCTGAGTTCAACAAAATAAGTTTATTGACTTGATGTTTTTGTTTTATAGCAAGCTCCCATGCAAACCAACCTCCCAATGAGTTACCAGCTAAATAATAGCTCTTAACCTCAATCAATTGAAGAAATTTCTCAATAAAAGCTAAAAAAATAGGAATACTATATTTATTATTTAGTGAGGGTCCAGTTATTCCAAAACCCGGTAAATCTAAACGAATTACTCTAAACTTAGATTTCAAAATATTTACCCACTCATCAAAGGTATGAAGAGAAGAAAAAGTTCCGTGTAACAGCAACAAACACTCCCCTTCGCCTTCATCTTTGTAATGGACTTTCAACCCATCAACATCAATAAATTTTGAATTCTTGTCCGTATATTTATTGATTACTTCCTCTAGATTCATATTCATTATAAGAACTAAATATAATCATTTTGGCTAATGATTGTATAACAAATAAATAAGGTTTCTTAGTCTATCAAATTTCAAAATATTCAAAATTAACTCTTTTAAATTCTGCCATTTTTATACATTTAGAATTCCTACACTATGAAATATTTTATTTTAACACTATCCATATGTTTTTTTTGCATGAAAAGTTTTTCTCAAGAAACTTACTCAAAAAACAACATCTACATAGAATTATTAGGTAAGGGGTTTTATTATTCTATTAATTACGAAAGAACATTATTTCGTTTAAATGAAATAATTTCTACCAATGCAAGCATTGGAATTAGTGTCTTTCCTGGCTTAACGTCAATTGAAAAATCTACTGACATTCTAATTCCAATTGAAAACAACTTCTGCTTTTCAAAACAAAATCATCATGCAGTTGTTGGATACGGAACAACTTTTTGGAGCTACAAGGTGAATTACATTGACATAGACAATACTAATTTATCGCAACAACCTTTACCCCCTTCATTGATTCGTGTAAATGAATGGTTTGCTCATCTACTATTGGAGTATCGTTTTCAAAAACCATCAGGTGGATTTTTATTCAAAGTTGGCTATTGCCCACTTTTCTTTGCCCCTAGTGAAAACACAAATTTTAACAAAAATTCAAATTACCAAACCTCATTTAATCTTGGGATTGGATGGAGTTTTTAAACTGAAAGAATGAAATACTATTGCCTACTTATTTGTATAACCATTTGCTGTGGTTGTAAAAAATCCATTATAGAACAAGACACAAAAATTGGAGGATGCACTGACATTGACTCTCCTATATACAACCCTAATGTAGATTTTGAAGACGCTTCATGCCTGTATGCATATGTTAGTGAATATGAAATCTCCTTTTACCCAAATGAAGATCCTAATGCTTCATGGCCAGTTTTAACATGGGATGACCCCATTTCAGGTTCTGAAGCTGATCTAATTCTTACCATTAAAGATAAAGAAACCAATACCACTATTTTCTTGTCCTCAGAAAAACCGGATCAAACCTATAATGTTCCAGCAATCTGGAATGCTCCTGTTAACATAAAACTATTTAATAAAGCATACGAATGGGAACTGGTAGATTCTGATGGGTTAAATGATGATGATTTTATAGCTTCAGGAGAATTTAACCCAATATTGCTAGCCAATGACGGTGAAATAACAACCATAGGATATCACACAGCTGGGAATCAATCGCAATTAAAAATAAGGTATAATCTAGCCCCTTAAGTTATTACCCTCCTGTAAAATAAATAAAGTGCAATACAGGAAAAAATCAAATTGGGAACCCAAACAGCAACAATAGGATACAACCCAATATTAGTAGCAGCGACAGTAGTCATTTTCATGAAAAAAATATATACCAAACCAAAACCTAAACCGATAACTAGGTTTTTACCCACACCCTCTCTTGACTTAACTGAGGCAACAGAGATTCCAATTATAGTTAAAATATAAGCAGCAAATGGATAGGCTGAGCGCTCATATTTAGCAATATCTATAAAGGTAGTAGCATTCCCTTTTTGTTCCTCTTTTTTCCTGAATTTAACAAGTTCTGGAGTTGTCATAGCAAAGGTAATTTCACTTCGATGACCTAAATCGGTTAAGTTAAATTGAGTGTCGTATCTATTTGATTATAAAATTGCGTTTCTTCATTGGTGTTGTTCACTTGACGTATAAAAACATTATTCAGCTCCCAATTGTTACTAACACTATCTCCATAGGCTTTTTCAACTTGCATGTCACTTTTTAGTATCCACTTATTATTAGCTACCTCTTCCCATTGCTCAATCCACATTCTTCGAACCATAGTTTTATTTCCAACAAACTGCCTGTAGCTAACAAGTGTTCCTTTTTTAATTTCTAAGTGAACATCCTTAAAATTCACATTATAATTGGTATATAAATTTTCAAATTCGAGTCTGTTTTGATTAGCAATTGGAGCTATTAGGTGATTCATAAACAAAGAAATTACCAATAGAAAGGTAGAAGCTATCATGTAGGGCCTAGAAAATCGCCAAAAACTAACACCATTACTAAGAATCGCTATTATCTCAGATCTTTGAGACATAAAACTTGTAAACCAAAGTACAGAAAGGAAAATTATTAATGATGAAAATAAATTAGCATAATGAATGAAAAAATAAGGATAATAGCCCAACACAATATCGGCAATTGACAGCTCATTTTCAGGATCCATAAAATCACTCAACTTCTCGCTTATGTCAAAAATAATGGAAATGCTCATCACCACCATTATCATAAAAACATAGGTTCCTAAAAATTTCTTTATTATGTATAAATCTAATTTTTTCATCTTTTATAGACGAGTAGTTACCTTGCGAATCATTTCTGTTTTCCAAGATGAAAACTCACCTTCAATAATTTTCTCTCTAGCCTGTTTTACTAACCATAAATAAAAGGCTAAATTATGTGTTGAGGCTATGTGTGCCCCTAAAATCTCTTTAGAAATCATCAAGTGCCTAAGGTAAGCTTTTGAATATAAGTGATCTACATCAGCTGTTCCATTGGCATCAATTGGAGAATAATCAGTCTGCCATTTCTTATTTTTAATATTTATAAACCCTTCAGAAGTAAAAAGCATTCCATTTCTGGCGTTTCTTGTTGGCATAACACAGTCAAACATATCTATTCCTAAAGAAATGCATTCTAAAATATTTTCTGGTGTACCCACCCCCATTAAATAGCGAGGCTTATCTTTAGGGAGAATTTGACAAACAAGATCTGTTGCTTTGTACAACTCTTCATGAGGTTCTCCAACCGACAAGCCTCCAATAGCATTACCTTCCCTATTAAACCCTGCAATTGCTTCAGCGCTTTGCTTTCTTAAGTCATCATAAGTACTTCCCTGAACAATTGGAAACAAGGTCTGTTTATAGGAATATTTATCAGCTGTACTGTCAAAATGATCACAACATCTCTTTAACCATCTATGAGTCATGTGCATTGACTTTTTTGCGTACTTATAATCACATGGATATGGAGTACACTCATCAAAAGCCATAATTATATCCGCTCCTATCGTTCGCTGAACATCCATTGCAGATTCCGGAGTAAAAAGATGTGATGAACCGTCAATATGAGAACGAAAAGTAACCCCTTTTTCATTAATTTTTCTGTTCTCAGACAAACTATAGACTTGATAACCTCCTGAATCCGTCAACATTGGCTTATCCCAGCCAATAAACTTATGCAGCCCTCCTGCTTTTTCAATTACCTCTAATCCAGGTCTTAAATAAAGATGATAGGTGTTACCAAGAATTATTTGAGCATTTACCTGATCTGTTAAATCTTGTTGACTTAATCCTTTAACAGTTCCTGCAGTGCCAACAGGCATAAAAATTGGTGTTTGGACCTTTCCATGATCGGTTTCAAATTCACCAGCTCGTGCATTGGAAGAGGGATCGTTATTTAAAAGCTTGAAGTTCATAAATCTGTGAATAAACATCAAAGAAACAAAGAAAATCTAAGTTACATAGAGATACTTTTACAATGAATAAGAAATAATTACATGTATATTGATCTTTCAACACTATTAATTTTCTTTTTTAGCTCAGCTTTTGTTGTACAACTATTTTATTTTCTATTCTTTTTTTTAAGACTATCATTACATAAAAACAACATTAAAGAGCAAAATACAGCGCCAATTTCGGTTATAATTGCCGCTAGAAATGAAAGTGAAAATCTTAAAAAATTTCTTCCTTCAGTTCTTGATCAGGAATATTCAAATTTTGAAGTAATTGTTGTTAATGATCGATCTTGGGATAACACAGAGGAAATTCTCAAATCTTTTCAAGAATCCTATTCTCATCTAAAAATAGTAACACTTGCAGACCTTGGCAAAGACAATTTTTCAAAAAAATTCGCCATTACTCTAGGTATAAAAGCAGCAGCACATGAGCAATTAGTTTTTACAGATGCGGACTGCTGTGTCCCATCTAAAAAGTGGCTTCAAGCCATTGCTGTAAACGATCTAGATGGAAAAGAAATATCACTAGGAGCTGGTCCATATCTAAAACAAAAAGGAATATTAAATGCAATTATTCGATTTGACGCAGCAGCAATAGCAATTCAATACTTAAGCTTTGCTAAAGCTAAATTCCCATACATGGGTGTTGGAAGAAATCTTTCCTATAAAAAATCCATTTACAATTCCCTACAAGGATTTAAAAGCCACTATCACATCCCTTCAGGTGATGACGACCTGTTTATAAATCAAGCAGCTAATTCAAAAAACACAAAAATTATATTGAGTGAAAATTCAATTACATTTTCAATTGCGGAAAACTCACTTAAAAATTGGATAAAACAAAAAACTAGACACCTTCAGACAAGCACACTATACACATTCAAAACCAAGCTTCTTCTTATTCTTTACCCATTCACATTATTTGCTTTTTATATTTCAATACCTTTTTTATCGAGTCCTTACACAAATATTATTTTGTTAGGCCTTCTTTTAAGAACATTATTGCAACTTTTTATTTTTTTTAAGCCCTTAAAAATTATGGGATGTAAAGAACTTATTATTTTTACACCTTTATTAGAGCTAATACTGTTATTTACCTATCCTATTTTACACTTAATAAAAAAAACTAATAAATTATAAAGTAATGAGCGAGCCTATTTCTATAGATCATTTGTCAGAAAAAGCGAAGTATGATTATAGTTTAGTCCTAAAGGCTATTCAAAATAAAAATCAACAAGCATATACTGAACTAATGGATAGGTATAAAGACTCCATTTATTTTATGTTGCTAAAAATGGTGAATAATAAGGATGATGCAGAAGATTTAACAATAGAAGCATTTGGCAAAGCATTTAACAGACTTACACAATACACCCCGAATTATGCTTTTAGTACTTGGCTTTTTAAAATAGCAACCAACAATTGCATTGATTTCATTAGAAAGAAAAAGAAAAATGTGTTGTCAATTGACAACAGATTTGAAAACGAAGAAGGTGATTCTTTAATGATAGAGCTAAAATCAACTGGAAGAAACCCTGAGCAAGAAGCAATGAGAGATCAGAAGATAAAACTCATGCGAGAGGTGGTCACCAAGCTAAAGCCAAGGTATCAAAAGCTTGTAGAGTTAAGGTACTTCAAAGAACTTTCCTATGATGAAATATCTACGGAACTTGATTTACCTTTAGGTACTGTTAAAGCTCAATTATTTAGAGCAAGAGAGTTCTTATACAACATCATGAAAAACACTAGAGAGTCTATTTAGTTTTGGAACTTATAGAAAAATATTTCCCTAGTCTTTCAGAAAATCAAAAAAAACAACTTTCTGAACTTAAAAGTATTTATTCCTTTTGGAACAGTCAAATTAATGTGATAAGCAGAAAAGATATGGACTCTTTTTATGAGAGACATGTATTACATTCTATGTCGATTGCTAAAATAATTTCTTTTAAGGATAATGCTGAAATATTAGATATTGGCACTGGCGGTGGTTTTCCTGGAATTCCTCTGGCCATACTTTATCCTGATGTTAATTTTGTCCTTGTAGACTCCATAGGTAAAAAAATAAAAGTAGTAAAGGAGGTAAGTTCTCAGCTTAAGCTAAAAAATGTTCAGGCATTAAAATTAAGAGGAGAAGAAGTAGATGGTCAATTTGATTTTATTGTAAGTAGAGCTGTAACAAGACTAAATAAGTTCATGCCATGGACAACTAACAAAATAAAATCAACAAATAATCACTCAATAAAAAATGGAGTTCTTTATTTGAAGGGGGGGGATCTTAAACAAGAACTTGATGAAGCGAAATTAAAGTTCTCCTACAACTCTTACAGCTTACATAAAATCATAAACGAACCATTTTTTGAAAGCAAGGTTATCGTACACATTCCATTTTCATGAAATTATTGGCATATTTATTGAACGTTGCAATTAAACAAACGCTACTATTTAGAGAATTTTAACACATAAATTGCAACTATTTTTATACTTTCATTGTTATCAATAATAGCTTTCAAATCATTCTACATGAACAACCTTAAAACATTTCTATTTTCGATTTTCATTACTTGCTGTATTTCTGGCTTTAGTCAATCAGATTTAGCAATTAAATCAACACATTATAAGTTAGAGAAGCTTTTTTTTGATATTGACAAAATGTATGTTGAAGAGGTGAACAAAACTGAACTTACCAATAACCTCATTATTGGTATGTCTAACCAAACCCCCTCCTTTTGTGCTTATCAAAAAGATTCGATTTTAGATCACTTTGGTATTACAAAGCAAAACGAAATAGAATCAATTGGGATTGGCTTTAAATTTAAAGGGGATTCACTATTAATAACTGAAATCGTTAAGGGAGGAGCAGCCTATAACGAAGGCATCTTAAAAGGAGATAAAATTATTAAAATTGACAGCAACAGAATTGACAACATGTACTATTATTCTGATGCGATCAAATACTTAAATGGAAAAAAGAATTCAATGGTTTCTCTTGAACTTATTAGAAACCAAGACACCATAATTAAAACCCTTACAAGAAGTGCTATACCAGCTTATCACAACGTATTATTTGGTGGTTCTAAACACACTGAACTTGCCTTAACAGACTATAAAGTCGCAATTAATTTTTTCCAAACTTTATATCCGGATTCAATTGACATACCAACTATTTCTGAGCACGGAATAAGGTATATGCTTGAACAGCTAGACCCCCATTCAACTTACATCTCACTTGAAGACATCCATGACATGAATGCACCCTTGAAAGGCTCCTTTACTGGTGTTGGTGTTCGATTTCAAATAGTAAAAGATACTATTGTTATTGTTCAAGCAATACCTGGAGGACCGTCTAAAAAAGTTGGCATTCAATCTGGAGACAAGCTCGTGTATGTAGACAATGAAAATGTTGGAGGTGTAGGAATTAAAAATAGCGGAGTAAGAGAAAGGCTACTTGGAGACAAAGGCACTAAAGTAGATGTGAAAATCAAAAGAGGCAAAGAAAAAGAACTTCTAGAATTCACCATAGAGCGAGATAAGATTCCTATATATAGTGTTGATGCTTCTTATATGGCAAGTCCTAAAGTTGGATACATTAAATTAAATAACTTCTCAGCAAGCTCTGTAAGTGAGATTAAAAAAGCGGTATACAATTTGAAAGCTGAAGGGATGAAAGACTTAATATTAGACCTTCAGAATAATGGAGGAGGTTACTTAATGACTGCTGTAGAATTGGTGGACCAATTTCTTTCAGAACCAAAATTAGTGGTATCCACAAAAGGAAGGTCTTTTCCAGAAAAAAAATTCCAAACTAGACAAAATGGATTATTAGAAAATGGAAGATTAGTTGTTCTTGTCAATGAAAGTAGTGCAAGTGCAAGTGAAATTGTTTCTGGGGCAATTCAAGATTGGGATAGAGGACTAATTGTTGGCAGGAGAACCTTTGGAAAAGGTCTTGTTCAAAAACCAATTAACCTTCCTGACGGAACACAAGCTAGAATAACAACATCAAAATACTATACTCCTAGTGGAAGATGCATTCAAAAACCATACGAAGGAGGGTCAATAGCATATAGAAGGGAAAAATATGACCGATACATGTCTGGTGAATCTTTTCATGCTGACAGTATAAAATTTAATGAAGATGAACTTTTCCTTACAAAAGTCAATAAAAGAACCGTTTATGGTGGCGGTGGAATTATGCCCGATGTATTTGTTCCTCTTGACACAACAGGAACAAGTAAATATTATTCCTCTTTAATTAGAAAAGGAATTATGAATCAGTTTGCATTAACCTGGGTAAATGACAATAGAAATAAACTTGAAAATAAATATCCTTCATTTAAAAAATTTAAAACAGATTTTAAAACAGACAAAGTAATTAAAGAGCTAATAACTTATGCAGAAAATGAAGGTTTAGAGTTTAATGAAGAAAGTTTTAACAAAGCAGAACAAACGATTAACATTCGTCTTAAAGCAAACATTGCACAAGATCTTTTTGATTACAAAAAATTCTATGAAGTAATTAATGAGCTCAATGAAACGCTTCAAAAGTCAATTGAGCTTTTAGAGGATGGAAAAGCATTTAAAAATTTCACTAAAAGTTAAATCAATTGTATAATTTTAAAAAAAATTAAAAAATGAATGATAAAATTAAAATTGGATTGCTAGTTATAATTCTGGGAGTTACCTGTCTTAACTCCTATAAAATAAATCAAATTGATACTAGCTACAGTTCTAGAAGAGTTGAAACAGCTCCTACTGAAGTTCCCAATAAAAAGATTAATACCAAACAAAATCAACCCAAAGAAATTAATGCCAACCCATTAATGAGTGAAATTCCTGACGGACCAACAACATCTATATTTTTCGAAAAAGAAATTAAAGATTTTGGAAATGTGGAAGTTAATTCAAAAAATAAATACTCTTTTGAATTTGTTAACAACGGAAGCGAACCATTAAAAATTTCTAATGCTAGAGGATCATGTGGATGTACTGTTCCTGAATGGCCAAAAGAACCAATAATGCCGGGTAAAAAAGGTAAAATTGATGTGGTATTTACTCCTAATAAATCTCAAGCAGGAAAACCTCAACAAAAGACAGTTACCATAACAGCAAACACCAAGCCTGCTAATACAGTACTTAATATTAAAGCTTTTGTTAATCCAGAAGGCAAGTAATATTATTTTCCTTATTCTTCTGAGTTGTTTCAATTTAAACGCTCAGGAATGTCAACCTACCCATTATCCATTCAATAACGGAGAACAGCTTGATTATGATGTGTTTTACAACATGGGAAAGCTATGGGTGCCAGCTGGAAGAGTCAGGTTCTCGATTAAAGACTCTCTATACGAAAATCAACCTTGTTTTTATTTTGAAGGCAAAGGAAAATCTCTTAAAAGTTATGACTGGTTTTTCAAAGTCAGAGATAAATATTCATCCTTCGTAAAAAAGGAAGACTTTAAGCCGCTTAGATTCACTAGAATTGTTCACGAGGGAGACTTCCACTTATTTTACGATTACAAATTTGATTTAAAGAATCAAAAAGCTACTGTATATGACAACATTAAAGATAAATCATCATTCTCAGAAATAAGCTTTCCTAATTGCACTTATGATGTTATGACAGCTGTTTATTACGCACGTGCTCTTGATTTTTCGAATCTTAAAATCAACGATACAATACCCTTAAGCATGATGGTTGATAAAGAAATTTACAACTCCCTTTTCATAAGGTATCTTGGTAGAGACACCATAAAAGACCAATATGGGAAAAAATACAACTGTTTGATTATAAGCCCACTTCTTATTGAAGGAACATTATTTAAAGATGGAGAGTTTATGAAAATATACATTACCGATGATCGAAACAGAATACCCATTTACATTGAAGCTGAAATATTAATCGGATCAGTAAAAGCTTATGTTAAGTCAATCAAAAACATAAAATATCCTTTATCATTTGAGAATTAATTTTCTTCTTTTAATCTCTTTTTTAATCAAATTTAGCTCTCTTAATGTTTGACCTGCAACAGAGGTGTTTTCTTCTGCTCTTCTAATTAAATAAGGCATCACTTCTTTGATAGGTCCATAAGGGACATATTTAGCCACATTATAACCTTCATTAGAAAGATTAAAGCTGATGTGATCACTCATTCCCAAAAGCTGAGCAAAGAAAATTCTATCATCATCTTTATCAATGTTCTTTTCATTCATGAGCTTCAACAAATACAAACAGCTAAATTCATTATGTGTACCTAAACAAATGGAAATTCTGTTTAAATGATCAACACAAAAATCAATACCCTTATTAAAATCGGCATCTGTACTTTTTTTATTTTTTTGAATAGGATCAGGGTAATTATTTTTAATAGCCTCAGCTCTTTCTTTTTCCATGTAAGCCCCCCTAACAAGTTTTATTCCTAATTTAAAATCTTGTTTTTCACTTGTCAAATATAAATTTTTAAGGTAGCTAAGCCTATCCCATCTATAGAATTGAATTGTTGTATATACAATAACTTCATTTTTATTGTACTTGAGCATCATTAGCTCTGCAATTCTATCAATTGTCCCTTGGTACCAGCTATCCTCAGCATCAATGAAAATTTTAACTTTTTGTTTTGCAGCATGGGAACATATTCTTGTTACTCGGTCAATTAAAAGTTGATATTCCTCCTTCTCAGAAGTTGAAAGATGATCGATTTTAAGGTTAGCTGATTTCAAAATAGAATAAGAAGCAAGACCCGTTAACTTAAATACGGAGAAAGGAATATCCTTTGAAACGGATGCAGCGTCAATTGTTTTAATTATTTCTGAAACTGTCGCATCAAAACTATTATCGGAACCCACTCCTTCAACTGAGTAGTCCAATATAGTTCCAATACTATAATTTGATAATTTATTGATTCTATTTTCACAATCAACAACAGTTTCTCCACCACAAAACTGATCAAATATTGTGTGTCTAATAATTGGTTGGATGGGTAGATTTATTTTTAATGCAAGATTTGCAAAAGCTCCTCCAATATTTACTAAAAAGTTATTACTCATTAACTTAAATAATTGATAAGCCTTTTTTAATTGGTAATTATTTTTGTATTGAAAAGCTATTTTAGTATTACTGAAGTCCAAGAATATAAATTTTAAAAATCAAAAATATTAATAATAAGACGAAAACCTATTTTCGAATTATAAAAGCAAAAATATGATGAAAAGATTTATCAACTATTCTATTGAAATCATCGGATAATTTCAAGAAATAAGTTAGCGCAACATAAAGAATAAAAACAAATGTAGATTTTAGCGCAATTTCTAAATAAAACCCAAAATTAAGATCCAATAGATTATCAAGGAAAAGACACATTAAAGTCACTAATAAAACAAGAAGAGTTTTGATTGAAAATGGTTGTAATTTGTATTTAAATGCAAGGAATAGAAAAGATAAAAAATTAAATAAAAATACAGAAATAGCTGTAGCAATAGCAGCACCTTCAATTCCTAAAAAAGAAGGAAGACCTTCAAAGTAAGGTATGAAAAATGAATTTGAAACAAAGGTAATACAGGCTAAAAAGAATGTCAACACTGTTCCAACAAAGTAATATTTTGAAAGGATAATAATTTTGCCATTTACTCCAGAAATAACATTAATTAATTTACCTATAGCCAAGAAAAGAAATACATACTTCCCGCTAGAATAATCTTTACCTGTTATTATTAATAAAGAATCTATATTAATCCAGATTCCTACAAAAATAAGTGCACCAATTATTATCTGATTGATAGAAGACTTTCTGTAGAGGGAGCCGATTAAGTCAATATCATTATCATTCCAGGCTTTTGATATTACTGCACTAGCAATATTAGATAATGCCCTTGCTGGCATTTCAATTAATGTAGCCATGTATGAAGCAATAGTATAAATGGTAACATAATACAATCCCATATTAAAATCTTTAGCATCACCATAAACTGCAATGCCCCCTAACAAAGATCCAATCATAATTAGATCAATCCTATTTGAAATATTACTGGCTAAACTTGTTAGGGTATTAGCAAAGCCATACTTCAAAACTTGGATTTTATCCTGAAAACAAAATTTATCAGAGAGATTAAGTGTCACTTTCTTATGTTTTAATAAGTATCCAAAACTTATTAAGGCTACTAAAGCATAGCAACTCACAAAAAGAATCATAAAATGATAAAAAGACAAGAGCTCTAAAGAATATAAAACAAGAATAACAGTATTCAACAATCTAATTAATATTTCATTAAGAAAATTGGGAAACACAGTGATGAAATTAGCTTGAAGAAGGCCATTAAAATAATTTAATAAAATATAAAAGAAAACTAGAGGAAGTAAAAAAAAGAAATACTCAATAAATAATTGGGCGTTTTCTAAATAGAAATATTCAAATAAAGGTTTACTAAAGTAAAGAGCTCCACTTAAAGTAAAAAAACCAAAAACACCAATTAAGAAAATAAAATTTGCGGCACCTTTATAGGCACCTCTTCCATTATTATAGACAGGAATAAACTTCATCAACATAGCACCACCACCTAGTGAGGCCAATTGAGAAAAAAGAACAGTAAAAGATATTAAGATTCTAGTTAAACCAATTTCTTGATCAGGTAAGACCATTGGATATAGAAGCATTACATTAATTGCGCCTAATAAAGCTCCAAAAAACAGAATGGCAGAATTGGATAATGTTTGCTTAGCTACTATTCCCACTATTTAGTTATATCATTTAACATGTTACTAAGACGCATTGTTAATGCTTCTCTTGAATAATTTTCTATCGAAGGTTCATTTACTTGCTTTTTATAAAAAACATCAAGTATTGACACTTTCATTTTTTTTATATCATCAAAATCACAAGTAACACCAGCATTACATTTTGACACTATTTCAGCAACATCACCGTCAGATGGACCGATAACCAAGGTTGGTCTATTGGAAGCCATATACTCAAATATTTTACCTGTCACTATACCTTTTGCATTAGGTGTATTATTCACCATTAACAACAATAGATGGGAACTCATCTGCTGATTAATCACTAAATCATGAGATAAATAAGGAATATGGTTGACAAAAGAGGCTAAATCGTATTTTTTTAAACTTTCAGTCACTGAATAATCTATCTTACCGATCAGCTTCAATTCCAATTTGTTGGAGAAAAAATCATCTTCTTTAACTAACTCACTTAAAGCTTTCCAAAGAGTTTCGTTATTTCTTGATGGACTAAATGTGCCAATATGGGCAATGGAAAATTTATCATCCAATTGGTTAATAAACCCTTTATTAAGATCACTTTTATCATAACCGTTTTCAACAACCTCCACTCTTTTTGCTCCAAGCTGACTCAGCTCAAGTGCTAAAGTTTTACCAACAGTCAAAATAATATCTGCCGATGATAAAACTAATTTTTCTAAACTTTTATGTTTTCTATCAGCAAATTTTGAAAGCATAAGATCATTGTAAAAATCAATATTTGTCCAGGGGTCTCTGAAGTCTGCAATCCAAGGCAAATTATAATTTGCAGTAATTTTTTTGGCTATAAGATGTGTTGAATGTGGAGGACCAGAAGAAATAACAACGTCTATACTATTGTCCTTTAAATAAGAAGATAAAATTCTAGTTGATGGCTTAATCCAAAATTTACGGGCATCAGGAATGAAAAAATTCCCCCTTACCCAAACACTTAGTCTTTCTAAAAAGAAAGCTTTTTTTCTTTCCTTTAAAAAACCAGCATTAATTAATTCATCTTTTTTTCTTCCAGTAAATTTTTTATAAAAACTATAAGGCTCCCATATTTTACTTTTTATGACTTCAATACCATCAGGAATATCATTTTCAAGTGACTCATCAATTGATGGATATTCTCCATTATCAACGGTAAAAATAACTGGCTCCCATCCATACTTAGGAAGATATTTGACAAATTTTAACCAACGTTGCACTCCGGCACCACCAGAGGGTGGCCAGTAATACGTTATAATTAAAACTTTTTTTTTAGTCATCTTTATTTTTAAAAACTGACAAATAGAAAAATCCAAAAACTAACAGCAGAATAGCAGTAGATGATGTCAATGCCACAGCAGATAAACTTTTAAATGACTCAAGCTCGTAATACAATTCAATTTTCTTGGCTCCACCAGGAATTTTCAACCCTCTTAACGTATAATTAACTCTATTTATTTCCATTTCTTTATCATCTACCTTAGCCTTCCAACCAAGTGAATAATAAACTTCAGAAAAAACCACAAAAAAGTTATCAGATGGATTTTTACTTTCTAATCCAGTAATCGAATAAGATATCTTATTTGCACTGTAGTCAGTCATTTGAACAATCAATGAACTATCATTAAGATATGATCCAACAATATTTTTATTAAACTCATAAGAAGTATCTGTAATTGCATAAGATGAAGGATCAAAACTTTTAAGGGCATTAAATTCTTGGTTAGGATTACTAAATCCTTTAACCTCACTAACAAACCATGCATTACCAAGCCTGTTATCATTTAATATTCCTGGCATCTGGGACTGTTGCTCTCTATTCATGGAATAAACATCTGTTATAGAATTAACAAAAGCACCACCACCATTAGCATTTAGAATAATATATTTTGCATTAAGCATGTTTAAAATAGGAATATCCAATGTATTAAACTGACTAGCTTTATCAATTTCGTAAGGTAAAAGAGTATCTATCAAATCTTGATATCGTTGAATTTTTGCTGAGTGATATCCTCCTAAAGACTTATGAAAATAGGATGTAGAAGTTTCTTGAAATACTCCTGAAGGTACATTTAAAACTCGATAATTGGTGAGTCTATTTAGTTTCCCAAAAGTAATTCGATCAATTTCTCTTTGCGCTAAGGAAACATCACTAGCATTCGTCTTTTGATCTAAATAATCTTTAATTCGACTACCTAAATCAGGGTTTCTAATTATTTCATTGGTTAAAATAGATCGATCTGCAGCAGAAGCTATTAAGGGCATTAATTTCTCATCTTCTTTTTGCCAATGTTTATAATCTCTATTAACTCCTTCGTCATTATTTAAATACTCTCTAGCTATTGGCCACATATCCACTAAAAATAAAACAGCAATTACTACATAGAGTGAATTTGAAGGGATTTTACCATTAAAACAAAACAGCAAGACAACAAATGAAATGGCTATTAAAAGTAAAGACCTACCAGCAGAACTAGAGACAACAGTCTGTCTGTACTGTTGTAAATCTATTTTTGCTTTTGGAACTAATGGAATAATCGATTGATTATAATAAGCTATTAATTGATCTTTTGTAACCTTATTTTCTTGTAAAAACTGATCATCTCTAGCTTGTTGGTCTCTTTGAGCAACAAAAGTTTGAGTATTAAATTGACCATTTAATTCTCTTTCAGAAAGCATATCAAAAAACAATGAAGGAAACAACGTGAACAATAAAAGAATAAAACCAAAAAATGATGATGAGAATAAAAACATCTTCTTGTTAGTAATAGATGAATTATACCTGCCTAAAAAAGAAAATTTTTCTTCCCACCATGATCTATTTTTTAAAGCATCGTTTAACCATAAAAAGGCAACAACACAAAATGTTAGTTCTAATAGCACTAGTATAATAGTTACCGCTCTTAAGTTCTTATAAAGTGGTAAATAATTCCAAAAAATATCTGTAAACCATTCCATATTCTTTCCCCAAGAAAGAAATAGTGCAATTAGAGAAATAAACAGAATTGGCCATTTTAAATTGTTCTTCCAAAAAATCATACCAAGAAAAAACAGAAAACAAATAATTGCTCCAATGTATACAGGGCCTGAAGTTCCAGGTTGATTACCCCAGTATTCATTAATGCCTTGTAGCTGTAAAAACTGTTTTAAATCATCATATTTATCAACATTTTGAAAGTCTTCATTTTGAGCTAATGAAGCATCTCCTCCACCTTTTATATTAGGAATTAAAAAGGACCAAGACTCACCTTTCCCATAACTCCACATTAATGCTCTTGATTTGTAATTGTCATTAGACTTTTTTTCGAGCTGTTGTTCTGAGACTAATTCTGTTCCAGCCCTCTGGGAAAATTTAGAATATTCGTAAGTCCCATATAAATTAGGAATAGAGGTTGAAATGGCAAAAAGTGAACCAATAGCTAAAAGACTAATTCTAGTAATTAGCGATTTATAATCTTTTTTTAATAGGTATCTAATCATTTCATAAACAAAAACCACACCTAGAAATAAGAAAAGATAGTAGGTTACTTGCGGATGATTAGCGCCAATTTGTAATGCAACAAAAAGAGTAAAAATTGCAGTTCCTAAAAACTTCTTTCCTCTTAAAGCCATTAAAAAACCTCCTAAAGCTGGGGCCATGTAAGCCATAGCCATTGCTTTAGAATTATGTCCAACATCAATTATTATAAAGAAATAGGAACTAAATCCATATGCTATGGCACCCACTAATGCCAACCAAGGATTAACTCTAAGGCACAGTAGAAAAATATAAAAGCCCAACATGTAAAGAAAGAAAACATTTATAGGGTGAGGCAATCCTAATTGTATTGCAGAATTAACATGTCTAAGAAGGTTAGATTCATAAACAACAGAAATCTGAGTAGCAGGCATACCTCCAAACATAGAGTTAGTCCACAAAGGTTCAGAATCAAACTCATCACGAAAGTCTACAACCTCGTTAGACATTCCTTTGTGTTGTTGAATATCTGATTGAAATACTCTGTAATCACTAAGGGCTGGAGAAAAATAAACCATTGCAATTACAAGCAATGTTACAACAGCAATAACATGAGGGAGAAATCTCTTTAAATCAGTTTTCATTTTCTTTATAATTATATCATAAAGATAATAACTCAATTAAACTAATATATGAGATTATGATAATAAAATCTAAACCTAATTATTTAGATAGATAAAGATTTCTTTCTGTATAAACTTTTCTAAAGAATGGATCTTTTAAATCTTTTATAAATCGAATAGCTTCACCTGTTGATTTCATCTCAGGGCCCAATTCCTTATTTACATTTGGAAATTTATCGAAAGAAAACACAGGGATTTTAATTGCATAACCATTCTTCTTTGGAGAAAAATTAAAATCAGTAACTTTTTTCTTTCCTAGCATAACTTTAGTAGCATAATTAACATAAGGTTCATCATATGCTTTTGCGATAAATGGAACTGTTCTAGATGCTCTAGGATTAGCTTCAATAATATAGACAGTATCATTTTTTATTGCAAATTGAATATTAATTAACCCAACTGTATCAAGAGCTAGAGCAATTTTATGAGTATATTCTTCTATTTGTTGAATAATAAAATCTCCAAGATTATAAGGAGGTAAAACAGCATAAGAATCACCAGAATGAATACCTGCAGGTTCAATATGTTGCATAATTCCAATAATATGAACATTTTCACCATCACAAATAGCATCTGCTTCAGCTTCAATAGCTCCAGAGAGGTAGTGATCTAAAAGAATCTTGTTATCCGGCATATCTCTTAAAATGTCCACAACATGATGTTCCAATTCATCTTCATTTATCACTATTTTCATCTTTTGACCGCCTAAAACATAACTTGGACGAACTAAAAGTGGGAAACCTAAATCTTTTGAAAGCTCTAAAGCTTGTTCAGCACTTTCAACTACACCAAATTTTGGATAAGGAATATTATTATCTTTCAACAGTTTAGAAAAGCTCCCTCTATCTTCTGCTAAGTCTAACGCTTGATAGGTTGTACCTATTACTTTTATTCCAAATCTATCTAGTTTTTCAGCAAGTTTTAGTGCTGTCTGTCCTCCAAGTTGTACTATTACTCCCTCAGGTTTTTCATGCAATATTATATCATAAATGTGTTCCCAGAATACTGGCTCAAAATATAGTTTATCTGCCGTATCAAAATCTGTAGAAACTGTCTCTGGGTTACAATTAATCATTATTGTTTCATAACCCGATTCTTTTGCAGCTAGAACACCATGAACACAACAATAATCAAATTCTATTCCTTGACCTATACGATTAGGTCCTGAACCCAAAACAATAATTTTAGGCTTTGAAGAAACTACAGATTCATTTTGATCCTCAAAAGTTGAGTAAAAATATGGTGTTACAGCCTCAAATTCAGCAGCACATGTATCAACTAGCTTATATACTCTTTTAATACCTAATTCATGCCTCTTATTAAAAACTTCACTTTCAAGACATTTTAAAAGGTGACCAATTTGTCTATCTGCGTACCCTTTTTGTTTAGCTTCAAATAAAACCTCTTTAGAAATATCATTAATAGTTAACTTACTTATTTTCTTCTCAGTATTAATTAAATCCTCAATTTGTCTCAAAAACCAATCATCTATTCTTGTTTTATCCTTTATTGTTTTAAAAGGAATGCCAAGCTTAATAGCATCGTAAACATGGAATATCCTATTCCAACTTGGGAATTCTAAACTTTTAAGAATTTGATCTTGGTCTGTTAATTCTCTACCATCAGCACCTAACCCATTTCTGCCTATTTCTAATGATTGACATGCTTTTTGCAATGCTTCTTGAAAAGACCTTCCAATTCCCATCACCTCACCAACTGACTTCATTTGTAGTCCTAACGACCTGTCAGAACCCTTGAATTTATTAAAGTCCCACCTTGGTATTTTAACTATAACATAATCTAAGGTAGGTTCGAAAAAAGCAGACGTGGATTTTGTAATCTGGTTTTTCAATTCATCAAGACTATAACCTATAGCTAATTTAGATGCTATTTTAGCAATAGGATATCCAGTAGCTTTAGAAGCCAATGCTGATGACCTACTAACTCTAGGGTTAATTTCAATAGCAATTATATCTTCGTTCTCATCATCGCTTACTGCAAATTGAACATTACAGCCACCAGAAAAATCACCAATAGAACGCATCATCTTTATGGCCATGTTACGCATCTTTTGATAAGTAGAATCACTTAATGTCATTGCAGGAGCCACAGTTATAGAATCTCCTGTATGAATCCCCATGGGGTCAAGATTCTCAATTGAACAAATAATAGTGACATTATCATTTTTATCTCTTAGGAGTTCTAATTCATACTCCTTCCAACCCATAACTGCTTTATCAATCATTACTTCATGAATAGGAGATGAATGCAAGCCTCTGGTTAATAGCTTTTCAAATTCATTTTCATCATACACAATTGAAGCACCTGAACCACCAAGTGTAAAAGAAGGTCTTATACACAATGGAAACCCATATTCTTGAGCTATTTCCTTTCCTTGTAAAAAAGATTTAGCAATAGATTGAGGAGCCATAGGAACACCTATTTTATCCATTAATTGCCTGAACTTTTGTCGATCCTCAGTTATTTCTATAGCATTAATATCAACACCAATGATTTTAACATTATTATCTTTCCAAATACCTAATTCATCACACTTAATACATAAGTTTAAAGCTGTTTGACCTCCCATAGTAGGAAGAACAGCATCTATTTTGTGCTTTTGTAAAATCTCTAAAATAGAATCACTTTCAAGTGGAAGCAAATAAATATTATCAGCAACAACTTTATCAGTCATTATAGTCGCTGGATTAGAATTGATTAAAGTTACTTCAATCCCTTCTTCTCTTAAAGACCTAGAAGCTTGGGAACCTGAATAATCAAATTCACATGCTTGACCAATCACTATTGGACCACTACCTATAATTAAAACTGATTTTATTGAGTTATCTTTTGGCATAAAAAATTTATTTGCGAATTTAATATATGAGATTATTAAAAATAAATTTTATTAAAAATAAATTCTTAAAGATTTCAACAATTATAAAAAAAGTCAAAAAAAAACCTCCTAATAAATTAGGAGGTTTTAAAAGTGGCAACGACATACTCTTCCAGGTATTACCCTAGTACCATCTGCGCTGATAGGCTTAACTACTCTGTTCGGAATGGGAAGAGGTGGACCCTATCGCAATAGTCACCGAAAATTTTTAATAAATTAACATATTATATATTGATCACAAGTTCAAAACAAACTGTTTTTATTCAAAGCTTACAGGTAATTAGTACTACTCGGCTTTGTCATCACTGACTTTACACCTGTAGCCTATCAACGTCATCATCTTTAACGACCTTTAAAAGAAATCTCATCTTGAGAAGAGTTTCGCGCTTAGATGCTTTCAGCGCTTATCTCAACCGAACATAGCTACCCTGCGATGCAGCTAGCGCCACAACAGGTTCACCAGAGGTTCGTCCAACCCGGTCCTCTCGTACTAGGGTCAGGTTCCCTCAAATTTCTAACGCCCACAACAGATAGGGACCGAACTGTCTCGCGACGTTCTGAACCCAGCTCGCGTGCCACTTTAATGGGCGAACAGCCCAACCCTTGGGACCTTCTCCAGCCCCAGG
>JBJKXU010000039.1:0-69507 GCA_045561415.1 Parvicellaceae bacterium
ATAAACATTGAGGATAGTTCGTCTTTAGATGCTGTTAAGTTAAATTTATCAAGTGACTCAATTCTTAAAGTAGCTCTTCTTTTACCTTTTATGTTAGATGAAAATGATACTATTCAAAAGAATTGTCCACCATTAAAAAAATGTTCATTGCATATAAACTCCATTCAGAGTGTGCATTTTTTAAATGGTGTGCTGTTAGCTATAGATTCACTTAAGAAAACGGGGATAAGAATTGAACTTAATGTTTTCGACACTAAAAATGACACATCTTCTTTGAAAGCTATTTTTACAGCTTCTAAATTTCTTAATGCAAATGTAGTTATAGGCCCAATTTATATGAGAAACATTAAAATGGTTTCTGATTTTTGCAAAGCAAATAAGATTCACGTTTTATGCCCTGTCCCAATTCCTAATCAAGCACTTTTCAACAATAAATTTATCACCAGGTTTATTCCATCTAAACAAACTATGATGCTAGAGTTGGCCAAGTACAATTTATCACTTGATTCTTCTTTAAATAGAGTGCTGATTGTAAATGCCAAAAAGAAAAAAGACCTTTCTTATGCTAAAGCTTTTAAAGCTTACTACAACCAAAACCTTACAAATGGTCTAGATTCCATAAAATCTCTAAACCTAAATAGTTCTAGTAATATAAACTACCTTAAAAAACTACTTAAGGCAGATGAAGAAAATATTCTCGTAGTCCCTTCATCAGATATTGGTTTTGTAAGCAATTTCATGACTAAACTAAGTGGGCTTATCAATACTTATGAATTTAGAAAATATAAAATCACTGTTTATGGTATGGAGCAATGGAGGGAAATGCAAACTATAGATGAGAAATATAAAAATGCATTCAATTTACACATTCCATTAAGTGGGAAAATTAATTACTCCTCTAGTCAAACAATTAATTTCATAGAAAAATATAGATCAACTTTTGATTTTGATCCTGCAAAATTCTCATTTATAGGTTTTGACATTGCTTTTAATTCCTTTAAGGGAATGCTGCTTTATAATAATGATTTGAATGATTATTACCTTAATTCAAAAGCGATAGATAATGGCTACTATTTTAAAACTAATATTTCACCAGTTGATCCAAATAGTGGATTCGAAAATAAAGGGGTTCACATCTATCATTACAGTAACTACCAGTTAATTCGATTAGATTGAAAAAAAGCAGCATATTTATAATTTTCCTGATAGGTGGTTTAGCCCTTTATTTTATTTACCCGTATTACAATTTATATACTGCTAAAAATTTTGATAATTTAAATTTTAATGAATCATCGATCTCATTAATGTTAGAGGAGGATATTAAATTTTCTGAATTAGGTGCTTTTCTAAAACAAAAAGAAGTAATTAAAGATGTAGAATCGTTTAACCTGCTGGTAGAATATAAAAAAGGGTACTCGGAAGCTATTTTAACTAGTGGGAAAATTACGATTAAAAGAGAATGGTTAAATAACCAATTGATTAATCAATTGTATTTAATGCGTAATCAAAAAATAGTATCTCTTGCTATTCCTTCATTGAGAACAATTGAAGATCTTTCCAATCACGTAGCTAAATTTATTTCAGCTGACTCAATTAGCTTATTTGCTGCCCTTACTGATCCAAATGTTAGCCAATTATATGGATTTAGTACAGAAAATTTCCCTTGTATGTTTATTCCCAACACCTATGAGGTTTATTCTACCATTTCTGCCGATGAATTTATTGCTTTAATGGCTAAGGAATATAAAAAATTTTGGACCCCTAAAAGAAAGCAAAAAGCAGCGGATCTTTCTCTTTCTCAGTCTGAGATAACAATTTTAGCATCTATTGTACAGAAAGAGCAAAGTATGAAGTTTGATGAGCATTCCAAAATTGCTGGTTTGTATATCAATAGATTAAGAAAAAACATGAAGCTTCAAGCTGACCCTACAGTAAAATTTGCACTTAATCAACCAAAACTTCGAAGACTTTATTACAGACATCTAGAAATAGATTCTCCATACAACACCTATAAATATACCGGTTTACCTCCAGGCCCTATTTGCATTGTAGACTCTAGAGTTATTGACGCAGTGCTCAACTATAAAAAGCATGATTTTATTTTCATGTGTGCTCAGCCAGCTTATTCAGGATATCATAATTTCTCTAGTACTAATGCTCAACACGAGAAATATAAAAAAGAATACACTTCTTGGTTAAAGAAGGAAAATATTCACTGATGGACTAGCTTATTGAGAAAAAAAGAATAATGGCAATTGCAAAAGTTGAAAGAGCAATCTTTTTAAGCTCCCCATCAAGTTCACTATTTTCATTAAAACTTAGCGCGGTTTTTACGTTTGTCAACAAAATAGCTATAGGAATAAGTCCAATAAAAAGCCAATAGTTTATTGTATATAAAAAGACAGAGACATAAGAAATTATGGCAATAGAAATCATCACTAACTGATAATTAGCCGCCCATTTAATACCTTTTTTTACTACTAAAGTTATTTTACCTGCTTTCTTATCTGAATAGTAGTCCCTCATATTATTCATGTTAAGTACACAAACACTTAAACAGCCACAAATTAGTGCTCCAGAGATTGCTATTGGTTCTAATGTTTTTGTAAATAGAAAATAACTTCCAAAAACCCCCAACAAGCCAAAGAAAATAAAGACAAAAAGATCACCATATCCACTGTATCCATAGGGGTTTTTACCCATGGTGTATTTTATAGCCCCCCATATAGAAAACAAACCAAGAGAAAGAAATAATAAGGAATATATCAGATCAGCAAAACCGAAAACGAAATAAAGTAAATAGCTTCCAGAAATAAAGGATAATATGCTAAAAATAATAACGCCAACTAGCATCTGTGATTCAGAAATAAATCCAGCGCTAACCATTCTAGGTTCTCCAACCCGATTTACATCTGAGCCTTTTATCCCATCACCATAATCATTGGCTAAATTGGAAAGAATTTGAAGAAAAACAGTGGTTACAATGGCTAAAAGCAATACAGTAGTTTCTAAACTGAAATTAATGTTAGCTAATGAAAAAGCCATTAAAATACTAGAAATAGATAAGGGCAATGTCCTTAGCCTAAAAGCTTTTATCCAATATTTAATTTTCATTTTTTTAAAAAAGGGTTAAAGAGAGATTAAATATAATAGATATAAACAAAGAGCACTGAAAATCAATGCTCTTTGTAGTTATTTGGATTAGCGTTGCTGTTGAATTTTTCGCTTTTTACGCTGCTTCACAATTTTTTTGTAAGCAGTTGTGGACTCATAATATTTAGCTACTTTTTTAATAGGAAGAATTTGTTTGAACTTCTCATGGTATTTGATTTTAACATCCATTTGTTTTTTTCCCAAGTCCATTCTTGCATCCATCATTTTTTCCAATTCCATGTCAGATAATTCTTCATCTTGTTTAGGTTTTCTGTAATTGTCTTTGAAATCAGCTCGAATCGATTTAAGTTCAGCTTCCATTTCATTAACAACAGGCCAGAAAACTTTAGATTCTTCAGTTGTTAAGTCCATTTTATTAGTAAAAAAGGCAATTTTAGCAGCTTCTTTATCCTGAGGTTTTTCCATTTGTTGCTGTGCAAGAAACAGTTGAGGAATAATAGCAATAGCTATTATTAGGGTGATTTTTTTAATGCTTGTTTTCATAATTTAATTGTTTGGTTAGTAAATGTCATTTTCGAGATAGTCATTAATGTTGTTGTCAACAAATTCATAGTTGTATGAAATTTCTTGATCGTTATCAATAAAGGTGGAAAAAAGTTCATCTTCTTCACTCATGTAATCGTCAATAGAAAGTGATAATTCGGGTGTAGTCAATAGATAAAGAATTATATTTCAGCTCAACAAAAAAGTAACCACATAAGACAATTGCAATTGCTGCTGCTGCTGCTTTTACAAGAAAATTCAGTTGAAAAACTTTAGTTGGCCTCAACAACCTTTTCCTGCTTAAATTTTTAGTAAGAATATCGTCATTCAATGAACCAAAATAATTGAGTGGCAAATCGTAAGGATTTTCGTATTCTTTTTTTATATTAAATATGTCTTTTTTGTTGTCCATTTATAAGTTAGATGTGTTTTAGCATTAAAGGTTTAATGCCCACCTAAATTTATTTTAATTTTTTTTACAGCATGATGATAAGAAGCTTTTAAGCCACCAATTGATCCACCTGTTATTTCTTGGATTTCTTTGTATGATAAATCTTCAAAATATTTTAGTTGAAAAAATATATTTTTGTTTTTCTGGAAGAGTTCGTATGGCTTTTTCTAGTAGCATACTTATTTCATTAGCATTTTTACTAAAAAATTGTTGTTTGAGGCGCTTTGTTTTCTCCAATTGATTCTAATGCTAAATTTTGATGTTTATTGTTTTTTTCTTAGCCACATCAACGATTCGTTGTAGGCAATTTTATACAACCATGTTGCTAATTTTGCATTTTCTTTAAATTGATGTAGATTTCTCCAACACTTCATAAAAACTTCTTGAAGAACATCATCCGTATCTTGATGATTACTTAGCATTCGCCTTATTTGGAAATAGATAGGCTCTTTATAAGTATTGATTAATAAATTGAACCCTTTCTCTTTTGTTAAAGGGTTGTTAAACAGTGTTAGGATATGTTTTTTCGGTTTGCTTATCTGTCATTATTTAGCTACTTACTTTCGCTTTAAAAACGCGATGAGTAGCGGCAATAATATCTGTAGAATGCAGTCCATATTTTTTCATTAAATCATGTGGTTTTCCACTTTCTCCAAATTTATCGTCTACAGCAACAAATTCAATTGGGGTTGGCTGATGGGTTGCTAATAATTGAGCAATTGATTCTCCCATTCCTCCTGCAATTTGATGTTCTTCTGCTGTCACTACACATTTCGTTTTAGCTACTGACTCTAAGATGCTTTTTTTGTCTAAAGGTTTAATGGTGTGAATATTAATTAACTCAACTGAAATGCCTTGTTCAGCTAAAGCCTTTGCTGCTTCAACAGCTTCCCAAACTAAATGACCAGTCGCAAAAATAGATACATCTGTGCCCTGAGAAATTTGAAGTGCTTTGCCAATTTCAAACGGTGTATTTTTCAGGAATGAATATGGGCACTTTAGGTCTTCCAAACCTCAAATATACAGGGCCTTTATGAGCTGCAATTGCTATGGTAGCAGCTTTAGTTTGGTTGTAATCACATGGATTAATAACGGTCATACCAGGAAGCATTTTCATCATTCCAATATCTTCAAGTACTTGATGAGTTGCTCCATCTTCACCAAGAGTTAGTCCCGCATGAGAAGCACATAGCTTAACGTTTTTTCCAGAATAAGCGATAGATTGTCTCACTTGATCGTAAACTCTAGATGTGGAAAAATTAGCAAATGTCCCAGTAAAAGGAATTTTACCTCCAATTGTAAGTCCAGCAGCAATTCCAACCATGTTAGCTTCTGCAATTCCAACCTGATAAAATCTTTCTGGAAATTTATTTTTAAAGTCTCCCATTTTCAATGATCCAGTTAAATCTGCACATAGTGCTACAACATTGGGGTTGGTTTCACCTAAATAGGTAAGACCATCTCCAAAACCTGATCTTGTATCTTTGTTTCCTAGTATTTTAATTTCCATAGTTTTATAATGATATGTTTTCCTGGTAACCAGAAGTTATTTTAAATGTTTTAACAATTGTGTGAGCAGTAGATTTAGATTTGCCAAATCTATAGGTAATTTTATAATTTCCTGGAAGTAAATTAATTTGATTGGTTGAAGAGCTATAATCTAAATCACAAACCCAAATATTTTTCCCTTTTTTCATTTCAAAGATAGCTGCCGAACCGGTGCCTTTTGAAATAGACGCTGTTCCATATTGAGGGATAGTTATTTCTGAGGTTCTACTTTGATTAATTTTAACACCATTAAAATATAACCTTGGTAGTGTTAGTACTTCAATGTCATAAAAACCAACAATATACTTTTGAAGACTATTCATGTTTTGCACATTTAAAGTATTGTGTTGATCCTTTTGTCTAACAATGGCATTTATTCCCGTAAATTGACTGTTTGACCCTTGGACTCTTAAGTGCAATTTTCCTTGAGGAGAATTGGCTTTAATTACATTGTGTTTTGCTGGAGTTAGTTTAATACTGTCCACAATAATCTCAGGAAGAGTATGAACGACCATTTTGTAGGTGAATAGTGGATCAAGAGATAGCGTATCTGGCACATTTTCTCTATTCATGGTATGCATATAGGTATATAGTAACTTGTTGTTTTTAGCATTGTAAAAACTCATGGTGACATCTGTTTCCTTGGCTTTGCCTTTAATGTCGTAAAGTTTTACTTGAGTAGTTGTGTTGCTTAATGCTTGGCTGATAACAAAACTTAAAACACTTTTAAATGAATCTTCAGTCTCTGCACTTAAAAACTCTCCAACACAATTAAATTGATCTAAATAAGAGGTGTCTAATCCCACACCAATAATAAATGGTTTAAGCTTAATTCCTTTTTTTCTAAGGGCAAGCGCTACAGCACATGGGTCTTCATCGCAAGCTTCAATTCCGTCAGTAATTAGAATAATAACATTTCTACAATTTTCACATTCAGGAAAATCTTCAGCAGCATATAATAAAGATCGAGCAATTGGGGTGGTTCCTTTGGGTTCTAAGCCTCTAATTTTAGATTTTATTTTGTCGTAGTTATCTTTGCTAGCAGAGAAAGGAACTTCAAGTTTGGTGTCTGAACAGTCTTGCTTTCCTGGTCTAATTCGTGTTTGATGACCATACATTCTTAATGCCACCTCAATGTTGTCAATGAATTTCAAACTATCAAGCGTTTGTGTTAATAAACGTTTAGCAATTTTGATTTTACTGCTTTTTTCCCACTGAGCATTCATGCTATTGGATCCATCAAAAATAAAAAGCAATCTAATTTTTTCAACTTCATTTTCTTGTGAAAAAATAGCGGAGTAGGAGCAGGAAAATAATAGTATTAAAAAAAACAGTTTCTTCATCTAGCTTATACTAACAATAATAATTCCAAAATTTAAAAGTTAGTAATCTCCTAGAGTTTCTTCAAGCTGATTAAGTGCATCTTCTAATTGTTCATCATTAGGAGCAACTCCATGCCATTTATGACTTCCCATCATGTAATCAACTCCGAATCCCATCTCAGTTGTCATGATAATCATAACCGGTTTTTTATTTCCGGATAAAGATTTAGCTTTTTCAATAGAACTTACTACATTTTCAATCTTGTTTCCATCCGATTCTAACACTTCCCAGCCAAAAGCTTCCCATTTAGCTCTTAAGTTACCTAAGGAAATCACATCATCAACGTCACCATCAATTTGTCTACCATTATAATCGATTGTGGAAATTAAGTTATCAACTTTATTAGCTGCTGCGAACATGGCAGCTTCCCAAATTTGACCTTCTTGTAATTCTCCATCACCATGAAGGGTGAAGACAAAACTTTTATCATTGTTTGCCTTTTTTGCAAGTGCTGCCCCAATAGCTACACTAAGTCCTTGACCTAACGACCCACTAGCTATTCTTACCCCAGGAAGTCCTTCATGCGTAGTAGGATGACCTTGCAATCTAGAATCGATCATTCTAAAGGTACTTAATTCGTCTACAGGAAAGTAACCAGTCCTTGCTAAGGTGGAATAAAAAACTGGCGAAATGTGACCATTTGAAAGAAAAAACAAATCTTCACCATTTCCGTCCATATTGAAAGGACTAGATTGGTGATTCATAATTTCTTTGTAAAGTGCAGTGAAAAATTCAACACAGCCTAAAGAGCCTCCAGGATGACCAGAGTTTTGGGCATGAACCATTCTGACTATATCTCTTCTTACTTGAGAACTAAAAGCGTTTAACTCATTTATTTTTTCGTTATGCATCCTATATTATTAAATTTACGTCAAAAATAAGAGATAACTCATTAGCATTATGTACCAATAGCAACTTTATATTAATCATATACTAAATCTTATTAACAATTTAAGTTAGAATCTTATTTATCAACCTTAATTAGAATTAATTAAATTTACACCACTAAACTACCAAATCATGAAAAACTTATTTATTGTTTCTTTTTTAATTTTCTCTGCTACTTTTTCTGCTCAGTCGACCAATAGCTATGATGAAAGACTTTTAGAGCTTTTTAGTGAACAAGAGATCAAGGACATCTCAAATGAAGATCCTTATAGAATTCAGCTAATTGAATATTGTTTTGATAATGCCTATTATTTTGTTGAAACTTCCGCTAGTAAAGATTATTCTTCAAGAATATCAGGTACTGTAGAAATTGATGATGTTAAAGATTTTAATTTCTTTAAGCTAAACATTGAATTTAAAGAAAATGATTATCAATACTATAAGGTTAAAGACCAAGATTTACTTTTAGTTGTTAAATCTGGTCAGCACATCTCAGCAGAAATGAATAAATGAAAAATACAATCTTCCCTCTAATTGCAGGCCTACTTATTTCAACATTTTGTTGGGCTCAGCCTGATGTAAACATAAATGATCAAGATTGGACTTCCTCTTCACCAAATGGTGCATGTGGGTGCTCAACTGATTTTAATAATGGCGCTATTCAAAACTTTCATGATGCTGGCGGGGCTGCTGCTGCATACGCTGCTAATGAAAATGAATCCATTACCTTTTGTCCAGATGCAACAGGTTCTAAAGTAGTGGTTGTATTTGCAACCAATGCAGGTTATGTTTTTGATGTTGATGCTTCTGATACTGTTTTTGTTTATGATGGACCAAATAATTCAAGTCCTCTTTTAGCCACGCTAAACAATGTCTTAACTCCTAATGGGTTAAATGTTCCAGCAAGTTGGGCAAATACTTCTGGATGTTTAACAATTGATTTTGTTTCAGATGCAGCTATTGAAGGTGCAGGATGGGATGCTAATCTTTCTTGTTCAAATTTAGCGCAACCGTTTACAAATCATATGGTTGCTTATTCTTTTGGAGAATCTAACGGTTCAGGAGACAACACCAATGACATTTTCCCTGATGATACAGGATATGTTGATGTTTGTCTTGGAGATTCAGTTTACTTTGTGGCAACTCCTTATTTTCCATATGAGCCAGGTGGTGATAGCGCTGCTTTGAGTGGTGGGGGGTATATGCAATCTACTAACCATATTACAACATGGGAATTTAGTGACGGATCAATCTTAACTGGAGATTCTGTTCTTTTTGTTCCCCCTGCAAGAAACGGATATTTTGTTAACATGAAAGTGGAAGATTCGTATGGTATTTTTAATTATTTATCATCAAGAGTAAGGGTTTCTACCATTCCTAGTTTTATAACCTGTATGGCTATTGAGGATACGCTATGCCTAGGATTAACAACTGAACTTGTTGGGGGGGTTACTGTTTCGGATACTGTTGGGGTGGATCCTGTAACAACAAATTTCCCAATTGGTGGAGTTTTTGGAGCTCAAACTTATCTTCCTGATGGTTCAGGTCAAAATTACACTACAGATATTCCCATTGCTGGTTTTACACCAGGAGGAACACTTCAAAATTCGGGTGATATTGATAAGGTTTGTGTTAAAATTGAACATTCATATTTAGGAGACTTGGAGATGATGTTAACTTGTCCATCAGGTCAAAGTGTAAATATTTTTAACAGCTATACTGGAACAGGTCTCTTTGGAGCTGGTTTTGGTGGAGGAGGAACTTTTCTAGGTGGCGCATACGATAATAACACTGGAAACATCGGAGTATGTGAAGAATATTGTTTTTCTATGCAAACAGGAGCGTCACCATCTTGGGCATCAACATGGCCTGGTACTCCAACATCTGCCGCAACAGGGCCTTCTCCAGGAAACATGATAACACCAGGAACTTATCAGCCAGAACAGCCTTTTATTCCTGCTATGTCTGGATGTCCAATTAATGGTACATGGACGATAACTGTTCGAGATAATATTGGAATTGATGATGGATATATTTGCGAATGGGGAATTTATTTTAACGACACTTTAAATCCCAATACAGAATATTACACTCCACTAATTACCAACGAATTTTGGTATTCAGACCCATCAATAATTGTTGACAATGACACAACTATTGTCATTCAACCGTCTTCAACAGGAACTTCATCTTACACCTTTGAAGTAGAGGATAATTTTGGATGTTCTTATGACACTTCAATAAATGTATTTGTTACACCTGGGCCTACCATGCTAGGAGATGTTACTATATGTGATGATGAATTTCAATACACTGGCATGACAGCAACCAATGGTGGTGATTGGAGTTATTATGGACCTGGAAATTTAACTTTTGACAATGCGTCATCACTAAATCCTTTTATTGAAGTTGATGAATTTGGAACCTATGTATTGAATTTTTATGATAATTACTGTGAAGATACCTTAAGTCATGAATTGGTATTTCTAGCCGCTCCAGCAGTTGCTGTAAATCCATTTGACACAATATGTGTGGGCAATGATGCGCTTGTTGCTATTTTACCACCTTCCCTTGATGGAGTGAGCTATTCATGGTACGATGCTAATGGAAACATAATAGGACAAGGAGATTCCTTACTTATTTTATCCAATACCTATATCGATGGCACTTACGATTTTATTGTAGAAGCAGCTAACAGTTGTGATACTGTTACAGATAACTTTCAGCTAATTACAGAATCTTGTGAAATTCCTAATGTTATTACCCCCAATGGAGATGGTAACAACGATTATTTTTTCACACAGTTTGCCAACAACTATTCAGATGTTAATCTATCTATTTTTAATAGATGGGGTAGAGTGGTTTATAAAACAAATGCTTACGCCAATGAGTGGAACGGTATTAACATGAAGGGAAAACCACTTGCTGATGGAACCTATTATTATGTTATTACTTATAATAATTCTTCCCAAGAAGTTACAGGTACTGTTACGGTATTGAATAACAAATAATATTTAGGTCATCTAATATTATTGTTATTTATTAACTTTGTTTGCTCATTCATTTATAGTCAATTTTATGAAGAAATTTATACTTTCAATTATTGCAATTTTTGGCATTTGTAGTAGTTTACATGCAACTCATGTTCCTGGAGGGAACATTACTTATCAATGTATAGGTCCTAATACATATGTAATTACCCTTACTCTTTTTGAAGACTGCGGTACAGCTTTTACTTCTTCAACAAATCAAACCATTTCGGTAGCTAATGACTGTGGTTTCACTTTTTCGCCAACGATAAGTTTGCCAAATATTGTTTTTCAAGATGAAGTATCTCAGCTATGTTTTCCTAGTTTACCCTTAAGCGAATGTAGCGGAGGATCTTTACCAGGAGTATACATGCATGTCTGGCAAGATACCATAACACTTCCAGGCCCATGTGATAGTTGGACGTTTTCTTACTCTTCTTGTTGTAGAAATCAATCCAATAATTTAACCGGTACAAGTAATAATTACTATTGGGAGTCAGTGCTTAATAGTACAACTGCTCCTTGTAACTCTTCTCCTGTAATTACTTCTCAGCCAATTCCATACTGCTGCGTTAATCAACCAGTAGTATATAATTTTGGAGTTTATGAACCAGATGGAAACACCTTAGTTTACTCTTTGATTAATGCTTTAACTGGTGCTGGAATGTCTGCCCCATATAATGTTGGTTATTCTGGTGTTTCTCCTATTGCTGGCATTACCATTGACCCTGCAACAGGTGAAATTCAATTTACTCCAACAGTTACTGGAAATTTTGTTGTCGCTGTATTAATCGAAGAATTTGATGGATCTGGAAATTTAGTAGGAAGTGTTATTCAAGATTTTCAATTTGAAATTATTAGCTCTGCCAGCTGTTTAAATAATAATCCATCTGCTAATGGAATCACTAACTTTATAAGTACAGGAGTGCAAACAGGTCCAAATGATATTCAGCTATGTCAAGGAGATAACGTTTGTTTTGATGTAGAGTTTACTGATATTAACATTACCGATTCTATTTATTTGGTTTCTAACGTTTCTACCTTGTTTCCTGGAGCAACTTTTACTCAAAATTCATACTCATCACCTGCCACAGCAACAATTTGTTTTATTGTTGGTGCATCTGGGAATCCATTTTCAACGATTTCTATCGATGCTCAAGATAATGCATGTCCTGTTGTAGGAATAAGCTCTATGGTAGTTGGTGTTACTGTTATTTCTAGTACTTATGCTGGTGAAGATGTTGTTATGTGTGATGGGGAAGGGACTCAACTTAATGCTTCTGGAGGTTCCAATTTCAATTGGTCAGTAATTTCAGGTGACCCTATTTTGATAGGAACAAATTTTACTTGTACAAACTGCCAAGATCCAATTGCTAATCCTGCCGTTAGTACTGTATATGAAGTAATATCAAATCTGTCTGGTGGCTGTACCAACATAGACACGGTTGAAGTTACTGTTGTTCCTGATTTCTCCTATTCTCTTACTCAAACTGCTTCAATCACCTGTTTGAATAGTGAAGTTCAGCTCAATGTGATTCCCAATCCACCTGGAAGCTACACCTACTTGTGGTCTCCAGGAACATTTTTAAACAATACAGCAGTTTCTAATCCACTACTAACTCCAACAATGCCTGGTAATTATGAGTATGAACTTCAAATTACTAGTGCAGACGGTTGCTTGAAGGTAGATACACTCTCCATTGAGGTGGTTGCTGCTTACGCTCCAGATGCAACAGTTTCATTAAGTGATAGTTCAATTTTTTGTGGTGATACTGTTTTTATTGATATTGATTTGGGTGGAGGAATTCCTGCTGTTTGTGGTCCTAGCCCAAGTACTGTTTGTTCTTCTGCTGAAACTCAGCAAACCATTGGGAGCTCAAGTACTGTAAATGGAAGCACATCTTGGCCTGCACCATTTGGCAACTGGTATAAAAATGCTAAGCATCAGTTTTTATTTACTGCTGCTGAATTACAAGCGGCCGGATTTATTGGTGGTAAAATCACTGAAATCGCTTGGGAGACAACTGCAAGTAATAATGCAACTGGAACATTTGAGAGCTACACCATTAAAATGGGTTGTACAAATATTACATCACTTAGTTCATGGGAATCTGGGTTGACTACGGTTTTCTCTCCTCAAGACATTAGTGTTGTTTTAGGTTGGAATACTCTGCTTTTAACTACTGCTTATGAATGGGACGGTATTTCAAATTTATTAGTTGAAATCTGTTATGATAATTTAAGTTCAGCTTATACTTATAATTGGGCAACTCCTTATCAAGCTACAACTTTTAACTCTTCTATTGAATACCACAGTGATATTACCCCAGCTTGTCCATATACTACAACTCAGTATGTTCATATGAATCGGCCTGTTACTAGATTTACAACTTGCCCAACAGCTCCGGATCCAAGTAACTTCTCTTTTGAATGGTCACCTTCAACATTTTTATCAAATGATTCGGCAATAAATCCTTATGCTTTTCCAATTGAAAGTACTGTCTACAGTGTTGTTGTTACCGATTTGGTTGGTGGTTGTACAGATACTAATGAAGTGGTTATAAATGTTGAGCCACCATATGTGCTTTCAGACACTTCTATATGTAATGATCAATTCCAATATTCTGGTCTTGTTGCTTCATCCAATGGTTTTTGGTCATACTCTGGTCCAGGTAATTTGATTTTTTCGTCAGCTAATTCTTTAAATCCATTAATCGAAGTCGATACATACGGTGCATATTCTCTTAGCTATTACGATAATCTGTGTTTAGACACACTATCTCATGAGGTGTTGTTTATTAACGATCCTTTTGTTGACGTTCCACCTATTAATACATTTTGTGTAGGTAGTGACCTCGAAGTTGCAATTGTTCCAAATGGTTTATTTGGAATTAATTACACTTGGAAAGATGATTTAGGAAATATTATTGGCGTTGGAGATACCATACTTATTTTAAGTAGCTCGTTAACTAATGGGATATATTTCTATTCAATTGAAGCTGAAAATATTTGTGGTTTTTACACTGAAGATTTTCAGATTATTGCAGAATCTTGTGAAATTCCCAATGTGATTACTCCAAATGGAGACAACAATAATGATTTCTTTTATTTACAAGTTGCCAATACCTATTCAGATGTCCAGCTAACCATTTTAAATCGTTGGGGGAAAGTTGTTTATAAGACCGATTCTTATTCAAACGATTGGAATGGAGTCAATAAAAATGGAAAAACGCTAGCTGATGGCACCTATTATTACCTGATAAATTACAACAATGCAGAACAAGAAAAATCAGGATTCATCAATATATTAAACACCAAGTAATTATAAAATAAATGGCTTTAAAATGTGGAATTGTTGGGTTGCCAAATGTTGGTAAATCAACTTTGTTTAATTGTCTTTCAAATGCTAAAGCTCAATCTGCAAATTTTCCTTTTTGCACTATTGAACCAAATGTCGGAACCATAACTGTTCCTGATGAAAGACTTAGTAAGCTTGAGGCATTAGTTTCTCCAGAGCGTGTAGTTCCAACAACCATTGAGATTGTTGACATTGCTGGATTAGTTAAAGGGGCACATAAAGGAGAAGGTTTAGGAAATCAGTTTTTAGGAAACATAAGAGAAGTGGATGCCATTATTCATGTTCTTAGATGCTTTGAAGATGGAAATGTAATCCATGTTGATGGCTCTGTAGATCCAGTAAGAGACAAAGAAGTAATTGATATGGAGTTACAGTTGAAAGATTTAGAAACGGTAGAAAAGAAAATGGGGGGTATTGAAAGAAAAGCTAAATCTGGAGATAAAGAAGCTGAGAAAGTTTATGAAGTTTATGAGTTGCTAAAAAAACATTTAGAAAGTGGCAATTCTGCTAGATCGCTTACTTTAGAAAAAGAGCAGTTGATCCATGCAAATGAGCTTCAGCTCCTTACTATTAAACCTGTTTTATATCTATGTAATGTTGACGAAAGTGCCGTGGTTGATGGCAATCAATATGTTGACATGGTCAAAAAAGCAGTTGCGAATGAGCAAGCCGAGGTGTTAATTTTAGGCGCAGGAATTGAAGCTGATATTTCTGAACTAGACACTTATGAAGAACGTCAAGAGTTTTTGACTGATTTAGGTCTTAAAGAGCCTGGTGTAAGTAAGCTTATTACCTACGCTTATAGCTTACTTAATTTGCAAACCTATTTTACTGCTGGAGAAAAAGAAGTAAGGGCATGGACAATAAATAAAGGGATGACAGCTCCTCAAGCAGCTGGTGTTATACATACAGACTTTGAGAAAGGGTTTATTAGGGCTGAAGTTATAGGCTATGAAGACTACATAAAATATGGTTCTGAAAATGCCGTAAAAGAAGCTGGTAAGCTTCAGGTCCAAGGAAAAGAATATTTGCCAATTGATGGTGATGTTATGCATTTTAGATTTAATGTATAATTTTATACTTTGATTTTCGTTACATTTAAATGAATCTGAAACACCTACTGATTCCAATTTTATTAATGACTAATGTGTTTGCTCAAAATGGTGGGCAATATACATTTGACTTTATGCAGTTTAGCAATTCTGCTCGTTTGGAAGCTCTTGGTGGTTACGCCATTTCATTATCTGATGATGATGCTTCTTTAGGGGTCATTAATCCAGCGATACTAAACATAGCTCATCACGGTCAATTTCATTTAAATTATGTGAATTATTTTGCAGACAGTGACTATGGCTTTTCTTCTTATGCTCATCATCTTAAAAACATAGGTACTTTAAGCACCTCCATTATGTATGCCAACTATGGTAAATTTGATTACGCAGATGCTTCAGGAGAAAGAAACGGTAGCCAGTTTTCTGCCAATGACCTGTTAATTCAAATTGGCTTAGGTAGATCTTTGGATAGCAATTTCTCTATTGGCGGAAATTTCAAATTAGGTAGTAGCTTTCTAGAAGCTTACAATGCCTTTGGTTTTGCTTTTGATGTGGCTTTAAATTATCAAAATAGAGCAAAAGAATTTGGAGCAGGTTTACTTATTCAAAATGTAGGAATGCAGCTCAAATCTTACACAGCTAACAATAGAGAGCCTCTTCCATTGTCAATTAATTTAGGAATTAGCAAAAAATTGGGACATGCACCTTTTAGGTTTACTTTTACTTATCATGATATACAACGATGGAACCTTACATATTTTGATGTTTCTACTCAACAATCCACAGATCCACTTACAGGTTTGCCTGTAGAAATTATAAATCCTAGTTTTTTAACTCAATTTTTTAACCATATTGTGATCGGTTCAGAATTCCTATTGTCTAAGAACTTTCACTTAAGATTTGGATATAACTTTAAAAGAAGGTTTGAAATGAAACCAATTTCTAGGCCCGGAACTACAGGTATTTCTTGGGGTATAGGATTTAAGGTCAAAAAATTAAAGCTAAGTTATGCGAATTCAAAATATCATTTTTCTGGAACATCAAATCACATAACTTTATCTAAAACATTTGGTAAAGCACCAAAAGTAGATGCTTTTTACAATCAGCATTAAATAACTAAGTGGCTGTCGTCTTTGATTGTTTCTAGATCTAAAAAATTAAACAGCTCTGTATCTAAGAGGTGAGAAGGGGATACGTTTTTTAAAGCATTTAACATTATAGCCTTTCTATTAGGAAATTTTTGTTCCCAATTTATTAGTAGCTCCTTTATTGCTTGACGTTGTAATTGTGGTTGAGACCCACATAGATTACAAGGAATAATAGGGTATTTTTTTAAAATTGAATAATTGGTAATTGTTTCTTCTTTACAAAATGATAGCGGCCGAATAACAGATAAATCTCCATGATCAATTCTGTATTTAGGAGGCATAGTTTCCAATTTACCACTGAAGAATAAATTCAAAAAGAAAGTTTCTAAAATGTCTTCTCTATGATGCCCCAAGGCAACTACATTGCATCCCAACCTACGAGCTGTATCGTATAAAATCCCTCTTCTTAATCGAGAACAAAGACTACAAGTAGTCTTTCCCTCAGGTACTTTTTCCTTAACAACACTATAAGTGTCACGCTCAACAATTTCGAATGGAATGTTGTGCTGAGTTAAATAGTTGGGTAATATTTCTTCAGGAAAACCAGGTTGCTTTTGGTCAAGATTAACAGCTATTATTTCAAAATTAATGGAGGAATATTTTTGAAAGTGTACTAACATGTCTAACATGGTATAGCTGTCTTTGCCACCAGAAATACAAGCCATTACTTTGTCGCCATTTTTGATCATTTTATACTGATCCATAGCCTGCCAAACAGCTGTTCTAAGCTTTTTTTCAATTTTTATGAATTCTAGCTCTTTTTTCAATTTTAATTTTTTTGCAAATATGACAATTATAAGCACCTATTCAAAATTCAATAGGCTAATAGAGAATTTGTAGGGTAAATTACTTAAATTCGCTTTCGAAAAAATTATAAATTACAATGCCATGAGTACAGCAGTAAACAATTCAATATCATCAGAAGAAGCCATATTACTTGAAGATAAATATGGTGCACATAACTACCATCCACTTCCTGTTGTTTTAGCCAAGGGAGAAGGAGTGTTTCTATGGGATTGTGAAGGAAAAAAATATTTTGATTTTTTATCTGCTTACTCCGCTGTTAATCAAGGACATTGTCATCCAAAAATTATTGCTGCCCTTAAAAATCAGGCAGATGTATTAACTCTTACATCAAGAGCATTTCATAACAACATTCTTGGAGAATATGAAAAATTCATCACCAGTTTATTTGGTTATGATAAGGTTCTTCCAATGAACACTGGTGTTGAAGGTGGTGAAACAGCTAACAAACTAGCTAGGAAATGGGGATACATGAAAAAGGGAATACCTGAAAATCAAGCAAGAATAATTTTTGCTAAAGGTAATTTTTGGGGAAGAACTTTAGCGGCCATTTCTAGTTCAGATGATCCGGTTTCTTATGAAGGGTTTGGTCCTTACATGCCTGGTTATGATTTAATTCCTTACAATGACCTTTCTTCTTTAGAAGAGGAGTTGAAAGATCCTAATGTGGCTGCGTTTATGGTAGAGCCTATTCAAGGTGAAGCTGGTGTTGTTGTTCCTGACCATGGTTATCTTAAAGGAGTTAGAGATTTATGTGATCAATACAATGTACTTTTTATTGCTGATGAAGTTCAAACAGGAATCGCAAGAACTGGTAAAATGCTCGCTACTGATTATGAGGAAGCTAGACCCGACATATTAATTTTAGGTAAAGCTATTTCTGGTGGTGTATTTCCTGTTTCTGCTGTTCTTGCTGACGATGAAGTTATGCTATGCATTAAGCCAGGTGAACACGGTTCTACTTTTGGAGGAAATCCTTTAGCATGTGTGGTTGCTCAAAAAGCGCTTGAAGTTGTAATTGAAGAAGATTTAGCCAATAAAGCTTTTAAGCTTGGTGAAATGTTTAGAGATGGGATGAACTCACTTATTGCTAAAACTAATTTAGTGAAGCTCGTTAGAGGTAAAGGATTGTTAAATGCCATTGTAATTAATGATTCTCCTGAGAGTTCAACCGCCTATGATATCTGTTTAGCTCTTAAAGAAAATGGTTTGCTTGCTAAACCTACTCATGGAAATATAATTCGATTTGCTCCACCATTAGTTATGACAGACAGTCAAATGAAAGAGTGTATATCGATTATTGAGAAGACAATCTTAGCTTTTAACGCTTAGTTATTTAGCATTACAGGCATTACTAGCATCAATAAATCTTCACCCTCGTCATTGTTTTCTGGAAGAAGAATGCCAGCTCTGTTTGGAGCACTTAATTCTAGTATTACATTTTCTGTATCTATGTTGTTGAGCATTTCTAGAAGAAATCTAGAATTAAAGCCTATTTCCATGTCATTTCCTTCGTATGAACACGTAAGTCGTTCATTAGCTTCATTGGAAAAATCTATGTCCTCTGCAAAAATAGAAAGTTCACTACCAGTAATTTTTAATTTAACTTGATGTGTTGTCTTATTTGCAAAAATGGCAACCCTTTTAATAGATTGAGCAAAAGAACTTCTTTCAATCGTTAATCTATTTGGGTTCTCGCTAGGAATAACAGCTTCGTAGTTTGGATATTTACCATCAATAAGTCTGCAGATTAGCTGGTAATTTTCAAATTGAAATTTGGCATTTGATTCGTTATATTCAATTTTTATATTCCCTTTAGAACTTGTTAGAAGACCTTTTAATAAGTTCATGGGCTTTTTAGGCATTATAAAAGATGCCGAATCAGCAGCTTTTACGTCAACTCTTTTATAACACACTAGCTTATGTGCATCAGTAGCAACAAAAGTTACTCCATCTGTGCTCAATTGAGTGAATATCCCGCTCATTACAGGTCTTAAATCATCATTTCCTGAGGCAAAAATGGTTTTTTCAATTGCTCTTTGAATAATATCACATTCAAGTTCAACATTAGAAGGATTTTCTATTACTGGAATTTTAGGAAACTCCTCTCCATTAAAACCAGAAAGTTTGTATTTACCTGAATCAGCAGAAATTTCAATTCCCATAGTCTTTTCATCTACACTAAAGGTAAGCGGTTGATCTGGAAAAGTTTTTAAGGTATCTAAAACTAATTTAGCGGGTACTGCAATGTTACCATCTTTTTTAGCTTCAACTGAAAGAGTAGTTGTCATTGTAGATTCTAAATCAGAAGCTGAAACTGTTAATGTTTTATCTTTTATCTCAAAAAGAAAGTTGTCTAAAATAGGTAAGGTATTGCTGCTGTTAAGCACGCCACCTACAGCTTGAAGCTGTTTGAGTAAAGTAGCACTTGAAACTATAAAATTCATCTAATTAAGGTTTGATACAAATATATGTAAATGGAAACAATCCAAGAGTTTATTTCAATGGCCTAAATAAATATTTTTCAACAAATAGTTAACTTTTTTTAGGTAAAAAATAAGAAAGTGGTTTAAAAAGAATATCCCAAGAGTAATATTGGATTCTAAACAATTCATTTTCACCATTCATTCTTATGTATCCATACTCAGGATCCCAATCAGATAAGCCTGAAGATTTAATTTTCCATATTTCAACTTCGTTAAACTTTCCAGAATTGTCTTTAAGCTTGATGGTGTAATAACTCGGAGAGTTAAAAACAGAGTCAATATAATCTTGAGGTTTTTGAACTAATTTATTATAGTGAATTTTTTTGTAATGAGAGAAATAATGCTTGACTTGAATGGAGTCAAAACTCCTTATTGTATTGTTGTTCCCATCAAATAAAGCAACAGTGTTGTTTTTACCTTTTGATATTTTATATGAGCTTGTTGAATCTTGATTGAAATTAACCTCAATGTACTCAATATTTCTAGTGTCAGGATGTCTAAAAACATAGGAAGCCCTCCAATCAATCCAGCTGGTGAAAAATCGAACATCCATAGAAGCATAAACTCCTGGCTTATACATCACAAATGGAACTGGGCTTTTTTCGCTTCCGGTTTGAAGTAACATAAAAGTTCCTTCATGATCCATGGTTGCACCTCCAATAAACCAAGTTTTAAATGGTTTTTTATCCCCTTTATTAAATATTTCTACTTTTTTACTTCTGCTTGAAAGAGCACTTAGCACCTGAGGGATGTTTTTAGTTGGAACATCTCTTTTAACTCTAAGTCGATAAAACGTTTCCATTATTAACTTTACGTTATTGACCTGGGCTAAGAAGGGAGTCCCTTCAATTTTCCAATTCTTATTATCTTCTTCTCTAGTAATTGTGATGGCATTGTTCTCGGTATCAGAAATTTTAAATTTCATAATTGCTGCAGTATCCTTAATGGCAAAGTTGGATTGTTCTTTCCATTCAGATAAAGCATCAGAAGATGAATTGCAACCAACAAAAAGAAGAGCTAAAATAGATAGGTAGTAAAATAGATGTAGTTTCATTATTAATAATTGTATTTTTTTCTCTTATAAAGCCAAATTAGACCACCTAAAAATAGGATGATAAATGATGGAACAAAAAGGTTGATAAATTGCCAATATTTGCGATTAAGGTTTATTTCATCCTTTAATAGAAGTCTAGGTATTTTCATTCTTGACCTTAAGGGGATTAAGATGTCATTCCCCATTAGCTGATCAACTAAATTTAAAAAGAAAACGCTATTGCCGTAAATAGGCTGAAAATCTGCAGTACCTAGATTTGCTGCCTCAAATTCTAAATATACTGGTTGATATTGCCCCGTTTCTTTATTGATAATTAAATCATTTCTAATAAAATCACCATCTCCAATAACAACCATACTATTTGATGAGTCACATTGATCTTTAAAGTTAGCCGTTTCTAAAAAGGCTTTAAATTCATTGCTAACCCCTCTGCTTTTATAGTTTGAGGAGAATTTACCTTCTAAAAGCAAGCCCATAGGCTGAGAAGGGTTGTTTTCGGGAAGGTCAAACATTTCTGGATTAACCGCTGTAAGGTCTTTGTAAGTAATTCTAAATTGTCTCTTTTTAAGATAACTTGAACTTGTTTCAATTAGTGTTGTTTTGTTAATGCTCTCATTGCCAAAAGGATCTACACTACTTGCATATTTAAGACGAATTGGACCTACGTTTCGATTGAAATCATTAGGTTTAAAGGTTGAAAGAATAGGGTAGAAATACCACTTTACTAGATTTCCCATTCCGTCCACTCTCTTAACGGGTGCACAGCTGTTATCAGTGATTAGATCTGCATTGATTCTAGCTCCATAATTGGTAATGAAATTGTGGAGTCCTGTTTCAATCTCTTCAGAAAAAACAAAAGATGAATCCTTAAGTAAATATTCTTTAACATCAATTCTATCAACTAACCAAAAAACTTTACCACCATTAATAATAAACTGATCAATTATGAATTTCTCTTTTTCTGAGAACAAAGTTTTAGGTTTAGCTATTATTAGCCCATCAGTATTTTTAAGGACATTTAAATCTTCAGTAAAGTTGTTTTGATTGGCTTTAAAGGTTTTAAGAAAACTATCTTGAAAATACCTTTTTAGATTGTTGTCAATATTTTCAATAAGCTGCCCATTACTATCATATAGGTTAATGGTGTCATTTTCAACAATAAAAGCTGTTTTACCTTCACTAATTAATTGATCCCATTGTTTTTCAGCAGAATCAATAGATTGGTTAAAAAAAGTGGTTTTAAGCTGACTAATTCTAATGGTGTCTACATTGTAAAAAGACATTAATTTCTGTCTGACATCATAAATCTCAGCGTTATTCAATTCATTATGTCCTCTTAAAAAAGATACTTTCTTGGTGTTGCTTGTAGTAATTTTTAATAATCCTTGAATGATTTTAAATTCAAGTTGATCTGAAAAACGATTAATTACTTGTTGGTTGATTGGAATGTTACCTCCCTGTAAAAGCTGAACAGCAACAGTCCTGTCACCATTTTTCAACAACATTCCTGGCCATATTTCTATGCTATTTTGTTCAGTTGCATCTTTATTAATGTAGATGTATGAAGGGTCAATCCCTTCTTGGTAAATTTCTTTTTTAAAGTCTTCTTTTAGTTCTTGATCTTCATTAGGGTCTATAAACCTAATTCTAAGCTTAGGACCAGCATAAGCTTTTAGTTCATTAAGCTTTTCTGTTAAACTATTCTTGAGCTTTTGAATTTCTGCAGGAAAATCACCATCCAAATAAATGTCAATAGTTATTTCATCTGTAATCTTATTTTTTAAAAAATCTATGGTTTTATCAGAAAGAGAGTGTAGCTGATCATTGGTTAAGTCAGTTCTAGTGAATTGAAAAGAGCACAAATAGTTGGTTACCAATATAGAACTAACAACGGCTATGAAAATTAATATGTCTTTTAGCTTGTTGCTCATTAGCTTACCATTTTCTAGATTGTAAAGTCAATTTAGTGGAATAGAGAAAAAATACAATTAGACTTATATAGTAAATAAGATCTCTACTGTCGACCACACCACGCTGGATACTAGAATAGTGCTCTGCTATGCCGAGCTTTAAAAAAAATAAATCAATTGGAGATTCAAATAAAGAAGCTAAATAGCCAAAACCTAAATAAAATACAAAGCTAATTACTACGGCAAGCATGAAAGAAACAACTTGATTTCTAGAAATAGCAGAGCAAAAAAGGCCAATAGAAACAAAGACTCCTCCAAGAAGAAGTAGTCCAATGTATCCACCAATTGCAGCAGCTGAATCTATGTTCCATTGGTTTACCCCCATCTGACCAATTGAAAGGTAATAGGTTAGGGTGGGGAAGATGGAAATAACCACTAAAATTAAACCTGCAATGAATTTTGAAAACACTAAATTAAATTCAGTTATGGGCTTAGTGAGTAAAAGTTCTAATGTACCTGTTCTATTTTCTTCAGAAAACATACGCATAGTAATAGCTGGTATTAGCAATAGAAATATAGTCGGTGCTAAAATGAAAAATGGAGTTAAATTAGATTCTCCCAATTCCATTATGTTTTGATTTCCTGGTGAAACCCAAAGGAAAAAACCTGTAGAAATTAAAAAAAACAAAATGGCGATGTAACCCGTTAAGGAGTTTAAGAAAGCATTTAGCTCTTTTTTGATCAAATAGTACATCATAATTTTAATGAATTGCTAAATTAATAACTCCTTGTATATAAAAAAGAAACAATTAATAATGTATTAAAAATAAAATGTTAATGCTTTTTGTTTCTCAAGTCAAATGCTTGCATTAGTCCAAACATAGCCAAGGTTAGTAAAAAATAATTTATTGGAGTAATTAGCTTTAAACCAGCCGAGTAATTGTAATTACCAGATGAAATAATCCAGGTCTCTATATAAAAGTCTATTATGGCAACAAATAAAGCAATTAACAATAGACTGTTTTTTTGAGACTCATTTTTAAATGTTTGAAACCCCCATAATCCTATTGGAAGAGTAAAAACAATTAAGGTGTCATCAACCTTTAAGAATATATTAGCATACAAGTAAAGCATGAAACCTAAAATCGAAAACAATGAAAACAAAAGATTAGTATTGATCTTATTGTTTTTTTGAACAACAGTAGACTGTAAAAATTTACCAATAACAACCGCACTAAAAAACAATGCGGGAAGCTCTATTGGCACTAATTCGAATAAGAAAAAAATGGATTCGTTGTAGGTCCAAAACTCATTGTAAGTACCGGCACATTCAACAATTAAATCCAACAAGCCCCCTAAGGAGCCAAATAGTAGATAGCTATAAATTCTTTTGTAGTTTTTTATTCTTATATCATATAAAAACAAAACGGTGTTTATAGAAATTCCAATGACAAATAAATAAAACAGCTCATTCATAACTTAATCAAAATATATGTTAAAATATGAATTATCAATTAGATAATCTCAATATATTTGTTTGATATGAGTAAATTAAATCTTTCCGTTGTTATTCCACTATTTAATGAACAAGAATCATTAGCGGAACTTACTGAATGGATTGCTAAAGTATGCGATGAACATACCATAAGCTTTGAAATTTTATTAATTGATGACGGCAGTACAGATCAATCATGGTCCATTATTAAGCAGCTAGCAAAAGTTGACCAACGGATTTCAGGTGTTTCCTTTCGTAGAAACTACGGGAAATCAGCAGCCCTGCAAACAGGGTTCTCTCATGCTTCTGGTGAGGTTGTTATTACCATGGATGCTGACTTACAAGATAACCCAAATGAGATTCCCGAGCTTATGCAAATGATTACTGAGCAAGGATATGATATTGTTTCTGGCTGGAAAAAAGAAAGAAGAGATCCTATTTCTAAAACCATTCCAACAAAATTATACAATGCTGTTACAAGAATTGTTTCAGGAATAAGACTTCACGATATGAATTGTGGATTAAAAGCATATAAACTGGAAGTAGTTAAAAGTATTGAAGTTTACGGGGAAATGCATCGTTACATTCCTGTAATTGCTCACTGGTCTGGTTTTAAGAAAATTGGTGAGAAAGTTGTGGTTCATAGAGAGCGTAAATATGGGAAAACTAAATTTGGTCTAGAACGTTTTATTTTTGGTTTCTTAGACTTGTTCAGCATTACTTTTATGGGGAAATTTGGTAAGCGACCAATGCATTTATTTGGAAGTTTAGGAACTGTTTTATACATCATAGCTTTTGGTTTTTTAGTTTGGATTGGAATAGACAAACTTTTTTTCCACACTGGTGCTAAACTTATAGCTGACAGAACTGAATTTTATATAGCTATTGTTGCAATGATTTTAGGAGTTCAGATGTTTCTTGCTGGGTTTTTAGGCGAAATGATTGCTAGAAATTCTCCTAAAAGTAATTTTTACCATATTAAATCTTCAACTAAAGAAGATGTCTAAGCTTATTGTTGTTGGTCCTGCATCTCCTTTGAGAGGTGGTATTGCTGATTTTAATGAGGCGTTAGCAAAAGAAATAATTAAAAACGGATCTCAAGTAGAATTAATCTCTTTTTCACTCCAATATCCGAGCTTTTTATTTCCCGGTAAAAGTCAATATAAAACCAACAGATCTGAAAATAATGAGCTCAAAATAAGTTCAATTATTAATTCTATAAATCCTTTTTCATGGATCAAGACCGCTAATTACATTATAGCTCAGCAACCATCTGCTGTGATCTTTAGGTTCTGGATTCCATTTATGGGAATGTCATTAGGGTTTATTGCTAGAAGAATCAAAAAAAAAGGGATTCCTGTTTATGCCATTACTGACAATGTTATTCCTCATGAAAAAAGAATAGGAGATCATTTGCTTACAAATTACTTTATAAAATCATGTAATGGTTTTATTACCATGAGTAAAGCAGTATATGAAGACATTTCTTCATTTAATCCTCAAGCAAAAAAAGTCTGTTTATTTCATCCTGTTTATAATGTATTTGGAGATAAATCATCAAAATCTACTAGCTTAAAGGCTTTAGACTTGCCAAATGGAAACTATCTTCTTTTTTTCGGTTTAATTAGAGAATATAAGGGTTTAGAGTTAGCCATTGAAGCGATGCAAGATTCGAAAATTAAAGCACTTGGAATAAAGCTAATTATAGCTGGAGAATTCTATGCTGATAAAGAAAAATACACCGCGCTTATAAATAAGCTAAAGCTTGATAACATTATCATTCACGATGAGTTTATTCCTTCAAATAAAGTGAAATATTATTTTGGAATTGCTGATGCTGTTGTTCAACCCTATAAATCTGCAACTCAAAGTGGAATAACCCAAGTTGCTTATCATTTTGAAACTCCTATGATTGTAACAAATGTTGGTGGCTTGCCAGAAATTGTGCAAGACGGTAAGCAGGGGTATGTTTGTGAGGTCAATTCTTCTGCTATTGCCTCTGCAATATTAAATTTATATGAAAAGGAAGGAAAAATTGAGCAAATTAAAGAGCAAGTTTCAATCAGGAAATCTAGTTTTAGTTGGGAAGAATTTGTTAAGGGATTAAATTCCTTTATAAACAGCTAATAGAATAAAAAAAAGCCCCATACAAAATGGAGCTTTTAATTGAATAGTGTGTTTTATCTTAGTTTTTAAGAAAAAGAAAATCATTCACTATTATTTCTGAAATGTATTTTGTTTCTCCATTTTTATCTTCGTAAGATCTATGGTTCAATTTACCTTCAATACAGACTTGCTGTCCTTTACATAAATACTTGCCTGCCAGGTCTGCATTCTTTCCCCACGCCACTACATTGTGCCATTGCGTGTCTTCAACTTTTTCTCCAGCTGAATTAATGTAATTGTCTGCTGTAGCAATGGATAGCTTGGCCATTATTTTTCCACTTTCTAAGTTTTTAACTTCTGGATCCATTCCTAGGTTACCTATTAGCTGTACACGATTTCTTAAATTTCTCATAATTGTTTTTTTAAATGTTAGTTATTGTTTTTGTCTATTTTCCGGAATCGACAGTGCAAAGAAATGGTGAGTGAAAAACAATAATCGTATTATAAACGATTAAGATTCGTTTAGTTTCGTTTGTAAGTGTTTTAAAATGAATAAATAACTAATTATCAGTATATTATATATTTTCTAATTGGCTATTTTTTTTCCATCTTTTATGACTCCATAACCAAAATTGTGGGTTTTCAAGAATCATTTCTTGAATTTTAAAAGTAAACAGGGAAGAGATTTCTCCATGTTTAAATGCTCTAGGTTGATCGGTTAATAATTCATATTTAGCTTGGTAGTAGCCTCTTTTAATCTTAGTAATGTGGTAAGTAAAAATAGGATAGTTGTACAGCTTAGACAGCCGTTCAACTCCTGATTGGACAGCAGTTTCTTGATTTAAAAAATTAGTCCACAACACGTTCTTATAATTAGAAGGACTTTGATCTGAAGCAAAAAAAATAGACTTTATAGATTTTTCTTTAAAGCATTTTAAGGTCTCATCCATAGAGTACATTGTAAAACCAAATTGTTGTCTTGACTGAAGCATTTTATTGTTGTAAAATTTATTTGACAAAGGTTTGTATATGCCTAAACAATTGTGTTGGTGAAATAGGGGGGTTGCCTGAGCAAACATTTCCCAATTGTTATAATGGCCACCGACAACAATTACAGATTGGTTTTTTACAGCAAAAGCATCAATTATTTCTGGATTGGTAATGACAAACCTTTTAGAGAGTTGTTTTCTGGAAATGGTAAAAGATTTGATACTCTCTACCATTATGTCACATAAATGCTTGTAAAATAATTTAGTGACCTTTTTTTTAGCTGTAGAGTCAAGGTCAGGAAAAGAATTGCTAATATTTTTGGTGACAATTTTTTTTCTGTACTCAATCAGGTAATATAAAATCAAATAAAGTACATCCGATAGTTTATAAATTACACTGTAAGGTAAATAAGATAATGGAAGAAGAATGGAGTAATGAAAAAGTCTAGGAATCATAAAAATGATCAATTAAAGTTTAGGATTTTTATGTTTCCACCTTTTATGACTCCATAACCAGTATTGGGGATTAGCAACAATGTCACTTTCAATCATTTTTGTGAAAGCCTCAGTAATTTCACCATAAGTAGTAGCATTGGGCTGATCAGATATTAGTTTATATTCAACCTCATAATGGCCCCTTTTCATTTTAAAAATACTCACATATACCACAGGCCAATTGTATTCTTTGGCATATTTTTCAGCACCAAATAACACGCCCGTATCCTGATTTAAAAATTTCATCCAGTAGGCATTATTTGGATTAGAAGGACTCTGATCTGATCCGAAAATAATGGCTTTGATCGTCTTTGTGTCATCAAAAGTTTCTCGAGTTTGCTTCATTGGAGTAAGCACCAATCCATATTTACACCTAGAATCAATAATTTTTTGGTTGAAAAATGGATTTTTCAATGGTTTATATATTCCTACACATTGATGAAGTGAGTAAAATGGAACTGCCTGCGCACAAATCTCCCAATTGTTGATGTGTCCACCAACCAAAATGACTCCTTGGTTTTTAGCGTGGAAATTATTTACAACTTCTGGGTTCCTTATTACAAGTCTTTTTTTAAGCTGTTTTTCACTTACCGTAAATCCTTTTATGCTTTCAAGAATAACATCGCATAAATGATGATAAAACTTGTGCATAATGGCCACTAACTCTTCTTTGTTTTTTTCAGGAAAAGAGTTTTTTAGATTGTTAAAAACAACCTTTTTTCTATATCCAATAATTCTATATAAAATCAAGAAAATAAAATCTGATAGTAAGTAGAGTAGAAAGTAAGGTAACCTTGAAATAGGTAGTAGAATTAGGTAATATAGTATTTTAGAGCCCACAGGGAGCAAATATAGTATTTCTAAAGCTTCCTGAGGTTTAAATTTAAGGATGGTTCCTCATAGCAAGTTTCTCCACAATTTGTTCTAGATTCCTGTCTTAACCTTCCACCATCTAATGCTATTGTTGTTTGTGAGCCGTTCTGATAATACACCTCTACAGAATACCTGTTGCCAACAGATAAATAGAAAGAATAGGAGCTCTCAATTGTATATAGTTCTGTTAACAGCTCATTGTCCTCAACGTAACCGGCATATAATCTAATAAGCGTAGGGGTGTTGTTTGAAATGGTTAGCTCAACGTTTAACCAACCGTATTGATAGGCAAAAGAATTGCAGTAATAATTAGGATTACAATCATCTGTTATGGCTCTACATGAGAAAGCCAGAAAAAAAATGAATAGCATTAATGAGTTTTTCATATTACAATCCTATTATTGGTTAAAATTAATGTTATGATTATCAGGTTCTTTTAGAGTAAATACAAAATTAACTACCACTTTACCATCAGGAACCTCAATCAAATTATCTCTTAAATAACAATATCCAATTTTTAGAAAATTATTATCCTTAAAGTTGAAAGATACACCTCCAACAGGAACAACATTAAATAAAGCAGGAGCACTAATTCTTGTAGCTCTATAATTCCCCAATAAAAATCCTACTTGAGTTCCTAAGAATAATTGAGTTTTCACACCACTAAAATCAAGATTTAAAAATCGTTTATCTAAATCAACAGAAATAAAATACTTTTTCTCTCTATATTGTCTTATTAGATTAGGTGAATCTTGAATTAATGTTCGTTTAAAAAATGGTCTAAATTGAAAATTAAATCTTGCTCCCCATTCATAACCAAGATCTTCTATACCCATACTAAAGCCATAATAATAGTCTTTTGAGTTAAACGTATTATTAAATATACTTATGCTTGCACATGGATTAAATTTACCATTTGAGAATACAGGTGTACCTTGCGAGAAAATTTGAAGTGAAAAAAAAGCAAATGAAATGAGCAAAAATTGTTTCATGTGTTTTAAAATTATTAAAAAACTAAATCATATAATTAATACTTATAATTAATTTTATTAAAAAAAGGTTTTGGAAGAAATAATAGTTATCGATAATTATGACTCATTTACTTACAACTTAGTTCATTATCTTGAAGGGTTAGATAAAAAGGTAACTGTTTTTAGAAATGACGCTATTGATTATACTAAATTAGAAAACATCCATAAAATTGTTATTTCTCCCGGTCCAGGATTACCAAAAGATGCTGGAGAATCTTTATCGATAATTAGTAACTTTTATAAAAAAAAATCTATTCTTGGTATCTGTCTTGGACATCAATGTATTGGTAGCTTTTTTGGACATTCTATTTCAAATTTAGAGTCGGTTTTACACGGTAAACAAGGAACAGTAAATGTTATTAATGATCAATGCCTTTACAGGGGACTGCCTCAAAAATTTAACATTGGTCATTACCACTCCTGGATAGTAGACGACAAAAAAATATCGGATTTAATTGTAACTGCAAGACTGAATTCAGGGGAGATTATGTCAATAAAACATAAGGATCTCCCAATTTATGGTACGCAATTCCACCCAGAGAGTATTTTAACTGATTATGGCAAAGCCATTATAGAAAACTGGCTTACAATTAATGAATAAATATTATAATAATTTAAGGAAATGTATAACTCATTAAAATAGTAACCTTAAATTTGCCGGATAATTTTCAATTGCAACTATGGAAATCCCTAAAACATATGACCCACTATTAACAGAAGATAAGTGGTACAGCTATTGGATGGAAAAAGGTTTTTTTCATTCTGTTCCAGACGATAGAGAAGCTTATACTATTGTTATTCCTCCTCCAAATGTGACAGGAATATTACACATGGGACACATGCTTAATAATACCATTCAAGATGTTCTTGTTCGAAGAGCGAGAATGCTTGGGAAAAACGCATGTTGGGTGCCGGGAACTGACCACGCCTCTATAGCAACAGAAGCCAAAGTTGTTCAGAAAATGAAAGAGGAGGGGTTGAAAAAAAGTGATCTTTCAAGGGATGAGTTTTTACAACGTGCTTGGGATTGGACAGAGCAGCATGGCGGCATTATATTAGAACAGTTAAAAAAATTAGGCGCCTCTTGCGATTGGGAAAGAACTCGATTTACAATGGACAAAGATTATTACGAAAGTGTAATCAAAGTTTTTTGTGATCTTCATGAAAAAGGATACATCTACAGAGGAGAGCGTATGGTGAACTGGGATCCTGAGGCAAAAACTGCTCTTAGTGATGAGGAGGTTTTTCACAAAGAAGTGAATTCCAAATTATATTATGTACGTTATAAAATTGTTGATGCTGATGATGAATGGTTAACAATAGCAACTACAAGACCTGAAACTATTCTTGGAGATTCAGCCATATGTATCAACCCTAATGATGAAAGGTATACTCACCTTAAGGGTAAAAAAGCAATTGTTCCTTTGGTAAACAGAGAAATCCCCATAATTTTTGATGATTATGTTGATATGGAATTTGGAACAGGATGTTTAAAAATAACTCCAGCTCATGACCCTAACGATTATACTTTAGGAACAAAACATAAATTAGAAGTAATTAACATCCTTGATGAGGATGCCAAACTAAATGACAATGCTCAGCTTTTCATTGGGTTAGATCGATTTATGGCAAGGAAAGAAATCGAAAAATCTTTAAATGAATCTGGGTTTTTAATAAAAGTTGAAGACCATATTAATAAAATTGGTTTTTCTGAAAGAACAGATGCGGTAATAGAACCTAGACTTTCTCTTCAATGGTTTTGCTCAATGAAAGATCTTGCCCAACCAGCATTAGAGAATGTAATGAACGACAATGTTCAATTCCATCCTGCTAAATTTAAAAATACCTACCGACATTGGATGGTTAACATCAAAGATTGGTGCATCTCTAGGCAATTGTGGTGGGGACATCAGATTCCTGCTTATTTCTACGGTAAAGACAAAGATGATTTTGTTGTTGCTAAAGACATAGAAACTGCACTTATCAAGGCCAATGAAAAAGCTTCTAGAAAAATTGTCTTAGCAGATCTAAAACAAGATGAAGATGTAATGGATACTTGGTTTTCTTCTTGGATATGGCCAATTTCTGTTTTTAATGGGTTTAATGATACTGACAACAAAAATGAATTAGATTATTATTACCCAACTAATGATTTGGTTACAGCTCCAGAAATTATGTTTTTCTGGGTGGCAAGAATGATAATTTCTGGTTTTGAATATAAAGGAGAAATTCCATTTAAAAATGTGTACTATACAGGAATTGTAAGGGATAAGTTAGGAAGGAAAATGTCAAAATCTCTTGGCAATAGTCCAGATCCAATTGAGCTAATAAAAAAATACGGTGCTGATGGAGTTAGGGTAGGTATGCTTTTATCCTCACCAGCAGGAAATGATTTGTTATTTGACAGTGGATTATGTGAGCAAGGCAGGAATTTCACTAATAAGATTTGGAACGCTTTTAGACTTATAAATTCTTGGGAAGTTAAAAATATCGACCAACCAGAATCTGCTCAATTGGCTAACAGTTGGTTTTATGCAAAATTCAATGAAACACTTTCGAGTTTGAATGATTCTTATGATAAGTTCAGGATGTCTGAAGCGTTAATGACTTCTTATAAGCTAATATGGGATGATTTCTGCTCTTGGTACCTAGAAATGATAAAACCTGCTTATGGACAACCAATTGACAATAAAACTAAACAAGAGGCAATTGCTTATTTTGAACAGATTTTAATTGTAGTTCATCCTTTTACCCCATTTATTTCTGAAGAAATATGGCACCTAATTGGTCAAAGACCTAAGGAGGATTGTATCATCAATACTAGTTGGCCAAAAGTTGCTGAATTTGACCAAACATTGCTTACAAATTTCAATCTTTTTGAAAATGTAATTAGTGAGATAAGAACACAAAGAAAAGACAACAACATTGCCAATAAAGTTCAGCTAGAAATGCATGTTAAATTGAACAATTCTGCTGATAATACTTTTGATGCATTAATTGTTAAGCTTGGAAATTTATCAAAACTGGAATATACTTCCGAGAAAATCAACAATTCATTCTCTTTTGTTATTAGCTCGAATGAGTATTTCATCCCCTTTAATTCTGATTTAGACGTAGAAAAAGAGCTGGAAAAAATTAAAAAAGAAATACAAGATCGAAAAGGGTTTTTAAATGGAGTAATGAAAAAGCTAAACAATCCAAGATTTGTTGATAATGCTCCAGAAAAAGTAGTTCAATTGGAGAATAAAAAGAAAGAAGATGCTGAAAATCAGATAAAGGTTTTGCAGGAGAAACTATCTTCTATGACTTAATGGAAAGGTAAACTTTGTTTAGTTGCGCTCTTATTTCATCTTTACTGTAGTTGTTGGGTAAAGATTCCCTGACCTTTACAGGAGTGTAAAAACTTTTATTTTCTACCATTTTAACCATTGCATTTGCAAGTTCATTTAGGCTTCCTTTTTCAATAAGTAGTCCGTTTTGATCATTAATGAATTGTTCTGGACCTCCACATTTTGTAGCAATAACAGGACATCCTGTTAAAATACTTTCTAAACAAATCATGGAGAACGTTTCAAAATAACTATTAACCACAGTACAATCAGCGTTAACAAGATGATCTTGAACATTTTCTTGAGCAAGTCTTCCTAGGAGCGATATACTTTTAGCTGCGGCAGAATTTGAATGATTGGTTATTAAATTGTCTATGAAATTAAAATCTTTACCATCTCCTATAATTGTAAGTTTTATTTGACCATTACAAGTTTCGAAAACTTTAAAATAGGCATTAATTAATCCTGAAATATTTTTTACTTCATCCACAAAATCAGCCACCATTAGAAAATGAAAACTATCAAGGGTGTTTACAGCTAATTTCTTTTTCACATCAATAACATTACCGATTTCTTGATGGGGTTTTTTAATTCCACTTTTAATTAATCCTTGGCTTAAATAGTTAGAAACACTAATTAATCTATCGGTATTGTTAATCTTATTTATTAAATAATTTCTTATTAAAAGAGGCTGCTTGTTGAATTCTCCTGTTAAATATCCTGACCAATGTTCAGATAAAACCACGGGCTTATCTTTGAAGAATTTATCTGCTAGCCATAAGTTTCTACCTCCAACATGACAATGTATGATGTCTGGTGTAAAGTTTAGCTGATTAAGCTTTGATATAGCCAATTTTGCGGCCCTGTAATAACTGATAAGTGTAGCTAATCGATTTGTGTGTTTTTTGTATTGAACAGCTATTGAAGAAGAAGAAACTTTAAGGTTAATTTTATTTAAATTGGCAACACTATGGAAGCTAATTGTGAAAACGGCATGATCTAGTGAGGTAAGATTGATTTGTTTTTCAATGAAATTACCCAGCTGAATATCTTCTTTATTTGGAAACCACAATGGGAGATGTAGAATTTTCATCGAATAATTGCTTAAAAAATGAATATACCAATTTTATTCAAATCTAGGCAAAGAACATAATTTATATGATTTTGAATTGACTTAATTTCTATGGAATGGTATATTTGGAAACTTTTTATTTAACAATTTTAGACACTAAAACCTTTAAAGCACAATTATGGCAGACGATAAAAAAATAATTTTTTCAATGGTTAATGTGAGTAAGCAAACTCCACAGGGAAAACAAATTATTAAAGACATCTACCTCTCTTTTTATTATGGAGCTAAAATTGGAATTTTAGGGCTCAATGGAGCAGGAAAATCTACGGTGATGAAAATCATTGCTGGTGAAGATCAAAATTATCAAGGAGAGGTTGTTTTTTCTCCCGGCTATACTGTAGGCTACCTTCCTCAGGAACCAAAGCTTGATGAAAATAAAACAGTTAAAGAAGTTGTTCAAGAAGGTGTCCAAGAAATTGTTGATGTTTTAAAAGAATATGATAAAATAAATGATGCTTTTATGGACGAGTCCATAATGAATGATGCCAATAAGATGAATGACCTGATTGAAAAGCAGGGGAAAATTCAAGAAAAAATTGATCAGCTAGATGCTTGGGATTTGGATTCCAAGCTGGAATTGGCCATGGATGCATTAAGAACACCGGATGGAAATACATCAATTAAAAACCTTTCTGGTGGTGAATTGCGAAGAGTTGCTCTTTGTAGACTATTACTAAAACAACCGGATATCTTACTGCTTGATGAACCTACTAATCATTTAGATGCGGAATCTGTTCATTGGCTTGAGCAGCATTTACAAGCTTATAAAGGAACCGTTATTGCGGTTACTCACGACAGGTATTTCCTTGACAATGTTGCCGGATGGATATTAGAATTAGACCGTGGTGAAGGCCTTCCTTTTAAAGGAAATTATTCTTCTTGGTTGGAGCAAAAGACAAAGCGATTAGCCCAAGAAGAAAAAACGGAAAGTAAAAGAAGAAAAGCCCTTCAAAGAGAATTAGATTGGGTTAGACAGGGTCCCAAAGGAAGACAATCTAAAGGCAAAGCTCGATTAAACAATTATGAAGCCATGATGAGTGAGGGGGTTAAAGAAAAAGAAGCAAAAATTGAAATCCCTATTCCTAATGGCCCAAGACTTGGAAATGAAGTAATTGAAGCGATAAATATTTCTAAAGCTTTTGACGATAAATTATTATATGAAGATTTAAATTTTAAGCTTCCTCCAGCTGGAATTGTTGGAATAATAGGTCCTAACGGGGCAGGGAAAACCACGCTTTTTAAAATGATTATGAATGAAGAATCACCAGATGGAGGTTCATTTAATGTAGGATCAACAGTTCAAGTAGGTTATGTAGATCAGAAACATAAAGAAATTGATGTAAATAAGAATGTTTGGGAGGTCATTAGTGGAGGAAATGAAGTTGTTGAAATTGGTGGTCAATCTATAAATTCAAGAGCTTATGTTTCAAAATTCAATTTCAATGGTGGTGATCAACAAAAGAAGGTAGGAGTACTTTCTGGAGGAGAAAGAAATCGACTTCATTTGGCCATGACACTTAAAACAGAAGCTAATGTTTTACTTTTAGATGAGCCAACTAATGACATAGACGTCAACACCTTAAGAGCACTAGAAGAAGGCATACAGAGCTTTGCTGGTTGTGTTGTAGTGATTTCGCATGATAGGTGGTTTTTAGATAGAATATGTACCCACATACTTGCATTTGAAGGAGAATCTAAAGCCTATTTCTTTGAAGGTGGATATTCTGAATATGAAGAAAACAGAAAAAAGAGGCTAGGAGCAGATGTTGTTCCTCAGCGAATTAAATATAAAAAATTAACTAGATAAAAATCATAGCATGAAAAAAGCAATTATTAAAAGTGACAAAGGAGAAATGACCGTAGAATTTTATGAAAATGATGCTCCTAAGACGGTAGCTAACTTTATAAAACTAAGCAAAGAAGGATATTATGATGGGTTAACTTTCCACAGAGTAATTCCTGATTTTGTAGTTCAAGGTGGATGTCCAAATGGAACAGGAGCAGGTGGCCCAGGTTATTCAATAGACTGTGAATTAGATGGTGAGAATCAATATCACGACAAAGGTGTTTTGTCAATGGCTCACGCAGGACGAAACACTGGTGGCTCACAATTTTTCATTTGTCATAGTAGAAACAACACCGCTCATTTAGACAGAAATCACACCTGTTTTGGAAAAGTTGTTGAAGGTCTTGATGTTATCGATGATATTCGTCAAGGTGACCATATTATCAGCATTACTGTTAAAGAATAAATAAGGTCGTTAAAGCTTCATTTACAATAGAAAAGAACAGGGATTATCCAATTTTAGGAGATGTAACATTTTCTTCTTCAAAAAATCCCTGTCCAATTGTAATTTTTTGCCATGGATATAAGGGTTATAAAGATTGGGGAGCTTGGAATTTAGTTGCTCAAAAAATAGCCGAAAAAGGAATACATTTCTGTAAATTCAATTTCTCCTTGAATGGAGGAACGCTAGATAACCCAATAGATTTTCCAGATTTAGATGCTTTTTCTAAAAACACTTATTCACAAGAGGTTAATGATTTAAATGATGTCATTAATTATGTTAATAAACATTATCAAAATAAAGCAACAGCTATTTTTTTGATTGGCCATAGTCGTGGTGGTGGAATAGCACTTCTTCAAAGTAATAATCCATTAGTATCTGGAATAATAACATGGGCTAGTGTTGCCGATTTTGGAAATCGGTTTCCTAAAGGACAGGAGCTAAAACAATGGAAAAAGGACGGCATTCGTTTTGTTGCCAATTCAAGAACTAAACAACAAATGCCTCATCTGCTAACATTTTACACTGATTTTTATGAAAATGAAGAGCGATTAACAATTAAAAATGTAGTAACTAATTTGAATAAACCTCAGCTCATTATTCATGGTACTAGAGACCAAGCGGTAGTAGTAAATGAAGCATATCTACTAAAAGAGTGGAACCCAAAAGCTGAGCTAATTACTTATAAAGCTAGCCATACGTTCAATTCTTCTCATCCTTGGAAAAGTGAAATTCTTCCTAGGGAATTACAGTTGGCCATTGAACATACTATTGATTTTATTTTATCTAGTGTAGATTAAAAGATTATATTTGCTCAGTATTTAGTAAATGAAAACATCAGAAATTCTAAATAGCCTGCAATTCTCTCATACAATCAGGCGTCTTTGTTATCAACTTATTGAAAACCACAACGATTTTTCTAATTCAGCTTTAATTGGCCTACAACCCAATGGTATTTATGTCGCTGAAAGAATAAAAAAGGAACTAGAGATCATTTGTAAAAAAGATATTCTAACAGGTTCTTTAGATATCACATTCTACAGAGATGACTTTAGACGTAAAGACAAACCGTTAATTCCAAGTGTAACCAATTTAGATTTCAGTATAGAAAATAAAAAAGTCATCATAATGGATGACGTATTATTTACCGGAAGAACAGTGAGATCGGGCCTTGATGCCATTATGGCTTATGGTCGACCAGCTCAAGTGGAATTACTCGCACTTGTTGAAAGGCGGTTTTCTCACCACATACCAATAAGAGCAGATTATATAGGTAAATCAATTGACACAATACAGGCAGAAAGAGTGACCGTTAATTGGGAAGACATTGATGGAAAAGATCAAGTCATCCTTCATACACCAGAAGAAAAATGAAAGATTTAAGTGTAGATCATCTTTTAGGAATCAAACAGCTCACCCAAGATGATATTCAAATTATTTTTGAAACAGCTGATAGTTTTAAAAGAGTTATCAATAGGCCAATCAGAAAAGTGCCTACACTTAGAGACATCACCATTGCTAATCTGTTTTTCGAAAATAGCACAAGAACAAAACTTTCTTTTGAACTAGCTCAAAAGAGATTGTCAGCAGATGTTATTAATTTTTCTGCTAGCTCATCAAGTTTGAAAAAAGGAGAAACACTCATAGATACAGTAAATAATATCTTGTCCATGAAAGTTGATCTTATTGTCATGAGACACCCTCTTCCTGGAGCTCACCAATTTTTATCGAGACACATTGATGCGAAGATTATAAACGCTGGTGATGGCACGCATGAGCATCCAACCCAAGCTCTTCTTGATTGTTATTCTATTAGAGAAAAGCTAGGATCACTTAAAGGCAAAAAAGTGGTTATCGTTGGAGATATCAAACATTCAAGAGTTGCGCTTTCAAATATTTTTGCACTTCAAAAATTAGGCGCTCAGGTAATGGTATGTGGACCAACAACACTATTACCTAAATACATTGCTGAATTAGGTGTGCTGGTTGAAAACGACCTCTCTAAGGCATTAAAATGGTGTGATGTTGCCAATATGCTAAGAATTCAATTGGAGAGACAGGAGATTAGCTATTTCCCATCTATAAGAGAATATAAGGCACTTTATGGACTAAACAAACCACTCTTAGATAAAATAAATAAAGACATTGTTATTATGCACCCTGGTCCAATTAACAGAGGAGTTGAAATTACTTCTGAAGTAGCAGATTCTGAAAATTCCATTATTCTAGATCAAGTAGAAAATGGAGTTGCAGTAAGAATGGCCGTAATCTACCTACTTTCATCAAAAATCAACAGGATATAACAAAGATTTTTTCTTAAGCGGGTGTTTGTCTATTGATTTTTTTTAATTTAGAGACAACAATATTCCAAAGATTAATGAATTTTGAAGTAAATAAAGAAGATAATGTTACTACAGTAACGTGTCATATTGAGAAATTAGATACTCAAGTAGCACCAGAATTAAAATCTCAATTCGTCTTATTAGACAGTGAAGGTGATGCTAACTTCATATTAGACATGTCTAATGTAAAGTATTGTGATTCTAGTGGTTTAAGTGCATTGCTTGTTGGGAATAGATTCTCCAAGTCTTCTGAGGGTACATTTGTAGTTTGTGGATTACAACCCAATGTAGAAAAGCTCATTAACATATCACAATTAAACAGTGTTTTGAATATTGCTGAAGACATTACTAGTGCAAATAATTATTTTACCGATTAACAATTAAAAATTAACATATGAAAAAACAACTACTTTTAACATTAAGCTTACTTTTTACAGCTATTTTCATTAATGGACAGTGTACACCTAATCCTCAATATGCAGATTCAGCTTATGGAGTTTGGCCGGACACAGTTCAAAATTTTATTCCTGGTACTGTAGGAGCATCATATGCACAGGTTTTGGATTTTAAATTACCGCTAGATGCTGGTGTTATTGATCCAACTTTTGCAGGGGTTAATATCGATTCTGCTGTTTTAATAAGTGTAAGCGGTCTTCCTGCAGGTCTAACATATGTTTGTAACACAGCAACCAACTCATGGATGGGTGGAGATCAAGGTTGTGCAACTATACAAGGTACACCAACAGTTCAAGGATCTTTTGATATAACTATTGATTTAGAAGGTTGGGTAACTGTGTTTTTTGCACCTTTTTCACAACCAATTTCATTTACAGGTTATGTTATTGATGTAGGTGCTGCGGGTATTGAAACCATTCAAGTAACAAATGAAACTTTTGTTTTACAACAAAACTTTCCTAACCCTACAAATGGGAACACTACCATTCAGTTTGTTGCAGGAAATCAAAATCAAATAGATTTTACAATTACCAATCTTTTAGGTGATGTTGTTTACAACCAACAAATTAATGCTAAAAGAGGAGTAAATACATTAGACATTAACACGAATGAATTCTCTAGTGGAGTCTATTTATATGCAATCGCTAATGGAAACAATAAGCTTACTAAAAGAATGATTGTTAGTAAATAATTTTTTTTCTTTCTACATTTAAACCCGCCAAGAGCGGGTTTTTTTTTACATGAAATTTGAAGTTCACATATTAGGATCGGGAAGTGCTCTACCAACTATTTCTAGAAATCCAACAGCTCATTATGTTAACATTCAAGAAAGACACCTGCTTATTGATTGTGGTGAGGGAACTCAATTGCAATTGAGAAAATCTAAACTTAAATTTCAGAAAATTGATCATATTTTTATTAGCCACCTTCATGGCGATCATTATTTAGGTCTTATTGGCCTACTTTCAACATTCAATCTTTTAGGAAGAAAAAAAACAATTAATATTTATGCTCCAGAAAAACTCAAAGAGCTCCTTGATCAACATTTTAAAGCAAGTCAATCTTATTTAGGCTATTTAATAAATTTTGTTCCTACAGCTGCTAAAATAAGCGAGAAAATTTTTGAGGATAATGTATTTACTGTTCATACCATTCCTTTAAAACATAAAATTCCATGTACTGGATTCATTATTAAAGAAAAACAAAAGCTACGTAAGCTTAAACCTGCTGCATTAAAAAAACACCAAATACCAATAGCGCTATTTCATCAGCTTAAAATGGGCGAAGACATTACATTAAACAACCAAAGGTTAAGTAACGATATTTTTACTTTAGATCCTGAAAAAGGAAGGTCATATGCTTTCTGTAGTGACACGAAGTATAATCAAGAGATGGTTCCTATGATAAATAATGTAGACTTACTATACCATGAAGCCACCTTTTTAGAAGATAAGAGAGATCGTGCAGACAAGACATTTCATTCTACAGCGCATGATGCAGCAAAAATTGCTAAATTATGTAATGCGAAAAAATTAATAATTGGACATTTTTCTGCTCGATATAATGACACGTCAGCGTTTGAAAAAGAAGCTAAATTAATTTTCAATAATACTGTTGCAATAAATGATGGTGATTGTTATGAAATAGATTTCATAAAATAATATGTAACTAAAACTTGTTTAAGTATTATGTTGATATGAAAAATATAGTTACAATAGCCATATTGTTTCAATGCTTAATTGGTTGGAACAAAGAAATAAAAAATGAAATATTTGATAATTCGGTGGTTCTTATTGATGACTTTTTATGGGTTTCAAAAACGGAGGTAAGCAATAAGCAATACAGAGAATTCTTAGCGGCTAATAAAAACAACCCTATTTATAGAAGCCTTCTTCCTGACACTAACCAATGGAGCAAAGAAATTAATCATGCTGTAAGTTATATTGAGTATTATTTTCGTCATCCTGCCTATACTGATTATCCAGTTGTATGTGTTAGTAAGCAACAAGCTACTGGTTATTGTAATTGGCTGTCAGAAAAACTAAATTCCAAATTAGCTAATGATTTAGAAAATGAAATTGGAAAAGTAACTGTTCGACTTCCAACAGAGTGGGAGTGGAAATATGCTGCTAAAGGAGGTTTGTCTAAGTGGAATGAATATCCATGGAATGGAAATTCATTAAGAATAATCGATGGAAAACAGCAAGGAAAATTCAGACTTAATTTTAAAAGAAAAAAATGGTGACTTCTTGGGAGCAGCTGGAAACCTTTCCGACAATGCAGATATAACAGCTCCCGTTAAAAGTTATTGGCCAAATGGATATGGATTATATAACATGTGTGGCAACGTTTCAGAAATGGTAGCTGATAACAATTATGCTTATGGGGGGAATTGGTCATCAACAGGTTTTAATGTTCGCATTTCATCAACTATTAAAAACAATCCTTCACCAAAAATTGGGTTCAGGTATGTTATTGAAGTTTCTCAGTGGAAAAATAAAAATCAAAAAAAGAAAGAGCTAATCACAAAAAAATACTTGAACGATTTATTTATCTCAATAAATGATTCAATAAAAATGATGAAAACTGAAGTAACCAATGAGCTTTATAATTGTTTCTTAAGCGATGAAAAACATCAAAGACCAGATTCAACTGCATGGGATAATCAATTTTGGTACTCCAATCAGTATACAAATAAGTACCATTGGCATCCAGACTACAACAATTACCCTGTAGTAAACATCGCTAAAAAAGACGTTGAGCTTTTTATTAAATGGTTAACTCAGGTATACAGAAAACATACGAATCAAGAGCTGACTATTCGTTTGCCCAACGAATTGGAATGGATGCTTGCCGCTAGACCAATTGGAAATAAATCTACTTATTATCCTTGGGGAGGATTAAATTTAACCAATACTAAAGGATGTTACTTGTGTAATTTTAGAACTTATCCAGAAATATATACTTCTGAAGATGACGCTGGAAATGTTGTCTACAAAATTCCTGAAAACGAAGATCCAATGATTGGAGCAGATTTAGACGGGTTAAAAACTGTTGGTCCGGTGTTTTCTTATTACCCTAACAACCATAAACTATTTAATATGAGCGGTAATGTTGCTGAAATGATTCATGATCAAAATATAACTAAGGGTGGTTCTTGGAAAAGTGATTCAGAGAAAGTAACCATTAATAGTAAAGAAATTTATAAGTCTAATCAACCCACTATTGGTTTTAGGTTAATTATTAAAAATGGAAAATAAGTTAAAAATAGTAACCTCAAATGATGGTTCTCACACCATATACAGAAAAGATATCGATGAGCATTACCATTCTATACATGGATCAATTCAAGAGTCTATGCATGTTTTTATTAATGCAGGATTAATAGATTTTTTAACTACTTATAATACTAAGCAGCTGAACATTCTTGAAATTGGATTTGGAACAGGGTTAAATGCGCTGTTAACTATTCAAGAAAACTTACGTTTAAAACAGCAAATAAACTACCATAGTTTAGAACCTTTTCCGGTTCCCCAAAACATCATTGAACACATAAACTACAAGGACATTAATGCTAAATTATTTACTAAAATCCACCAAGCTAATTGGAATAAGCTAGAATTAATAGAAGAAAATTTTAAGCTCATGAAAATCAAATCTAAACTCGAAGATTTTAATTCAACTCAAAATTATGATTTGATATATTATGATGCATTTGGTCCAAATTCACAACACGAAATGTGGAGCTTACCACTTTTTAATAAGCTATATGGTTTTTTAAACCAGCCAGGAGCTTTAGTGACCTACTGTGCAAAAGGGCAGGTAAGAAGAGATTTACAAAGTGTTGGTTTTAAAATGGAAAGGCTAGATGGTCCTAAAGGCAAAAGAGAGATGCTAAGAGGAATTAAAAATTAATTTTCACAGAAGTATATGAAAGCTGGTGGAATATTAAGCGGGGTGAATTCTATAGTAACCTGATTAAATTTAGCTTCTAGTATCTTTTTAGCATTAACAGTATATTGAAATTGTATAAAGTAGCTATCTGTGGATAGAATTTCTTTAATGGTATTTAAAATATTTATTTTCACTCTTATTGGAATAACAGCCAAAGGAAGCGAGGAGATGATCCCATCGACTTTTTGAGTGTCATTGGATAAATATTTTTGAATATTTTCAGCGCTATCAAAGACTAAAGATAGTCTTGAGTCTTTAAATTTATTGGATAGATTGTGATGGAATACAGGATTTATCTCAAAACAAATCAATCTTGATTTTGCGGACATTCTTTTGAGTATTTCTTTCGTAAAAACACCTGTTCCAGGCCCTAATTCAATCAGTATTAAATCCTTAGAGAAATCAATTCTAGAAAGCATTTTCTTCATTAAGAATTTAGAGCTGGGTGTGATTGCACCAACTGTTTTTTTTTCTTTGATAAACTCTGATAAAAACACGCTATAATTTTAAACTGTTACTACTGTAAAGATAGCAAAATAGCACGTGTAATTCTACTATTGGAAGCGGAAAGGTTAGGTATAATATTAAATATCTAATACTTTTGTGCCGTACTAAATTATATACCATGAAAAGTGTTTACCTACTTATTCTTACTCTCTTGATAAACGTGCTTCATGCACAAGACAAAAAGCAAGCAGAAATTTATTTTCTTGATGGCAATTATTCCTCAGCATTAAGTGAATATGAGCTATTAATTGCTGATGATAAACAAAACGTAGAATTTAATTTCAATTTAGCTTTATGCTACCTAAACACTAATGGGGACAAATCTAGAGCAATTCCTTATTTAGAAAATTTGGTTGTTAATCCAAAAATTATTCCTGATGCATGGTACCTTTTAGGTAGAGCCTATCATTTTGGCTATCAGTTTGATAACGCAATTCGTGCATATAATAAGTTTATAGAAAATGGCAAAGGAAATATTCTAAATAGAGATGATGCACCCATTCAAATTGAGTATTGTGAAAATGCTAAAGAACTTATGAAGTTTCCTTTAAATGTTTATTTCGAAAATTTAGGAAATAAAATAAACTCTAAGTTTGACGATTACTTTCCATTTGTAACTGCTGATGAGTCATATCTTATCTATAATTCTAATAAAGGTGGGTTTTCAAATGAAAAGCAAGATGGATCTTTTTATGCTAACATGTATATTTCATATGTTAACAACGGACAATTTCAAGCTCCCTCTCTTCTAAAATCTATTTGTTCACCCGATAATTCTGAAGAAATTGTTGGGCTTAAAAATACTGGAGGAAAAGCAATTTTATATAAGAGCGACTTTAATAATGACGGTGATCTATATGAGGTTTCTTTCACTAATGAAAAGTTTGATAACCCTATAAAACTTGGCAACAACATCAATACTAAAAATGCTGAAATTGCCGCCTGTATCTCAGATGATGAAAATAAATTATTTTTTGCTAGTGATCAACCAGGAGGTTATGGTGGAATAGACTTGTATTTGTGTCAAAAACTGCCAAATGGAAATTGGAGTAACCCCTATAATCTTGGACCAACTATTAATACTTCTAGTGATGAAGATTTCCCAAATTTATCTCCTGACGGACAAACACTTTATTTCTCATCTAAAGGTCATACAAGTATGGGAGGGTATGATATTTTTACTGCAAATTGGGATGAATCAAAGAAAAAATTTACAGGAATTCAAAACCTTGGTTACCCAATAAACACCCCTGAAGACAACATGAATTTTAGAGTCTCTATTAATAAAGAATTTGGATACATCTCTGCCATTAGAAAAGGAGGACATGGTGGTCTTGATTTATATAGAGTCAAATTCAATAAGATTGAACCTCGTTATACTGTAATTAAAGGAATAATCAAAAATGACATTGGTAGTGATAATATTGAAGATGCATTTATTCAAATTACCGATCAAGAAACCGATGAAATATATGGAGATTATGCTCCAAATGAAATTACTATGCGTTATGTAATTATTCTTCCACCAGGCAAATACAACATGTATATAAGTGCAGAAAATCACGATGAAATTATGGAGGAAATTGAAGTTTATGATAAAGCTTCTTATAAACATGAAATTGACAAGGATATCATTTTAAATTCTATTTCAGGTCAATAATAATGTCAGTAACTATTGGAATAATAGCCTTAACAAGTTTAATTTCATTATTATCATTTAGTAATAACGCTTTAAAGGAGCAATTAATTTTTTCTCCCTATTCACATCTCAATGAAAAAAAATGGTGGTTGGTCATCACACATGGATTTATTCATGCAGATTACCTTCATCTGATTTTCAACATGTATGTATTGTATATTTTTGGTGGTAATGTGGAGAGATTCTTTTTGCAAACAAGTAAGGTAGGATACTTATATTTTATCATCCTTTACATAGGAGGAATGATTTTTGCGACTTTACCATCTTTAATAAAACATAGAAATAACCCAAATTACAAATCACTTGGAGCCTCTGGTGCTGTGGCTGCTATAGTTTTTGTTTTCATTGCTTTATCCCCAATTTCAAAAATGGGTTTAATTATTCTTCCTGGAATATATATCCCAGCTTTTATTTTTGGAGTTTTATATTTAATAGCTGAAAACTACATGAGTAGAAAGGGAACTACAAACATTGCACATGATGCTCACATTGCAGGAGCAATTTTTGGTTTGGTATTTTTAGGTGGTTACGATTATAAATTATATATTAAATTTTTTGACACCATCATAAATTACATTGGAATTGGCTGAAAAAACAGATACACATATATCAAAGAAAATTGTTTCGATAAACGGAATCAATCAAGAAATTTCCAAGCTAAATGGATTTAACAATAGAGCTTTTAAATTTGGTGATGGGGTGTTTGAATCCATTAGAGTAAGTAATGGCAAAACCCTTTTCTTGGAGCACCATGTCAGTCGATTAATTGCAGGTGCCAAAGCCATGAAGATAAAGGTTCCTAATGATTGGAATTACGCTTATTTCAATGCCCTTTTAGCTGATCTGTTAATCCAAAACAACATTAAAGAAGGTGGCAGAGTCAGGTTGTCACTTTTTAGATCTGGCGAAGGGGCTTATCATCCTATAACTAATGAAGCGAGCTTTTTTGTTGAAATGATTCCAATAGCTAATAATTTCTTTGAGTTAAATGAAGAAGGGCTTACTATTAATATTTACAAAGAAATGAAAAAAAGTCTTGATCAATTTTCAAGATTTAAAACCCTTAATTCTATTTTATATGTTCAAGCAGCTATCCATGCTAATGAAAACAACTTAAATGATAGTTTAATCTTAAATAAAGATGGAAATATTATTGAATCTTCAAGTAGTAATATTTTTATTGTGAGTAATGGTGTTTTATATACTCCACCACTTGATGATGGGTGTGTTGGAGGAATCATGCGAATGAACATTATCAATGTTGCACTAAGTAACAAGATAAAGATTTATGAATGTTCCTTAAAACCTCAAAACCTATTAATAGCAGATGAAGTATTGTTAACCAACTCCATTAAAGGAATAGAGTGGGTTGGTGGATTTCAAAATAAAAGGTATTACAATAACTTATCTAAAAAGATAATAGATTTAATCAATAAACAAATTGCTTAATTACTTGAAGGATCCTGAGGGAAATTAGATATCATTTTAAATTTACCACCTTTCTCATCCAGTACTGAATGCCACAAGTTTTGATTGATGGAAATTAGCAGATTAGCATTAAATTCAGAAATTATCCAAGAGTTAGCATTTAGTTCATCTTTAAGCTGAGTACCTGACCAACCTGAGTAACCTAGAAAAAAACGTATGTTTTTTGGAGTTATTTCTCTAGCATTAATCATGGACCTTATTTTATCAAAATCACCACCTGTCCATAGGTTATCTGCTAATTTTTTGGAGCCTTCAATTTGATCACCTAGGTTATGAAAATAAAACAAACTATCTGAGCTAACAGGCCCACCGTATGAAATAGTAAAGTCTTTGTTATTCACTTCATTAATTAGCTCTGAAAGAGTGGGGGTAAGAACATGGTTAAGAATAAATCCATAAGACTCTTCTTTTTTATGCTCGCATAGGTAAACAACCGACCTGCCAAAGTTTTCATCATCCATAAAAGGTTCTGAAATCAATATCCTTCCGCTTTTAGGATCAAGCACATTAAGTTTAGAGATATTAATAAACTCTTTGAGTAACATCAATAGTTGTTTCTTCTAATTTAATAAAAAATAAATTAGAATTGATAATTGACTAATGAATTGCACATCGCCAAGGTAAACTTTCAGTCACCTCAGCTTCTTTTTCAAGAATTTGTTCAACTCTATTGTTGACTTCACTTTCAGGAAAATACAACTTAGCCATATTTATAAAAGAATCAATGTGCTCCAGCTCTTGAATATGTAGGTTAGTGTAAAATTTAGCAATGTCTTGGTCTTTAACAACTTGACCAATAAGCTTAAACCTTTCAGAACCCCTAAGCTCTGCTATAGAAGCAACAATTAGTCTATCCATAAATAGTAAATCTCTATCAGATCTTAATATTGGCATGAGTAGCTTCATGTATGGATCTTTATGGAAAATTGGACTTAGCTGATTGCCTCTTTTTTGAATAAGCTGATATACTTGCTTAAAATGTAATAATTCTTCTACAGCAATTTGAATTAGCTCATCAATGATTTCATGTCTATTTGGATATTTAGCAATGAAAGACATGCACATATTGGACACCTTTCTTTCAGCATCTGCATGATCTTGAAGAAAATCATCAATTCCTAGTACAGCTTGCTCTGCCCATTCAATAGGGGTGTTATATTTTAATTCTAATTTCATAAATTAATTTCTTTTCCAAAAATGAGGTGTAAATAATACTGCCACCGTAAAAAGCTCTAATCTTCCCATAAGCATAAGAAGAGATAGCAACCATTTAGCAGCTTCTGGCAATGAAGAGTAACTGTGAGAAGGACCTACATTTTCAATTCCTGGTCCCACATTGCTTAATGCAGAAGCAACTGAGCTAATTGAAGTTAAAAAGTCAACTCCTAAAGCAGTCATAAATAATGCACCAAAAGTGAAAATAAAAAGATACAAGAATATAAAAGCTAGTAAGTTGTAAATTATAGTACTCGATACAGATTCTTTGTTTAACTGAACAGGTATAATGGCTTTAGGGTGTAACCTTCTTTTAAATTCTAAAAAACCATTTTTCATTAAAAGTACAATTCTCACTATTTTAATTCCTCCACTAGTACTTCCTGCAGAAGCTCCTGAGAAAAGAAACAAAAAGAATAAAAAGGTTATAAATGGTCCCCATAAAGTATAATCAGAAGAAGAAAAACCTGTTGTGGTTATAATTGATGCAACCTGAAATGAAACGGCTCTAAACCCTTCAATAAAAGATAGTGTATAGGGCTGTTGGATGTAAAGAACACTAGAAATAAATAGTGTTAAACCAATAACGGCCATCAGGTACCATTTAAATTCATCGTTATGAAATATCTTTTTTAGTTTTAGTTTTAATCCAAAATATATGAGTGTAAAATTGGTTCCAGCCAATAGCATGAATGCAATTATCACCCCTTCAACATACCAGTTATTGAAAGCTGCTATGCTTTCTTGTTTAGTAGAGAATCCCCCTGTAGATGTAGTAGTCATACTGTGATTAATGGCATCGAAAAAATCTAGGCCACAACACATCAGTAGTATAGTTTCTAAGATGGTTAGAAATAAATAAATTAGCCACAATCTTTTAGCGGTTTCTTTAATTCTAGGATGTATTTTATCTTTTGTAGGACCAGGTGCTTCAGCAACAAACAATTCCATACCACCAATTCCTAACAAAGGAAGAATAGCTATAGTAAGCACTATAATTCCCATTCCTCCAATCCACTGGGTCATGCTTCTCCAAAAAAGAATAGCTCTTGGTAATGATTCTATGTCATCAAGAATAGATGAACCAGTAGTGGTAAAACCAGACATGGTTTCAAAAAAAGCATTCGTGAAAGAGGGGATTGAACCAGACAATATAAAGGGGAGACATCCGAATAAACTCATGCACATCCACCCACCAACGACAATTAAATACCCATCTCTTTTTCTGATTTCAGCATTTTTATAATCTCTAGTAAAAAACCTCATAAGTGATCCAACAAGTAGCGTTATTCCGCTACTTATAAGAATGTCATTGTATACTTTAGCATCAACATCTTGTTGATAGTAAAATGAAAAAGGCAATGAAAAAAGCATTAGGATGCCATTGATGATAAGCAATGTTCCTATGACATTTAGAATTACTCCACTATTGAGAATCTTTTTTGTCATCTATTGAAAATATTTCTCAATCTTGTGAATGGATTCTGTAAGGGAAAAAACAATGGCTTTATCATCTGACTGAAGCTGAAAGTCTCCAAAAGGAATAATCCCAACACCTTTTCTAATAACTCCCGCTATATTGGATGTTTTAGGAAATTTAAGGTCTTTAATTGGTGCTTTAGTCACTTTAGATTTTGGCTTGACGATAAACTCTATAATCTCAGCATCTACACCATGTAAAGATGCTACAGAGGAAACATTTCCTTTTCTAACATATTTAAAAATATTACTTGCAGCAATAATTTTTTTATTAATTAACGTATCTACTCCAATAGCTTGTGAAAGGTGTATGTAATCAATGTTTTCAACTCTAGCTATGGTTTTTTTAACGCCATGATTCTTGGCTACCAAAGAAGACATGATATTCATTTCAGAATCTGCAGTTACAGTAATAAAGGCATCCATATCTCTTAACCCCTCATCCTCAAGCTGTTTAACATCGTGACCGTCTAAATTAATAACGAGTGTCCGCTTAAGCATACCTGCTATAATTTCACAACGCTGTTTATCTTTTTCAACCAAAGTAACGTTGAAGTTAGTCTCCAATAATTCAGCAGCATAAACACCAATTCTACTTCCACCAAGAATCATAATGTCTTTAATTTTAAATGATTCTTTTCCACAGACCTTAATAATTGTGTTTATGGAGTCAGGACTTGATATGAAATAAACTATATCATTAGCTGCTAATACGGTGTCATTCTTTACCATTAACGTTTCTTCATTTCTATGAAGGGCTATAGGTTTAAACGATAGTGTAGGATTGAGATTAGCACTTTCTTTAATTGTTTTGTTTACAAGCGGAGATTTTTGATCAACAGAAATACCAAATACTGTTAGCTTTCCATTTTCAAATTCTAAGTCATCAGTGAAAACTGCCCTATGAATTAATCGTTCAATTTCCATAGTAGCTAAATGAGTAGGGGAGATAAGCGTGTCAATTCCTAGCTCATTGTAATAGTGCTCTTTGTTGTTTTTTATAATATCTACATCATTTATTCTTGCAATGGTCCTTTTAGCTCCAAATTTCTTTGCTAACATACAAACTAGCATATTGGTTTCTTCACTGGAAGTCACAGCAATAATTAAATCACAGGATGAAACAGTAGCTCTTTCCATTACTTCAATAGCCTTAGCATCTCCATGAATGGTGAATACATCTATCTGTGAAGCAACGAACTGTAAACGATCTTCATTCTTATCAAGCAGGTAAATATCCTGAGATTCAGATGACAACATTTTGGCTAAGTGAAAACCTACATTTCCAGCACCAGCAATGATAATTTTCATTTAATGGTATTAAATTGAATTACAAATATATTCATATCGTATATATAGCTTTATATCAATTTCAATTATTTAAGCTGTTAATGCTTCTTGATTGGAGCTTGAGCTATTGATTATATTTTGAAGCGGCCTGAAATAGGTAGTTAGATTCGACCATCTTTGATCGTACTGATTTACCAACTCTACAACTTGTTTACTGTATTTTTTTAAATTGAACGTTATCGAAGCAGGGCTAACACTCGGTTCACAACATTTACCAACAGTGCTCCCATTAATTTTCCATCCATTGTTAATTGCTGTTTTTGTGGCCTTTTCATACCTGTCTAAGAACTCAATAATGTTAGCATGTTTCCCAAAAGAGTTTTGATTGGAAGATTCTACTGTTGATGATTCCCAGTTAAAGTGGTGTTGCTCTAAAGTGATTTTTTTTGTGTTATTTCTAGAGGTGTTCAAAGCGATATAAACAGCATTTTCAAAACATTTTTCAATGAAATTTATATTTTGATTGGACTTGATCACTTCTGGCAATACACTTTCTGAAACTTCAATTATTAAACCAGTTTTGGTTTGCCATTTATTTTTAAGGGAATTTATAAATAGCTCAATTGTTTTGAAAGCATTCTTTTGAATGATATTATTTTGTTTTTCAAGTAAGTCAATTCTACTCATTTGAGTTTCATAGTTAGTATTAACTAATTGCAATGTTTTATAATTCGAATAATCATCTTTAATTCTTGATGAAACCATCATGTTAAAAAGATTTCCAATAAGCGATTTATCTCCTGAATTTACAGCATTTGAAGATCTAGAAATTCCAAAGCTGTGGAGACCAGAAATTTCAATGAGCAAAACATCAAAACCATGATCAATTGGAGAGTTGAACTTTAACACTAACCAAGAATTGGCTTTCTCATCTTCAAGAGTTAGCTGTTTAACTTTTAATTCTTTTTTTGAAATAAACGGAATTACATTGGTATTAATCCAAGAAAGGTGTATCGCTTCATTTCTAAATTTTTGAACACGAGAAATATTTTTTGACAAACTTACTGGTTGGATAATATTCTCTGAAATACTAATAAGCTCTATTCTTTTTTTGTAGTTACAAAATAGACCATAAGCATTTTTAATTCCTTTGTTATCTGAATGCAGATAATCAATGAGGTTATAAATAGGATGGTTTAAGAAAGAATACTTAAGCATAGCGCTAAGTTAAGTAAAAAATTAAGTGAAAACTTAAAAATTATAAAAAAATATTAAGCTAAAATTTAGTAGCGTAAAGAAACAAATTAAGCATTCTTTTTTACTTAATTTAAGCTTATATACTGAAGTAAAACAATACTTTTAAGTTCTAAATAAAAAATAATTTTTTTAGTAATTAATTAAGTGTTGGGAAATATTAAGCAAAAAAAAATAAGCAGTATAAATTCAATCTTTAAAGCATTTGCAAAACATTTAAGCATGCTTATTAAGCTTTTAGTTTTAATTTTTCATCATGTATGTGTCAAAAATATATCTCGATTAATTAGCCACCTTGAACTTTGTGCATTTTCAAATGCATGTGAAATGTTTGGCTGTAAAGAAAATAAATAAATGAGCTGGTTAAAGAAATTAATTAAGCAATTAGAAGCGAATCAACTTCAATCTAGCCAGGACAAGATTAGCTATATTGTTGAGCTACATAAAAAAAACAAATTCAAAACAAAAGAAGAAGTCAACTCAAAAGAATAATAACTAAATTCGCAGTCTTAAAAATTAATTAGAATAATTACGATATGTCTGCTATAAAATTTGGAACTGACGGATGGAGAGCTATAATTGCAAAAGACTTCACGGTTGAGAATGTTGCTAGAGTTGCTTATGCAACTTCAAAATGGTCTCAAAATAACTTTAAAAAACCTGCTGTTGTTATAGGTCATGACTGCCGATTTGCTGGGGAATTATTTACAGAAGCTGCAGTAAAAGTATTTATTTCTCAGGGCATTAAGGTTTATATGGCAAAAGGGTTTGTCTCCACGCCAATGATTTCTTTAGCCGCTAAAAAATTAAATTCATCTGTTGGTGTAGTTATAACTGCTAGTCATAACCCACCTTCATACAATGGATATAAGCTAAAAGGAAATTATGGTGGTCCTTTAACAGCAGATAAAATTCAGGAAGTTGAAGATTTAATTCCAAATGAAAACCCAATTCATCTTGACCAAATAAACATCGACAAGGCTATTGACAGTAAACTTGTTGAAATAATTGATTTGGAACAAATGTATATTGACACTGTTGAAGAAGCTTTTGACTTGGAGGCCATCAAAAATTCTGGTTTACATTTCGCCTACGATGCCATGTATGGCTCAGGTCAAAATGTACTTAAAAGAATTTTACCAGACATGACTTTCTTACATTGTGATTACAACCCATCATTTATGGGACAAGCTCCAGAACCCATTGCTAAAAATTTAAATGAATTTTCAGCATTAATTAAATCTAGCAATAATATTGCTGCTGGATTGGCAACTGATGGCGATGCTGACCGAATTGGATTATTCAACTCTAAGGGAGAATTCATAGACTCTCACCACATTATCTTGCTGCTGCTTAATTATTTGCACAAGCACAAGAACATGGGTGGAAAAGTTGTAGTTGCTGCTTCTACAACTCCAAGAGTAACTGCGCTTGCAGAAAAATGGGGACTAGCTCATGATACCGTACAAATTGGCTTTAAGCACATCGCTCAGCAAATGATTACGGAAGATGTACTCATTGGTGGAGAAGAATCTGGTGGCATAGCAATTAAGGGGCACATTCCAGAAAGAGATGGCATCTGGATGGGATTGGTGGTTTTTGAATACATGGCCAAAACAGGAAAATCGATAGAGGAATTAATTTCTGAAATTTACGAGCTAGTTGGAGAATTCAAATATTGGAGAGATGACTTACACATTAGTGAAGAATTAAAAAAAGAAATTATTAATAATTGTAAGGCGGGTAACTACACTAAATTTGGTGACTATAAAGTTGAAAGCACCGATACTACAGATGGATATAAATATTTCTTTAACGAAAATGAATGGTTGATGATTCGTCCTTCAGGAACAGAACCAGTATTAAGGTGTTATGCAGAAAGTAAAACTGTAGAATTAGCTAAAGTAATATTGGCTAACTGTAAAAAAGAAATTGGTATTTAGGTAAATCAGTCTTTAATTACCTTCATTTTATCTAATTTTTGTTACAATATCATTTGGTTGTATTATATTTTTTATAATTTAATACTGAATTCTAGTATTAACTAAATTTTTATTTTGAAAATAGGTATACCTACTGAATCAACAGACAGGGAGACGCGTATAGCAATGTCACCCACTGTTACCAAACTTCTAGTATCCAAAGGATTTGAAGTTTTAATCGAAAAGGGAGCTGGTCTCCAATCACATTTTTTAGATAGTGAATTTTCTGAGGCAGGAGCAAAAATTGTGAGCAAAGCAGATGCTTTTAGTGCAGATGTTGTTGCTAAAATTAATCCTCCAAACCCTAAAGAAATTAAATTATTCAAAAAAGGAAGTGTATTAGTGTCGCTGATGTTTGCTAGAACTGATTCTAGCCTTATTAAAAGCTGCTGTGAGCAGGGTATATCTGCCTTTTCACTGGATGCAATTCCAAGAACATCACTAGCTCAAAGTATGGATGTGCTTAGCTCTCAAGCCAATCTTGCTGGTTACAAATCTGTTCTACTTGGTGGTTCTCAAATGGGTAAAATTTTCCCAATGCTCATGACCTCTGCTGGAACCATTAAACCTTCAACAGTGGTAATTTTTGGTGCTGGAGTTGCAGGACTGCAAGCTATAGCTACCGCTAAAAGACTTGGTGCAAACGTATGGGTTTCTGATATTCGTCCAGAAACAAAAGAACAAGTTGAATCTTTAGGAGGTAAATTCATTGAAGTTGAGGCTGATGATTCTATTAAAACTGAAGGAGGATATGTTAAAGGGGTTTCTGATGAGTTTCTAAAAAAACAACAGCAGGTGGTCGCTGAAAAATTAGCAATTGCCGATTTAGTGATAACAACTGCATTAATCCCTGGAAAGAAGGCTCCTTTATTAATTTCTGATCAAATGCTTTCCAACATGAAGCAAGGAACTGTAATTGTTGATATGGCGGTAGCTCAAGGAGGTAATTGTGCAGGGAGTGAGCTCAATAAAACAGTAATAAAAAATGGTGTTAAAATAATAGGCGAGGGTAATCTTCCTGGAACAATGCCTATAAATGCAAGTGAATTATTTGCTAAAAACATTCACAACTTCTTAATTCATTTAACCTCTGAAAATAAGTTTGATTGGAACATGGAAGATGAAATAACAAGTGGTTCTTTAATGGTAAAAGAAGGTGAAATAATTCAAGACTATTTAAAAGAAGCACTTTCTACTCAAGCAGTTTAATCTATCTTAATTAAATCATGGAAGAAATATTAAAATTTTTTAACGACAACATGCAAATGTGTTATGTTGTAATCTTATCAATTATTCTAGGAATACAGGTAATTGAAAGCGTCCCTGCAGTTTTACATACTCCTCTTATGAGTGGTGCCAATGCAATTCATGGAGTTGTTATTATTGGAGCTATCATTATTATGGGTAATGCCGATCCATCCAATACTTTAGCGCTTGTTTTAGGCTTTATTGCAGTAGTACTTGGTACATTAAATGTAGTAGGTGGGTTTGTTGTTACAGATAGAATGTTAGAAATGTTTAAAAAGAAACCAAACAAAAAATAATTTATTATGGGTTTATACACACTTGAGATTTGTTATTTAATAGCTTCTATATGTTACATAATGGGGTTAAAAATGATGGCTGGTCCAAAAACAGCTAGAAATGGAAATCTACTTGCTGCCGGGGGAATGACCATTGCAATAATAGCAACAATATTTCTTTACAAGAACGATGCTGAAAATAACTTATCAAATCATGTTTGGATTTTTGGTGGTATCCTTTTAGGGACTGTTTTTGGTTGGCTAGCAGCAAAAAAAGTGCAGATGACAGCAATGCCTCAAATGGTTTCTTTATTTAATGGAATGGGTGGAGCTTGTGCTGCATTAATTGCACTTGTTGAGTTCCCTAAAGCACTAGAACACATGCATGAGAGTTGGGACGCTCTATTTATGGCAACAATATTATGTGGTCTTGTTATTGGAAGCACCTCATTTACAGGAAGTATGGTTGCTTACTTAAAGCTAAATGGCAACCTTAGAAAAGACATTAGACTGCCATTTTACAACATTCTAAACACCTTGCTAATTATTGGAATAGTAGGGCTAACTGTTTGCCTTGCTGGCGGTCATATTCCTGATCACAATGAATTCACCATGTGGACGTGGATATTGCTTGCGGGAGCTTCTGTATATGGAATACTATTTGTGCTTCCTATTGGAGGTGCAGATATGCCAGTTGTAATCTCATTGCTTAATTCATTTACAGGAATGGCTGCTATGTTTGGCGGTTTCTTATACGACAATATGGCCATGCTAACTGGTGGGATTCTTGTTGGTTCAGCAGGAACTATCCTTACTGTTGTAATGTGTAGAGCCATGAATAGATCACTTACTAATGTTATATTCGGTGCTTTTGGAACAGGAGGCAAAGCTGTTTCAGCCAGTGATAGTGGGGGGCAAAAATCTTACAAGGAAACCAATTCTTCAGATTTGGCTGTTCTGTTAAATTATTCTCAGAAAGTTATTATTGTTCCTGGCTATGGATTAGCTGTTGCTCAAGCACAACATGTTGTTCATGAAATGGAAGAAATATTAGTTGAAAGGGGAGTTGAAGTAAAATATGCTATTCATCCTGTAGCAGGAAGAATGCCTGGTCACATGAATGTACTGCTTGCAGAAAGTAATGTTGATTACGATAGATTGGTAGAAATGGACGATATAAACTCTGAGTTTTCTACTTGCGATGTGGTCATGGTTCTTGGAGCTAATGATGTAGTAAATCCTGCAGCAAAAGAAGATCCTGCATCTCCTATTTATGGCATGCCCATTTTAAATGTAGAAGATGCTAAATCTACTATTGTAAACAAAAGAAGTATGAATGTTGGTTATGCAGGAATAGACAATGATTTATTCTATAGAGACAAAACATCTATGCTATTTGGTGATGCTAAAAAAGTATTAACCGATATAGTCTCGGAGCTAAAGAACCTCTAATTAGAGGTTCCCAACTATCTTATCTTTCGGATATTTTACCGTGAATTTATACGTTATTTCTCTAGATTCTCCTGGGGCAAGATTTAGCACCCATTTAAGCTGCCCATTTTCCTGATTGTGCTTTGCACCTCCATTGTCGTCAATGGTTACTTCAATTTGCTTGTTTGATGATACAGGTACTTGATCTAGCAGAATAAGTTCACTAGCAGTAGACTTATTATTCTTTACAATTAGCTTATATCCTCTTATTGTCTTTTTGTTTGCACCAAAACCTGTTGTCTTACAGAAATCTTTAATTCGATCTCTTTGAACCACCACACCTTTATCTCTTCCCATAGAGACGTCTAGGGTATCATCAGTTATTGCAGTATTTAAATAGGATGTTCCTACAGAAGTTCCTTCAAAATAAACATTAACATCACCGGGAAGTAGGTGATACTCACCCCAATCCGTAATTCTAGCTAACAAGAAAGCATCGTTATCAAGCTTAGGAGCAGCATAATGCTTAAACGCTGCTGGAAGGTCATATTTTTGAATTTCTACTGTAGCAGATTCATTGTTTGATAAAATAGAGTAGGGGATTTGAATGGCAAATTCAGCATTTACTGCATTTTCTGTAAACTGTGTAAAGTTAGCGGAAGATTTAGATGATGATTTAGCCATTACAGTAACTTCTTGTAATGATTCATATTGATAATTATCGTCTACTCTAGCATTTGCCAGTGCATCTCTATTATTACCATATCTAAATTCTTTCTTTTTGAATTGCTGTTGGAAATACAAAAACCAAGTAGATAATTCTGGTTGCGTATTATTTACAGTAGGGTTTCCGGTTGAAAGCGTAAGGGTTACATTTTTCCAATCTATTCCAGTGTTCTGAAAAACATCGGCTTTGTAAGTAAGCCCTATTGGATCAGTTGTGTTGTTTGCTCTTAAATCATATTTAGGCATCCATCCTGCCTTAGACACAATATAACTTAATTCTACATCTGTAATCATTCGTTGCTTGCTAGACACTTTAATGGTTACCTCACTAGTATGATTAGTTTTTTTGGCATTAAGCTGATTTAAATGGGCGTTAAGCTTAGTGATCGTTTTTGTGATTTGAGCTTTTTCACTCGCTATATCAAGAAGCTTTGTTTCAATTTCAGTAAGCCTTTGTCTATAGAAATCAGCCATTTCCATTAAATCTTCAATGTCTACACCTGAATCACTACCACCAATAGCTTTATTGGTAATGAGCATACTTTTTTCTTCTTTATAAACACGTTCGTGGCTTTCTCTAATTTTATACTTTAAAGCCATATCCTCTAAGGAATCTTTAATGGTTTCTATTCTGGGGGCAAATTTATTCTCTGTTAAGTAACTCATTTTATGATCAACAGATAAAATGGTAAGGTTATCATTAGATAAACTAGCCTGTATTGAATTCCCATTAACAGAAGGGGAGAGGCCAATTACTTTAATCTCATTCACTCCAGGAACTACCGTCACCTTACCTGTTCTATGAACTTCTGCTCCAGAAAGGAAAACAGTAACTTCGTTAATAGCTGTTTTAGCATTTACTGGTTTATTTTGAGAATAAGCAGTTAAAACTGTAAGGAGACACAATAAAATAGAGGTTGATTTTAGCATAGCTGAGTTTTTTTATATTGTTAACAAATGTAAATTAAATGGTTTACCAATTAAGATGCATAAATGTTAATTTTACACAAATTAAGCGGGTATTTTTTTACTAATACAGTCATTACTAAAATTAGTTCAATTAATATTGTAAATAGTTTAGTTGCACTAATAAACAACATGAATGAATATGTCAAAGCCACTAATTTTAATTACCAATGACGATGGATTTACTGCCAAAGGGCTAAATCAATTAATAGAAGCAGTTAATCAATTTGGAGAGCTATTAATCGTAGCTCCAGATCAGCCTCAATCTGGAATGGGACACGCCATTACAGTAAATAATCCCATAAGATTTCATGAAACCGATTACTATAAAGAAAACGTTGGTTATCAGTGCTCAGGAACCCCTGTAGATTGCATAAAGGCAGGAATGTATTTGCTAAAAGGAAGAAAACCAGATTTAATTTTATCTGGAATTAACCACGGTTCAAATGTGAGTACCAATGTTCTTTATTCGGGAACCATGTCTGCAGCAGTAGAAGGTGCCTTGGAAGGAATTCCTAGTATTGGTTTTTCGTTAACCAATTATGCTGCAGATGCAGATTTTAGTGCTTCAAAAGCCATTGTAAAAGAAATTGTTACTAAAGCACTGCAAAATAAGATGGAAAAAGGAATATGCCTTAACGTAAACATACCCGATGTTCCGTTGGATAAGATAAAAGGAATTAAATCGTGCCGTCAAGGTAAAGCTTTCTGGGATGACACCTTTGATGAAAGGTTAGACCCACTAGGTAAAAAATATTATTGGCTAACTGGATCATTTGTTGCTCATGAACAAGCTGAGAATAGCGATGTACAGTTACTTAAAAACAATTACGTTACAGTTGTACCTACACAATTTGACATGACAGCATACAACTCCATTAAAGATATTGAAAACTGGAAGCTAGAATTATGAAAAATAAGTTGCACAGATTAGACAATGTATGGATAGGATTTGGCACTGGCGTTCTTCTTCCAATAATTGGATTCTTCCTAATTTTTTTATTTGCCAATAACGGAAATCCATTTTCTATTTTTTGGTATAATTTCACACACGAAGCTTTTCCATATGATTTTCAGATGAATTCAAGCAATAATGAAATGAAAAAGAACATATTAATTTTATGTTTAATTCTAAATCTTATAGTCTTTTATCTGGGTTATTTTACACTTAAATTTGATCAATTTACCAAAGGAATTGTTGCCATAACATTACTTTTAGTTGGCCTTTCATTTATCTTTATTTACTGATTTGAAATATTACATTATAGCTGGAGAAGCATCAGGAGATTTACACGCTTCCAATCTTATGAAAGAACTTAAGCTAGCTGACAAGGATGCTAGTTTTAGATTTTGGGGTGGTGATTTAATGCAACTTCAAGGAGGTTACATGGTTAAGCACATAAAAGAGCTTGCTTTTATGGGGTTCTTTGAAGTAATTATGAACATTAGAACCATTTTAAAAAACATAAAACTGTGTAAAAAAGATATTATTGCATACCAACCCGCTGCGGTAATAATGGTAGATTATCCTGGTTTCAATCTCAGAATAGCAAAATTTCTTAAAGAATACAATATCCCTGTTTTGTATTACATATCTCCTCAAATATGGGCATGGAAGGCATCTAGAATACATCAGATTAAAAGAGATGTCTCTAAAATGTATACCATTCTCCCTTTTGAAAAAGCATTTTATAAAAAATTAAATGTAGAAGTAGATTTTGTTGGTCATCCTTTAATAGATGCTATTGATGAGTTTAAGAGAAGCCATGCAAAAGAAAAAGAAGATTTCCTTGAGTTAAATCAACTGGATCAGCGGCCTATTATTGCCGTATTGCCAGGAAGTAGGGTACAGGAAATAAACCTAAAGCTACCCATAATGTTAAAAGCTGTTGAATCTTTAAAAGATTATCAGGTAATTATTGCCGCTGCACCAGCTATTAATCAAGAGTTATATGCAAAATTTATAGCTAAGAAAAATAACGTTAAAATAATTTATAAAGACACCTATAACATTCTAAATCAGTCCAAGTGTGCTATTGTTACATCAGGAACAGCAACATTGGAGACTGCACTTTTCAAAGTTCCACAAGTAGTTTGCTATAAAAGCAGTTGGATTTCCTACCAAATTGCCAAAAAATTAATAAAAGTTAAATTCATTTCCTTGGTTAATTTAATTCTTGATAAAGAAGCGGTTAAAGAGCTTATTCAAGATGACTTAACACCAGAAATGATAAAAAAGGAATTGGATTTAATTTTAAATTCTCCCAAAAGAAATAGCATGCTTGCAGACTATGAGCTACTTGAAAAAATGTGTGGAGGTAAAGGGGCTTCTAGAATTACTGCAAATGAGATGTTAAAAACTATTAGAGACAACAGTTAGTTAAGTAAATTAGGTTTTTACTTTTGGAATAATGATCAATAAGCGCCTATTTTTCATATTGTTTCTATTTTTTTCTTTTCCAGTTTTTTCCATACAACTGGATATTGGATTGCTTAGAAATGTAAAACTCAAACATGTTTTATTCAGCTCAGACTCTGGAAATCATACCATTACATCTAATTCCTACATCAAAAAAATAAATAGAGGGGAAAGCGTTAAAATTCAACTTCATAACGATAGTGTTCGTTTAAAAATAGGGGACAAATCACTAGGGCATTTTGATACGGTTTACTTTAATCCTAAATATGACGATCATGTTTTCACCATTACAGGTTTAGCGCCATCATTAAAACCTAGAAAATATTATACGCAGCTAAAAGTATTTGTTAATGGTAATTACCTAACACTTGTCAATCAAATTAACCTGGAACGATACTTAATTGGGGTCTTAGAATCTGAAGCTGGTCCTAATGAAACAAAAGATTTTTATAAAGTTCATGCGGTAATCAGCAGAACATATGCGTTAAAAAACATTAATAAATTTGCTCATGAAGGTTTTAACCTAACTGACTTAGTGAATTGTCAGGTTTACAAGGGGAAAATGTATTGCAATAAAGCGATAGAAAAAGCTGTAAAAGAAACAGAAAACTTGGTTCTTGTAGATAAAGAAATGAACTACATAACTGCAGCATATTACTCAAATAGTGGTGGTCAAACAGTAAATGTAGAAGACGTTTGGTTGGAACCTTTAACTTACTTAAGAAGTGTAAAAGATCCTTATTCTGTTGGAAGGCACAATTACAATTGGTCTAAAAAAATTAATAAAGAAAGATGGCTAGCTTATTTAAAGAACTCTCATGGTTTTCCAACAGATGACACCAAAGCTGTACAAAAAGCATGTAGCTTCAAACAAAACTATCGTAAAAAATATTTTCTTGATTGGAATTACCACATCCTTTTAAAAGATGTAAGAAAAGATTTAAAACTCAAAAGCACATATTTTAGTGTCTATAATCACAAGGATTATGTTTTGTTAAAAGGTAAAGGCTTTGGCCATGGAGTTGGATTATCACAGGAAGGTGCTATGCAAATGATTAAGCTAGGTTATGGGTTCCTTGATGTGCTGAGATTCTATTATACTGGTGTACATCTTATTGATTTACAAATGCGTGATTTTTATATCTCTGACTAGTGGGTTAGAATAGTGTGTTCCTCTTATAACGAATAACTCTATTTAACATAATATTAATTATAAGACAAAGTGATGGTGTTTATTAATTATATTTAAATGCTTATATGGATCAAAATAAAACTCAATTAAGGTATCACGGCTTCTTATCAACACCAAAATTATGGAACACCAATTCATTGAATGGATTGACGCAGCTAGAATTACCTGAAATCCAACAAAGTATAATTGAAAAAACAATTAACGAAATAAGACTTGGAAAATTAATTGAACATTTTGTCTTTAATCAATTTGAACAAATTCCGGATCTAACTCTTCTTGCTTCAAACATTCAGCTTATAAACAACAAAATCACAATTGGTGAAATCGATTGTTTACTTAAGTATTTAAGTACATATATTCATGTAGAAATTATTTATAAATTTTACCTATATGATCCAAACATTAAAAGTTCTGAAATTGACAAATGGATTGGTCCAAATAGAAACGATACGTTAGCCAAGAAAATTGATAAACTCAAAACCAAACAACTGCCAATTTTAAAGCATCAAAAAGCAAAAGAGTTCCTAAATGAACTTGGTTTAGGCAGCAATGTATTTGATCAAAAAGTATATTTCAAAGCTCAGCTATTTGTTCCATTAAATTCAATTAGCATTGACTTTGAAATAATTAACAATCAATGTGTTACAGGTTTTTACTTAAACATAAATGAACTGCAAAAGCTTGCCAATTATAAATTTTACCTTCCAGAAAAGTTGGATTGGCTTATTATACCACATGACCTTGTTTCTTGGGAAGAACTACCCTCTTTTAGTTTAAAAATAAGCAAATATATCAGTCAAAATAAATCGCCTCTTTGTTGGGCAAAAAACAATAATGGATTGATAAAAAAAATCTTTATTGTCTATTGGTAAATCTTATCTAAATTTTCTCTTTTTCGTACCTTTTTAAATAAATTTTATTCTACAAATAAAAAATTATTTGAAATGAAAAAATACAGCATAGTTTTTATTGGACTAGGATTTTTATTTAGCTGTAAAAGTTCAATACCTAAAGATCAAATTATTGACAACAAACCCTTTGTGAATAAAATTGATAAATACCTAGCTCATCCAGATTCTACTTTATTTTACAACAACCAAGCAATTGATAAAACAGCTATAGGAGATAGTATTTTACAGTTCTTCACATACAGAGACAGCTTCGGAGAACCAATAATTGATGATCATGGAAATAGAGTATTTGGTGAAATTTATACAATCAAGAAAAGCGCAACCCAGTAACGTATAACATACAGTTTTTATTTTTTTCTTTTCATGATCTTGTAATATTTTAAGAAATAGCAAGACATATTATGCGAATAGTTTAGATTTGCACCGGATTTAAGTTTTATCCTTGTTTATTACTATGAACTAAAGTTTTATACAAAAATTAGAGACCTCTAGTATATGGCTGTATTAGAGGTTTTGCTTTTTTATAATTATTACATTTAAGATATGCTAGAAATAGGGAAATTTACCACACTTACCGTAGATAGAATAAAATCTCCTGGTGCTTATCTTATTAATGACAATGACGATGATATCCTTCTACCTAATAAATATGTTGATAACGACCTAAAAGTTGGTGATGAAATCGAAGTTTTTATCTATTTAGATGGTGAAGAAAGATTGGTAGCAACTACTATAAAACCTTACATTAAGCTTAATGATTTTGCTGCTTTAAAAGCTAACAATGTAAATAAAATTGGAGCCTTTATGGATTGGGGCTTAGAAAAAGATTTATTCATCCCCTTTAGAGAACAAGAAAGAAAAATTAAAGAAGGCTATACTTATCTTGTTTACATGTATTTTGACCATCAAACTGAACGATTGGTCGGTAGTACTAAAATTGCCAAATACCTAGACAACACCAACCATGGATTACAGGTAAGAGATAAAGTTCATTTAATTGTTTGGCAAAGCTCTGACCTTGGTACTAAAGTAATTATAAATAAAAAACATTTAGGGCTACTTTACAGCAATGAGGTCTTTAAAAACCTTAAACTTGGTGAGGTTACTACAGGATTTATAAAGAAAACTAGATCCGATGATAAAATAGATGTTTCTCTTGAAGAGATAAGCTATAAAAACATTGAACCAAATGCTCAAAAAATTCTCACTCTTTTGGAGAAAAACAAAGGTTTTTTAAACTTAAATGACAAAAGCCATCCTGATGAAATTCAATCCATGCTTGGTATTAGTAAAAAAGCATTTAAAAAATCTCTAGGAGCACTCTATAAAAAAAGATTAGTGACCATAGACCGTAAAGGAATCCACCTGAAATAGCTTCTTTAATTTACCCACATTTAATCTGAAATTGTTTATAATTAAAATAAGGTTAATTATATATTAATTCTACTTGTGCTATATTAGAAAAAATAAAAATTAGGCTCAATAACAACCTTTTGTAATATTATAGAGTCTATGCTTTATAACTTTTATGAAAATTATCCCTTTGATTAAATTAGCTAAGCTCATAGCCTTTTGTTCGTTTATCCTTTTAGGATTTAACGCTTATTGCTCACACCTTATTGGTGGAAATTTAGGCTACGAATACTTAGGACAGGTAGGAAACAATTATCAATATAAAATTCTCTACACCATATATGTTGATTGTGGACCTACATCCAACGCTCCCAATCCTTTCTCTACTGAAGAAATTGGTGTTTACACACATGATTTACAAAATGCACCTATGGGTGGAGCAGATAAAACACGAATTCAGCTAGTTACCGTTAATCTTATTTCTGTTACAGACATAGAACCAGATCTTCCAAGTGGTTGCACTGTAGGGTCATCTACCTGTATAAGAGAAGGTAAATATGAAGGTATTTTTACCGTTCCATTAAATTTCACAGGTTATCATATTTATGGTGATATATGCTGTAGAAATGGAGCAATAGATAATTTAACAAACCCCGTAACTCAAGGCACCGGTTTTCACGCCTATATTCCTCCCCCACTAATTGAAAACAATTCCCCAGTTTTTACTGATGTTCCCATCCCCTTTTTGTGTGCTGGAGATACTACCTCAATTTTAAACTCTGCTTATGATCCTGATGGAGATTTAATGGTTTTTTCTTTTGTAGAACCTTTTAGAGGATTTGGAACTCAAGGATTTTATCCAGGACCACCGGCAACACTTTCATGGACTCTTGATCCCGTGGTTTACGATCCTAATTATTCTTTTTTACAACCTTTTGGAACTACTGGATATTCTTCAATAAACGCGTCTACAGGACTTACTCAATATATGGCTTCCAACACTGGGAATTATGTTGTAGCTGTAGAAATTAAAGAATATAGAAATGGTAATTTAATTGGCGTCTCTAGACGAGATCTTCAGTTGCTAGTAATTAATTGCCCTGTTAACCCGCCACCTAACTTAGATCCACAGTTTGGTACAGGAGCTACACAATATTCAGTTGAAGAAGGAGAAACCATTTGTTTCGATTTTGGTTTTGACGACCCTAATGGAGATAGTTTGTCGCTTACTGCTGGTGGAATAATTTTTGACCCTCTTTTTACAAATCCTCCTGCGACAATAACAACTCCTGTTGTTGGTTTAGATACCGTCTCCACTCAATTTTGTTGGTCAACAGCATGTGGACAAGCACAAGCTCTTCCCTATCAATTTCAAGTTTCAGCATCAGACAGAGGATGTCCTCCCAAAACTACCAATGAAGTTTTCCAAATAACAGTAAATCCTGTTGCTCCTGCAGATACTATAATTGGTCCAGAATTTACCTGTCAATTTAATGTTGAAACCTACTCCACTATTACAGCACCAAATACAACGTATGACTGGTCAATTTCTTCAGGAAATATTGTTGCTAACAACGACTCCATTATTCAAGTTGAATGGACCACGCCTGGAACTGGAACCGTTACACTTAGTGCTGTAAATCAGTTTGGTTGTTCTTCATCTTCAATAGATTTAGATGTTACCATTACACCAACTCCTGTGGTAGATGTTTTTAGTGATTCTACTATTTGTTTAGGAGATTCTATGGAGATATTAGGTTCAACTAATGCTCCACCTGGTTATTCATTAAGTTGGTCACCAAATAACGGAACTATTCTTAATGGAAACACACTCTCCCCTACTGTTTTCCCATCGGATTCTACCTATTATATACTTGAAATTAATTCAGGGATTGGTTGTTTGGGATACGATAGCGTGCTCATTACAACTACTACAAGTCAAGTATCTGCTGGATTAGATCTATCATCTTGCCAGGGTGATACAGTTCAGCTAAATGCATCGGGTGGTATTTCCTATAATTGGACAACCACAACCAATATTAGTAATACTTCCATTTCAGATCCATTAGTTTGGCCCTCTATTACTACAGAATATATTTTAGAAGGAACAGGAGCTAATACTTGCTCTAATACTGATACTGTTCTTGTGACTGTAAATGCTCTTCCTGCAGTAAGTGCTGGTGCAGATTTTAGTATTTGTTATGGAGAAACTGTAACTCTTTCTGGAGGAGGCACCTTACTAGGCATTACTTATACTTGGAACAATGGAATTTCCGATGGAATTCCTTTTGTTGGAACAGCTACAACAGAATTTATAGTAATTGCAGAATCTCTAGATGGATGTTTCAACTCTGATACTGTGTTAATGACTGTTAATCCAACTCCTACAATTGATGCCGGTTCTGACATTCTAATTTGCTATGGTGACACTACACAGTTAAATGCCACAGGTGCCAGTAATTATTCTTGGTCTCCAGTAATGTCCTTGAATAACCCGTTAATTGCTAACCCATTATCTTGGGCTAGTGACACCACTGAATATATTGTTTCCACAACTGACCTAAATAATTGTACCAATTCAGATACTGTTATTGTTTTTGTTAGCCCACCTCCATATATAAATGCCGGCAATGATCTAAACATTTGTATTGGAGACAGTGTTCAACTTGAGGCTTTAGCCAGTTGTGTACCTGAAGTAAGTCAACCCCTTGCTCTTCCAGATGGAAACGGAGTAACTTATGAAACCTGTGTCTCTTTAAATTGTTATGTACCTGGTCAAACGCTCTCTTCAATTACTGATTTGCAAAGCATATGTCTTCAGATGGAGCATTCATATATGGGAGATTTAGAAATTGCTATCTCTTGCCCATCAGGACAAACAGTAGAACTGCATAGCTACTCAAATGGTGGAGGAACTTATTTAGGAATTCCTGTTGATAATGACAACCTTCCTAATGCTCAAGGAACACCTTTTAATTATTGTTTTACTCCGGGATCAATTAATGGCACATGGGCAACAGCATCTCAAGGGGTTTCAACTCTTCCTGCTGGTGATTACCAGTCTTCTGAACTCCTTACTAACTTACTTGGTTGTGAGCTTAATGGCGAATGGTGCATCTCCATTACAGATAATTTACCTTCAGATAATGGATTTATCTTTAGTTGGGGAATAAACCTTGACCCCTCTTTATCTTCATCACCGCCTGGTGCTTTCACTTATTTATGGAATCCAACAAATGGTTTAAGTGATTCTACAATTTCTGATCCGATGGCGTCACCATCTACTACTACAACTTATGTAGTTACCGGAACTAATGTTGCTGGATGCGCTAATTCTGATACCGTTGTTGTTAACGTTAACAACCTGCCAACTATATCCATTACCAATGATACTGCTATATGTGCTACTGACACCATACAACTTCTTGCTTCTGGAGGTACAGCTTATGAATGGTTAACAAGTTCAAACATCTCTAATCAACTCATAAGCAATCCCTTAGTGTGGCCCAATTCAACTACAACTTATCAAGTAGTAGTAAGTGATGCAAATACTTGTAGTGACACTGCACAGGTTACTATAATTGTAAACACCCTTCCAGTTGTTGATGCTGGATTAAATGATACACTTTGTGTTGGTGACACTGTTCAGCTAGTTGCTTCTGGAGCCAATACCTACCAATGGTCTCCTATTGATAGCTTAAGCTCTCCAATAATAAGTAATCCATTGGCCTGGCCTACTTCTTCCACTACTTATTTGGTTACCGGAACAGATTTAAATAATTGCTTTACCACAGATTCAGTTGAACTAATAGTCAATGCAATTCCTGCAGTTGATGCTGGACTTCCAGCAGCTATTTGCATAGGAGACTCTATTCTTTTACAAGGATCTGGATCTTCTTCTTATTTATGGTCACCTGCCGGCTCTTTAAATGACATCACAATCAGTAACCCAATGGCTAGTCCACTGCTTACAACTACATACTTCTTAACTGGAAGTGATATAAACTCTTGTATAAATACGGACAGTGTTTTGATTACTGTAAACCCTTTACCAATTGCTAGTGTATCAAACGACACCTCTTTATGTATTGGTGATTCGGTATTGCTTCTAGCTGCTGGTGCCGATACCTACGATTGGTCCCCTACTGACTCTATATCAAATCCATTGATCAGCAATCCACTTGTATGGCCTACAAGTACCACTACCTATCAAGTAATTGCCAGTTATCTTACTGGTTGTAGCGATACTACCCAAGTAACCGTTACCGTAAATCCTTCTCCAGTTATTGATGCTGGGCTGGACCAAACTATCTGCATTAACGATACAGTTCAGCTTAACGCTTCGGGTGGTATTTCCTACTTATGGTCTCCCACAGACAGCTTAAGTGCATCCAATATTTCAAATCCTCTTGCTTGGCCTTCTGATTCAACTCAATACGTTGTTACTGGAACTGATGCCAACAACTGTTCTAGTACCGATACGGTTAATGTATTTGTTAACCCCCTTCCTGCTGTTGACGCTGGCCTTTCTACAGCTATTTGTCTTGGGGATTCTGCTCAATTACAAGCCTCTGGTGCAGACACCTATTTGTGGTCTCCTGCTGGATCATTAAACAATCCTGCTATTAGTAATCCACTGGCCTCACCTGCTGTAACCACTACCTATTTGGTTACCGCATCTGATACGAACACTTGTGTTAATGTTGACAGTGTTGTGGTGAGTATCAACAGTTTACCTACTGCTACCGTTTCTAATGATACTACCATTTGTATTGGAGACACTATTGTGCTTGTTGCCGCTGGTGGTGACACCT
>JBJKXU010000040.1:0-24518 GCA_045561415.1 Parvicellaceae bacterium
TTATTTCTAAATTAATTCCTTTAAGAATTTCTTTGCCATCAATTTCGCACTTGAGATCCTTAATTTTTATAATACTATTACTCATAATCTATTTTTTATCCAACTGAACCTTCTAAACTGATTTCTAATAATTTTTGAGCCTCAACGGCAAACTCCATCGGTAATTTATTTAAGACCTCTTTTGCATATCCATTAACAATTAAACTAATTGCTTTCTCTTCAGAGATCCCTCTTTGAAGACAATAAAAAATCTGATCTTCGCCAATTTTTGAGGTGGTAGCCTCATGCTCAATTTGAGCACTAGAATTTTCACATTCTATATATGGAAAAGTATGAGCTCCACACCTGTCAGTCATAAGTAGAGAATCGCATTGAGAAAAATTCCTTGCCCTTTCTGCTCCTTTACCAATTTTTACTAACCCTCTGTAACTATTTTGACTAAATCCAGCAGAGATTCCCTTAGAAATAATTGTTGAACGTGTATTTTTACCAATGTGAATCATTTTTGTTCCTGTATCTGCCTGCTGGTGATTATTGGTAACAGCAACAGAATAAAACTCGCCCACAGCGTAATCACCTTTAAGTATACAAGATGGATATTTCCAAGTGACAGCAGAACCAGTTTCAACTTGAGTCCATGATATTTTAGAACGATTATGACACAATCCTCTTTTAGTTACAAAGTTAAATACTCCACCTTTACCATCTTTATCTCCAGGATACCAGTTCTGAACCGTAGAATATTTAATTTCAGCATCATCAAGAGCTATCAGCTCAACTACTGCAGCATGAAGCTGATTTTCATCTCGCTGTGGTGCAGTACATCCTTCTAAATAACTAACAGTACTTCCCTTGTCAGCTACAACTAAAGTTCTTTCAAACTGACCTGTACCTGAATCATTAATTCTGAAATAAGTAGAAAGCTCCATAGGACAACTCACCCCTTCTGGAATGTAGCAGAAAGAACCATCGGAAAAAACGGCTGCATTTAGTGCGGCATAAAAGTTATCAGTAGCGGGGACAACTCTACCCATATATTTCTGAACGAGTTCTGGATGATTTTGAACAGCTTCAGAAAAAGAACAAAAAATAATTCCTAACTCCGCTAACTTATCTTTAAATGAAGTAGCAACGGACACTGAATCCATAACAAAATCTACTGCAACACCAGAAAGTCTTTTTTGCTCCTCCATCGATATACCAAGCTTATCCATAGTTTTTCGAAGTTCAGGATCAACTTCATCTAAGCTGGCTAATTCTTTTTTTTGTTTTGGAGCAGAATAATAGGAAATATCTTGAAAATTAGGGCGGTCATATTTAACGTGTGCCCAATCAGGCTCTTGCATATTAGACCAAATTTCAAATGCTTTTAACCTGTAATCTAGCAACCACTGCGGTTCATTTTTTTTGGAAGAAATAAATCTTATTATGTCTTCATTTAGACCATTTGGAGCTTTATCAGACTCTATATTGGTAACAAAGCCAAATTCATATTCCTTGTTTTCAAGGTCTTTTTTTAAGTCGCCTTCTGTATATGCCATCTGAAAAAATTAAAGTGAAAAACTCTCACCGCAACCACATGTTCTGTCAGCATTGGGATTAACAAAGACAAATCCTTTACCATTAAGGCCCCCTGAATAATCAAGAGTTGTTCCTATTAGGTATAAATAGCTCTTTTTATCAACAACAACCTTAACTCCGTTGTCCTTAAATTCCTTATCACCATCATTGAGTTGATCGTCAAATGTTAATTCATACATCAACCCTGAACATCCGCCACCTTTCACCCCTACTCTAATAAAATGATTAGCCTTTCCATCTTCTTCCATAAGACTAAAAGCTCTCTTTTTTGCACTTTCAGTAACTTGAATCATAGCGTTATCTTATTTAGAATAATTTTAAACAGCGCAAATATACCGATAATATAGGATTAAAATATCTTTGTCGATTATAATTAAAAGAAAAGGGCTTTATTATCTTTGTGAAATGGAAAAAAACTTAAATAGTGTTGAAAATCTTGGGGAATTTGGATTAATTGAAAAATTAACGAAAAACATTACTAACCAACATAAATCCACCAAGCTTGGAATTGGAGATGATGCAGCAGTCATTAATAATGGCGATTTAGAAACTGTCATATCAACAGATATGTTAATTGAAGGAATACATTTCGACATGGTATTTACACCTTTAAAACACCTAGGATACAAAGCAGTAGCTGTTAACATTAGCGACATTTGCGCCATGAACGCAACTCCTAAACAAATTCTTGTTTCACTAGGGTTTTCTAGTAAGTTTTCGGTTGAAGCTATTGAAGAAATCTACAATGGAATAAAGCATGCAGCATCCGTTTACAACATAGACATTATAGGTGGAGACACTACCACCAACCCTACTGGGTTAGTTATTTCAATAACTGCAATTGGAGAAGCCAACAAAACCGACTTAGTCTACAGAAGTGGTGCCAAAGAAAATGACCTTATTGTTGTTTCAGGAGATTTAGGTGGAGCATATATGGGACTTAATGTCCTTCAAAGAGAAAAAGAGGTTTGGAAAACTAACCCAAAAATTCAACCAGATTTAGCTGGACACGATTACATTCTTGAAAGACAACTTAAACCAGAGCCTAGATTAGACATCATTAGTGACTTAAAAAAAGAAGGGATAAAACCAACAAGCATGATTGATATTTCTGATGGGCTTGCCTCAGAAGTCATACACCTTTGCAAACAGTCCAACAAAGGGTGTCAGCTTTTTGAAAATAAAATCCCTATTGACCCTGTAACTAGTAAAACAGCCATAGACTTTAACATTAACCCAACAACATGTGCTTTAAATGGGGGGGAAGACTACGAGCTTCTTTTCACAGTGGACATTCAATCATTTGACAAGGTGAAAAACAACCCTAACCTTTCCGTAATAGGACACATTACTAATGAGGAAAGTGGGATCAATTTAATCTCTAATGGTGACCAATCTACACCGCTAAAAGCGCAAGGATGGGATCATTTTTCTAACTAAACTTTGTAGGGCTTGTTTTTCTCATCAACAAACTGAAAATCAACCATTCCCAATTTAGTAATCCCTCTTACCTGAATCCACTTTTTGTGTTGAATAAACCAGCTACGCTGAATGCTTTTAACTCCTTTTTTCAAAAAAGCCTCAATAAATGGGTGAACATGTAAAACAATTGTTTTGTTTTTCATTTCCTGAATTAGAAACTTTAAACTATTTTCTATCTCATCAATAATTAAAATTGATGCTTGAACTTCTCCGGTTCCGTTGCAAGAAGGACAAACCTCAGCGGTTTTGATTTCTGTTTCAGGACGTACCCGCTGCCTAGTAAGCTCAATAACTCCAAATTTACTGGGAGGAATCACATTGTGCTTGGCACGGTCACCCTTCATCGCTTTTTTAAATTGCTCAGTTAATTTTTTGTTATTCTCTCTTGCATACATGTCAATAAAGTCAACAACAATAATACCACCCATGTCTCTGAGACGCAGGACCCTTGCTATTTCTTCTGCAGCTTCGATATTGGTTTGAAGAGCATTTTCTTCTTGATTTTGAGCAGTTGCTTTTCTGTTTCCACTATTCACGTCAATAACATGCATAGCTTCGGTATGTTCAATAATTAAATAACCACCAGAAGCTAAATTGACTTTTCTACCAAAAGAAGCTTTAATTTGTTTATTAATTCCTTTGTCCTCAAAAATTCCAACTTTTCCTTTGTATAGCTTAACTATATTTTCTTTTTCCGGAGCAATAGTTTTCACATAACTCTTAATATCTTCAAATAAAACAGGATCATCAACGTGAATGCTGTTAAAATCTTTATTTAAAATATCTCTTATAACAGTCATGGCCCTGTTCATCTCACCAAAAACTCTTTTGTGAGGCTTAGCTGGTTTAAGCTCTTTGTAAAGCGTTTCCCACTTTGTTTCTAGATCTTTTAAATCTTGATCTAATTCGGCCACTTTTTGATCCTGAGCCTCAGTTCTAATAATAACCCCAAAGTTCTTAGGCTTTATGCTGGTAATCAACCTTCTTAAACGCTCTCTTTCATCTTGCTCTTTAATCTTTTGAGATATAGAAATTTTATCAGAAAATGGAACTAAAACAAGAAATCTACCCGCCAAAGTGACCTCAGCACTTATCCTGGGTCCTTTGGCTGAAATTGGCTCTTTAATAACCTGAACGGCCATTAATTGCTTTGAAGAAAGATGATCCTTCATCTTTCCATCTTTGTCAATTTCTGGCTCTATTTTATTGTAGCCAAGTTTAGAAGTTGATTGTTTACCATTAAGGGTTTGTTGAACATATTTGTTCATGGACTTAAACCTTGGGCCTAAGTCGTGGTAATGCAAAAAAGCATCTTTTTCATAGCCTACATCAACAAACGCTGCATTAAGACTAGGAACAATTTTTCTTACCTTACCTAAATAGACATCACCTACATTAAAGCTGCTATCATCATCTTCACGATGAATTTCTATTAATTTTTTTTCTTTTAATAGTGCTAAAACAACTTGTGCAGGTGTTGAATTTATTACTAATTCATATTGCACTTGAAATCCTCCTTTAGATTACATGCAAAGCGATTAAATTCAGAAAAAGTAGCTGAATTTAAATTCCAAAACCTGTGTATTTAAAAGAAATTATTTCTTCTTCTTGTGACGATTCTTTCTAAGTCTTTTCTTTCTCTTGTGAGTAGACATCTTATGTCTTTTTCTTTTTTTACCGCTTGGCATAATTTATTTATTTAATTTTTTTACTAGTTTACTTTTACCTTTTTCTTAACTCCTTCAACAAAAGTCTTAGATGGCTTAAATGAAGGAATATTATGAGCAGGTATAATTAGAGTAGTGTTTTTCGAAATATTACGTCCCGTTTTTTCAGCTCTTTCTTTAACAACAAAACTTCCGAACCCTCTTAAATAAACATTTTCACCTTTTTCAAGAGAATGCTTGATAGAGTCCATAAATGCTTCAACAGCTGCCTGAACAGCTATTCTCTCAACACCTGTTTTGTCAGAAATATCTGAAACTAAATCTGCTTTTGTCATAATGGTTATTATCTTTTAATTCAGTTAATTACGATTCAAAAAAATGATTTTGTTTGTTTTTTTAAAACGGGTAGCAAATATAATTTTATTTATTAAAGTCTGAAAAAACATATTGATATTTTTATGTTTTTTTGTAATAAACTTTTGGCAATTGAACTTTAGCAATTTAATCATCTCGTGGTATAAAGACAATAAACGAAATCTCCCTTGGAGAGAAACGGCTAATCCGTATCTTATTTGGTTGAGCGAAATCATCTTACAACAAACTCGTGTTGAACAAGGCCTTCCCTACTACATTAAGTTTTCTTCTATTTATCCATCAATTGAAATGATGGCCAATGAAAACGAAGAACAAATTCTCAAGCACTGGCAAGGTCTTGGCTACTACAGTAGGGCAAGAAACATGCACGCTACAGCAAAGCACGTTGCTTTTAACTTAGCAGGTAAATTTCCTTCTACATTTAAAGAAATTAAACAATTAAAAGGCGTTGGTGATTACACAGCAGCAGCAATTGCTTCTTTTAGCTTTAATGAGAAAAGAGCCGTGGTAGATGGGAATGTTTATAGAGTTCTAAGTAGATATTTTGGAATTCACACTCCAATTGACTCCTCAAAGGGAAAAAAAGAGTTTAGTGAGCTTGCCAATTCGCTTATTTCAAAAAAACAACCTGGAGAATTCAATCAAGGAATAATGGAATTTGGTGCTTTAATGTGTAAACCTAAAAAACCACTATGCGAAAACTGTTGTTTTATAGAAAGCTGTCATGCATTTAACAAAAATGAAATTCAACTTCTTCCAATAAAATCAAAAAAGCTAAAGCAACGAAAAAGATATTTTAATTTTCTAGTCATCACAGACGGAGAGACCATTCTTATGGAACAAAGAGAAAAGAAAGATATCTGGGAGAAGTTATATCAATTTCCACTTATAGAAACCAATCAAGAGCTTGATGAAATTCCAAAGCAATCCATAATAAACCTTAATGGATATGAAATAATGGACGTCAGAGCATACAAGCATCTATTAAGCCATCAAGTTATTTATGCCAAATTTTGGTTGCTAAAAGCCAATAAAATAAATTTAAGTAACAATAATTTCAATCACGTTAAGCTCAACCAATTAGAAAACTTTCCAGTACCTAAGCTTGTTGAAAATTATCTTGATGAGTTCTTTCAATTAATAAATTGAAGGCTTACATTTGATTAATAATTTATTTAAAAAAATGTCTAGTAGCGTCAATAAAGTTATATTAATTGGGAATTTAGGAAAAGACCCTGAAGTTAGACACCTTGAAAGTGGTGTTGGAGTTGCTAATTTTTCTTTAGCAACAAGCGAAACTTACAAAGACAGAAAAACTGGAGAAAGAGTATCTCAAACAGAATGGCACAATGTAGTTCTTTGGAGAGGACTCGCTGATGTTGCTGAAAAATACCTTAAAAAAGGGGACAAAGTATATATTGAAGGGAAGCTTAGAACTAGAAGCTGGCAAGATCAACAAGGAAACAACAAATACACTACAGAAATTGTAGCTGACAATTTAACGATGCTTGGTAAAACTAGTGACCGCTCACCTGCTACAAACACTCCTAATGTAGAACCTTCTCAAGTTAAAGTAACCCCAACTACAGCACCAGAAGATAAAGCTACTGAAGAATTTTCTTCACCTGATGAAGGTAATGATGACCTACCATTTTAATGAAGAAGGCTCATCATAAGTTTAACCAATACAACTATTTTGGATAATCTATTACTTACAGATCATTCTTTATTTTTATCCATCTTTCAACCTTTAAGCTACCAGCTAAGTATCACCATCTTTTTTATGGTAATTTTAGTTTTTCTCTCTGCTATGATGTCAGGATCAGAAGTTGCTTTTTTCTCTTTAACAGCTTCAAACAAAAAAGAGTTAAATGACTCTAATCATATAAATTCCTTACGAATAATTAACTTGCTAAGTACACCTAAAAAGCTATTAGCCACTATACTTATTGCCAATAATTTCATCAATGTGGCCATTGTTATGTTATCCACCATAATTGTTGAGGAGCTATTTGACAATACCCAGCTCAGCTCATCTAGTCAATTTTTCATTCAAGTTATAGCCGTTACATTTATTATTTTATTATTTGGAGAGGTAATCCCTAAGGTATATGCTAATAAATTTAATTTAAAGTTCTCTCATGTAATGGCGTTACCTGTAACTATAATTGCTGTTTTTTTTAAGCCTTTAAGTTCAATTTTAGTCTCTAGCACAAGTATTATTGACAAACGTTACACAAAAAAAATGAGTGCTATAAGTGTAGATGAACTAGAGCATGCTTTAGACCTAACCAAAGACAGTGTTGAAGATGAAGATGAAAAAAAGCTATTAGAAGGCATTGTGAAATTCGGCAATACTGATGCTAAACAAATAATGACTCCCAGAACTGATGTAAACACCATTGATTTTGAATGTCCTTTTTCTGAAATTCTTAAAGAAATCTACAAAACTAGATTTTCAAGATTGCCTGTGTTTTCAGAATCTATGGACAACATTAAAGGTATTTTATATGTAAAAGATTTAATCCCCCACATTGAAAGTGATGATGATTTTGATTGGACCTCACTCATTAGAACCCCTAAATTTATTCCCGAAAACAAAAAATTAGATGATCTTCTTAAAGAGTTTCAAGAAGAAAAAAAGCACATCGCCATTATTGTGGATGAATATGGAGGAACATCAGGAATTGTCACTCTTGAAGATGTTCTAGAGGAGATTGTTGGAGATATTACAGATGAATTTGATCAAGAAGACATTGCTTATTCAAAACTAGATGAATACAATTATGTTTTTGAAGGAAAAACCACCCTTATAGACATGTACAGAATAATGGACATAAGTGGCGATGCTTTTGAACAAGAAAAAGGCGAGGCAGATACAATTGCTGGATTTTGTATTGAGCAGGCAGGGAAAATTCTTCTTAAAAATGAAAAAATTCAATTTCAAAATTTCACATTTACTGTGGAAGCAGCTGATAAAAGAAAGATAAAACAGGTGAAAATAACTATTTCTAACACTGAAAGTGATGAAAATTAAATTCTTCTATCTCTTACTTTTTACAGTTTTATTGAGTTCCTGTAACCAAGAAGAATTTGTTCCTCTTCCAACTAGTTACTTAAGAATAGATTTACCAAAAAAGTCATACTATAAATACAATGATAACTGCCCATTTTCATTTGAAATTCCTTCCTACTCATTAGTGGCTAATAAATTCAAGCGCCTACCTGATTGCTACAAAACACTTTACTTTCCTGAATTCAAAGCAGAATTACTTTGCTCTTACAAGCCAGTAGACACCTCTATTTTTTCACTTATTGAACAAATAAGATCAAATGTTGAAGCACATAACTTTAGAGCTACAGGAGTCAATGAAGACATCTGGATAAATAGTGAGGGTGACGTTTATGGAAATACTTTTGAAATTAAAGGCGATGTTGCTTGTAATTTCATTTTTTACCTAACTGACAGCACCAATCATTTTTTCTCTGGTGAGTTGCTTTTTTTAACAAAACCCAATTATGATTCACTTCAACCAGTTCTTGAATTTATTCAAAAAGACATTGTTCATCTAGTAGAAACATTTAATTGGGAAGATGCTTTGACTAAGCAAATGCCGGAATCCCAGTAATGTCGTGACCTGTTATTAACAAATGAATATCGTGAGTTCCTTCATAGGTCACTACGGATTCTAAATTAGCCATATGTCTCATGATAGAATATTCATTGGTAATTCCCATAGCACCATGGATTTGTCTTGCTTCCCTTGCAATATTTAGTGCCATCTCAACATTATTTCTTTTAGCCATGGAGATGTGAGCTGTTGTTGCTCTGTTTTCATTTCTAAGCTCTCCCAATCTTAATGTTAAAAGCTGCGCTTTAGTGATTTCTGTAATCATCTCGGCTAATTTCTTTTGAATAAGCTGAAAACTAGCAATGGGTTTATCAAACTGAATACGCTCCTTAGCATATCTTAAAGCAGAATCATAACAATCCATAGCAGCACCTATAGCCCCCCAAGCGATTCCATATCTAGCAGAATCCAAACACAAAAGTGGTGCTCCGAGACCATCTTTTTCTGTGAGTAAGTTTTCTTTAGGAACTTTAACGTTATTAAATATTAACTCTCCAGTTGTAGAAGCTCTTAAAGAATGTTTCCCATGCATAACAGGAGTTTCAAATCCTTCCATACCTCTTTCAACAAGTAATCCTTTAATTCTACCTTCTTCATTTTTAGCCCAAACAACGGCAACGTGAGCAAATGGTGCATTGGAAATCCACATTTTAGCCCCGTTCAGCAAGTAATGATCACCCATATCCTTAAAGTTGGTAATCATTCCACCTGGATTAGATCCAAAATCAGGCTCAGTTAAACCAAAACAACCAATATATTCTCCAGTAGCAAGCTTAGGAAGAAAGCGTTGTTTTTGTTCTTCAGTTCCAAACTTCCAAATAGGATACATTACAAGTGAACTTTGCACTGAAGATGTTGATCGAAGTCCAGAATCGCATCTTTCTAGCTCTTGCATAATGAGACCATAGGAAATCTGATCCAATCCTGCACCACCATATTCAACAGGAATATAAGGTCCAAAACCACCTATTTCTCCTAAACCAGGAATAATCTGACTTGGAAATTCAGCTTTTTCATAGTATTGTTCAATTATTGGAGAAACCTCTTTCTTCACCCATGCTCTGGCTGCTTCTCTAATTAGTTTATGCTCTTCAGTAAGCATATCATCCATCATGTAATAATCGTGTGCTTGAAATCTATCAGTACTCATTTTTTTGCATTTTAGGTTCGCAAATGTACTTAAATATTAGTAAGTTCGTACGCTTGTTTGAGAACAAGTTTAACCTAATTAAACACATTTATTTAAAACCTATTTTAACAATGAAAAAAATTTCAGCTTCTATTTTAATTTGTATGCTATTTGTTGGATCAATATTCCAATCTTGTGGCAAATACGAAGAAGGACCATCTATCTCATTTATTCCTAAAGCCGTAAGACTTCAACAGCAGTGGAAAGAAGTAGAAACAATTGACCTTTCTAACAACATTAGCCAAAGTCCTGATAACGGAGAGTATGTAGAATTTAGAGAAGGAGGCATTTACAGAGCTTCAACTCCAACAGGCAGCTTATTAAACCTTGCCGGTGTTAACGAAGTGCTTGGAACTTGGGCATTCTCTGAAGACAAAACTCAACTTTTTATTAATTGCGTCTATACTGATCCTATTTTAGGTCTTGAGTTCTCTAACAATATTCCTGATGACACTTGTAAGATTATCAGACTTAAACAAAATGACTTAGGTTTGGAAGATCAACCTGGGAATAAATATTATTATGTTCACCAATAATTAAGCATTATTTGTAACTTTTAAGTCCCGTTTATACGGGACTTTTTTTTTAACCATGATACCAAAAGAGACCATAGATAGCATCTTTGAAACTGCTGATATAATTGAAGTTATCGGACAGTTTATTCATTTAAAAAAGTCGGGGTCTAATTACAAAGGGTTGAGCCCATTTGTCAATGAAAAAACCCCTTCTTTTATGGTTTCACCAGCTAAAAGAATATTTAAAGACTTTAGCTCCGGGAAAGGAGGAAATGTAGTCACTTTCCTAATGGAGCACGAACACTTCAGCTACCCAGAAGCACTAAAGTGGCTAGCCCAGAAATACCAAATTGAAATTGAAGAAAAAGAGCAAACTCCTGAAGATATTGCGTTAAATAATGAGCGGGAGCAGCTATTGATTGTTCATAAATTTGCCAATACATTTTTTCAACAACAATTAAACACCTCCCAAGAAGGAAAAGCAATTGGATTAAGCTATTTCAAACAAAGAGGATACGACTTAACAACCATAGAAAAGTTTGAGTTGGGTTACTCTCCAGAGAAATCTACTGCCTTTTCTGAAGCTGCGCTATCTGCAGGTCACAAACAAGAAACTTTAGAGAAATCTGGCCTCATAAAAGCCAATGAAAAAGGAAATTATGACTTTTTTAGGTCAAGAGTAATTTTTCCTATTCACAACCTCACAGGAAGAGTTATAGGATTTGGTGGTAGAACACTAAGATCCGATAAAAAAACAGCTAAGTATTTCAATTCACCAGAGTCTGAAATCTACAAAAAAAGCCATGTTTTATATGGCCTTTATCAAGCTAAAAATGCAGTTATAAAAGAGGACAATTGCTATTTAGTAGAGGGCTATACAGATGTAATTTCACTTCATCAAGCAGGAATAGAAAATGTTGTCAGCTCTAGTGGAACCTCATTAACAGAAGGTCAAATTAGAATTATAAAACGATTTACTAAAAACATTACCATTTTATATGATGGTGATGCTGCTGGAATAAAAGCATCATTTAGAGGAATAGATTTAATCCTCAAAGAAGGATTAAACGTTCATGTTGTTTTATTTCCTGAAGGCGAAGATCCTGACAGCTATTCTCAAAAAGAAAGTAATTCCATCTTTAGAAACTATTTAGTTGATAATAAAAAAGGATTTATTCAATTTAAATCTGAAGTTCTTCTTAAAGACACTAAAAATGACCCACTTAAAAAAGCGGGAACCATAAAAGAAATTATTCAATCTATTGCTGTAATTCCTGATCAGATTACTAGGAGCGTTTTTGTTAGAGAAACGAGTCAGAAGTTTGAAATGGATGAGCAGGTTTTAATCAATGAATTAAATAAACTTCTTCGTAATCAAGCCTATGGAAAGCAGCAGGGTTACGTTCCTGAATCCACTGCGCCAAAAGTTGTTGATGTTCAAAAGCTAAAAAAGAGCACAATAAATGCACTAGAATCTCAGGAAAGAGACTTAATTCGCTTAATGCTCAAATATGGAGACCTTGGCATTCCTCTTGAAATTGAAAACGAGCAAGGAGAAATCAAAGAAGAAGAATACCCGCTAGCTCAGTTTGTTATTGAAGAAATGATTTCTGATGACCTCGGCTATGTTAATGCAGACTATCAAAAGATATACAACGAATTTTTAGATGCATTAGAAAATGATTTAATTTTAAATGATGAGCATTTTATAAACAATCCCGATAAGAACTTAAACAGTCTTGTTGTAGACCTGACTACATCTAAAGATAGTCTAAGCGAAAACTGGGTTAAAAAACACAATATTCATACAAAAACTGAATCTACTCAACTTAAGAAAGCAGTCATTGAATCGGTAACAATTTTCAAATTGAGAGTCACTGAGAATTTAATTTCTGACAAACAACAACTTCTTAAATCTGAAGATAAAGAAGATCAAACATTTAATATTCTTAAAGATATTAAACAACTTACTAATGTTCGTAATATCTTTGCTGAAGAACTCGGTATAATAATTACAAAATGAAACTAATCGATTATATAGATGAAATCAATGCAACTAATATTGTTTTAGCTGCAGTTGTACTTGTTCTTTGGATATTCATCCGTAGGTGGATTAGCAAGAAGTTAGAACCGTTTTTAAAAAGGAAAGACTGGTTAGTCCCTGGAAAGGAAAAAAAATTAAAAACATTGCTAAAGCAAGTCCTCTTCCTGCTATTTTTCATTTTTGGAATTAAAGCTCTCTCCTACGGACATGCAGATTTCTCTTTTAAAGGGGTCTTGGCCACTGAGCTATTCAACCTAGGAACACCTGAAAACCCTGTTGCTTTTACATTTTCTAGTATACTATTTCTTCTCATAGTTTTTGTGATTGCCCGATTTGTAGTCACTTTATTTAGAATATTCATCCACCGTTCCACTAAAACGAGGGCATGGATTGATGAAGGAAGAAGGTATACATTCATCCAGCTTACTAAATATTTTGTCTACACCATTGCTATTACCATTGCCATTCAAGGATTAGGAGTAGACATTACTTTATTAATTTATGGTTCTACAGCATTGTTTGTGGGTATTGGTCTTGGTCTTCAATCTGTTCTTGGAGACATGTTTTCAGGTATAATACTTCTTTTTGATGGAAGCATTAAAGTAGGGGATATTGTTGAATTATCTGAAAATGAAATTGCTAAAGTTCAAAATATTTATATTAGAACTTCGCAACTTAAAACCTTAGACGGAAAATTTGTAATTGTTCCCAACTCTAAACTTACTAAGGACAATGTTACCAATTTAACCATAAGTGATAAAGCCACCCGATTTCATGTGAAAGTTGCTGTTGCTTATGGAACTGATACTAAAAAATTGAAAGAAATTCTTTACGAATGTGCCCTTCAACATCCGCTAGTAGAAAAAACAAGAAACATCATCGTTCTTTTTGATGATTTTGGAGATTATGCGCTCAACTTTAGAGTGTATTTTTGGGTGAAAAGAACTTGGGAGATTTTAAATATTAAAAGTGACATCCGTTATGTTATTGATCAACGATTTAGAGAAAATGGAATTAAAATCCCTTTCCCTCAAAGAGACATTCATTTAATGGATGAAAGATCAAAAAGCGAAGAAGAAAGCATCGATAATTCAACAAATGACACAAAAAAATAAGAGTAGTTCCTACTAATTTTTAACCACACTTTTAGTTACTGATTTTCCATTTTCAAACTCTACTTTTAAGAGGTAAATTCCTTTTGGTAGTTGAGAAAAATCTATAGAATTATCTGTATTTACTTTATAGATTAACTGTTGTCCTGTTATAGAAAATATAGTTAATGTTTCTAGTTTATACTCAGCTAAAACATTTACTATTCCAGTAGCTGGATTGGGATAAATACTCAATTGAATATTATCGTAATTATTAATCGAAGAAATTTGACTTACACAGCTATTTGTAATCTCACAAGCATAAAAATTACGAATATCGTCTGTATAAGATTTTAGTAATGCTACAGAGGCTAAATTGGAACTGTCTACATAATCTCTTGCTGTAATATGAGCCACAGTAAATTGCTGCACATCATTTGGTTGCATGGTAAAAGGGCCCATGTTTGTTGATGTCCTTCTATCACCTTTTGGATTTGCAGTTCCTAACCCAGGTGTTTCTTCAGACCAATCAAATCCAGGGTCAACTCCATCTGTACCAAAAAAATAGATGTTATCTGAAGTACCAGGAAACATATAATTAGTTTCTATAGTTGTAGCCCCAGCAGTACTTGAATGACCGAATCCACCATAAACTAAATGAGTGCCATCTCTCCAAACTCCATTCATATAATTATAAAAATCTAATGGCGAAGTTGGACTTCCAAAAGTATTAGGAGGAAGCGTTCTATCATAACCAATAAAGCTGCTCATACCTACCCTTTCATTATCTATAATTCCATCTCCATAACCACAACCATTTATAGATTCACCGCCTGAAATACCAAAAGAATTATCTAGATTATCGGCATCTTGTAAAGGCCCTGCCAGCACAACCAAACCTTGAGCAGGTGGATGATATCCAAATCCAATTCCTCCGTTACAACCATTATTATCTGCAAGGTCGGCATTATAAGCATAGCTTAAACTTCTCTGCACATCGCAACCAACATAATCATCTTCTGAGCAGCCAATATCTGGATCCAACCAAATGCCAACATTTAAATCGGAATATGTTTCGTTTGAGAAATTAATTAGTGTGTATTCAGAAAAAATTGTGTTTACTAAGGCAGAATCTGCACTATTGTACCCATAGTGCATGGCTCTAATTTCCATTCTTAAAGAATCTCCGCCAGAATTAAGATGGGCATAATCATCATTATAAACAGTAAAAAGTGCCATATCCCCTTTTATACAAGGGTAATCCCCATCAATTGGATTGTAAATACCATCAGAGTTATGATCTATAAAAGGGGCTATTATTGGGCTCTGTCCAAGAGAAACATCTCCATTACCTGGCCAATTTTGAATTACATTGGGAACCGCATAACTCGAATTTTGTACGCAATTTGGATTTAAACCACAACTATACCAATCTATAAAATCATCTATTTCTTGTTTAGTTATCTTCCATACAAAATTATAATCGAAATGTGAAGTGGCATATGTTGTTGCACTACCTACTGGCCCAGGATAAAACTCTCCTTGGGGGAAAAACATATTAGCTGCTACTCGCAATTGATTGTTAGCGTCAAGACCAGAAATCCAAATGTTACCAGCATAAATGGTATGTTTACCACTTCCTTGAATATATTCATAGGAAGCGTTGTTTGTTGAAGGGTTACTAAACATAAACCCAGTGGATTGAAATCGTGCGTTTATATTATTCACATTTAAATAATCAAACACATAAGATTGTGCTGACAAACCAAAGCAAAAGCAAAATCCAATTATAGTAAGTAAGTTTTTCATAGTTTTATTTTTTAATAAATTTTATTGCTTTATTGCCTTCAAAATTTAAAATGTAAAGGCCTTTTTTAAAATGAGAAATATCTAATTGGTCTAATGATGCAGTAAGTACTCCACTATAAATTAATCTTCCGCTTAAATCAAAAATGTTATACTTTAAACTATTCGTTAAACTTTCTATAAATAATACATTTGAAGTAGGGTTAGGATAAATTTTAATTCCACCAACATCTTTATTAGCTGGAACACCTGTATTTGCATCGATAGTTAACCCATAAGTAGGAAAACCATTGTTTATTAAATTGGGAATATTGCAAGAATAATGCTGCATAGGTGTTTTAACCCTTAGCCTTAATTTTGCTTTAGAAGACAACCACTGCTCTCCACTTTCTAACATAGGTATTCCTACCCATGAACAAGATCGCCACATTCTATATAACTGACCAGTACTAGTAAAGTTATCCATGTAAAACTGACCGGCATCGTAAGCCGGCATAGAACCATTGTCTATAGAATTTGGCAAACATCCTGCATCTCTAAAAACATACACATAGTGCTTACCGCCAAAAACTGCTTCATTGTTGGAATCGTAAAAATTAGAGGAAGGATTAAACATCATGTCATTACCATTGTCATTTCCTAAATTACTATCTTCTCCAAAAGCAATGTTTAATCTAGTCCCTGTATTTACATCTAATGCATATCCTGGAAACCAACCCATTCCAGTGCTAGAAATATAATTCGCATCCATTGAATTAGTAGATGAAGGACCTGTTGGATTAGCAGCTGGATTACCCATTTTATCTACAGAAGGTTTTAATTTAACCCCCAGTTTTGAGGTGTTTCCATCCCAAGACAAAGCTGGGTTTTCTTGAGTTTCCAGTACCGGACATCTTGTCCATTTAGATGTATCATCTGTAAAAACAATATCAACAGACATTAAATATTTTAAGTCTGACATACCTATACTAGAAACCAAATTACTTGCAACAGGTTCATGATTACAATTTCCAGAGGAAACCAAGCGGTAAGGTCCCCAAGGATCTTGAATTGCCGCTTTATACTCTTGAGTATCATCAACACCCATATAGTCGTTATAGATACAAGGGTCATCACAAATGTTTGGGTAAGTCGTAACATCACATTGTATTTCTGCTAGACCTGCTCTAAGCCAATTGGTTGGCATTTGATATTCCGTATCTACAACGCCTGAAAGCCATGGATTAGCATTGTTTTCATAAATCATTTCTGAAAGAATTGGTTCAGTGAAATAATTATTAGACCCAATAGAGTTCATAGGTTGATGACCAACAGTAACCTCCAAACCCCATTGAGGAATTATTTGTGTATTTGAAACACCTAAAGTAGAGTCTGAGTAAATGGTGTCCCCAACTCCATTTAAGTACATTTTCCAACTAGAATCATCGCCAATCCATTGAGCTGAACCGCCCAAAATAGTATTAGGAATAATTTTGATGGTATAATTTCCATAAACAAGAGCACTAGGATCATCCACTTCAACCAGGATAGGAGCATAAGCACCTTTATATTCTGGCTGATCTATATAACTAGAATTATTTAAAAATAAAGATTGGACGCTAAGCTCTGTTAATTCCAATTCATTACCTGCATTACCTTTCCCTTCAATTCTAGTGATATTAACTGCACTAGTTTGTGCAAAAGAAAAAGAAATTAATAATGTAAAAATAGGAGTTAAAAGTTTATTCATTTTTTTAGTTTTTTATTGCTTTTTTAAACACAACAGAGTTTTCATTTGCCAATTTAACTATATAAATCCCTTTGTTCAAAGGACGCATATCTAATGCAATAGATTCACCTGAATTATATGAATCATTTAAAATTTCTTTTCCTTGAACATCTAAAATAGAAATCTTTATATGACTAGCTGAACTGGTGTTTTCTATGTAAAGAATATCGCTTACAGGGTTGGGGTATATATTAAATTGGTCTGCAGAAAGTTGATTTTCTTGTAAACTTGTTACATCACTATTTGTTGGTCTCAAGAATTCAATTTCTAATTTTGGTCTATTGGTTGGGTCTGAGCATTCACTAGAACCAAATATTACGCTTCTATATAAACTTTCTGTTTGGAGAGCTAACATAAATCCATGGCTATTTGTAGGATTGTCAACCATATCTTGAACCAGAGCACTAACATCCAAAGTATAATCTTGATAAACTGAAGAGCTAGCAGGTGTTTGAAACTGATTATTTGTAGCGATTGAAGGTTGGTTATTCCATGTGACCAGCTGATCATCCCAAGCGGAGTTAATTCTACTAACGACTAACTCGTTTGATCCAGACAATTGCATGTGCTGCCCACTAGTAGAAGCCGCATTTGGGTTGTTATACAAGAACAAATGTGCATTTAATATTGTCGACCCTGGTGGAATTGCTGCTAGATCAAAATCTATAAGCACTCTAGTTATCATAAATGCTCCAGAATAGGTCCAAGCAAGAATGGTATTATCCTGAGAATAGCTATAATTAAAATCTGGATTCAAATCTCTTACAAATGTATCCTTGCCATCAACGGAACTTGGCTGGGAAGAATAATAAAAGGATTGTTGTGAATATCCACTTTTAATTATTGAAGAAAACAAAATAAAGATGCTTACGAAATGGATTAAATATTTATTCATGGGTTCAATTTTTATTAATGAAGTAAATTTCTAAACTAAAATGCAAATTCAACCCTATTTTATAAGTTTGGGATGAAACACATCAAAATAGTGATGAAATCTTATACTAATTTACTTTCAATAAACAAAGATTCTTGTTTTTTATTCTTAATGGATAGTGCTATTTATTTAACGGCACAAATCATAATATAAATGGATAAAATTAAAGCTAGATTGAATGCTTCATATCTCTAACTCTAAGCTGAATTTTTACATTTCCATTATATTCATTCTTTTCTAGAGAAAAAGCAATGTCAACGCCAAGTTTATCATCAGTTAATAGAGGCTTTAAATGTCCTAACCCAAAACCAATACCATCTAAAGTAATATTGCCCCCATCTTGTTTTACATTTATTTTCAAATGTGTTTCTCCAACAACTTTAGTGTAACCAGCATTAATCATGTTTTTGATTTTAAAAACTGGACGCATGTTCCCGGGTCCAAAAGGAGCCAACTGATCTACCAATCTAAAAAGCTTAGGGAAAGGTGTGCTCTTTTTATCCCTTACTAAATCCATTGGGATAAGTTCAGCATCAATCTTTATTTTTTCTACCAAAAGATCATCAGTAATTAAAGCTTTAACTTCATTCTCAAACCTCGTCTTAAATTCTTCTAATTTTTCTGGTAAAAGAGTAACACCAGCTGCATATTTATGACCGCCAAAACGCTCGAAAACGTCACCAATATTTACTAAAACCGCATGTACATCAAACCCTTTAACAGACCGAACAGAACCAGTAATAAAATCTCCGTCATTACACAAAACCACTGTAGGTCGATAATATGTTTCTATTAATCGAGAAGCAACAATACCTACAACCCCTTTGTGCCAATTGTCAGAACATACTAAAGAAGTAAATTTATTTTTATCATCGGCAAGTAAAATCAATGCTTCTTCAGTAGTTTTCTTATCTATTTCCCTTCTTTCCATATTTAAATCCTCAATAAGCTGAGCCCATTTTTGTGCTTCTTTTGAAGTCTTTGATGAAAGAAGTTCTACAGCCATTGAAGCATGCCCCAACCTACCAGCAGCATTAATTCTAGGAGAAATTGCAAAAACTAAATCTGAACTCTCAATTAAACCTTTTCTTTTAGAAAACTCAATGAGTGATTTCACACCGATCCTTGGAGTTTCATTAATTTTCTGTAACCCTAATTTTACTAACACTCTATTCTCGCCAACCATGGGGACTATGTCTGCAGCTGTAGCGATGGCAACTAAGTCTAAATATTCTAAAATTAAATCCGAGTCTAATTTTAATTCAATTGAAATTGCATGAATTAATTTAAAACCTATTCCACACCCACAAAGGTCTTTAAATGAGTAAGAACAATTTTCCTGTTTTGGGTTTAGCATTGCTACAGAAAATGGGAGAATATTTCCTGGTAAATGATGATCGCAAATAATTAAATCAATGCCATATTTTTTAAACTCATTAGCTTGTTCTATTGCTTTAACACCACAATCAAGAGCTATTATTAAGTCAATGTTATTCTTTTTTGCCCATTCTACACTCTGCATTGAAATACCATAACCTTCTTTATATCTGTCTGGTTGGTAAAAGGAAACGTCAATTTCAATCTCTTTTAAAAAAAGATACATTAAAGACACTGAACAAGTTCCATCAACATCGTAATCTCCATAAACCAGCACTTTTTGATTTTCTTGCTTGGCTTGAATAACTCTATCCACAGCTCTTTTCATACCTAACATTGAAAAAGGGTCAAGAAGATCTGAAAAAGATGGTCTAAAAAATTGTTTTGCTTCTTCGAAATTTGATATCCCTCTTTGAGCCAAAATATTTGCAAAAACAGGAGGTATTTTCAACTCATCTTCCAATATTGGAGCAAGAGGACTAATATCATTATTTAGTTCCCATTTTTTCATTTTCGATTGCATTCGTTAAAGTTATAGTTATCTATTTTACTGAACTACATGTTTTCTTTTTATTTTTACCTTAATGCATAAACTTCTATTTACAATATCTATTTTAATTACGTATAGTTTTTACGGTCAAGAAGATTTTTCCTCATTCTATTTTGAGAACTCTCAACCTACAGATACCCCTTCTATTTTTGAAATAGATCAATCGTTTACTGGTTCTTACTACAAAGAAAATGATTCATTAATTAGAATTGTTGTGGAGAAAGATAGCATTTACTCTGAATTTGGCATTCTATTTATTGTGAGTCCTAAAGAACTCAAGAAAAATAATAGCCTATTGATTAAAGATTCTTTAATATTTGGTATACAACCAAAAAAAGGGATTCCATTCAAAAAAATTGAAGATACTATTTATGCTGTTCTTATTCAGCAAGATTTACTTTTCAAGCCAGATTCCAATCACATTCTTAAGTTCAAAAATGAAACCTATTTCTTGAACACCAAAAATGAAAATGACCTTTTCAGTACAACGCTTTTAAATTTAGAAAAAGACACTCTTTTTTTAAAAGAGACGGATCATTTAAGTGTATTTGACTTACTAAAAAAATTCAAAATTTTTGAAGAATCTTCCAATAAAAAAATGAAAACTTACATTGCAAATCCGTCTGTTGATGAGCTATTGTTGTTTATAAAGCAAGGTGGATTTAATGAACTAATAAAGTATCGTTTATGAGTGCAAAAGAAGATACTATAGCTTTACTTAGAGCGGCCATTCTAAATGAACAAGAACAGCTTTTAAATCAACTTTTAATCGAGCTCAACATTAATGAAATTTCTGAAGAGACCTTTCAATTACTGCTTTTAAAAATACAAGCTTCCAACCTAACAATTTTCAACATGACAAAAGCGCTAGAAGCACAGGAGATCATTGATCATGTTTTATCCAATAAAATTGGCGAATGAAATTTTCAAGACTTTCTCTTAACGAACTAGAATCCTTGGAAAAAGAATTTATTGAATTTCTTGCAGTACATGGAATTGATAGTGAATACTGGATTACCTTAAAAAAAGACAATAGCACAAAAGCCAATGAGCTAATAGACATCTTTAGTGATGTAGTGTGGCAAAAATCTATTGACAAAGTAGCGTTTTTGGAACACCGTTCCTCAAATTCTATAAAACTTTTTAAATGTGATAAAGACACTATTGAACTTATTGGAATAGATGGAGATGTAGCTCTCCTAGATAAAGGAAATTTAACTTCATCTACTGAAAAAAAATACAGTGTCTACCAACATAAAAAAAAGTACTCTCCAAATAGAGAACTTGAACTTTATAGAATGATTAAAACTGGATGTACTCTTACAAACGACCATCTTTTTAATTCAGCAAAAAAATGGCTATAAACTTCAAAAGCACTGAAACAGTGCTTTTGAAGAGGGGTATTTATTTAACACCTGGTTAAATATTTTTGGGATAGCTCATATATGTTATTCAGCATTAAACTAGCTGAATCTAAATCATTTTAAAGCCGTATTATTTAAAATACGATGCAAAAAAACTATTAAGGACGGACATTACGTGTCCGTAACAAATTAATTATTCAAATAATATTTTTTATCGCTTTTATTGTATTCAATTTCAAATCCTTTTTCTCTTAAACGACCGATCATTCTACGAATTGTTCTTTCAGAACACTGAAAATTTTCAGCCATCTGATGGGGAGAGTAAAGGGCCCCTTTTTCAATTTTCTCTAATAAATAACTTAATCTTTCATTGTAGGTGATAAAATCCATGGGAAGTTTTGGTTTTAAATAAAGTTATACCATTATAACGCCACATTTTAAAAAAGTTGCCGAGGGATTAGAATATAATTTTAAATAATTAACGGCAAGCAACTTGTAATAGCCTACAAACAACTAATTGTAGCAACATAATTTTAAAAAAAGAGATTAGTCCTAAAGAAACGCTTGGATGGATGCTAGCAATAAGTTTACACTTCTAAAATGAAAATCATCTTTATGGCAAAAAGCAACAATAATTGAAGAAACAACCTCTACATTAACGGCAAGTTGTTTTAATAAATCTAGCTGAACTCCCAAAACATGTCCTGCAATAAAAAAACAGGTTTTAGTTAAAAAGCCAACAAATAAAGCAATAGAACCATACTAATTTAAATAGCTTCAATAAATTCAATCAATAAATGATATAAATCATCAAATTCAGATAACGGCAATGTTTGGGATTTATCGTAAACATCATGATAAGCCTTAATACCTCCCATTGTATAAATAAAAAAAGCAGGAATCCCAAGTTGAGAAAACCAATAATGATCACTATTGGCTGCCCTTCCTCTAATTTTTACTTTAGCGAGATATTGTTGCTTGCTATTGATTGAAGTAAGCTTTTTAAACAGCTTTTTGTGCTGAACTCCATTTACAACCGTAATGCCTTCATCTCCAGTTCCTAGAATATCTAGATTAAGTACAAACTTGATATCTTCTAATGGGAAAAGCGGGTTGTCAACATAAAATTTAGACCCCAAAATCCCTACTTCCTCTGCACCAAAGGCCATAAAAACAAGATTGTATTTTGGAGATTTTGACGAATAATAGTTTGCCAAACTTAACAGCATAGCCACTCCACTAGCATTATCATTTGCACCAGGAAATAACGCATCTCCCATCATACCTAAATGATCATAATGAGCAGAAATAACAATTGTTTTTTTGTTTTTTCCAGGAACTTTACCAATTACATTGTGAGTAGTAATCCCATGCAAAAAAACATTTTCTATACTAAGAGTAACAGAATCTTTATAAGCAACAACAGAATCTCTAAGCTCTATAATTGGGTACTCCATTTCTTCCCTAGAAACTGACCAAGTAAACTTGTCGTTGTTTATCCAAATAACAGGACATAATTGAGGCAAAGCAGCCTTAAGCTCATTGAAAATATTTAAGGTGTCGATGTTGGTTGTTGTTGTGGAATTAAGAACTATTGCTTTTCCGTTGAGCTTTTTTATGTTAGAAAGCGATAGGGCACTTAAAAAAGTGAAAACATTGGAATTAGAAACATGTACTAACTCATAAGTACCAAGGGCAGTTCCAGATGCTGGGTCTACTAAAAAATCTACTCCCTCAATTAATTCAGTACTGTCAATAATTACTTTAAGGTCATTAGGAAATGTGTTGGCCTTTATTTTAAAAGCCTGCAAATGGGTTCCTTTTTTAAATTGCTTTAACCCTATATTTTCATAATACTCTTGAATATATTTAGCCGCTTTAATGTGACCAAACTTCACATAGCCTCTACCATACATTTGATCAGCACATAAATCATTTAAGATTTCCTTTGCAGCATCTTTTTGAGAGAAACAAAAAAAAGATGAAACAAGAAAACCAAAAGCAATTAAATAGCGAATCATAAATACCTTCTTTCTATTAGTCCAATAAGCTTTTTTTCAACACTTCCTTTAGGCTTCCATTTATATTTCCCCATAAGTTGTTCATTAATATAAGCAGACGCTTGGTCAAAAGATTCCATAGTATTTAAAGAAGAAATAGCAGCTTTAAAAGCGTCAGCGTCACCAGAAAAAAGCTCCTCAATAAATAAAAACTTTTCATTAATACCAATAGCCGTAGTCAAGTCCTTTATTGGTTGTTTTCCTAATTTATCTGCTAAACTTGCCGTTTCATTGCTAGAAAACTGGTCATTAATAGAACCTAATGCATTAGCTGGTTTCTCAGATATACTTTCTGTATTAACTTCTAAGACCTCATCAATAGAATCTTCTAGATCTATCTGTTTTGGAAGCTCTTCTTGTTTTTCTATAGAATCAAATCGAATTCCAAAACCTTTCTTTTTTTTCTTTGGCTTTATATCAGCCTCTTTATTTTCATCTTCTTGCTCTGACTTGACCTGTTTTTCAAAAGACAAATATTGAATAACAGCTAATCGTTCATGTAAAGACCTAGCATCATCTAATAATAGTTCAACTTGAAGTGGATTAAGCTTTCCTTTCTCCATTTTTTTCACCCCTTCAGAGAGTGTAGAAATTAGCGCATAAAGATTTTTATAATTAGCAGAACTCATGTCAATAGTTTTGTTGTTAGCAAATTTCAATAAATTTGTGACAATTGAATAACTTTTGTGTGGATTTTATCAACACACACAAGAATAAGACCAACTAATGTTTTTAGAACGCAAAGGCAATAAAAAGAATAGAAAAGGATGGATAGAAGTCGTTTGCGGCTCTATGTTTTCTGGTAAAACAGAAGAGCTTATAAGAAGGCTTCGAAGAGCTCAATTTGCCAATCAGAAAGTACAAATTTTCAAACCTAAAGTAGACTCAAGGTATCACCAAAAAAATGTAGTAAGCCATAATAAAACCACCATTAATTCAATTGCTGTCGATAGGGCAGCTGATATTTTAAAGCTTAGCAAAGATATTGATGTAATTGGAGTAGATGAAGCACAATTTTTTGACAAAGAGCTTACAGCTGTTTGTGTTCAATTAGCTAACAGTGGAATTCGGGTTATAGTTGCA
>JBJKXU010000041.1:0-24419 GCA_045561415.1 Parvicellaceae bacterium
ATAGGCATGAAACCTGCAGGGGGTATATCAAACGCTAAATTAGCGCTACATTATCTTATTATGCTCAAAGAGACTCTTGGAAATAAATGGCTGTCAAATCAATGGTTTCGCTTTGGTGCTAGTAGTCTTGCCAACGATATTCTAATGCAGCTTATGAAACAAAAAACGGGTATATATCAATCAAAAGATTATTTTTCTAAAGATTAAACAATGACAAAAAAGATAGAAGAATTGAAATTTAATGGCGATTGGGAGCTTTCTCCTGCTCCAGAAAGTACTGCACATGTTTCTATTAAAAAGCAGTATGAGCTTTTTATTGATGGCAAGTTTGTTAAGCCTAAAAGTGGTAATTATTTCCCAACAATCAATCCGGCAAATGAAAAACAGCTCTCTACAATAGCGGAGGCCAACCAACAAGATGTTGATTTGGCAGTTAAAGCTGCAAGGAAAGCATATTTGGGTGAGTGGTCTTCTATTTCTGCCAAAGAAAGAGGGAAATATATTTATCGAATAGCAAGATTAATTCAAGAAAGAGCCAAAGAGCTAGCAGTTATTGAATCTTTAGATGGTGGTAAGCCCATTCGTGAATCTAGAGATGTTGATGTGCCTATTGCTGCAGCCCATTTTTTTTATTACGCAGGATGGGCAGATAAATTAAATTATGCTTTTCCAAACCAGAATCCATCCTCGATTGGAGTTGCAGGTCAAATCATTCCTTGGAATTTTCCTCTAATGATGGCGGCTTGGAAAATAGCTCCCGCATTGGCTACTGGAAATACTGTAGTACTTAAGCCTGCTGAGACCACATCACTTACGGCTTTAAAGCTAGCTGAAATCATCCAAGAAGCTGATTTACCTCCAGGAGTGGTAAATATAATTACCGGAGCTGGACCAACAGGTGCTGCTATTGTAAATCATGAAGATGTCGATAAAATTGCATTTACTGGGTCTACAGGAGTTGGAAAAGTTATTATGAAAGCCATTGCTGGCACGAATAAAAAATCTACTATGGAGCTAGGTGGTAAAGCGGCAAACATTGTATTTGAAGACGCTCCATTGGATCAGGCTGTTGAGGGAATTGTTAATGGGATTTACTTTAATCAAGGTCATGTCTGTTGTGCAGGTTCAAGGCTGTTTGTTCAGGAATCTGTATATGACTTACTCTTAAGAAAATTAAAAGATAGAATTCAAAATTTAAACGTAGGAGATCCACTGGATAAAAACACGGATATAGGGGCCATTAACTCAAAAGAGCAATTGACAACTATTCAAAAATATTTAAAGCTTGGTGTTGATGAGGGAGCCCAAATTTATCAACCTAATTGTTCATTGCCAAAAAAAGGGTTCTGGTGTCCACCTACATTGTTCACTAATGTCTCACAATCTCATGCTATTGCTAAAGAAGAGATTTTCGGACCAGTATTAGCAGTGCAAACATTTAGAACAATTGATGAGGTTATTGCCAAAGCCAACAACACTCCTTTTGGGCTATCTGCTGGAATTTGGACAGACAAGGGTTCTAAAGCTTTCAATTTAACAGCACAAATGCGGGCGGGAGTTGTTTGGGCCAATACGTACAATAAGTTTGACCCCACATCTCCTTTTGGGGGATATAAAGAAAGTGGTCATGGTCGTGAGGGGGGATTACACGGATTAGCACCTTATTTAAATTTTTAATGATGGTAAAAAGAATAGATGTATTAAAAACCTATAAAATATTTATTGGTGGAAAATTCCCAAGAACAGAGTCTGGAAGATACTATCAAGCTACTAATGCAGATAATCCAAGTGTGCCATTAGCTAACGTATGCTTGTCTTCAAGAAAAGATTTTAGAAATGCTGTTGTTCAAGCTAGAAAAGCTTTGCCGCAATGGTCAGGAAAATCTGCCTACAACAGAAGTCAAATATTATACAGAATTGCTGAAAATTTAGAAGCAAGAAAAGAACAATTTATTAGTGAAATCACCCTTCAGAGCACAAAAAAAACAAACGCTAAGAAAGAAGTTGAAACGGCAGTTGACCGTTTAATTTATTATGCTGGTTGGTGCGATAAAGTAAACCAAGTTTTTGGCTCTGTGAATCCAGTAGCCTCAAGTCACTTCAACTTTTCTATGCTAGAGCCCATGGGTGTTGTCGGAGTAATTGCTCCCCAACATGGGTCCTTATTAGGGTTGATTTCAGCAATAATCCCCCCTTTAGTTGGTGGGAATACTGTTGTGGCATTGGCTAGTGAAAGTTTGCCGCTATGTGCAGTAACTTTTGCTGAAGTTATCGCCAATTCTGATGTTCCTGATGGAGTTGTAAATATTCTAACAGGAAATGCTAATGAATTGTTGCCCCATTTCTCCTCTCATATGGATGTTAACGCAATTGTTTACTGTCAAAATGATAGTCAGCATATTAAAGAGCTCCAGTTTCAAGCGGTAGATAACTTAAAAAGAATACTTTTAACAAGTAGTAAAAGTAACGATTTGTATAGTGAGGCCAATGAGTCTCCTTATTGCATTACCAATTTTATGGAAACTAAAACAACCTGGCACCCAATAGAAAAGATTTCTGCTTCTGGTTCAGGATATTAATATTTTATGAAAATAGCTAAGAAAAGACATCTTGCTAAAACGTTTACATGGCGAATTTTGGCGACCCTCACCACGACTATAATTGCTTGGATAGTTTCAGGAGACCCTTCAACTGGTTTTGTTGTTGGCGGAATTGAGTTTTTTGTAAAAATGCCCGTTTATTATTTTCATGAAAGGTTATGGTACAAGTCAAATTTTGGATTAAAAGCAAGAGAAAGTGAAAAATAGTGAATTATTAGAATTAGCCAAAGATGCTGCAGTTCTTGCTGGAAAGGAGATTCTTAAAGTATATAACCAAGACTTTAATGTGGAGTATAAACAAGACAATTCTCCACTAACAATTGCAGATAAAAATGCCAATGCGGTAATTGAAAGCTTTCTTGTAAAATCTGACATTCCTATTTTAAGTGAAGAGGGAAGGGAAATTCCCTATAATGAAAGGAAAAATTGGGAGAAACTTTGGATTGTTGACCCCTTAGACGGCACTAAAGAGTTTATAAAGAGAAATGGAGAATTTACTGTAAATATTGCGCTTATTGAAGCAGGTGTTCCTGTGATGGGCGTTATCTATGTGCCCGTTAAAAAAGTATTGTATTTTGCTTCTAGTGCAGGAGCTTATAAAGAAGAAAATAATCAACAAATTAAGTTGCCACTATTGTCTAATAGAGAGAAATTTGTTGCTGTTGGCAGTAGATCTCATCAATCTGAGCAGACTAAGGATTATTTTAAATCTTTGGCTGATAAACATGGCGATATTGAAATAGTCTCTATGGGAAGCTCATTGAAAATTTGTTTGGTTGCTGAAGGTGCCGCAGATGTTTACCCTAGGTTTGCTCCAACAATGGAATGGGATACTGCAGCAGGTCATGCCATTGCCCTTCATTCTGGAAAAACACTTGTCGATCAAAAAACAAATAAAGAAATGTCCTACAATAGAGAGCAGCTATTAAATAATTGGTTCATTGTTTCATAAATCAACAAAAATGAATAAAGTCGCTTTAATAACAGGTATAACAGGTCAAGATGGAGCATATTTAGCTGAGTTTTTAATCAACAAAGGGTATGCTGTTCATGGTATTAAAAGAAGAGCATCCTCCTTAAATACTGAAAGAATTGACCACTTATATGTTGATCTTCATGAGGATGATGTGCGCTTAACTCTTCATTATGGTGATTTAACTGACGCCACTAATCTGATTCGAATTATTCAAGAAGTACAGCCTGACGAGATTTATAATCTAGCGGCACAGTCTCATGTTAAAGTTTCATTCGATTCCCCTGAATATACGGCCAATACTGATGCGTTAGGAACATTAAGAATTTTGGAAGCGATTAGGATTCTAAATATGGTTGAAAAAGTGAAGTTTTATCAAGCTTCAACTTCAGAACTATATGGCTTAGCTCAGGAAGTTCCCCAAAATGAGCAGACTCCATTTTATCCAAGAAGTCCTTACGGGGTCGCAAAGCTTTATGGGTATTGGATAGTAAAAAACTACAGAGAAGCATATGGTATTTATGGATGTAATGGAATCTTATTTAATCATGAGAGTCCTATAAGAGGAGAGACTTTTGTAACTCGAAAAATCACTCGTGCTGTAGCAAGAATTTCTTTAGGAATGCAGCAGAAAATTTACATTGGAAATCTTGATGCTAAAAGAGACTGGGGCCATGCCAAGGACTATATAGAAGGCATGTGGTTAATGCTTCAACAGGATAGTGCTGACGATTATGTTTTAGCAACAGGAAAAACGTATACCGTTAGACATTTTTGCGAGCTTGCTTTTAAAGAAATAGGAGTTGACATAATTTGGAAAGGAACTGGAGATCAGCAACAAGGAATAAATTCTAGCACAAATCAAGTGGTGATTGAAGTAGATAAAAAATATTACCGTCCCACTGAAGTAGACTTGCTTATTGGAGACGCTTCTAAAGCTGAAAAGACTCTTGGCTGGAAGCCAAAATATTCGTTAAATACCATGGTTTCAGAGATGGTTAAATCTGATATAAAACTGTTTCAAAAGCAACAAGTTTTAAAAAACAATGGTTTTGAAGTAAACAACTATTTTGATTGATGGAATACAACGATAAAATATTTGTTGCTGGCCATAATGGAATGGTAGGGTCTGCTATTGTACGAGCTCTACAAAGAGAAGGCTACCAAAATTTAATTGTTAAAAGTTCGGCTGAACTTGATTTAACAAACCAGCAACTGGTTGCGGATTTTTTTGAGAAACAGCAACCAAAATATGTTTTTTTAGCTGCGGCTAAAGTTGGGGGAATTCATGCAAACAATTCCTACAGAGCAGATTTTATTCATCAAAATTTAATGATTCAGAACAATGTTATTCATAGTTCACATGTTTGTCAAGTCAAAAAGCTACTTTTTTTAGGGTCTTCTTGTATATATCCAAAGTTTGCTAACCAACCCATAAAAGAAAGCGAATTACTTTCAGGAAAATTAGAACCTACTAATGAACCTTACGCTATTGCTAAAATTGCTGGCATTAAAATGTGTCAGGCTTACAGGGATCAATATGACGATAACTTTATAAGTGTTATGCCAACCAATTTATACGGTCCAAATGATAACTACGACTTGCAAAATTCTCACGTGTTGCCAGCCCTTATACGTAAATTCCACGAAGCGAAAATAAATAAGCTCAGCAATGTTGAAATATGGGGTTCTGGTTCTCCTAAAAGAGAGTTTCTTCATGTTGATGATCTAGCTGATGCGTGTTTATTTTTAATGCTAAATTATAATGAGGCACCGTTTTTAAACATTGGAACAGGAACAGATTTGTCAATTAAAGAGCTAGCTTTACTTATCAAAGATGTTGTAGGTTATTCAGGAGACCTTAAATTTGATAGAACAAAGCCTGATGGAACTCCTAGAAAATTATTAGATGTTTCAAAGGTTAACGCAGTAGGTTGGAAATATAAAATTCCATTGGCCGATGGAATTACAAAGGTATATGAAGATTTCAAGCAGAAATATGATTCGCATATTAAATAAAAAAGCACTTTTTTATTTTTTATTGGGATTGATAACTCAGGTTAATGGGGTTGCTCAAAATAAGAATTTCCCTCATGAGTTTAACTTTTTTCAGCGTTTTCAGGCAGCAAATTCTCATCGCTCATTAAGGCCTTATAATGAGCAGCTAAATCAATTGGATTACAAGGACTTTTATGTAGACTCTTCTGTAAAGAATTCAAGGGCATATAATTTTATATTTAAAAAAAGTGTTATTGATATTAACAAGCAAGAGGTTTTTTTAAAAGCCGATCCACTTTTTAATTTCTCTTATGGATTATCCAATAAAGATGGAGGCAATTTTTTCAATAACACTAGAGGTTTTCGAGTCCTTGGTGATTTAGGAAAAAAGTTTTCATTTGAATCTAGATTTTATGAAAATCAAATGGTTTATCCTCAGTATTTAAACGATATCGCATCGTCAAGGTCGGTAGCTTTAGGAATAGGTAGAGCTAAACCATTTAAGGATAATGGATTTGACGCTGCGGTTGCTTCAGGGTATATTTCTTTTTCTCCACTTTCTAACATGAATTTTCAATTTGGCCATGGAAGACATTTTTTTGGTGGTGGATACCGTTCGCTGTTAATCAGTGATTACGCCCCAGATTATCCCTACCTTTCCGGGCAGTATAAATTTTTTGATGGATTAATTTCTTATAAACACGTTAATGCTTGGATGCATAGTCTGGAAAGAAGCCCAAATTCTGGCCTTACAGCAGAATCTTTATATAAGCCCAAAACCGCTTCTTTTAACATGCTTTCTTTTCATTTAAGTAAGCAGTTAGAATTTAGTTTTTTTGAAGGGGTGGTGCACAAGTCGTATAACGAAATTAATGGTAGGGTTAATCCTGATTTTTCTTTTTTCTTGCCAGTTTTTGGGACATCACTGCTATTAAATGATCAGAGAATGGGAAACAATAGCGTTTATGGAATAGCTTTCTCATCAATTTTCAAAGATAAAATAGAAGTTTACGGACAGGCAATGTTTCATCAGCAGGCTAATTGGGGAGTTCAATCAGGCCTTAAGTTTTTTGGATTTAAGGATAAAAGAAGCTTTTTATTGTTGGAATATAATTACGTTACTCCTTTTTCTTATTGTGTTGACAGCTCCTCGTCATTACAAAGCTATACCCATCATGGACATGAAATTGCCCACCCATTAGGGAGTGGCTTTTCTGAAATGATTCTAAAGGGCTATCTAACACTTAAAAAAGCGTATTTGGATTTTCAATTTTCAAGTATTACAAGTTCTAATTTAGCTAGAGAAGATTTAGGTATTAATATTTTTATTCCATCCCCAAGTGTAGACTTAGATTTAGTTAAAAGGAATCGAATATATGCTTATTTAGAATTAGGGATGTTACTTAATGTTCAAACACAAATGAAGGTGTTTTTAAATGTTACCAATAGGTCATTCCTTAGAGAAACTTCTTCATCAGCAATACTTTCTCCAACTATGTTTTATTCGATAGGTTTTAGAACGAATCTTATTAATAATTATTTTGATCAATAAATCACATTATGACTGGTAGTATAATTCTTTCTTTGGGCTTTATTAGTGCTTTTATGGTTGTTTTCTTGGCCACACCGTCTCTGATAAAAGTTGCCAAGCTAAAGCATTTAGTTGATGAACCTAAAGAGCAACGAAAGATGCATGGTTGGAGCATTCCAACAATCGGTGGGATTGTCATTTTTGGTTCAATTATTTTTTCTTATGCTTTGTGGTTTCCCGAAAAATACCATCATATACCTCAGATGCTTACCAATTTTAAGGCGCTAATAGCCTGCTTAATTATATTATTTTTCGTTGGTATTAAAGACGATATTATCGGTACCGCTCCAGCCAAAAAATTAATAGCTCATTTTGTGGTGGGTTTTATACTGGTGATAATGGCAGACATTAGAATTTATGAAATGAAAGGAATTTTTGGTGTAAATCATGAACTTGATTTATGGCAAAGCTATTTACTTTCTTTTTTTGTTTATATAGTTATTATAAATGCGGTAAATTTAATTGATGGATTAGATGGTTTAGCTTCTGGTATTGGTTTCATATCTGCTATTGCATTTGGACTTATATATTATTATGCTGGAAATATTCCTCTTTCCTTGTTAGCTTTTGTTCTTGCTGGATCATTACTTGGTTTTTTAATTTTTAATTTCTCTCCTGCTCGAATTTTTATGGGCGATTCGGGGTCATTACTAATTGGGGTAATATTGTGTGTATTAGCAATTAATTCAATCTCTCAAGATTATACCAATTCACCCGAGTGGTTATGCAGACTCAATAAACCTGTTTTGGCAATGTCTATTTTAGTCTACCCTCTGATAGATACTATTCGAGTTTTTACACTTAGGATAATTAGAGGAAAATCTCCCTTAATGGCAGATAAAAACCACATTCATCATAAACTTTCAAGCAATGGTTTTGGTCATGCTGCTTCAGATTTTATTCTTTATTTATTTACTGTAGTTGTCATAGCATCTCAATGCCTTTTTCAACTTTATTTTAATGTTGTTGATCCGACCCTTATTTTTTTCTTACAGCTATTATTTGCTAGCTTGTTGGTAGGACTAATTTTTATTTTAAAACATAAAAATAACACTGGTGCTGAGAATTAAATTAAATATAGTTTTATTATTTGTTGTGCTAAGTGTTAATGGCCAGCATTATTATTATGGAGATAACCTTCGTCTATTTCCTTTAGAATCGGCTTTGGTTCGTTCTGAAAATAATACCCATTCAATGGTCAAGCCCTTTAATTTTAGAGCAGCAGAAAAAGCTGGTTTTTCAGACTCTTTATTTCAAGCAGGTCTTTGGTCCTATGCAGCAGATACCTCTTCCAATAAACTGGTTTTACTGCCGGTTTTAAATTTTAACTTCCAACGCGCTCAATTAGATGATCAAAATTTTCTTTCAAGTGGAATAGGTGCTCAGTGTGAATACAACCCAAACGCCAAAATTTCTTTTTTTTCTAGGTACTCTTATTATTTTGGCGAGTTGTCAAATTTTTACCTTTCTAGAACTCATAATAGAAAAACCGTTATGGGAGTTTCAGGTTTTGCCGACTCTAATAATCTATATAAAATACATGATTTTGAATTCAACTTTTCCGCAGCACTAACTGATTATTTCATCCTTTCTATTGGAAGAGGAAAAAATTTCTGGGGCGATGGATACCGCTCTTTATTGCTTTCTGATTTCGCTTCTTCTTATCCTTATTTTAAAGTTGAATCTGAGTTTTGGAATGTAAAATACGTCAATCTTTATTCCATGCATTCAGATTTTTATTTAAGTGACCAAAGAAACACAAAGTTTTCAAGCTCTCATCTTCTAAGTTGGAACATTACTAAAGCAATTAACTTGTCTGTCTTTGAATCTGTTGTTTGGGCAGCAAAAGACTCCCTCAATCAACGAAACTTTGATGTTAATTATTTAAATCCTGTAATTTTTTTCAGACCTGTTGAATACAGCATAGGATCTGCTGACAATTCATTATTAGGAGCTAGTATTAAAGGTAGGTTTTTCAAAAACCATGTTATATATGGGCAGCTAATTCTAGATGAATTTAATTTAGATAAAATTCGCGAATATGGTTCTGGTTGGTGGGCAAACAAGTATGGAGTTCAGCTAGGCTATAAGAATTTTAACATTTTTGGTTTAAAAGGCCTAGGTTTTCAGTTGGAATACAATGAAGTTCGTCCGTTCACCTATTCTCATGTTAGTTCTTTACAAAACTATGGTCACCACAATCAATCATTAGCCCACCCTCTAGAATCAAATTTTAAGGAAGCTTTAATGAGAGCTAGTTATTTAAGAAATAATTTTTCATTTGAAATTAGATACGCATATCAACAATATGGGGCCAGTACCTATGGTAATTATGGTGGAGACATGTTTAGCAGTTATACAACTCGTTTGTCTGAAAACAATCACTTTACAACGCAAGGAGAGCTAAATAAAAGACATAATTTAGGTGCTCAATTAGCTTATATGCTAGTGGCTAAGGCCAATACTTCCTTGTTTTGCAACTTCTTTTTCACTAAGCAGATTTCTCCTGTAAAAGAGGATCATTTGTTATTCTGTTTAGGGATAAAGTCCAATCTTTGGAATCAGTATCTAGATTATTGATTAATAAATAACCAAAAAGTAGTAATTTCGCTTGCCTATTATGCAAAATAAAGTTACAGCTCAATCTAAAACAGTTTCTCTTAAGGTGAAATTGAAAAGCTATTCAGACCTTACTAAATTTAGGTTGTCTGCATTAGTTGTTGTTAGTGCTATATTGGGTTATTTAATTGCCCCAGGAGAGTTTAGCTTATCCACACTTATTTATCTTTTTTTAGGTGGTTTTTTTGTGACTGGATCTTCAAACGCATTTAACCAAGTCTTGGAAAGAGATTTAGACAAGCTCATGAAAAGAACTCAAAACAGGCCACTTCCATTAGGAAATTTAAGTGTTTTTGAAGGGCTATTTTTTGCTTTTCTAATTGGCTTAGTTGGTGTTTTTTTTCTTTGGTTAATTAATGATTCATGTGCCTTTTTGGGCTTTTTAGCGCTTGTTTTATATGTAGTTGTTTATACTCCCCTAAAAACCAAAACACCTTTTGCTGTTTTTGTAGGAGCACTTCCTGGGAGTTTCCCTCCAATGTTGGGCTACATTGCTGCTTCTGGAAGTTTTGGTCTTGAGCCAGGTATATTGTTTATGATTCAATTTTTTTGGCAATTTCCTCATTTTTGGGCTTTATGCTGGAAATTAGATGATGATTATAAATTGGCAGGTTTTGTTTTGTTGCCTTCAGGTTACAGAGATAAGAAAAGTGCTTTTCAGATCATGCTATATGCTGCTTTTTTAATTCCAGTGACCATGCTACCTTGGGTAGTAAACATGAGCGGATATTTTTCTATGCTTTTTGGTGTGCTTGCTAGCCTTTGCATGTTAATACCTGCTATTAGGCTTTACATCTCACTTGACATGAAATATGCTAAACAAGTCATGTTTCTGTCTTTTGTTTATTTACCTTTCGTTTTGTTAGTTTATTATTTAGATAAAATTTGATTGAATGAGTACAATTCAGGATGCCTCAGACCAAAATAACTCTTCAAAAACTAAGGTCTATTCTAGCTTAGTATATGTAGGGATTGTTTCAAGCATTATGCTGTTTGCAGGACTAAGTAGTGCTGTGTTGGTTAGAAAAATGGATAAGTTTTGGGTAAATATTCATCTGCCTAGCTATTTTCTTATTAGTACAATTGTTATTCTTTTAAGCAGCTTAACTTTAGTTTTAGCATTAAAAGCGGCTAAATCGGCTCAGCCCAAAAAGCTTAAAGGTTACCTATTTGTTTCGGTATTTCTTGGGGTTTTATTTTGTTGTTTTCAATATTTTGGATGGAAAGCTTATTACAATAGTGGCAATGCAGTGAAGTCATTTATCACTTATGTATATGGGCAATATGGGCAATCTTATTACATTTCAAAAGGGGAAAATAAAATTGATTATAATGGAGAGCGTTATGAAATTGGTGGTACTGCATTAACCAACAAAGAAGTTGATCAGATTAAACAATTTACTTATCAATTTTGTGGTGACGATTATGGTTTTAGATCAAAAAAGATAAACATTACTAATCTAGATTCTGATTATAACATACATGCCACTCTTGATAATTCGCTTATCAAGGTAATTGATGGTTATCCCTACAAAAATGGAATTAAGCTCTCAGAAAGTGAAAGTGACGAACTCTTTAAGTTTGCTTTTGGGGTTTATCAAAACAAGCCATTTTTCATGTTAGAAGGGGAATACGGTAAAGATTTTTCAGTCTCCCTTAATGGTGAAGATCTTGATTATAGTCAAAAACAACTTTTTTTTCCTTCTAGAGCACTTTCAGAAGCTGAAATTCAAGCTATTGATGAGTTGGTATTTCAGGGAGGTGAAGAGTACCACATTAAAAATGGTGCTGTTTTTCTTGATGAGGCCCCTTTAGATCTTCAGGAATTTGAAACCTATTTAATGTTGTCCAATGGGATTGAAGTTGAAATCAAAAATGGAAAATGGACACAATTAAGGCAAGAATTAAATAGCACTCAGTATGGAGAGTTTTTCCAAACTACTAATGTTTCAAGTAGTTTTGTATGGGTGTTAACCGGAATGCATTTTCTGCATATTTGCCTTGGAATTCTAATGTTGATTGTTGTTTTATTTAGGTCGCTGAAAGATAAGTACAACGCAAAAAATCAAGCTGGGCTAAAATCAGTTAGTATATTTTGGCACTTTATTGGGCTTTTATGGGTCTATTTATATGTTTTTCTTGAATATATTAATTAAACTTGTACTCGAAAAATTATCATTATGGGACAACATGCGGAAAATATCACCAAAGAAGAGCTTTGGGGAGGTGGAGGTTCACCTTTCAGGTTATCTTATGGTAAGCAATGGATGTGGATGTTTTTGGTTTCCGATGCACTAACATTTGGATCTCTTTTAACTGCCTATGGTTTTGCTAGGCACCAAGCGGATTCATGGCCAATAGGTGAAGAAACTTTTAATGCAATGCCTTTCTTAGGAAACGGATACCCGCTTCTTTATGTAGCCTTAATGACTTTTATCTTAATTGTTAGTTCTGTTACAATGGTGCTAGCTGTTGAGGCAGGACACAGAAAAGATAAAAAAGGAGTTTCTAAATGGTTGTTATTAACCGTGGTAGGAGGACTATTTTTTGTTGGATCTCAGGCATGGGAGTGGTATCACTTTATTCATGGTACACATTTCGGAAGCGTCCTTACCTCACAGGGTTGGGCTGTAGTAGATTATGTTAATGAGGGTAAAGATTTAATTTTGAAATTTGGTAAAGGGGTCATTGTTGATGGAGCCAGTGCTCAAGCTTTATTTGATGGAGCTACAGCAACCATGCAAGGCGCTAATTTAATAGAGAACGAATACGCTCCTGAAGTTCCTCAATATGCCAATTTCTTTTTCTTTATTACAGGATTTCATGGGTTTCACGTTTTTTCAGGTGTTGTTTTTAATTTAATTGTATACATCAACGTTGTTAGGGGTGTTTATGATGAAAGAGGGCACTTTGAAATGGTAGAGAAAGTTGGTTTGTACTGGCACTTTGTAGATCTTGTTTGGGTCTTTGTATTTACTTTCTTTTATCTTGTTTAATATTTTGAATTATGGAAAGAGACGATTTAATTAATGACAATCTATATGCTTTATCTGCTAATCATGACGAAGAGCACGGAAAAGCGATAAGAAAGAAAATCTGGCAAGTAACCGCAATTCTTACTGCAATAACTGTTGTTGAGGTTTGTACCGGGGCTTTTGTTAAGCAGTTCTATGAAGGAGTAGCTAATGAATATTGGTGGTTAATTAAGTGGTCTTTTATTGTTCTAACTCTTGTTAAAGCCGGATATATTGTTTTGGTTTTTATGCATTTAGGCGATGAAAGAAAAAACTTTAAGTGGATGATTTTAGGCCCTTATATTCTTTTTATAGCCTACTTAATTTTCATCTGTCTTTCTGAAGCTTCGTATTGGAATGAGGTGTTCAATGGTTCAGGTAGTATTACTCCATGATTAAAAAGCTGAGTTTCTTGGTTCCAAAGAAAGGAGCGATTATACTTTTTTCTATTCTTTCTGCTTTTCTTGTATTTATTTTTTTACTCATCAAAGGGGAGCCAGTTTTTCCTCCGCTTACGACTTTTGCTAAAATTGAAAATGATTTTTCTTTTCAGGATGAATATGGCAATACAATTACAAAAAAAGATTTAGAGGGTAACATCTTGTTAGTTAATTACTTGTCTACTACTTGTCCGTTAAATTTCCCTGAAGAATGCCCCATTAGCTTTGGAATTTTCAAATTCTACATTTACAATCAATTGGTTGAAAACACAGGGTTTAAAGATGTAAAGGTTGTTTCTGTTTTTCTAGACTCAACAGAAACTTTCAATGAAAAAATCAAAGAATTTAGGTCCTTCCACGAATTAGAGTCTGACAAATGGATTTTTGTTAAAGGAAATGAAAACCCATTTTTCGATGTTAATTTGTCGCAAGGAAACCCTTGGAATAAAAAAGACACCATTTATGGCTACGATAAAGAAGCTTATATTATGACGCTTATGATAGACAAAGAGTTTAGAGTAAGAGGAAAATACATGACAACATTAGCTCCTGAAATTAGAAGAATTACTAAGGAGATAAGTCTATTGTTAATGGAAGAAAATGATAAATAGGGTAGTTTACATTTTTGTCTTTTCAGTTTTTTTTAGCTGTGTAAATTCTAGTCCATCTATAAAAGAGCTTCCTGTTTATGGTCATAAAGAGTTTCTAGAAGGGGTTGATGCAGACACTATCTTTCATACTATTCCCCCATGGTCTTTTGTTAATCAATTCGGGAAAGCGATAAGCTCAGATGCTTATAATGGTAAAATTTATGTTGTCGATTTCTTTTTCAGTCACTGCCCAACAATATGTCCAGCCATGACTATGAACCTGGTCAAGTTACAACAGCTTTCAAGTGATCTCGATATAGAGCTCATTTCTTTTACTGTAGACCCCAAGAAAGATTCACCAGAAAGATTACTTTGGTATCAAGATGCTTTTGGAATTAATGGGGAGAATTGGAATTTACTTACTGGTAACCAGCAATCAATTTATGAATTAGGGGTGAATGGTTTTTTAGTCCCTAATCAAGAAGACGCTCTCGCTCCTGGGGGTTTTTTACATTCTGAGCAAATTATGCTTGTAGATAAAATGGGAAGAATTAGGGGTTATTATGATGGAACTGATGAAGATCAGGTTCCTCTTTTATACAATGACATCCTAGCTCTCAAACAAGAATAAACAGTTTTTTTATTTCCCGGTTAAATCATTTAATTTTGAATTAAATATATTAGCGTATGGACTTTCCTAAAGCAACTCTTAAAAAGAACGATAAACTAGCCAATATTATAATTTGGTCTTTATCCGTTGTGGTCTTTGCTGTTGTTGTGATTTTGCATGAGCTAAAGATTGAAATAGACTTGGGCTTCGATGTTCATGTTTTTGCTAGGATAAATGCAGGAATTAATGCCTTGGTTGCTCTTTTGCTTCTGCTTGCGCTCTATTTTGTGAAAGCTAAAAAGTTCATGATTCATAAAAGATTAATGAACATGGCGATTGTTCTTTCTCTTCTATTTTTGCTTTCTTACATTGCACATCATGTTTTAGCAGACAGCACTTCCTATGGAGGTCAAGGAGCTTTCAAGATGATATATTATGTAGTGCTAATCACTCACATATTATTAGCAGGGCTTTCTTTGCCATTTATTTTGTTTACCGCATACAGAGCATCTGTTGCTGAATTTTCAGCCCATAAAAAGCTTGCTAGATATATATATCCCATTTGGTTGTATGTGGCTATAACAGGAGTACTTGTTTATTTCATGATTTCACCCTATTATACATGAGCAGGATTTATAAAATAGTTTTTTTTCTAGCTTGTATCTTTACAGAGCTAACTTCTTGGTCACAAGGGTGTTCTACTTGTAGAGCTCAAATCATAAGTAGTAATAAAGAAGATTTCACCGTTGGCAATGGGATTAATATTGGGATATTGTTTCTTATGATTATTCCTTATATCATTCTTTTTTTTCTTTTCAGAAAAAAAATAAAATCACTATACAGGCAATTGTTTACAGCTAAATAATTTTTTCTTTGTTTTAATAGAGCTTTAGGAATCTCTAGTTATATTTGTAACAAGTTCTTTGTATTTATCTAGAAAGGTGGAGGGATAGGCCCTTAGAAACCTTAGCAACCCCCTTATATTTAAGGGACGGTGCTAATTCCTGTTATTTAATAACAAAGATAAGTGATAGAAAATTTTAAATATAAAACAGTTTTATCTCTTTCGATTTTTTTCGTTGGAGATTTTTTTTTGAATAATGGCAGATAAAAAAAGTATTTACGATCAAGCAAAAGAACATATTTTAGTGTTGGATGGTGCTATGGGCACGATGATTCAGCAATATGATCTTGAAGAAAAAGATTTTAGAAACGGATGGTTTGAGAATCATCCACAACCGCTTAAGGGAAATAATGATTTACTTTCTTTGACTAGACCTGACATTATAAAAGAAATTCATAGTCAATATTTTAAGGCAGGTGCTGATATTATAGAAACAAATACTTTTTCAGGCACTTCTATTGCTCAGGCAGACTATGCGTTAGAAGAATTTGCTTATGAAATTAATTTTCACGGTGCTAAAATTGCAGCTGAAATTGCAGCCGAGTATACTGTTAATGAACCTGAAAAGCCTAGATATGTTGCTGGTGCTATAGGACCAACAAACAGAACTTCATCCATCTCACCTGATGTTAATGATCCTGGATATAGAAACGTTACATTTGATGAGCTTAAGGTAGCCTACAGCCAACAAATAAAAGGCTTAATTGATGGAGGGGTAGATATTTTACTTATTGAAACTATTTTTGACACCCTAAATGCTAAAGCTGCTTTATTTGCTGTTCAAGATGTGTTTAATGAGCTTAATGTTAGTTTGCCTTTAATGATTTCTGGAACCATTACAGATGCTAGTGGAAGAACTTTAACTGGACAAACAACCGAAGCATTTTTGATTTCCCTTTCTCATTTCCCATTATTGAGCATAGGATTAAATTGTGCATTAGGTGCTGCAGATATGCACCCCTACCTTAAAACATTAGCTAAGAAAAGTGAATTTTTAGTTAGTGCTCACCCAAATGCAGGCCTGCCTAATGAGTTTGGAGAATATGATGAAACACCAGAACTTATGAGTAGTCAAATACAACAATTTCTTGAAGATGGGCTTATTAATATAATTGGTGGATGTTGTGGAACAACACCGGACCATATTGCTGCTATTTATGAGCTTTCAAAAAAGTATTCACCTAGAGTTTTAGTTAAAGAAAGATAATGAGTATCCACCCAGATTATTCAGGAAATTACTCCTATAAATGGACCAGTCTACCTGCTCTAAAGTTAAGTGGTTTAGAACCATTAGTTGTGTCTGCCAATGTAAATTTTATAAATGTTGGAGAACGAACAAATGTAACGGGTTCAAAAAAATTCTTGAGATTAATAAAAGAAGGTGATTTTGAAGAAGCCCTTGATGTTGCAAGAAACCAAGTTGAAGGAGGAGCTCAAATTATTGATATTAACATGGATGAGGGCCTGCTTGATGGTGCTCAAGCCATGGTTAAGTTTCTTAATTTAATTGCTGCTGAGCCAGATATTTCTAGAGTGCCTGTAATGATAGATTCTTCTAAATGGAACATCATTGAGGCAGGGCTAAAGTGCATTCAAGGCAAAGGTGTAGTGAATTCTATATCACTTAAGTCAGGAGAAAAAGAGTTTTTAGAACAAGCTGCTAAAATTAAGCAATACGGTGCTGCAGTTATTGTAATGGCTTTTGATGAGGACGGTCAAGCGGATAATTACCAGAGAAGAATTGAAATTTGCAAAAGGTCTTATGATTTACTTGTTCAAAAGGTAGCTTTCCCTGCCCAAGACATTATTTTCGATCCCAATATATTTCCTGTAGCAACTGGAATTGAAGAGCACAATAACAATGCGATGGATTTCTTCCTTGCTACTCGTTGGATCAGGGAGAATTTACCAGGGGCACATGTGAGTGGTGGAGTAAGCAATGTTTCTTTTTCTTTTAGAGGGAACAATGCCGTTAGAGAGGCAATGCATTCTGCTTTTTTATTTCACGCCATTAATGAAGGAATGGACATGGGTATTGTTAACCCAACAATGTTGGAAGTCTACGATAGTATTCCAAAAAGTTTGTTAGATAGGGTTGAAGATGTTCTTCTTAATAGAAGGCCAGATGCCACAGAAAGATTGTTGGATTTTGCTGAGTCTGTTAAAGGTGGGGCTAAAAAAGAAGATAAGGTTTTAGAGTGGAGAGCATTTCCACTTAATAAAAGAATTGAGTACGCTCTTGTAAAAGGAATAACGGAGTTTATTGAGCAAGATACTGAACAAGCAAGAATTGAAAGCGCTAAACCTTTAGAAGTAATTGAGAATCACTTAATGAGTGGGATGAACGTTGTTGGAGATCTTTTTGGTTCTGGAAAAATGTTTCTTCCTCAGGTTGTAAAATCTGCACGGGTAATGAAAAAAGCGGTTGCATACCTTACGCCTTTTATTGAGAAAGAAAAGGGAGGCGGTGAAATTCAGAGTAATGGTAAAATTATTATGGCTACTGTCAAGGGGGATGTTCATGATATAGGTAAAAATATTGTTGGTGTTGTTCTTGGGTGTAATAATTTTGAAATTATTGATTTAGGAGTAATGGTTCCTGCTAATAAGATTTTAGATAGGGCCTTAGCTGAAAATGCAGATATTATTGGTCTTAGTGGTTTAATTACTCCCTCCCTAGATGAGATGATTGATGTGGCTATAGAGATGACAAAGCGAAAAGTTCATCTGCCTTTATTAATTGGAGGAGCCACCACATCGAGGGTACATACAGCTGTTAAAATTGAACAAGAACTTACCCATAGTCAAGCAGTTCATGTGTTAGATGCTTCAAGAGCTGTTACTGTGGTTAATAGTTTACTAGGAGACAATAAAGAAAATTATGAAAATGAAATAAAGCAAGATTACAACAGAATAAGAGATCAGTACGCCAACAAAAAGCAGCAAAAAAAGTTTTTAAGTATTCAAAAGGCTAGAGCTAATAAATTGGTGCTGGATTGGGAGAATTTTTCTGCTGTTAAGCCAAATAAAACAGGTGTTCATCAATTAGATAAAATAAATTTAACCACGCTTTTAAATTACATTGATTGGACTCCATTTTTTCAAACTTGGGAGCTTCACGGTAGATTCCCAAAAATTTTAAATGACAATGTAGTGGGGCAAGAAGCTACAAAGCTCTATAAAGATGCGCTTACTATGCTTGATCATATTATTAATGAAGATTGGCTTCAAGCAAAAGGAGTTTTTGGAATATGGAAGGCCAATTCAACAGAAAATGATGAAATAAATATTTTAGATGATTCTGGAAATAAAATCGCTGTTTCTAATTCTTTAAGACAGCAACTTCATAAGGTTAAAGGAGCTCCTAACAAGGGGCTTTCAGATTATATTGCACCAGAGGCTACAAATAAAGAAGATTACATAGGAGCTTTTGTTGTTACTGCAGGATTGAATATTGGGAAAAAAGTAGCTGAATTTGAAGAGCAGCTAGATGATTATAATGCTATATTGTTAAAAGCCCTTGCTGATCGATTAGCAGAGGCAGCTGCTGAATACCTTCATCAACAGGTCAGAACAGTTTATTGGGGATATGCTAAAAAAGAAGCGCTTAATAATGAAGAATTAATAAAAGAAAAATATTTAGGAATACGACCTGCTCCTGGATATCCTGCTTGTCCAGACCACACAGAAAAAGAAACTATATTTAAATTATTGAACGCCACAGCACTTACTGGAGTTTCATTAACCGAGTCACTTGCTATGCTTCCCGCAGCATCAGTTTCTGGTTGGTACTTTGCCCATCCTGACGCTAAATATTTTGGATTAGGAAAAATTAAAATGGACCAGGTTGAAGATTTAGCGAAAAGAAAGGGAGTTGATCTTCAGAGGATGAAAAGATGGTTGTCACCAAATATTAGCGATTAGTTTTTAAGCTGGATTTTAAAAGTGTCATTGAATGGAATGCACATGGATTCGTTGCATACCATGTAGGCAATTTCTAAGCTTAACTCAGCATTATTAGCAATTACTTTTATGGCCTGCTCAAAGCTGGCTTCTTTTTCATAGTAGCTTACTTGTACGCCAAAATTGTGGTCATAGACTGAAATGGGATTACCTTCTTGGATTTCTCCAATTAGCTGGTAGTGTTGGCTTTCAGCAAAATGAAATTCCGTAGGCAGAGGCCCTTCGTTTGGGTTAGGAACCTTTACAGCATACAGGTGCCAAGAGCTGTCAATCTTTGCGTGTATAAGAAGGCTAGATTTTTCTATGTTTTGCTCAATTTCCCAGTTTACAGGGTTTTGAGAAAAACCAAAACAACTCGAGAATAACAAGGAAAGGATTAAAAAGCAAGCTGTCATTTACTCTGCTTTTTCATATAATTCTAACCCCTTTGAAAGCCAAGAACTGAAATCTTCTGCATTTCCATGGTGTTCATAATCTGCAGACCCATTGTTTAAATCTTCTCCATTGGGGCCAAGCATTCTATAATAAGGCTGAGTATTTGCCTTGTAGTTAGTAGCTTGATAATGACTCCATTTATTTCCAATGGTTTTTAATTTTTTCATTTTCCCCTCATAGATTTCTACTTCTATTTGTTGGTCTTCAGGAAGCTCCCTTTTGTCATCGACATATAATGAAATGACAACAACATCATTAGTTAATATTTCAATAACCCCTGGTTCTCCCCAAACATTTTCTTCCATTTTTCTACAATTAACACAAGCGTGACCTGTGAAATCTAAAAAAGCGGGTTTGTTATTTTCTTTTGCAAAGGCTAGCCCTTCTTCTAAATCATGAAAAACAGGAAGTCCTTGGGGTCCAATATGTGTCTCACTACTATGGTGATCGGAATTATGAGCCATGTTGCCACCTTTAGAAGAACCTACTCCAAATGGGGATTCGCTATAAGCCATAGGAGGTGGGAATCCACTTATTAGTTTTAAAGGTGCTCCCCATAATCCAGGAATAAGGTAGATGACAAAAATGACTGTAGTAATTCCTAAAATTGTTCTACCTACTGATAGTCTTTCAATTGGACTGTCGTGAGGTAAAGAAATAAAACCAAATAAATAAAGAGCAAGGACAGTAAAAACGCCTATCCAAATAGCTAGAAATAATTCTCTTTCCAGGTAATGACCTTGAACAACTAAATCAGCATTGGATAAAAACTTAAAAGCTAGGGCAAGTTCCAGAAACCCAAGAAAAACTTTTACTGTATTTAACCAGCCTCCAGATTTTGGAAGAGAGTTTAACCAACCAGGAAAAGCAGCAAATAATCCAAAAGGTAGAGCAAGAGCTAAAGAAAACCCAAACATTCCTACAAATGGTCCAATTCCTCCAATAGTAGCGGCTTCAACAAGAAGAGTTCCAACAATTGGTCCTGTACAGGAAAAAGAAACTAGTGCTAAGGTGAAAGCCATAAAGAAAATACCAATTAACCCTCCTTTGTCAGAGGCAGAATCAGCTTTATTGATCCATGAGTTTGGAAGTGTAATTTCAAAAGCGCCCATAAATGAAATGGCAAAAACAACTAATAAAATAAAGAATAAGACATTAAACCAAACGTTAGTTGATAGCGCATTTAAAGCATCAGAACCGAAAATAGCTGTTACGAGAGTACCTAGGACAACGTATATCAATATAATTGAAATCCCATAGAATATGGCATTTCTAATACCTGTAGATTTGTTTTTACTTTGCTTAGTAAAAAAACTCACCGTCATAGGAATCATTGGGAACACACATGGAGTTAGCAAGGCGGCAAAACCACTTATAAAAGATAAAAAGAAAATAACTAGTAGGGATTTATTTGAGGACTCCTCTCCGTCATTAGTTGTTGTATTAAGTAAACTTCCTGATTCTTCAGATGAACATCCTTTTACAGATATTTCAAAATCTTCATCATATGGAGGAAGACAATGGGTGTCATCACAAGTTTGAAAAGAGTAGTACCCTTTAATTGTAATATCGTCTTTACTTTTAAGTATAATTTTTTTTCGAATTTCAATTGTGCCTGAATGCCAATATAGATGTTCATCAATTAATGAATCGTACAGGTGAATGGGCTTAGGTTCATATGTTGAGTCCTGTACATCATAATCGGAGTGGTCACTAATGGTTATACTTGTTGGTATTGAAAAACAATCTAATGGCAAATTGGAAGCGCTGATGTGCCAATGTTCAGCCATAGTAACTTTTGCAATTAAGGTAACCTCACAATTAACTTGTTCATAGCTAATTTCCCAACTAACTTTTTCACTTGGATCTTCAATTTGACCAAATGAGAATAAAACACTTAAAATAAAAAGAAATGATAGATAAGTTTTTTTAAACATCATAAATAAAATTTAATGTTAAAGGTAAAAGATTAAGTGAATCCTTAGATATTAAAAGAGTTACTTTATTGGAATCTTAACAGCAAGTAGATTAAAGAATTACATCAATAAGTCGATGAATAGGTATGGTTACCCCTTTTTTTAGAACAATGTTTTTGTCTCCAACAGCCCAAATGGTAGTTTGCACTTCTTTAACACCTTCAATGTCCTCAAAAATAATCCGCATTTTAGTACGGTGAACATTACCTAAAATCATAGATCTTTTCAGCTTTTTTTTAAGTGCCTGAATCTGCTGATTGGATTTGTCTATTGGTTCAGAAGGGAAATTTAACGAAGGAATAGCTTCTTTTTCAACAACTACTGTAGAATAGGTAGTGACCATATAATTTAAGTTTTAGTAAAGTGATGTGAGAAGTAATTTTACGTAAAAAGAAAAAAATAGTTACTTAAAGAAGAAATATATTTTCATTTTAATCTAGCAGAGACTTAGTTTTAAGCAGTTTTTAGTGTTGCTACTTATTTTATAGTTGTCGCTAATTCTTGCTCCAATTACCCATATAATTTCTTTATTGTTTTCAAGAACCCACGTGTTTTCCTTTTCAATTGGAGAGAACTTGTTGTCAATAAAAAAGGCACTTAATTTCTTTTTCTTGTTTAACCCGATAGGAAAGAAATAGTCTCCAGGCACCCATTTTCTGATGATTAAGGGAAATGATAATAAATCAAAATCCAACAAGGCTACAGTGCTTGCAACTTTTAGCGATTCTGGAGGCTCAATGAGGGCTCCGGAAATAGTAATTGGAGCAGTTGTTTGAAAATCTGCAGAAAACACATGATGAGCTTCATGAGAATTCTTTTTTGATGTGATAATCCACTGTGCCCTGTCAACATAGAGGATGTAGTCTTTAGCAATGAATTTTTTGCCTGTATGGTCTTTTAGGTTGACAAGACTATTTACCTGAGCGTAGTTAAATCCATAGTGCTTAAGATGTTGATACCATATTTCTGACCCTAGTTTGTTTTCAGCAACATAAATACATCCCTCAAGCTCTTTTATAAAGGGGGCTGTTTTTTCATTTACTAATTGCTGAAGAAGCTCATAGTCTTTTTTTATGGTTGCTATGGTGTTATTCACCCCTTTATTGAAGTTGGGAAATCTGTTTTCTAATTGTGGGATAATTTCATTTCTTAGAAAATTTCTATCATACTTAGAAGATAAATTACTGCTGTCTTCAGAAAATGGAATACCATTTTTTGCTGCATAATCGTAAATTGTATTTTTTGATGTATCAAGTAAAGGACGAATAAATTGTTCTCGTTCATTAGGTATTGCACCAAGTCCTGACGATCCACTTCCTCTTATTGAGTTTATAAAGAAGGTTTCAATGTTGTCTTGTTTATGATGTCCGGTAATAACGTAATTAAGCGCATTTTCAAGAATCAATTTTTTGAAAAAGTCATATCGAATAGCTCTGGCAGCTTGCTGGATAGAAAGCTTATTAGTAGTTGCATATTTTTTTGTGTCTTTTTTTAAAACATAGATTGGAATTTTGTTTTTTTTACAGAATTGGGTTACCAGTTGAGTTTCTGCATCGCCCTCCTGAGCTCTAAGCTGAAAATTAACATGCGCAACAGCTATTTTTAAATTTAGCTTAAGGGCAAGTGCTAAACAGGTCATAGAATCTACTCCACCAGAAACAGCAATTAAAAACTTAGCATCAGTAGGGATGTTGTTTCTAAGAAAAAAAGAATGAAACGATTTTTCTATGTTATCTATTGACATGCTTTTAATAATGCTTCTGCTTTGGTTAATGTTTCTTGGTATTCTTTTTCAGGAGAGCTGTCTATTGTAATTGCTCCTCCAACGCTAAAAGATAAAGATTCTTTTGATTTATTATAAATAATGGTCCTGATAACTACGTTTAAATCAAAATCTCCATTGGGCTGCATTACTCCAATAGAACCAGAATATAAACCTCTTTGTGTCTCTTCGTAGGTGTCCATTAGCTTCATAGATCTAATTTTTGGAACCCCGGTCATGGAGCCCATTGGGAATAAAGCTTTGAGTATAGTCGAAAAGGAAACATCCTCTGATACCGTACAGGAAACTTTCGATATCATCTGATGAATGTTTTTAAATGAGTAGATCTTGCAGAGCTCTTTTACCGAAACCGAGTTTTTAATCGCTACTTTACTTAAATCATTCCTAACAAGATCTACAATCATTATGTTTTCAGCTCTTTCTTTTGGGTCGGATGCTAGCAGCTTAATTTGTACCTGGTCTGCGGTCTTATCATTTTTCCTTTTAGCGGTGCCTTTAATGGGTTCTGAAATTAACTGATTGCCTCTCTTTTTTATAAATCGCTCTGGACTTACAGATAAAACAATGTGGTCTTTTAATTCTGCATATACCGAAAATGGGGCTTGGGTAAGCGCTTTTAACCGTTGATAAAGAAGAAAGCTATTTTCTAATTTCTGATTTGTAGACCAGCTATAGCAAAAGTTAGTTTCATAGATGTCCCCCTGCTGAATATGGTGTTTGACTTTTTTTATTTTGGCTATGTACTCTTGCTTGTTAAACTCTGGTTTAAAGTTGAACGTTGAATTTTTAGTGGGGTTTGAATTTTCAAATTCTTCTTTTGGCAATATTTTATTTGGCACAATACAATGCAGCAGCGGAAATTGCGTTTGATCTTTATTGTTAGAGGATAAATTTTCTATTTTATTCTTTAATTCATAGGAGAT
>JBJKXU010000042.1:0-23159 GCA_045561415.1 Parvicellaceae bacterium
TCATTGTTTTGTGCCATTTTGCCGATAAAAACAATTTGACCAATATGGTATGGATAATGCGCCAATTGTCTATTAATTGCCTCAGTTACTGAATGTCCCATATTTCTTATGTAGACAATTTTATTTAAATCATCTTCATTTAAGCTTTTTAAGGTGTCAAATAGACATTTCCATGCATTGTTCCATTTAGAAAGTAATTCTTCCTTAGACTTAATTAGATCTTCAAATTCACTATCTCTATTACGCCATTCTTTTTCGCCATCTGAATTCAAAAAATCTGTCCATCTAGAAAGCATGTTTCCAGAAATATGATTTACAAGAATTCCAATGCTATTACTTTCGTTATTGTATTTCCAGAATAGTTTGTCTTCTGGTAATTGTTCAAATGTTTTTTCAGCAAGTGATTTATAATACTCGAACTGTTTTATCACACTATTTAGGTAGTCATTCATAATATTAATTAAATACAACGTTTTGGCTAAACCAAGTTATGCAATTTGGTTTAGGTATTGTTGTACGGTCGTTATTATTCTTCCTTAAGCCAGTGTTCAACAATGGAGTCACTATTGTCCATGTAATTAAATACTATTCTAGTATCTGAAATTTGGATGTTGTAAAGTCTCTGATCATCATTATATGAGAAATCAATTGTTTTATTAGATGTGTCCAATTCAAATACACCATTTGTATTATACCCCGTTCCAAATGCATTGAATAAACCACTCCAATCATTTGGATCACTATCCATTTCAAAGTCTATGTAATCACAACATTCGACAGCTAAACTTGAAATTCCATTGATCTCTCTAGAGTCAAGTTTCCATTGGCTTATGATACCAATTTGTTCTAAATTGTCAGTATTTGCAATATTGGTATTTTCTTCATCTTTTTCACAGCTTGTAAGCATTGTGATAAAGGTTAAGGCTAGTATAAGTGAATTTTTTAATTTTTTCATTTGTGCCTTTTTTTCAAAAATTTAATGTTATATTTTTAGATATATGCACTTGGAAAATTATTTTTAAGTTAATTGTTGCTTTCGGTTGAGTTAGATGCCGTACAACGTTGCGTCTAAACTAAGTTAGATAATTTAGTTTAGACTGTGTTGTACGCTTTATTTTTTTAAATGAGTTTATTTTATCAGAAATGTTGATCATAAGAGTCATTATAATCTACGCTGTATAAATACAATTTCCCATCTATTCGAAGAAAATCAATATAAGGTCCTGAACCATATATAATGAACTCGCCAATGTCATGTTTTTGACCTCCTTTTCCTGTGATTAATTCATAGTTTGGTTTTTTCTTAATAATACTTTCAATAAACCTATCGAGATTTTCAGAATTCGTATTAGAAATAACAGTAATTAATTGATTACGCAACAACTCATCATTAAAAAAGTCACTTTCATTATTTACATGTGATGCGTCTGTTAAGCCTTTTGAGGCAAGAAAATAAAATAGACTGTCAATTCTGACGAAGTCTGAATAGTCATCATAAATATGATCTAAAACAAGATAGCCTAGTCTTTGTTCAGGGGCGTAAATATTAAACGCTTCATGTCCCCATTTCACACCTCCAAGAGTTTCAGCATAATAATTTGAGCGCTTAATTAACTCTTGAAATTTAGGATGTTCTATGTTCATGTAGAGCCCTTCTAAATCACTTTTTATATCTAGAAGACTTGGATATCCATTAAGTTTAGTTAATTCTGCAGTGGTTTTTATATATTCTACGCTGATGTGAACACCTGGTGTTGATAAAATACTTAAACCTAGATCAGGATGGATAACGCTTTCTTTTATCCAATCAATTGGATTTGTTTCATAAGCTTTTTTAATTACCAATTTAAATTCCTCTAAGGAGTCAATTTTAGACTTTTTATAGTTAATACTATCTTTTGTTATTTCCTTATGATCTTCAACGTTGCTTGTTGAATCGTTTGTTGTTTTTTGAATTTCAGAAGAGTGTTTATCTTCACTACAATTGATTAGTGCAAATAAGATTAATATATATAGAATATGTTTCATCTGAATTTATTAATTGCGTACAACGTTGCGTCTAAACTAAGTTATGCAATTTAGTTTAGACTGTGTTGAACAAATTAAGACAATCATTTAGTGTATTCTTTCAAATTTATCCTGAAAAATTAACACATCATTATAGTCTTTAAATTTAGTGTCTGGATAAAGAATTTTATAATATTCTATCTCTTTTAATTCATATAATGAATCATCTGTTTGATTTTCTAAAAATTTAAAATATGCTTCAGCATATTTAGGATATTTTATTTTGGATTGATTTAATTTAAATTCCATAACTGATAAATCAGAAATAAATAAAAATAAAATCCCGAAAATCAATAGAGTAGAAAATCTAATAATTGTTTTTTTTGAAAGCTTACTATTTGATTTAATAATATTTGAGATAAATATTGAAATTGAGATGATAATACCAATTAATAAAATTGTTGTTGATCCTGGCCAGAGTTGTAGTTTAAATAGAATACCAATTATTATAGTTGAATAGCCTAACCCCAAAATAATAGATGAGATAATTTTATAAGTTGATAAGTTTTTATAGGATTCTTTATTAAAAACCTTTCTAAAACCAATGTCATTTAATAACAAAAAGCTTAAATAAAAGTAAATTGTAGAAAGAGCTAAAAAACTACAAAAGAAAAGTATAAATACTATTTCACCATATTGAGTTCCAAAATCATTTTCGACTAAGGTATATTCATAACCATTCCAACCATCATCTCTAATAACATGCATGTTAACTATTTTGAAAAGATGAAGTAATCCGGATAAAACTATTACAGAAGCTAATATTTTTTCTATTGTTTTCATTTTAGGGGTTTTATTTTGTTCAACGTTACGGCTAAACCAAGTTATGCAATTTGGTTTAGACTGTGTTAGCTTACGTTAATCATTAAATTTAATCAAAAGTTTCATCCTTTTTTTTCCCGATTTATCTAAATAAGCTATTTGTTTCTTTTGGTATTTAGGAGCCATTTTCTTCTTTAAAATAAAGCAAAGTAATAAGATTGTAATTGTCATTAGATATAATGATAAATAAAATATATATGTATCAATACCTTTATGTTCGACTTCATACCAATCAGTTCCCCAATATTCTTTTTCTCCGTATCTGAGAGTTGAGAATGGCATTCCAAAGAATACCATTCTTATAAATGGAAAAAGGCCAAAAAAAACAGATGTTATGTAATATGGAATAATTAAGTATAAATAATTAAGATTGTATTTTATATGATTTAAGATTATTGTTATAACTGCAGAAATCCAACTTAAAAAAGGAATGCAAACTAATAAGATAAAAGTAAGTATACTGTTTGAAGTAAATGATTCAAGACCTGAATTTAAAAAATCAATAATAAGATTGCTTTTGTAAAAAAAAGGTATTTTGCTAATTATAATTAATATTTCAGATATAATTATTAATGATAAAAGTGACCAATATATATTTTTGAATTTTTTTCTTGTACTTAATGGAGGGAAATATTTTAAAACATCAGCTGTGTAAGTTATTGGTTTTTTAACTTTTTTGATTAAAATATCAAAGGTTTCTTGTCTTGTTTTACCTTCTTTATATAATTCACTTGCAAGTTTTCTGATTTCTCTCTTTTTCATCAATCATATTTAATGTAAGCTAACGTTTTGGCTATGCGCAGTGCGGGATTGAAAAGCCAAACTTTTCAAACTTGCACAAACGGTAGCCGAAGCTGCGTTTTGTGTTTTTAATTATATTCAACAAAAACGTCAAAGCGGAGCTTTGGCGGGATATAAGCACAGCCCTTTCGGTTACTCCTTCAGCCCGCATTGTGTATAGGTTTTGTTGGCGCATCGTGTTTTTTATTTTTCTATTTCGTATTCTTCGTCCACATGACAGCAAAGGTCTTTGGGTTTAGATTTTTCTCTATTATGCAGGAACTTGTTGTAAAGTATTTTATCGTCTTTAATTTTCATGTCGTTGACCAATCCCATTATTCTTTCTGTAATAGTTAAGGTGTTAGTTCTGGTGTCAATAATATAAAAATGAAAACCTGGTTCGTTATTGTCAAAGTTCCATTGAATAAGTCCCAAATATTTGTTGTCACTTGACCAAGCAAACTTGTCTTGCCAATTATTTGTAGGTAAGTCCAAAGTCGTTCCCGTGAAGTCAAGTTCGCAGGAATTGTAAGGTGAACCCATTCTTACTTCAGAGGGTCGGCCAACAATTTTTATTTTGATTGGTCTTGTCATTTTTTGCATGTGCGCCAACGTTTTGGGTATGGTGCGTGTCCCGCAGGGCATGCACTATACCCGTTGTTGCCACACGTATTTTTTATTTTTCTTCTATTGTTATCAATTTGTCCGAATTAAACATTGCTGCTGGAGAGATTACTTTCTCGTCCATTGGAATATTGCTTCCGTAACGTTCTTTCATTTTAGCTTTCACAGTTTCATTGCTCAAGTCAAAGTCAGAAAGCTGTTCAAGCTTTCCGATTTCAATGTTTGTTGCTTGCTTGTACATTTTCCAAACAAGTTCAGAGCAATAGATCTTATCGTCTGACCACTCAAAGTAAATGTCATATGGTTTCCCTTTAAACTGCTCACCAATTTGTTTCATCTTGGACAAAGTCGAACTCGTCAACACTTGGTCTGCATTTTCAAGTCGTTTAATTACATAATGTCCATTCTCTCCACGATTTATCCATTCTGTCAATGGTGTCAGTTTTACTGGTTGAACAGCTTCGTAAACGAGAAATTGTCCGTCATTTTCGTAAATAATTCCCATGTGACTATACTTGGAGTCAGTCGCCAATTGAATCGCTTTACTTTGACTTGATTGTGAAGTTTGGAAAATAATATCTCCGTTTTGGATAGACTGTCCAAGTTTGAAATTCTCAAGTCGAACAGCGTCCTTTTTTACTCCGTCAGCAAATTGATACATTTCAGTTCCCCAATAGACGAGGAAAGCTAAAATTCCAATTGTCAAAATTGTCAGGAGTATTTTCTTCATTCGTTTTTTTTTATGTGTGGCAACGTAACGATAAACGTATTACGTTTATTCTTGTTATATGTGAAGTTATAAAATATTCATATCGTCTGTAGGATTTTTTATGTTTTTAAGATGCTGGCTAGAAACGTGGGTGTAGATTTGAGTAGTTTGGATATTGCTGTGTCCTAATATTGTTTGGATATACCTTATGTCTATTCCGTCTTCTAGTAGGTGAGTTGCAAAACTATGTCTTAAGGTGTGTGGAGTAATGTTTTTATTGATTCCGGCTTTTAAACCAGCACGTTTTATTATTTTCTGAATACTTGCTGTTGAGTATGTATTCTTGTTAAGGCCATTTATTAAATAATGGTTGGGTTTGTAGGCTGTGAAGTATTTCCTAAGTAATAATAAAATTTGATCGGTTAGCTGTACCTGTCTGTCTTTATTTCCCTTAGAGTTGCGTATTTGTATGAGCATGCGTTTGTTATCAATGTCTTTAATTCTAAGGTTTATGAGCTCAGATATTCTTAGGCCGCAAGAATAAATAAGCACAAGTATGGTTTTATGTTTTAGGTTGTAAATTTGATTAAAAAGGAGTTGTACTTCTTCTTTGCTTAGAACAACTGGTAGTTTTTTATCCTTTATTGGGCGGTCTATATAGTAATATTGTTTTTCACGTTCTAGAAACTTTTCGTAGTAAAATTTAATGGCATTAATGTGTTGATTTTGAGCACTTTTAGAGTAGCCTTTTTTCACTAAATGTTCTAAATAAACAAGAAGTTCTTCTTTTGATAGTTCTTCTGTTTTTTGTAAATTGTAATAAGTAAAGAAGTTTTTCAAACAGCTTAGATAAGTGTTAACTGTTGATGGGCTATACCTTCTAATAATTAGCCGTTGTTGGATTTGTTGTAGTTGTTTCATGTTGGCAAACATTGGTGATTAAATTTTTGTAGCAGGTTGTTAAACGATTTTATTCGTTTTTTGTCGACTATACTCATTTTAAATTGGTTAGTTGAGGGATGTTTTTTGAATTTGACAAGATTATTATGGAAAGAGAATGTTTAGAGTGTAGTGAAAAACTAATGGGTAGGGCAGATAAGAAATTTTGTAACGATCAATGCAGAAATTCTTTCAATAACAACTTAAATAAAGATGCGAATGAATATGTTAGAAAAGTGAATGTTGTTTTAAGAAAAAACAGAAGAATTTTACAAAAACTCATGCCTAAGGAGAAAGCTAGAACAACTAAAGAAGAGTTACTGTTGAATGGCTTTAATTTCTATTATTACACCAACATATATAAAACAAAGCAAGGTAAAACCTATTATTTTATTTACGAGCTAGGTTATTTAGAATTGGATAACGAAGATTACGCTTTGGTTAAAAAGCAAGATTATGTTAGGTAGAGGATGTTTTTTGTAGTTTTAAAATGCTATTTGTTTAATTTAGTAAAAATCTAATTTCTAATATTATGTCAGAAGAAAATAAACTAGAATCGAAAGAGCCTGCACAAGAGCCTGCACAAGAGTCTGCACAAGAGTCTGCACAAGAGTCTGCACAAGAGTCTGCACAAGAGTCTGCACAAGAACCTGTAAAAGAACCTGTAAAAGAATCTGTAAAAGAATCTGTTCAAGAACCTATTGATGATTTTAAGCCTTGGGGAATGGAGATGAATCAATTTTGTTTATTGATGCATCTTTCTCAATTTGCTAGTTACATAGTTCCTGCTGCTGGTTTGGTATTGCCTATTGTTATGTGGTCAACCAATAAAGACAAAAGTGAAATAATAGATCAGCACGGTAAAAACATATTAAATTGGATGATAAGCAGCGTTATTTATATTGTTATAAGTATGATTTTAATGTTGGTTTTAATAGGTTTTGTTACGATTTTTGCGGTACTTATTTGTACGATTGTTTTTTCAGTTATTGGTGCAATTAAAGCGAATGATGGGCAGGTTTATAAATATCCATTAACCATCACATTTATTAAATAGTTGAATAGGATTATTATTATAAATGGGCCTAATTTAAACCTGCTAGGTAAGAGGGAGCCCGAAATTTATGGAGCTAAGAGCTTTGAGGAGTTTTTTATAGAACTTCAGTCTTTTTTCCCGTCTTTTGAGCTAGTTTGTTTTCAAAGTAATATTGAAGGAGAAATTGTAAGTAAAATTCAAGAAGTGGGTTTTTCCTCCCACGGTATTGTTTTAAATGCTGGTGGTTATACTCATACCTCGGTAGCTATTGCTGATGCTGTAGCTTCCGTAAGTGTGCCAACTATTGAAGTTCATATTTCAAATGTTTACGCTAGAGAGGAGTTTCGACATCATTCTTTAATTGCAGCTTATTGTAAAGGGGTTATTGCAGGTTTTGGGTTAAATTCTTATAAGCTAGCTATTGAAAGTTTAGCTTAACAGTTGTTTTTTATACGTTGGGAAATTGTTATGACCAGTAACAATAGTTGTGATTTATATTTGTTATAAGTTGTGAATAATAATAGTATGAATAACCAAGAATTAGCCATTAGTGGCTCAAAGAACACACCAGAAGTAATTTGGGATATTAAACGTAAAAGATTTGTATTTAAAGGCGTTTCTTACCCCGAAAACGCACAAAAATTTTATGATCCTATTTTTAAATTGGCTAAAAACTACATTCAGTCTTCTGAAAAAGAGAATCAACTAAACATGTTAGTGGATTTTGATTATTTCAACACTTCTACTGCAAGAATGTTATATAAAATTTTTGGGTTATTTAACGAAGCTGTTCTTGAAAATGGTTTTACAATTAATGTTGATTGGGTTTACGAATCTGATGATTATGATATGATTGATTCAGGAAAAGATTTTGGGATGATGTTTAAAGGTCTCGATTTTAATTTAGTTGAAAAAGCGGCATAATAAATGCTAAAATTCCTGTATTTTCCTGTAAAGTAAATGAATGGGTAATCCCATAACATTAAAATAATCTCCATTCATTTTTGAAATGCCAAAATATCCCATCCATTCTTGAATCCCGTAAGAACCTGCTTTGTCAAAGGGTTTGCAGTTTTTAATGTAGTTGGTTATTTCATTTTCAGAAAGATGGTAGAATGTGACATCAGTTTTGTCATGAAATGTAATTTTTTTATGCAGGTTCTTTATGGTTACTCCAGTAATTACCTGGTGAGTCTCCCCAGAGAGCTTCTTAAGCATTTGGTGAGCTTCTTTTTGGTCTTTGGGTTTGCCAAGGACCTCATCTTTAATGCAAACTATGGTGTCTGCGGTAATGATAAGCTGGTTTTCATTGGGAGTGAATGTAGCTGATTTGAGTTCTGCTAAAAAGGTGGCTATTTCTTCTTTAACTAATAGCGGGCTGTAATCTTCTTTTACAGCTGGCGCTATAATTTTGAAAGTTGGAATAAGCTTTTGAAGTAGCTCTTTTCTTCTAGGAGATTTAGATCCTAAAACCACATCGTATTTTTCGATTATTTGATCAATCATTTTAAAAAATAGTATGAATTAATAACACAACATTGGCCATAAGAAATAGCACTTTATGTCCATTGCTTAAATGGTTGAAATCTTCTTTGTTGTTGGCCGTGTAGGTTTTGAGTATCAAAAATAAAATTGGTATTAATAGTAAAATTAAAACAGAAATAGCTGTTATGAGTGAAATTCCAATTAATTGATAATTAATTAAAGCGAATAAGGTGAGTGTTGCCGTAGTGCCAAGAAGAAAAATGATCGTAAATTTTGCTGTTTTAGCTCCAAATGCAATGGGTAGGGTTTGGGCATGTTGGGCTTGGTCTCCCTTAATGTCTTCAAGGTCTTTTGCAATTTCTCTTGAAAATGTAGTGGTAAATGCAGTGCAGGCATAATAGAAGGGTATTGCTAGTGTTAGAAGTTGGTTGTCAGTTAGAATGGGTAAATGTGGTGCTATTTCTAAATGGGAAAAGAAAACTAGCAATGGGCAAATTCCTGCGAGTAGTGCAATAACTAGGTTTCCTATAATAGGAAGGTGTTGTAGTTTCCATGAGTATAAAAACAAGGACAGGATGCAAAAAATATTAATGTATAGGTAGCTGTTGTTGTTAAATAAAATAGCTGCTGACAAAGAGGCTAAAATAAGTGTTAGGCAAATAACAAGTAATGACTTTCTAGAAAGGGAGCTTTTGTTTAGTTTATTGTTAATTGTGTCACTTTGTTTGTCAAAATAATCATTGATAATGTATCCTGAAGCAGCACAAAGAAGAGCACTTGAATAAAGTAAAAAGCTATGAAGATTAAATGAGCAAAAGGGGACTTTTAAATAAAAAAATAGTTCTACAGTAAAGAAGATTAAACTTAGTAAGATTAGGTTTTTTAATCGGATTGCTTTAATCACTTCTTTTACCATGAAAAGCTGTCTTTGTCAAACCATTTGTTGTGGAGTCTAAGGGTTTGTTCAATCACATCTCTTACACATCCTTTCCCACCATTAATATGAGAAATATAATTAGATATTTCTCTTATTTCTACAGCCGAATCATGAGGGCAAGCCCCAACAGCAGCTGCTTCAATGCATGGATAATCCGGTAAATCATCTCCCATGTACAGCACTTGATCTGTTGTCAAGTTGTTTTTTTCTAAATAAGCATTGAAAATTTCTAATTTCTGGTGAGCAGCTAAAAAAACATCTTTTATTCCTAAATGGAGTAAGCGTTCTTTTACCATTTGAGAGTTGCCTCCAGTAATTATACAGATATTGTATCCTTTTTTTATGGCATGTTGCATAGCAAAACCATCTTTAGTATTCATGGTTCTTACCATTTCTCCAGAAGAGTCAAGAATAACACCTCCATCTGTTAGAACTCCGTCAACATCAAAAATAAATGTGGTAATGTTAGCCAATGCTTTTTTATAGCTCATGTTTGTTTTTTGATTTGTTTGCTTAATAATGAATAAATTTCTAATAAATTTTTATCCTCAGCTAATAATTCAAGGTGATTTTCAATAACTGCATCTTCATTTCTTATTGCTGGTCCTGTTTGATGCTTAAAAGGTTCGTTAAGAGCAATTTTTTTAAGCGTTTCTTCAATAAGTGGGTTTAAAGATTCGTAGGGTAGGTTGTTTTTATTGCAGTACTGCTGAATACAGCTAAATAGGTGATAGGAGAAGTTGTTGGTGGCGATTGCTGCTATATGAAGCTGTTTTCTTTGTTTGGAGTTAATAGAATAGGAGTTGCAATCTAAATCCTTAGCGATATTATTAAGTAGCTCGTTGTTTTTTTCGTTGTTAGATTCTATAAAAACCGAGCTACCTTTAAGTGTTGTTGGTTGGTTTTTTTTAAATGTTTGCATTGGGTAAAAGCATCCCCAATTTGAAGTGAACTTATTAAGTTGTGAGGAGTCAAAGCTTCCCGATGTGTGAACTAAAAAGGGATGGTTAAGCTCTAGCTGGTTTAAGGTCTTTAATATATGACTGTCAGCTAGGGCGATAAGGTAAACTGAAGACGCTTTAGGTAAATCCTTAATTGAATTGGTGTATGGGCAGTTGATTTGTCTAGCAAGCGTTTGGGCATTGGCTAAAGTGTGGTTGTATACCATGTCTATAGTATACCCTTTTGTGCTAAGTGCTTTGGTTAAGTGAGTAGCTACGTTTCCCGATCCTAAGACTGAAATGCTGTTTTGTTTTCTCAATTAGATTTGTATTTGTTCCTCAAAAGCTTTTATGGTTTCAAGCATTGAATTTATTAGGTCTTTTTTGTCGTCAGTTTGGTTGGTTAAGTATTCGTTTAAAGTTATCATACTTTCAATTAGGTCTTGCTCATTGAAAGGGCCTTCTAGGTTTTCAATTAAAGTAAGTGCTTCAAGGGCGACCATGAAATCTCCATTACAAGCACAAGAAATAATTTGTGGGATGTAATCTGTAGCGTCTAGGTTCGAGCTCCATATAGAATAAAGAACCAGCTCTTTCACGCTGTTTTCTTTGTGAGATAAGTTGTCTATGAGTATAGGAAGAGCTTTTGAAGTCTTAAATTGGCTAAAAACGGCTTTTATTTCATTTTTAACATGGGTATCCGTATCATGCTGGCAATAGAGTTCAATAAGCGGTTGAATAATAGAAGGTTTCCCTTTATTGGTAATTTTTTTAAAAGCGTTTTTGATTTTTGTCTTATTGTCAGATTTTAAATCATTTAAAATGGATTGATTGAAATCGTTCTTTTTGATGGTAGAAGTGCTCATCATTAATGTGTTAAAATGTTTTTTTTGCAAATGTACAATAAAGAATAAAGAAGCATGTTTTGTTGGAAAAAAATAGGCATAAAAAAAGGGAGCTTTAGAAAAGCTCCCCTCAAATAAGTTGCGTTAGCAACATATATTTGACTACCCCTGCTACAAATCTAGAGGGTTTTTTATTCGGTGATTCATTTTTTAGATGGATTGTGTTTTTTTACCCATGAATAAGGCTTTTACTCTTTCTAATTTTTTTGAAGCCAATTTAAATTAACGTTTTCCAAAAATTGTACTTCCAATTCTAACCATTGTTGATCCTTTTTTGATGGCTAATTTGTAATCACCACTCATACCCATAGATAAACAATTGAAGTTTGAGTTATTACTTAAAATTAGTTTTAAGTCATCAAATATACTCTTTAGAGATTCAAATTCATTTGCTAGAACAGTTTCATCTGAAGTATTGCTGGCCATTCCCATAATGCCAACTACATTAATGTGGTTAAGAGATCTAAATTCTTCAGAATTGATAATTGGGAGTATTTCATCCTTTGAAAAACCAAATTTAGTAGTCTCTACAGCAATATGAAACTGAAGCAGGCAATTTATTGTTCTGTTGTTTTTTTGCCCCTGCTTATTAATTTCTTTAAGCAGTCTTAGGCTGTCTACAGAGTGAATAAGGGCTATAAATGGGGCGATATATTTTACTTTATTTCTTTGAAGGTGGCCAATCATGTGCCAGGATATGTCATTTGGGAGTTTTTGATGCTTTTCAACCAATTCTTGAACTTTGTTTTCTCCGAAATGCCTTTGACCTGCTTGATAAGCTTCTTCAATTTGTGCTGCAGGTTTAGTTTTAGATACAGCTACAAGCGTTACCTTTTCAGTAAGCTGAGCGTTTATTTTAGCTATGTTTTCTTTAATCATTTAAAATCGTTGATTGTATCCAATTTAGTATTAATTCATAAACCTCCATTTTGTTGGTTTCATTAAGCATTTCGTGTCTACCTTGTTCGTAGAGCTTAAAGTCAATATTTTTAATTCCAGCTTTTTTCATTTTAAGCATTACCTCTTCAGGTCCTTTTCCGTAATTTCCAACGGGGTCCATGTCTCCTGCGAAAAAAAGAATGGGTTTCTCTTTGTTCATTTTTGAAATATTACTAATGGTGTTTATTTCCAATAGTCCATTTACAAGATCGCTATAGAATTGAGAGCTAAATGTTTGCATGCAGTAAGGGTCGTTAATGTACTGATTTACAACATTTTCATCTCTTGATAGCCAATCTTTTTTTGTTTTATTGTCTTTGTATTTTTTATTAAAATCTCCAAATGTTAGTTGCGTCATAAGCTGAGATTTATTTCTTTTTCCCATGAGCTTAACATTGAGTTTCGCAATGCGAACACCGGCAATTCCTAGAAGACCAGGATGTCCAGCTGTAGATGAAAAAATATAGCCATTTCCGTAGTCAGGGTAATCATAAGATAATTTGCGAACTAAAAACGATCCCATGCTATGACCTAGAAAAACTATGGGAAGTTGTGGGTTTTCTTCGATTTGTTTTTCAGTGATTAACAGAAGGTCTTTACAAACTTTCTCCCATCCATTTCTTGTGGCAAAATGGCCAACATTTTTTAGCTCACCAGCAGTTTTTCCATGTCCTCTAAGATCTGAAGCAACAACGGAGATGTCAGCTGCTCTTAAAAATTCTGCGAAATGATCATATCTTGCAGCATGTTCGCTCATTCCATGAACAATGTGAACAATTGCTTTAGGCTGCTTGGCCTCCCAATGGTAGAGGGTTATTGGAGTCAAGTCAAAAGAACGAATTTCAGAATTTGTGTAACTCATCATTGATTTTTGTTTAAATATAGTTTTTGTTTATTTAAAATTGAACCTGAAAATGGCAGATTATCAATTTTGAGTAAAACATTGTGTTTTTCACCATTCAATTTTCCTATTTTCGCAACTAAAATTATTAAGTGAAACTATTTCAGATTCTTATTTCTACAAGAGCTATGGCTCTTTTGCTATTTTTATTTATTGTTGCTATTGGTACTGCTACCTTTATAGAGAATAGTTATGATACGATTACTGCAAGAGTGGTCATATTTAATGCTAAATGGTTTGAATTTATCTTAGTTCTCCTTCTTATAAACTTCACATACAACATCAAAAGATACGGTCTTTTTTCAAAAAAGAAATGGACCATGCTAACCATCCATATTGGATTTATTGTTGTTATTTTAGGTGCTGGAGTTACCAGGTATTTTGGTTATGAAGGGGTAATGCTCATTCCAGAAAAAGAATCTTCTAACTCGATTTTTACATCGGATCCCTATTTTCAGGTTTTTGCTCACAATGAAAAGCAACAGTTTACCTTCTCTGATAAATTGTTTTTTACACCAATTACCGATAATCAGTATTCTTATGACTTTAATTTTCCAGGCAATAAGAAAGTTGTTATTCAATCTCAACAATATCTTGCTCATGCGCAGCAGCGCTTGGAAACCAATGTAGCTGATGGAGCTAACGTTCTTGAGTTGGTTTTTCCTGGAAGAGAGAAGGTGTTCATCAGAGAAGGGGAGTCCATTAAAAAGGGACAATCTTGGTTGTCTTACAATACTAACGATAAAGCCGAGGCCATACGTTTTTACGAAGATGAATCTGGGTTTTATATATTTTCTCCTTTTGATGTTATACGAACAGATATGGCTAAACTTTCTGTTGAAGATCGAACCAAGTCTATGAGTGAGATTCCTATGGATACCCTAATGAGAGATAGTCTTCACCTAATAGGGTTAAGAAATCTTATCAACATAGGTGGAACTCAAATTATGGTGAGCGAAATTCATACAAAAGCAAAGCTGGTCATAGAAGCTACTGAAAACGAAAATTTACCTGATGCTCTACAACTTAATTTATCTGTTGATAATGAATCTAAAGATGTTGTTGTTTATGGTGGAGCAGGGCTACAGCCAAAACCAACAATGGTTGAAGTTGGAGGATGGTTTTTTCAGCTTGCATACGGAGCAAAAGCTATTGATTTGCCTTTTCAGATTTTCTTGGAAGACTTTAGGTTGTTAAAATATCCAGGTTCAGAGAGCCCAAGTAGTTATGAAAGTGATTTGTCTATAATAGACACGCTTAACAATAAAAACGATCAATATAATTTGTTCATGAACCATGTGGTTGATTATGACGGTTATCGTTTCTTTCAATCTAGTTACGATTGGTCAGATGAGCAAAATAAAAGCGCAGGGCTTGAGCCAGACATTACAATTCTTTCTGTTAATCATGACTTTTTAGGAACATGGATCTCCTATTTTGGATACCTGTTATTGGCTATAGGTTTTATAGCAACATTAATAAATAAAAATTCTCGCTTTCTACAAGTGAGGAAAAAAATCATCAAAATGCGTAAAAGTAGAATGGTGGCTTCACTTCTTGCTTTAGGGTTGCTATTTAGTGCAAATGCTAATGCCCAAAATTATACTCCAGTTAAGCTTGAGCATGCCGATAAATTTGGAGAACTGCTAGTGCAGTCATTTGAAGGTAGAATTCAGCCTGTTCACACCTTAGCATATGATGTTTTTCATAAAGTAAGTAAGAAAGATCAGTTTGTTGTTGGAGATACTTTAGCACTAGATGCTATGCAGCTATTTGTCGATTTTATGATTGACTCGGAATTTTGGACTTCTCAAAAGCTAATTTATGTAAAAAGAAATACTGGGGTTGCTGATTCTTTAGGTATTGAGGGGGAGTTATGCTTCTATAAAAGATTTTTTAGATGATAAAGGGCAGGAGAAGCTTATTGATCAGCTAAAGATTAGCTTCAATAAAAAAGATGTCAATAAGAATGTTTTTGATAAAGAACTTATAAAAGTCAATGAACGATTCAATATTTTATTACAACTCATGTATGGTAATATAATTACTGTTTTCCCTGTTAAAGATGACCCGTCAAATAAATGGGTTGGTTGGAGTGACCCTTCCGCGAATCAGCCAATTTCTATGGGAGGTCATGACCAAAGTGGTATCACGCTTTCAAAAATTTGGTTTACCTACTTAAATGACCTAGCAAGTGCTAAAATAAGCGGGGATTATAGCGCAGCCGATAACATGCTTGGAACCATTAAGTCTATTCAGAGTTTAAGAGCAAATAAAGATATTCTTCCAGAAAAATCTTTGGTTGATCTTGAGATAGGTTACAACAAAAAAAATGTCTTTAATACTCTTAAGAATTATTATGGTTATTTGGCTGTTTTCTTATTGCTTTTTAGTTTTGTTGATGCGCTATTGAAAAATAGAAAATCAGTTGGTTTTAAGGTGGTTAACTTCTTCTTATGGGCAATGATTTTTTGTTTAGTACTTGTCTTCGCCTATCATACTTATGGTTTAGGACTCAGGTGGAAAATTACTGGACATGCACCATGGAGTAACGGATATGAGGCCCTTACTTTCATTGCTTGGGGAACTGTACTTGCAGGTTTTCTATTTGTAAGAAATTCTAAAATTACCCTAGCGGCAACAGCTTTACTTGCTTTTTTTACTTTGATGACTGCTGGGCACAGCAGTTTTGATCCCCAGCTAACCAACCTTCAACCTGTTCTTAAATCTTATTGGTTAATGATTCATGTAGCGTGTATTACAATAAGTTATAGTTTTTTAGGCTTGGGTTTTGTTTTGGGATTAATCAATTTAGTTGTTTACTGCATTAAAAGCACTAAGAACTCTAAGAGTTTAAAGCCCATAATAGGGGAGCTAACCTACATCAATGAAATGACCCTTACCATTGGTCTTGTTTTGGCTACTATTGGTACGTTTCTAGGGGGTATTTGGGCCAATGAATCCTGGGGAAGATATTGGGGTTGGGATGCTAAAGAAACTTGGGCCTTAGTCATCGTTTTAACTTATGCTATTATTCTTCATTTTAGACTTATTCCCGGAATGAAAAGTAAATATATATTTAATGTAGCTTCAGTTTTGGGTTATTCTAGTGTGCTAATGACATACATAGGTGTTAATTATTATTTATCTAAAGGATTGCATAGCTATGCAAGAGGGGACACCCCGGTTTTCCCCATGTGGGCATGGATTTTAATAGGTACTGTTTTTGCGCTCATTTTATTCGCTGGTATTAGGGACAAGAAAACAAAAAGAATCAAAAATTCGATTTAAATTTTAGCCGAATAGAATTTCCAATTACTATCAAATCTGAAAAAGCCATGGATCCCGCAGCAATGATGGGAGACAATAAGCCCAATCCAGCAATTGGAATGGCTAAAAGATTGTAGGAAAGAGCCCAAAATAAGTTTTGCTTTATGGTTGTTAAAGTCTGATTGGCATTAGTAATTGCTAATTCAACTTTTTTTAGCTGGTCTTTTCCTAAAATAATAACGTCAGATGAGTCTTTAGCAATAGCACTAGCTTCACCAAAAGAAATACCAACATGAGCAATGGATAGCCCAGGGGCATCATTGATTCCATCTCCAGCCATAACAGTAGTGGTGTTTTTAGTAAGTTGCTCAATTAGCTCATATTTCTGTTGTGGAGATTGTTCAAAGTAGAATTCATTAATTCCTAACTTGTTGACCACATCTAAGCAGTTGTTTTTTTTGTCTCCACTAAGCAGAATGACTCTTTTATTTAACTTTTGAAGATGTTGGATTAGCTCTTTTGCTCCATCTTTAATAAAGTCACTTATAAAGATCTCTGCTACGATCGAGTTGTTTTTCAAAATGAATAAATCGGCTTCACTAGAAATTGCGTTTTGGTTTATTTTAAATGATCCTATTGTCCACAAGTTTTTTTGCCGGTCAAAACCTTCAATTGACATGCCTTTTGTCTCCTTTATAGAGCTCAATTCAATTGTTGGGCAGTCAGATAGTTCTTTAACTAAAGACAAAGCTATAGGGTGGTTAGAATGTGTTTCTAGGCTTTTTACAATGCTTTTAATGGTGGTTTCATTTTCTTGAGCCAAACAGTTTATATTTTTTATTTTGAATTCCCCTGAGGATAAGGTACCTGTTTTGTCAAAAATAAAAGTGTCGGCTGTAGCTAGTTTCTCTAAAGTGTCCCCCCCCTTCATTAGTATTCCAGACTTTGCAGCTTTACCTATTCCAACCATAATAGCTGTTGGTGTTGCTAGTCCCATAGCACATGGACAGCTTATAACTAGTACTGCAATACTTGACATTATAGCCTGTTGAATGCTTATTGAGGCAAATTGCCAGCTAGCAACAAAAGTAAATATAGAGCAAAGCAGAACTACAGGAACAAATACGCTACTTACTTTATCTCCAACTCGTTGTATTTTAGGTTGGTTTTCCTGTGCATTAACTACCAGTTTCTCAATGTGGCTTATGGTATTGTCGTTAATTTTGGTAGTAGCTGAAATCTTTATTAGCCCATGTGCTAAAATTGCTCCAGCAATAACATGGTCATTTTTACTTTTGCTTATTGGCTTAGCTTCACCAGAGATTAGTGAATCATCAACAGCACCTTGCCCTTCAAAAATAATTCCATCGGTTGGTATTGCTTCACCTTGTTTTACTAATAATCTACTCCCACTAATTATTTCATTGGTATTAATGGTTGATGTGGAATTGTCTAAATGAATAAGCGTAGCTGTTTTAGGTTGTAAATCTTGAAGTTCTTTAATGGAAGAAGTCGTTTGTTTGACGGCTCTTTTCTCAAGAAAGTTGCCCAAAAGCACAAGTGTTATTATACTGGCTGATGTTTCATAAAATAAATAATGGTGTTTATTTGATGTTTCAATAAGTAGTGTACCTGTTAAGCTGTAAAAGAAAGCTGCGCTGCTGCCAGCAAAAATTAGTACATCCATGTTTGCAGCTTTTATTAGTAATGAATTAAAAGCACTTTTTCCAAACCTTAAGATTCCAATAATATAAACAGGGAGGCAAAGACCTAGCTGAACATTTACCTGATTTAAAAAAGAAGAGGAAGGTAAAAGCATGTGCAACAGAAGAGGAGCAGTAAACAAGCTGCATATAATGAGTTGAACGGTTAAAGGATCTCGTTTTTTTTGTGATTTTTGGAATTCATCTTTCAAAACAGCAGGGTAACCGATGGATGATAATGCTTTTGTTATGGAATTAATTCTATCCGATGATTCAATGCTAAAAGATGCTTCAGAAAGAATTTGGCTAACCTTTATGTCGTTACAGTTTTTATTCTTCAGCTGATTTTCAATCGTTTGAACACATCCAGAGCACGTTATGCCTTCTATTTTAAGGGTGACTTTCATTGACTGAAATTAATTCGAGGTAATGGAGTTACATCTTGAGAAGCGAATAGTTTTTCTTTGTACATGAAATAACCTGTCATTGCAATCATAGCTGCGTTGTCTGTGCAAAATTCAAATGGAGGTATAAAAACCCTACAATTTGTTTTTTCACCCAATTTTAAAAGTTCACTCCTTAGTTTAGAATTGGCAGAAACTCCACCTGCAATGGCAATGTCTTTACATCCCGTTTTTTTAATGGCTTTTTCTAGTTTTTTTAACAAATAGGAAACAATATGTTTTTGATATGAGGCACAAATGTTTTCAATGTTATTTGAAACAAATTGGGGGTTGTCTTTGGTGTTTTTTTGTAAAAAATAAAGAAACTGCGTTTTTAAGCCGCTAAAACTGTAGTTAAGCTCTCCAACTTTCGGATAAGTGAAATCATACGTGTTCTCATTTCCATTTTCCGCAATCTTATCGATTAAAGGACCACCAGGATAGTCAATTCCTAGCTGTTTTGCAGCTTTGTCAAAAGCTTCTCCAGCAGCATCGTCAATAGTCTCGCCAATAACTTTCATTTTTAGGAAATCTTCTACTAAAACTATTTGAGTATGTCCACCAGAAACAGTTAAGCACAGAAAAGGAAATTTTGGGGAGAGTTTGTTGTTTTGATTTTCTTGCTTAATGAAGTGGGCTAGTACATGAGCTTTCATGTGGTGAACATCAATAATTGGAATCGCTAAACCCAGAGCCATTGACTTTGCAAATGAAGTCCCTACCATAAGTGAACCCAGTAATCCTGGTCCTTTAGTGAAGGCAATAGCAGATAGCTCATTGGCTTTAACATTGGCTTGTTCTAATGCAGTATTAACTACTGGAACAATATTTTGTTGATGTGCCCTTGAAGCAAGTTCAGGAACTACACCTCCATATTGCTTGTGAACTTCTTGATTGGCGATAATATTGGAACAAATTTTGCCGTTTATTAAAACAGCGGCAGATGTATCGTCACAACTGGACTCAATCCCAAGAATGATATTATCTTTGTGAGACTTTTTCATATGAAAATATTAAGTGAAATTATCAAAAAAATCCTTTACCACTCCTCAAAGTTTTTGTGGAGAACTGTAGAAGTAGGTTTTATTTTTTTGATCTTGCTTATTTTTCTGTTCAGATCCCATAGTTTTCAAACCTTTTCTGCTGCTAAAATCACCAATTACTATTCTAGTAAGTTAGCGACCAATTTTCTTATTGATAGAGTAAAGCTAAACGGAATGGAATACCTTGAGCTACATGATTTTTATATTGAAGATTTAGCAGGCGATACCTTGATTTACTCGCCACTTATAAAAGCGAATCTAAAAGATTTTAGTTTAGAAGATAAATTTGCTGTTCTAGACTATGTTATAACTCAAGATGCTAGAGTTAAAATTCAGCAATATCAAGGTGCCCAACATCCAAACTTTCAATTTATTGTAGATTACTTTAATAAAAATGAAGCTAAAGATGCTCAGGTTTTCACCCTTAAAATTGATGATATAGGACTTGAGAATGCTCATTTGTCTTACCACAATTGGAATGTGCCCATTAAAGATTATGGGTTGGATTATCAGCACTTAGAGTTCAAAAACTTTAGTGGCGATATTTTGGAGCTAAGAAATAGAAATGGAATAACAACGGTAGACTTAAAAGAGATCACCTTTAATGAAAGGTGTGGTTTAACACTCAATAATTTAAGTGGTCATTTTCTTTTAAATCCTAAGAAAATTAAACTGGAGAAATTTAGTTTGTCTACTCCCTCTACTAATTTATCCTCTAAAGGAATGGTTTTTAATTATCACGATTTGGATGATTTACAAGATTTTGTTAATGCTGTTACCATACAAGGAGCTATTGAGCAATCAAAATTATCATTTAAAGACTTGAGTTATTTTCTTCCAATGCTTAAATCTGTGGATAGAACAATTGATGTTTCAGGAAATATTTCAGGATCAATTAATGACTTGTTTATTGATGAGCTAAGTTTAGGAGTTTCAACAATCTCCTATTTTAAAGGAGATCTAGAATTAAAAGGAATAACAGATTTAGACCACTGTCTTATTAGCTTAAACATTGACAATTGTCAGACTTCAAAATTAGACTTAGAGCGTTTAAATTTTAAAAGTTTTGGTTTTTCTAATGACCTTACATTGCCTGTTGAATTTGAACGTTTAGGTATTGTAAAATTGTCTGGAAGCTTAGCTGGTTTTTTCAATGATTTCTCTACCGATTTTAATATTGCTAGTCAACATGGTCAGATCATAGGAGACTTTGCTTGTTTTTTAGATTCTAGAGACGACTTTAATTATAAAGGCTCAATTAAAACCACAAAGTTTAACGCTGGACAGGTTTTTGATAATTCTAATTTAGGAATGTTTAGCTCAGATTTGTTGGTGGCAGGTAAGGGATTGTCAATGGCAAATATGGATGTATCACTAAATGGAAGCTTCACCGAATTTGATTTGTTGGACTATGGATATGATAACATTTCAATAAAGGGTGATCTGAAAAATAATTCTTTTGATGGGGAGTTGGTGGTTATGGATGATAATGTAGACTTATTTTTTGAAGGAGCTTTTGATTTATCGCAATATCCTGTTCAGTTTGATTTTAATTTAAATGTTCAGAAAGCTCATCTTTTTGATTTAAATATTATTGATCAAAGAGAAAGCTCATCTTTGTGTTTCAATCTTTTTGCATCTGGTTTTGGATCTAACTTAGATGATTTTTCTGGGATGATTGAAGTTAAGAATATTGGTTATTATGAAAACGGCCAAGATTATTATTTCGATTCTATTTTATTTGACTCTCAGAGTAATGCCTATCGACACAACATCGAATTGTATTCAAAATTTGCCGAATTTAAAATGGGTGGGGAGTTTAACCTAGATTCTTTATCAACGAATTTGTATAATTTAGGTTCTAAAATAGTTCCAAGTATTCTTCCTCAAAAGCAAATTGCCAAGTCGTCTCATGATGATTTTTTGATGGACTTTAAGATTAACGACCTTACTAAGCTAACTGAGCTTTTTTTTCCTGAAATAAGTGTTTCCAAGAACACGAAGCTAAATTGTAGCTTTAATAGTGACAATGAATTATTGGCGCTATATACTTCTTCAGATTGGATTGAATATAATGGCATTCGATTTTCCAACATAAAGCTAGATACCACAAAAAAGCTAGAAGAAATTGATACCAGCTACTTGTTTAGTGTAAGTGTTGATACCGTTTTTTTAAATCAAGGGGTTTATGTGCAGAATGTTAAGCTAACCTCAAAGGCTTTTGACGACAACATTGATTTACATTTAAATTGGCAAGACGATGATTCACTTTACAATGGAAGTGTTCAAGCAGCAGTTGAGGTGTATGGTAAAGATCACTATAAATTCGATTTTAGTCCAACAACCATTTATTCAAAGAAAGCCGGTACGTGGACTTTTGGAGATAGTATTTTTCTAACAATCGATTCAAGTAGCTTTAAATTCGATAATTTTTTGCTTGCTAATAACAATCAGTCTATTGATTTCAACGGTACAATAGCAGAAAATAAATCTGATCAATTCAACTTTAATTTTCAAAATATTGATTTAAATGACCTGAATAGTTTTATTAACGCTCAAGACATCTCTATTTCTGGTGAGCTGAATTCTTCGGGAACCTGTGTTGATTTTTACTCAGCTGTTTTCTTTGATGCTAAAACAACTATTAAAGAATTTCAAATTAATAATTATTCGCTTGGTAATTTAGTTGCTTCTTCTAGATGGAATACACTTAGAAAAAGAATGGAGCTTGGAGGAAGTTTATTTAATGATGATTTTTCTAATGGAATTAAAATTAGAAAAAGTTATTACTATCCTTATGGAAATGAGAATGTTCTTGATTTTGGTTTTGTGTTAAAGGATTTTGATTTAGGTTTTGTTAATCCTTTTTTACCAAAAGAGGTGTTGTCTGATCTTTCAGGAAAATTAGATGGTAAAGTAAGGTTGACAGGTAATTTGAACACACCTAAATTCAAAGGAGAGTTAAACTTAAGTAGCAGCTCAATAAAGGTAGACATGTTAAATACTTCTTACTCTGCTGAAGGTAAAATAATTATCAAGCCAGATATGATTGCAGTCAATGGAATTCCAATTACAGACAAATATGGTGCTAAGGGAACGTTGGTGGGGTCTTATTTTCATAAAAATTTCTCTAGCTACAGTTATGACTTTTACACTTCTTTTTATCAACCATTTATGGTCTTAAATACGACCTATAAAATGAATCCACTTTACTATGGAGATGCTTTTATTACTGGGGATGTAATGATGGAGTACGATTCTATTAATCAATTGAGGATAGATGTTCAGGCTAAATCTGAAAAAGGGACAGATATCACCCTGCCATTATATGGATCAGATGAAGTTGTTCTTCAAGATTTTATTTCTTTTAATGGTGCTGATAATTTACAAGAGCAAGAAGAATATGAAGTTGATTTAGAAGGCATAAATATGAACTTGAGCTTAGACCTAACTAATGATGCTCAGCTTCAATTGGTTTTTGATGAAATTGTTGGAGATGCAATTAAGGGGCGTGGAGAAGGTCATGTTGATATGGTCATCGATCAGTTTAATGACTTTTCCATGTATGGTCAATATACGGTCTCTGAAGGCTCTTATCTTTTTACATTAAAAGAC
>JBJKXU010000043.1:0-63406 GCA_045561415.1 Parvicellaceae bacterium
ATCGCTTCTTTAATAGAAGAGCGCTCAGATGAACTTTCATTAGCTGAGTCAATGGATAATGGAAAGCCAGTAAAATTAGCCTCTGCTGTTGACATTCCTAGAGCGGCTAGTAATATGCACTTTTTTGCAACCGGAATTCTTCATTATGGATCAGAAAGTCAGCAACTCAATAGCGTAGCAATCAACTACACTTTAAGAAAGCCCATTGGAGTAGTAGGCTGCATTTCTCCTTGGAATTTACCCCTATACCTATTTACATGGAAAATAGCCCCTGCCTTGGCTACAGGAAATACTGTTGTTGCAAAACCCTCCGAAGTAACACCAATGACCGCCTATTTGTTTTCCGAAATATGCATAGCGGCAGGTCTTCCAAAAGGAGTGCTAAACATTGTCCATGGTCTGGGTCATAAAGTTGGAGATGCAATTACTCATCACCCAGGAATAAAAGCAATTTCATTTACCGGGGGTACAAAAACGGGAGAAATAATAGCAAGAACTGCAGCGCCAATGTTTAAAAAACTAAGCCTTGAGCTTGGGGGTAAAAACCCAAACATCATTTTTGCTGATTGTGATTTTGAAAAAGCCTTAAAAACTACATTGCTTAGTTCATTTGCCAATCAAGGGCAAATTTGCTTGTGTGGGTCCAGGATTTTTGTTGAAAAGCCTATTTACGAAAAATTTAAGGTGGCATTTATCGAAGCAACAAATAAGCTAAAGGTTGGAGACCCAAAAGACCCTCAAAGTAATCTTGGTGCAATTGTATCAGAAGAGCACTTAACTAAAATTCTTTCCTATGTTGCGCTTGCCAAAGAAGAAGGTGGAAAGGTGATTGCTGGAGGAAACAAGCTTACCCTTGATGGAGAGCTCTCAGGAGGATATTATATGGAGCCTACTATTATTGAAGGCTTGTCTTACGACTGCAGAACCAACCAAGAAGAAATTTTTGGTCCTGTAGTAACAATTGCTCCATTTGAAACAGAGCAGGAAGTGTTAATGCAGGCCAACAGTACTGTTTATGGTCTTAGCAGCACTGTTTGGACCGAAAGCACAAATAAAGCACAGCGATTTGCTCAGCAGCTAGAAGCAGGAATAGTCTGGATTAATTGCTGGTTGGTTAGAGATTTAAGAACCCCTTTTGGTGGGGTTAAAAATTCTGGTGTGGGAAGAGAAGGTGGGTTTAATGCCTTTAATTTCTTCACAGAGCCAACCAATGTATGTCTGAAACTTTAATGTGCTTTTTTGCGTTCTATCAAACAACTTTTTTAATGTGATATTTCGATTTTCCTACTTGTTAGCTTTATTGGCAATTAAATCCGCTATTGGCCAAGCTACTTTTCTAGATACTTCTTTACAAAATTCTAATAATCAAGAACTTGTATCTCCAGAACTATGTCCTGAATTTATCTATGAAAAGGCCATCTACAATCCGTCATTTTTAATGTCTGTAAATCATTACAAAAAAAGGTATCAAGAGGTGAATTTATTAACTAAAATTGTTGACAATAAAGGCAATGGTTTTGACTCTCTTTATGGAACAAGAAACCTTCGCCCTGTTTTGCATGGTGTTGCCTATCGAGGTGGCGCTAATAATTATTTTCACAAAACTGCCAAAAGAAAAAACACCAACCCCCTTGCTGAAGATGGATTAATAAATTTATGCAGAGAAGGTTTTTCAAGTTCAGTATACTTGTACAAATCAAATTGGGATTCTAGCTTTAATAAAACCTCTTGTAATTGCATAAACAATTCCACCAACCAGCTGGACTATTTCCAATTGGATTATTTTGATGATGCTGCAATTTACACAATGCTTGAGCTGGTATACAAAAGTGCCCTAGACAAAAACATTGGTCCGGTTTACTTTCATTGCTGGAATGGTTGGCATGCCTCAGGTTTTATTGGGGCAATTGTGTTAAAACAGTTTTGTGGCTTTTCAAATTTAGAAGCTGTAAATTATTGGGATTTATGCACCGATGGAACCAACATTAGCCCTCGGTATAATACAATTAGAGCGCGAATTAAAGCCTTTGAGCCTTATGAAGATTTTGTGCTTTCAGATTCTTTAGGAAATGCTATTTGTCCTCCAATGCCTAAGCACATTGACAGTACTCAGCTCCACATTTCATTGGAACACTTAAGCCTTGTTCCTGAAGCGCTTCCAAAAGGAACTATTCTTATTTTAGAGAACATTAAATTTCAAGCCAACAAAACATCCATATCACTTCCTAGAGAAAATAAAGATTTGAAACTATTACTTCAAATTCTTAATCAAAATAAAGCGCTTGAGCTAGAAATTAGTGGCCATACCGATAACTCAGGAAAAGAATCAAACAACAAAGCCCTTTCTTTAAAAAGAGCACAGTTTATTGGCAATTTCTTAATTGAAAATCAGGTTTCCGAAAACCGGTTGTCTTTTGTAGGAAAAGGCTCTTCAATGCCAGCATACTCCAACTCGACCAAAGTTGGCCGTGATGCAAACAGAAGAATAGAAATTAAAATTATCACAAAACAAGATGAAGATATTCTCTTCTTGTAAATGAAAAAAAATCAATTAATCTATTCAGTCAGCTAGCACAACTAAATGAAGGCCAGAAAACAATTCTAAAAACCATTTCTTTTAAGCCAAATCAAGTTCAGCTAAACCTCAAAGGGGTTGCGGCATTAGACTCGCTTTCATCTTTTCTCATTAAAAGTCCGGAACATTGTATAAACATAATAGGGTATACAGACGCTTCAGGTGTTGAAGAAAAAAACATCATCCTTTCTAACAAAAGAGCTCATGCTGTATTCCTTTACCTTATAAATAAAAAGGTCAACCAAAATCAACTTTATTTTACTGGATGTGGATCTATTGACCCTTTAGCAAATAACAAGTACGAATGGGGAAGGAAGAAAAACAGAAGAATAGAAATTGAGCTCCTTAAAAAATAATTTTTTTACATTTTAAAATCCACCTATTTATTGTTAGTCTATTATCTTTGATAAAAAAAAACATGTCTGATAGTAAATTTAGCTCAGAAAATGCCCCAAAACCGGTTGGATCTTATCCGCACTCTAGAAGAGTTGGCAACTTGCTTTTTCTTTCAGGAGTAGGTCCTAGGGTGGCTGGATCTAATACTCATGATTCTTCGGTTCCTGGTTTAAAATTAGATCATAACGGCAATTTTTTAGCGTTTGACTTTGAAGCACAGTGCCACAGTGTGTTTCAAAACATTAAAGCCATTTTAGAAGATAGTGGCTCCAGCTGGGAAAATTTAGTAGACGTTACTGTTTTCTTAGTAAACATGAAAAGAGATTTTGCAGTATATAACAAAGTATATGCTCACTATTTTAAAGAAAATCAACCCTGCAGAACAACCGTAGAAATTAACTCATTACCCACTCCAATTGCTATTGAGTTAAAATGCATTGCAACTATTAAAGAAAGTTAATATGAAAACATTAGTAGAAAAGTTTTTATTTCAAATTCAAGACGCCATAAAAATTGGAGAAAATGCTGCTTTAAAAAAGAAGGACAAGAAAATCGCTAATGTGTTAATTACAGGTTTAGGAGGCTCTGGTATAGGTGGTAAAATCGTAGCTCAGCTTACAGCAAAAGAGGTTACTATACCAATTATAGTAAATAACAATTATGAAATTCCTAATTTTGTTGATCAGCACACTCTTGTTGTTACGTCTAGTTTTTCTGGAAATACAGAAGAAACACTAGCAGCTTTAAAAGTTGCTGAGCAAAAAAATGCAGAAATTGCTTGCATTACATCTGGTGGGAAATTGCTTAAAATCGCAAAGGACAAAGGATACAATCACATTGTTCTTCCTACAGAAAGATCTCCAAGAGCGATGCTAACCTATTCTCTTGTGCAGCAATTTTACATGCTGTTGAATTATAATTTAATTTCTGCTGATTTTAAACAATCACTTAATGATGTTATCCCTCTTCTTGAAGAGAATTTGGCAGAAATAAAGGCTGAAGCTCATAAAGTTGCTTTAGGCCTACATGGTAAAACAGCTGTTTTATACTCAGAAGCAGCTTTTGAAGGGGTTGTCACAAGAATGAGGCAGCAGATAAACGAAAATGCTAAAGCATTGTGCTGGCATCATGTTCTTCCAGAAATGAACCACAATGAACTTGTTGGATGGGCAGGAGGAAAAAGTGAATATGCCGTGGTGCTCCTTCGTTCTTCATTTGACCATCCAAGAACATCAACAAGAATGGATATCTCCAAAAAAATAATAAGTAAATACACCCCCACTTTTTTTGAAATATCTGCTAAAGGAAACAGCTTTATAGCGCAATCTTTTTACCTGATTCTTTTTGGGGATTGGGTAAGTGTTTACCTCTCTGAGCTATACCAGGTTGACTCTATTGAGGTTAATGTGATTGATTATTTAAAAGGCGAGCTAGCTAAATTATAATTATGGCCTGCCCTGAAGTAGAATTTAGAGATCTTGGCCTTATGGAATATAAAGCCGCATGGGATTATCAAACTTCTCTTTTTCAGCCTACTATCGATCAAAAAATATACAATAGAAAAAATCCAAACGCTCAAAAACAAACAAACAACTATTTACTTTTTTGTGAACACCCGCACGTATACACACTTGGGACTAGTGGCGCTAAAGAGCACCTACTAATAAGTGAAAGTATTTTAAAAAATATTGGCGCTACTTATCATAAAATTAATAGAGGGGGTGACATTACCTATCATGGTCCTGGGCAGTTGGTAGCTTATCCCATTTTTGACTTAGATTACTTTTTTAGTGACATCCACAAATACTTGCGTTTTCTTGAAGAATCGGTAATTCTAACATTAAAAGAGTACGGGATTACTGGCGGAAGAATTGACGGCCTAACAGGTGTTTGGGTAGGTGTTGATTCTGCTAATCCTAGGAAAATTTGTGCCCTTGGAGTAAAAAGTAGTCGATGGGTGACCATGCACGGGATTGGATTTAATGTAAATACCGATTTATCGTATTTCGATGCCATTGTCCCTTGTGGCATAAAAGATAAAGCGGTTACTTCAATTAAAAACGAACTTGGAAAAGCAGTAGATTTCAATGAATTAAAAGAAAGGCTCAAGGTTAACCTTTCTAATGTTTTTGATTTTAATTATGTTTAAAAAATCTTTAATTGGATTAACCCTATTTATTATTGCGCTACTCTTAGGGCATTGGATGTGTGGTTATGGCTATCTATTTCGAGGTGTTGCTTATTCCTATTTAAGAGGTCAATCTGGTCCAGGAATAAATGAAGCGCATTTATTCTATAACGACACTATTCGGTCTAAAAATCCTGTAAAAACACCTTCGTCTAAAAAAATTAACAGCACTGATTTATCTAGCAAAGCAGTTGAAACGCTTCAGGAAATAAAAACTGCTTGTTTTCTTGTAGTTAAAGACGATTCATTGGTGTATGAGCGCTATTGGGAACCGTATTCACAAAATACGCCAACCAACACTTTTTCAGCCGCCAAAAGTTTTGTTAGTCTGTTGGTTGGTATCGCTATTGAACAAGGTTATATTGAGTCGGTAGATCAACCTGTTGGTGATTTTTTAGTAGAATTCAATTCAATGGAAAAGTCAAAAATTACCATTAGAAGTTTACTTACCATGTCTAGCGGTTTAAATTGGGGAGAAAGCGGAAAGAACCCTTACTCAGACAATGCAAAGGCGTACTATGGTCAGCAACTAAGAGAGCAGGTTAATGCCCTTGAATTGGTAGAGGAGCCCAGTAAAACATTTAGATACAAAAGTGGAGATACACAAATTTTAGTGTATGTGCTTGAAAAAGCAACTGGATATACCTTGAGTGACTATTTTAAAATAAACATCTGGGATAAAATTGAAGCAGAGTCTAGTGCTCTTTGGAATTTGGACAAAAAAGATGGAGACGAAAAAGGCTTTTGCTGCTTTTATGGATTACCTAGAGATTTTGCTAAAATAGGACTTCTTGTCCTTCATGGTGGTAAGTGGAAAAACCAACAGGTAGTCCCTAATAATTATATTAAAAAGGCCATTGTTCCTGCTAAGGAAATAAGAGAAAAAAACGGTGAGGAAAACTTTAGATATGGCTGGCAATGGTGGGCAGCCTCCTATAAAGGGTCAACAATTCATTATGCTCGAGGACTTCTCGGTCAATATATCATTGTTTACCCTAAAAAGAGATTGGTAATTGTTCGAACAGGAGAAAAAAGAAAAAAAGTACTTGCTGATGGCCACCCTGCCGATCTTTGGGACTACCTAAGTTTTGCTGAACAAGTTTCTAAATAACAAACCCTATGAAGAAAGACATTCCAATACCTACAGTAAAAGATATCGCTATAGCCATAGTAAAAGAAGAGGAAGAAGGGGAGATTGTTTGGAGGGTTTACTTTTTAAACTACAATCCCTTTTTAATAAAAAATGTACTTATTTCATCTCGTGGTTATGGAAACATTAACGATCAGCGAAAAAAAACTTCTTCTTTTAGTCACTTTTTAGGAGATGTAAATGAAAAATCTTTTAAAGCTTTTGAGTTAATTAATGAAGCAGTTTTTGGGCTTACTAATGAATTTTTAGTTACCTATTACATTGATGGGGTTATCTATGATAAAAAATATATTTTTTTACCAGACGCCATTCAAGAGAAGCATTTTACCGCTATCCCTATTCTGAATAAACAAGGGGTATTAATTAAATAATAAAGTCCTTGTGCCTTTATTATTGTTCATCGCTGTTATTGCTCTTTATTTGGTTTTATTAATCAAGACAACTTTTACTTACCTTTAATGTCCATATAGAAAAACCTCACATGAAGACAACCTATCTATCGCTGTTATTTATCTTTTTTTATTCCATTTGTTTTACTCAACCTATTCAAGAGCACAATTGTGGGCAGCACATACTATTAAGGTCACTTTTAAAATCTCCCGAAAAACTTAAGCTTCATATAGCGGAGCAAAAACAGCTTGCAAAGGAAGAAATAGAAAATGCACAAAAATCTGCTAAAGGAATTATCTATAATGTTCCTATTGTTTTTCATTTGATTCATAGTGGAGGAGTAGAAAATATTGCAGATGCTCAAATTTTAGATGCCTTAAACACTCTAAACAATGACTTTAGAAAGCTAAACGCAGATACATCAACTATAGCTACATTATTTCAGGGAATTGCGGCAGATGTAGAAATCAATTTTGTTCTAGCAACAATTGCTCCTGATGGCACCTGTTTTAGTGGAATTACCCACACAGAATCTCCCTTTAGCTATGTTTCTAACTTTTCTGGTGGCTCAGATCAGCTAAATGCTATCATAAATGGAAATGACGTCTATCTAGGAGAATGGTCGGCCCACAATTACCTCAACGTAATTGTTTGTGGAAATCCTTCGGATGGTGTTGCTGGTTACACCAATTATCCTTCAAATTCTTTTGGAAACGGAATGGATAATTCAATCTGGATGAGGCACGATTATATGGGGCAAATTGGCACAAGTAATTCCAATGGAAGAACCCTATCTCATGAAGTTGGGCATTGGCTTAACCTTCCTCACACTTGGGGCAGCACAAATGATCCAGGCCTGCCTTCTAATTGTGCAACAGATGACGGGGTCTTAGATACCCCAAATACAATTGGAGCAACATGGTGCAACCTAAATGATACTGCTTGTGGTCCATATGCAAATACAGAGAATTACATGAATTATGCTAGCTGTAGAAAAATGTTTACCGCTGGTCAAGCGGCAAGAATGCGAACAGCACTTACCTCCACCATTGGGGGAAGAAACAATTTATGGCAACCTGCAAATCTTATTGCCACAGGAACACAATCTGCTCCAGCATTGTGTCAGGCGAATTTTAGCTCTACCAATCCTATTATTTGTGCTGGTGATTCGGTAACATTCGCTGACCTATCTTTCCATAATGTTGTTTCAAGAAGCTGGGTTTTTTCAGGGGGAAGTCCTGGAAACTCTTCCTTGGAGAACCCCGTTGTTAGCTACAATAACCCTGGAATCTATCAGGTTTCACTTACGGTTAGTGATGGTGTAAATTCTATTGCTGAAATAAAAAATGACTACGTAGTTGTACTGCCTTCAGCTGGAGAACTAATTCCCTATCAAGAAGGTTTTGAGAATACTTCTGCTGTTGCCGATAGCTGGTTTTCAAACTCTTCTTTTTGGGAGGTCTCAACAGATGCTTCTTCAGCAGGAAATCAATCAATGAAATTAAATAACTTATTGGCAGCTGATGGGGTTACTCATGAGCTTGAAAGCAATACTATTGACCTTTCTAACGAAACTGCGGTAACCATTGGATTTAAATATGCCTATGCCAACCAATATAACGGCAATACCGATAAACTACAACTTCTTGCTTCTAAAGATTGTGGAGAAACTTGGTTTGTAAGAAAAAGCATTTCAAATGCACAGCTTGCTAATTCATCAAATACCAGTGCTCCGTTTATTCCACAACCTGCAGATTGGCAGCAAGTATATGTAAGTAACATTACCCCTTCCTATTGCATTAGTAATTTTAGATTTAAATTTTCTTTTCTTTCGGGTGGAGGAAATAACCTATTTATTGATGACATTAATATTTTCCCATCTTCTAGCCTAGGAATAAACGATAGGGAGTCTACCTATTCTTTGTTTCCTAATCCAAGCTCTAATCAGCTTACTATTGAAGGTGTGGAAGCATTAAAGCAATTAACTGTTTTTGATCTTTATGGGCGAAAAATTATTGCTTATAATAACATTAACACCGCTTCCTTTAGCTTTGGAATAAATACCCTTGCAAGTGGTTGGTACATCATAAAGGTCTTTAATGGAAAAACGGCTAAGGCCCTGACGTTTGAAAAAATATAATTATAGGTTTTCTATTTCTTTAGGAATGGGCTGCATAAACTCTTTCAGTAAATCATTCTGGTCATAATTAAAGTTTTCACTATCTTGATTTCTGATTTCATTGTACTGCTCAAATAAAAACTCCACATCAGCTTGGCGTGCTAAAGAATTCTTGTTTACCAAATCAGAGAAAAGTTTAGCGTCTTCAAGAGCTTGAGTTGCTCCCTTACTTGTCAGTGGAATAGTAGGAGATACAGCGCTACCTAAAAACAATGTATTTATCTTATTTAATTGCTGAACGTTTTTTAATTCAAATTCTTTCCATAAATAAGACTGCTTAAAATCAGTGAGTTGTATCAACTCATTAATTGGGGAATTCCAGTCGCTAAAATTCTTTTCAATGAATTTTTTTCTTTTGATTGGCTGTTTCTAGATTGATATTGTATTTGTCTGCGTTGAATTGAACAAACCAAATTACTTTTTTCTTGCTCATTCGAATTATTCCAAGAGCAAGATCTCCATCTTTATGAATGTATTTTTTGAACGTATTACCAACTTTTTTTGCCAATTTTTTATTGGATATAATGCTAACAATTTCATTTTCAGGCACTGGGGAGAGCTCAATATTGGGGAAAAGTTTTTCTCTTACTCTACTTTTAGCTCCGTCTGCTGCAATAACAATCTCTGGTGTTATACTTTGACTATTAGTGCCGTTAAATTTAACTTCATCGATTCTAGATTTATTAAGGTGCAAATCTTTAAGCTCTAAACCGTCATATATTTTATTGCTTGGTATTTTTTGCTGAAGGAGTTCTATTAGTTTATTTCTTGAAAAAATATAGGTGTTTTCAAAAACTGACTTTGATATCAATTCCCCGGTATGATCGTAGGATTTGTAGTTTTTTAAGGCAATACCTGCCAAATTTAGCTCAAGCCTTGGGATAATAGATTCCAAAATTTGTATTCCTTTCTCAGAAATCATAATCCCTTCCTCTCTTTTTATTTCTTCATTTCTTTTTTCAAAAACTTGATACTCTAGTTGTTTTTTCTCTAACAAATTCCCTAGTGTAAGACCAGCAATACCTCCTCCAATTATGGTGATTTTATTTTTGGTCCATACCAACCCATTTTTTGTTTTATGAGATTTTAGCTTGTTGTTCTTTTCATATCGATGCAAAATAGCCTCTGCATGATCAAAAGAGATGTTTTTTAGCTCTGCAAATTCTTTTGTGGTTAAAGAAGACTGGTTATCAAATAGGCAAATTCCTTCTTGGTTGTAATATTTTTTCTTTGTCTTAAAGTACAGCCGCATCAATTCTTCTTGAAGGGTTTCAAAGTGCTGAAAGCCTTTTAAAATTACCTGATGCCCTAAACTATTGGTCATTATGATTGTTGGAAATATTTTTATTCCTAAAGCTTTTGCTTTTTCTAACTCTTTATAAAAAAGCTCTCTTGCTTGACCATCATAATCTGATTTAAACTTTTCCAAATCAGCTCCTACTTGTTTTGCTGCTCTATATAAGTACTTCCATTTAGTAATGTTAATTTTCTTGGTTAGTGCCATTTCACGTATTATTCTCAAGTATTTTATGGCACGCTGTTTATTTTGAATTTCAATAGCTTTAAAGGCTATTGATGCAGGAAATGACGATTCAACAGGGTCTTCTCGCCACAAGTCGCCATCAATGGGCATTTCATATTCCACACTTTTATTGTCCCAATCATTAGCTACATCTAGTGGCCTACTTATTAATACGGAGCTATACTGCTCCCAGTAAGGCAAAAGACCACCCATTTTATAATCAACATTAAGCAGGTGTTCATAAGAAAAAAGAAATTTTTTCATATGAGGCTCCATCCCCCAACAAGTTGGGCAAATGGGGTCGTTATAGTAAGTTATGTTAACTTTTTCTTCCAATTATTAGCAGACAAAATATCTGACTAATATAGTAAAAACTTAGACGAATGTGCATTTTTTTAAGACAAACATGTTAACTGCGTATCGTTAATTAGTTGTCTAGCAGGAAATCTATCTGCCTTTTTTTAAGATCAGTATTTTTAACAGTTACTTGCACCTCTTGACCAATGGTAAAGGTTTCCTTGGTATTGTGCCCAATAATTTTCTTTTGCTCTTGATCAAAATAATAATGATCGCCTTCAAGTGAGTTAATTTGAACCAAGCCCTCGCATTTATTGTCATTTAGCTCCACATAAAAACCCCAATCGGTTAGTCCATTGATTTTTCCAGAAAATGATTCGCCAATTTTATCTTGCAGAAAAACGACCTGCATGTATTTAGTAGAAGCTCTTTCCGCTTCAACCGCTTCTTTTTCTGTAGTTGATATGTGCTTACATTGGTGATCCAAAGAGCTGCTGTCCCCATAATCTTTCTTATTTAGCCGATCAAAAAGAATTCGATGAACCAATAAATCTGCATACCTTCTAATGGGTGAAGTGAAATGGGTGTAATAGGAAAAAGCGAGTCCATAGTGCCCTACATTTTCTGTTGCGTAAACTGCTTTTGACATTGACCGAATTACCATAGGGCCAATAATGTGTAGCTCATTATTTGCTTTTGCTTTTTGCATTACCTTATTCAAGCTGCTTGAAATTGGCTTGTTTTTCTCTCTTATGATTTGATAATTAAATTGCTCAAGAAAAATTTTAAGGTCGCTTATTTTCTCAGGATTTGGTTCATCGTGAATTCGATATACAAAAGGCACCACTTTTTTGTTTTTCTCCGGTTTCCCAATTAATGAGGCAACGTGCTTATTGGCTAAAAGCATAAACTCTTCAATTAGCTTGTGGGCAGCTTTAGATGTTTTAAGAATAACATCAATCGGGTGACCTGAGTCATCAAGCTTAAATTTAACTTCTTGACTTTCAATATTTAATGCTCCGCTTTGAAGTCTGTTTTCACGATAGTGACTGGCTAATTTGTTTAAATAGTTAATTTGAGGGGCAATTTCATGGTCCTTACCTTCAATTATTTCTTGAGCCTCTTCATAGGTAAATCTATAGTCAGAATGAATAACGGTTTTTCCAAACCACTGACCTACAATTTGATGGTTTTGATCAAACTCAAAAATTGCAGAAAATGTTAGCTTGTCTTCATTTGGCCGTAAAGAACAGAGCTTGTTGCTTAGTTTTTCTGGAAGCATGGGAACAACTCTATCTACTAAATAAACGCTATTTCCTCTAAAATATGCTTCTTTATCTAGCTCAGATCCTGGTTGAATATAATGACTCACATCAGCAATATGAATCCCCACTTTAACATGACCATTTTCAAGCTCCTGATAGCTTATGGCATCATCAAAATCTTTAGCATCATGAGGGTCAATGGTAAACGTTAGTGTTTTGCGTAAATCCTTTCTTTTCTTGGCTTCAATTTCGTAATTGGGTTCATTTATTAATTCTGACTCTCTTTCTACGGCAGGCCTGAATTTATTTGAAAAACCAAACTCTGCTAAAATAGAATCCATCTCCACTTTTAATTCTCCGGGGTTCCCAAGAACATCAATAACCGCAGCAAATGGACTTTTAGCCGAAGAAGGCCAAGACAATAGCTTTACCCTTACTTTTTTTCCGTCTTTAGCGCCATTGAGGTGTTTTCTTTCAATGAAAAAGTCTACCGGCATTGTTTTGTCATCTAATTTTAAAAAGAAATTCATGCCACTTTTTTGAATAGTTCCAGTAAACTCCTTTTTATATCGCTCAACGATTTCTACAACCTCCCCTTCATTTTTTCCTTTGAATTTTATAACCCTTACTTTGACTTTGTCTTTATTAAAAGCTTTGGCTAATCGAGATGGGTGAACATAAATATCTTCTTCGAGCTCTTCTGAAATAAAGAAGGCTCCTCCTCTTAAAATAAACTGCAGGTGTCCACTATATAAAATAGTTCCTCCCTTCATTTGGAATTTTCCTCTAGAAATTTCATTAAGCATTCCCTGGTCAGCCAAGTCTTCTAGAATACAAACAATTAATTTTCTTGAAGACACATCTCTAATGCCTAGGATAGAAGATATCTGCTTGTAATTGTAGGTGTAGTCTGGATTGGCCTCAAAGATTTTTTTTACTTCTCTAGATAACGAAATGCTTTTTTTAGGCCCTTTTTTACGTTTTGCCATTAATTTTAGTTGTTAGCTTAAGCTAAATTAGTTAATTACTTAAGCCTCTTTATGTTAATCAAGTTAATTTATTGACAAGATTAGCTTTAAGTGTAAATCCAAAACCTGACCCATGTTTTTACATGCCCTGAATGAGGTTTGATGAAACTTTTCCAGATCAAGCTTAAGAGCGTCTATTTTAATTTTTGTTGACAACTTATCATTGCACAAACAGCTGATTAGTTTTTTAAATCGGTGCTGGGCGGTCTCATAGCGTCTTCTAATTAACACTCTTTCTTCTTGCCTATATTGTTCTACCGTTTCAGTGGTCAACACTTCAGCACAAAACTCAACGACCATTCTATTTTCCTTAAAAAACTGTGGCAAATACATGTTTTTTCTTCCTTCATAACACTGCTGGTCAAAATCTATTGCACGTACTCTATACTGCTCGTCTTCAAAGTCAGGAGTAATGTCTACAACATAGTTATAAGAGCGCATATCTCCCAGTAAACGAACAAAGCACCTTTCGTTAAACTTTACAAATTCTTTGGCAATTCTCACTTTGTTAAAAGACGGGCTATTGGTATAGGTTTCCATAAATTTATCACCAGGAATGCCAGGAATGTGTTCCTCGATTAATGTTTCTCCGTCTACAAAAAAATTGATTCTATTTGGGCTAAGTATATACTCCAGCTCCAACCCATAAACCCTAGAGGCATCTGTTTTTTTTACATAAAAATAATCGTAGTTATCATTGAACTTGTTTACAATTCTAATTCTAAACGGCTTGGAATTTCCAAAATGACAATAATCGATTCTATCTACATAAAGATGCTTCATGAAAGACATGTCGCCATCGGTTTTCAAAAGAGAATAAACATAGGTTAGCCCCTCATTGAATTCTTTAATGAGCTCTTGGGTATACATTACAGACTCCCAAAGCGTATCTTCTCCATACTTATCAAGAAGGGGAAATCCCTCACTGTATCTTAATAAATCTTTATATAAGATTGGTAGAGAAGTTATTCTTCCTGCTTCAACCAAGTACTTGTTCAGCTGTTTATTAATCGGAAAAAAGGGTTTCTTCTTTGAAATGTCCATCTACTAATATACTATTCTAGTTCAATAACCATGTCATTTTGTTCTACCATAGTGCCTTCTTTAAGGTGTACTTTTTTTACCACTCCGTCACAAGGAGAAAGTACAGAAGACTCCATTTTCATGGCCTCTAAGGAAAACAGCGGCTGATCAGTTTTAACAACATCTCCTTTTTTTACTTTTATTCCAATAAGTTTTCCTTGCAATGGCGCTCCTATTTGATTTTCTGCGGCTGCTTTTTGGTGCTTTATTGAAGTTACCTTAACGCTACTGTCTTTCACTGAAACCGATCTGTTTTGACCATTTAGCTTAAAAAATACTCGTCTATAACCATCTGCATTAGCATGGGTGACATAGCTTAGCTCTATAATTACTGCCTTTCCTGGTTCAAACTCAACAATTATTTCCTCCCCTGGTTTTAACCCAAAAAAGAAGGCTTTTGAAGGAATAAAAGACACGTCTTCATATTGCTCAAAATTGACATAAAAATCGTGAAAAACTTTGGGGTATAATAGCTTAGAAATTAAATCCTTTTTTTCGTCTTTTAATGGATACTTTCTTTTGTGCTTTTTGTGTTCTTGCTCAAAGTCTATAGGGGCTAAATGTTCGTTTGGACGGCTTACATAAGGCTCAATGTTCTTTAATATTATTTTCTGAACATCTTTAGGAAAGCCTTTATATGGCTGGCCTAAATCTCCTTTAAAGAAATTAATTACAGAATCTGGAAAAGACATGGTTTCACCGTTTTCCAACACCTCTTTAGTGGTGTGGTTATTTGCCGTTAAAAATAGCGCCATGTCTCCAACTACTTTAGAGGAAGGGGTAACTTTTACAATGTTTCCAAAGAGCTCATTTACTTCTTTATAATTTGTTTTAATGGTTTCGAATTTATCTTCTAACCCTAACGCTCTAGCTTGTGGTCGTAAATTAGAATATTGACCCCCTGGAATTTCATGATTAAAAACTTCAGCAGTTCCTGCTTTTAAACCAGATTCAAACGGATAATAGTATTCTCTAGTTGCCTCCCAATAATTAGCGTATTCATTAAGTTTGTCTATGTTAAAAGCTTCTGCCCTTTTACTTCCTTCAAACATGTTCACTAGCGAGTTGAAATTTGGTTGAGAGGTTAGGCCAGACATTGACCCAAGAGCAACGTCAACAACATCAACTCCTGCTTCTGCAGCTTGAAGGTAGGTGGCTACTTGTAAACCAGAAGTGTCATGTGTATGTAAATGAATTGGCAAGTCAACTGCTTTTTTTAGTTCAGTAATCAACGTTTTAGCAGAGTAGGGTTTTAGCAATCCTGCCATATCTTTTATTGCCAACATGTGCGCACCATGGTCTTCTAGTTTTTTGGCCAAATCAACGTAGTAATCTATGGTATACTTGTTGTTATTTTTATTTAAAACCTCACCGGTATAACAGATACAAGCCTCTGCTATTCCCTCTGTTCGTTCGTTAACAGCTGTAATGCTTGTTTTCATGGACTCGAACCAATTTAACGAATCGAAAATTCTAAAAACGTCCATGCCTCTTTTTCCAGATTCTTCGATAAATGCTTCCACTAGATTGTCTGGATAAGAAGTATAGCCAACAGCATTAGAGCTTCTTATTAGCATTTGTGTTAATATATTTGGCATTGCCGCTCTTAGGGACTCAAGCCTTATCCAAGGATCTTCTTTTAAAAACCGCATGCAAACATCAAAGGTCGCCCCTCCCCACATTTCCATAGAAAACAGCTGGGGAAAATGCTTGGCATAGCCCTCTGCAACCTTTAGCATGTCTACAGACCTTACCCTAGTTGCTAACAAAGATTGATGGGCATCTCTAAAAGTAGTGTCTGTGTATTTAAGCTCCTTGGTGTTTTTTAACCACTCGACAAAACCATCTCTTCCCAGCTCGTTAAGTAAATCTTTGGTGCCTTTTGGATAAGCTCCATATCGATCAAAATCCGGAACCTTTTGTATTGGAAATATGTGACTTTCATTTATCGCCTTGACATCTGGATTGCCGTTAACAGTTACATCTGCTAAAAAACGCAACGCTTTTGTTCCTCTATCTCTACCTTTTCTAAACTGAAATAGCTCAGGATTATCTTCAATGAAATTTACGGTGACCTTACCCTCCTGAAAGTCTTCATTGTTAATTACATTTTCAAGAAATTTAATGTTTGTTTTTACTCCTCTAACCCTAAACTCACTAAGGGCCCTAACCATCCTTCTACAGGTTCCTTTAAGTGTTCTTCCTTTTGCTGAAACTTTTATTAGCATGGAATCAAAAAATGGAGAAACCTTAAAGCCAGTATAAATACTTCCTGCATCTATTCGAATGCCGTAACCGTTTGCCATTCTTCTGGCGATAATTGTCCCATAATCGGGTGTGAAGTTGTTTTGCGGGTCTTCAGTGGTTATTCTACACTGGATTGCAAATCCTTTGCAAGGAACTTCCTCTTGACTTTTCAGGTGAATCTGAGGATCTGATAAACGATATCCTCTAGCAATTTGAATTTGAGAACGAACAATATCAATTCCTGTAATTTCTTCAGTGATGGTGTGCTCCACTTGAATTCGTGGATTAACTTCAATGAAGAAAATATTTTCTTGTTTGTCAACTAAAAACTCAACCGTTCCTGCATTGCTGTAATTTACCGATTTGGTAATTGCTAGTGCATAGCTGTACAATTTATCTTTAGTTTGCTGTGATATGTTCTGACAAGGAGCAACCTCAATTACTTTTTGAAACCTTCTTTGAACAGAGCAATCTCTTTCGTAAAGGTGTACCGTATTTCCTTGCTCATCAGCTAATATTTGCACCTCTATGTGCTTGGGGGCGTCTATAAATTTCTCAATAAAAATGGTGTCATCGTTAAACGCCTTTCCCGCTTCCCCTTTTGCTTCAAGATAATTGCGTTCTAAGGTAGCGGCCTCTCTAACTACTCGCATTCCTCTTCCACCACCACCAGCAGCAGCCTTTAGCATTACTGGGTATCCAATTTTTTTAGCAAACGACTTGATCTTAGCAATATCGATAGTTTGAATTTCTGCACCTTCAATTACTGGAACATTCGCTTTGCGTGCAATTTTTTTGGCTGCTATCTTATCTCCTAATTGCTCCATTACTTCAGCCTTGGGACCAACAAAAATGATTCCTTCCTGCTCACAACGCCTTGCAAAACCAACATTTTCAGAAAGAAATCCATAACCAGGGTGAATAGCATCTGCTCCTACTCTTTTGGCAAGAGCTATTATTTCCTCAATGTTCAAATAGGGTTTTAACGGATCATCTTCTGCACCAATCTGGTAAGATTCATCCGCCTTATACCTGTGAAGGGAATAGCGATCTTCATGCGTAAAAATAGCTACTGTTCGTATTTTTAATTCTGTTGCCGCTCTGAAGATTCGAATAGAGATTTCTCCTCTATTGGCTACTAATAATTTGTTGATTGTTTTTTGACTCATTTAGTATCTTATTGGTATGCTTGCATAATATTTTGCAAATGTATCTTTTCCAATTAATAAATAAACCTCTTTTTTAAAGTTTATTTAGTAGGTATCTGCCAATGTAAGAATCTTTAAGTTTTCGCGAATGGAATATTCGTCAAATTCTTTTTTTGTGTTGACAATAACTTGTTTTTGCTGCCCCGGAATCAAATCAAAATAATTGTCTGAAAAAACACCTTCACTTGGAAGGGATAAAAAAACATCTTTCGCTAAGGTATTACTAGAAATTGTCAATTGAAATTGCTTTACACTGAGCTCATTGATTTTAATTTCCAATTTAGGTTTTGAAAAATTAAGGGCTTTAAATGGCATAAAAAACTTGTGCTTTTTAGTTATTAAAGAGTCGTTTAGCAACAGCTCTGTTTTTAGAAATACGTTGTCTTTTTCGTTGTTCGCTAACAGCCGGTCCATGGCTACAGAAAGGTGCTTGTTGGATTGGTTGGGAACAATGGTTATTTGTTTACTCTTGGCTGTTAAGGGCTTTCCATTAAAAGCTAAAAGCTCATAGTTGATTTGAGCATAAAGGGTATCTAATAGGTCTGAAACCACATAGGTGTGTAAAGTGTCTTGCTCTATGCTGTGAGTAACTATTACAGGAGCAAAAACTTTTTTAATGGTGTAATGTAGCGCTTTCCAATTGCCATAATAATCGATACTAGACCAAGAAGCAACAGGCCAGCAGTCGTTAAGCTGCCAGTACAAAGAACCCATACACCTGGCCCTATTTTTTCGGTGAGCTTCTGCTCCAAGACCAATTCCATGTGCTTGCATTAGCTGGCTAACATAAAGTAGCGATTCAAAATCTTTAGGCTTTTTGTAATAGTATAACAAATACTTTTCAATGGTTTTGTTTCCAATACTTGACCGCTGATGTGATTGCATAACTGTGGAATACATGTCGTGATCTTCGGGTTTAGTAAATTTCTTTATTGTTTTAAATTCGGGAAAAGATTGGAACCCATATTCAGACATGAATCGGGGTATTTCTTTTTCATATGCAGAAAAAGGCTCACCCCCCCACCAAACTCCCCAGTAGTGCATGTCGCCAGAATTGTTTGAAGATTTTACCCCCCTACTTGAGCTTGGAGATGCCGACCAATACAAGGCTTGTGGAGCTGCTTTTTTTACTGCTAATGGCAATACTTGGTGAAAAATGGTATCATAGGCACTCCATAATAAATCGGCAATTTCTTCTGACTGGCTTTCTTTGTTTTGATCTTCCCATCCCCATCTTTTCCAAGCAGATAGCACCTCGTTATTGCCACACCATAAAACGATTGACGGATGATTTCTTAATCGGCTAACATTGTCTATTGCTTCCTTGTAAATAGAAGAAATTAAGTCCTTGTCCTTTGGATACATCGAGCAGGCAAACATAAAATCTTGCCACACCATTAGACCAAGGCTATCGCACAGCTCATAGAAATAATCGTCCTCATAAATGCCGCCTCCCCAAACGCGAATCATGTTCATGTTTGCCGCAGCCGCAGACTCAAGAAGGTGTCTATATTTATCTTTAGTTACTCTAGAGAGAAAAACATCTTGTGGAATATAATTAACTCCTTTAGCAAAGGTGGGTACTCCATTAATTTTAAAATAAAATGAGCTTCCTATTGAATCTGGTTGCTGAACCAGCTCAACAGCTCTAATTCCTAGTTTTTGCTCTTTTTTGGTGCTTGAATTTTTAGTAACAACTTTTAGGGTTACATCATACAGAAACTGCTCTCCCATTCCATTGGGCCACCACAAGTTTGGGTTAGCAATTAAAAATGGAACCTGAATCTCTTGCTTGCCTTTTTTAAGTGCCAACCTTTGAGTAGCAAGCAACCTGTCGTTAACATGAACCTCAACTTGAGCCGATTCTTCTGTATTGGAAACAATTGTAGCTGTTGCTAAAAACTCGGCTTCTTCAGAAAGTGCTTGTTGGGCAATATAGCTGTTGGTAATTTTGGGCCCGCTCCAAAATGAAAGATCTACTGGGCGCCATATTCCACTTGTGACCAACCTTGGCCCCCAATCCCACCCAAAATGATACGGTGCTTTTCGCATGAAGGCGCTTACCCTTTTACCGTTTTCAACTTCTCCTAATTCTGCTAAATCATTTGCAGATATGGGAACCTTATAGTTTGTTGAATCGTGCTGCTGAACTCCCTTTTTTATTGGAGAGTGTAACATTACTTTTAGCGTGTTATTCCCTTCTTTTAAAATTGCTTTGCAGTCCAATTTATGCCGTAAAAACATGTTTTGGGGCTGTAAAATCAAGCTGTCATTTAAATGTACTTCTGCATAAGTATCTATTCCATTAAATGTTAATTGTGCATTTTGATGCGCCAATTCTTTTTTTGAAACAATAAAGCTAGTCTCGTACTCCCAATTGCATTTGTCTATCCACTGCAAGTCTAGCTCGTTTAAGCGATAAAAAGGATCTTCAATAAGTTGGTTATCTAATAGATCTGTGTGAACAGTACCAGGCACTTTTGCCTTAAGCCACGAGCTGTCTGACTGCTTTTTAAATTTCCAACCGGAGTTAATTTCTCTAATAATTTCTGGTTGGTGAATCCTATTACAAGAAAAATTCAAAACAGAAAGGAGCACAAAAAATAGTAGCTGTTTTTGAATTGAAAACATGCCATTAATATAGAAGAAAAATTACTAGTGTTCAGCTTATCAACCCATTAATTAAACTTAAAACCCTACAACCTTGCTGCATTTCATCACAAATTCGCTACAGTTTATCACTTTCTTGCAGAATTGGAGGAAGATTTAAGATTTACAATCAACTTTGCAAAAAACATTAAATGAATAAACGTAATACGTTTATCGTTAGGTTGTAAGTAATTAAAATAAAGAATATGATAATATTTGGAACAAGAGGAGTCCCCTCAACAGTTAAAGAGGGCAGTTTCCATTGCCCACAATGTAATAACGATCAAAACTTTAGACATAGAAAAGTAAGGAATTTTTTTACCCTTTACTTTATTCCATTAATACCTCTTGGAAGTGCAGGGGAATATGTCGAATGTAGAAATTGTAAAGGTACATTCATTCCCCGCATCCTAGAACAAGGTTCTATAAACGATGACTTTATGGCTTTATATGAAAATGCAATGAGGCATTCAATGATTAAAATGATGCTAGCCGATGGTATAATAGATGAAAATGAAAAAAGGTTAGTTCTAGATATAATAAATCGTTTTGGCAACAATGATCTTAATGAAAATGAACTGGATGATTTAATTAAAGAAATTGAATTGGATAAAAAAGATGTCGCTCATTACCTGAAACAAATATGTTCTTCACTTAATGAACATGGGAAGGAGACAATTATTAAATGTGCTTTAAATATTGCCATTGCCGATGGAAATTTTGATGAATCTGAAAAGCAAATGATTATTAAAATGGGAGAGGCTTTGGAAATGTCATCTTCCCATCTAAAAGGAATATTTTCAGAAATGTTTGAACAAAATACAATCGAAGAATAGAAGAGCTACTTACAACACAACCTAAACTCCATTAAAACGAAGTTTAGCCGAAACGTTGGAAATAATTAAAAAAGACCATGAATATAATTTTGACAATACTCAAATGGATTTTAATAATTCTGTTTTTTCCTCTCTCGCTGATTTTTATTGCTTATTTCAGACAGAGAAAGGCGAAACGGGAATACTATGAAAAAAATTGAAAAAAGCCAGCAGGTAACACTGTAAATAGCAAATAAGGCATTCATTGGTTTAAGAAAGTTCAATGCTTATTTACCGACATCGCCAAATACTAACCGTTAGATACAATTAAAAGATGAAAAAAATACTATCATTATTATCATTAGTATTGACAATTGCTCTGTTTGTAGGGTGTAGTGCATTAACTGGAGAAGAAATAGGTAGACTGCCAATTAATCAAGTTACCATTAATGACGAAAATCTAATTCTCAAAGAAATATCATTAGCCCTAAAAAAAAATGAGAAAATAGGAATTTGGTCTGACCTGGATGTTCAGTATGAAGGCGATGTTGCTTTTAGGTTCATAATAGAAATCTTGCTAAATGGAGAAAACATGAGTACTCTTGAAATTGACCCAACAGAAAAAAATATAACACTTGGGGAAGTTAAGACTTCTATAATGGGCAAAACAAAATGGCAATTCTTAGGAAAAAATCATGAATTCACAATAGAGAAAGATGGAGATTATACTTTTAAAGGCTTATTAATCGCTTCTGAGAATCCCACCTTAAAAGTAACTACTGCTGAAGTTGTAATAAAAAAATAAGTTCCAGAACAATAAATACAACACTTTATACAACGTCATTGACAAATTTGGTTCAATAATTTCCAAGCAATAAAAAGAAATTAAACTGAATTTTTTGGGAAAAAAAAAGTAGCAATTATATTTACTAAATAAAAAATGCTTTAAAAAAAACAAGATGAAAAAAATACTTCTTACATTTTTAATGTTTGCCGCTTTGCTTGTTTCAACAAGTGCCCAAACATTTATTAATCAAACCATACAACATGATGGTTTAACAAGAGAATATAGCATTTATGTTCCAGCAAGTTATGATGGTACTACAAGTTTTCCTTTGCTATTTAATTTACATGGAGGAGGCGGTACAAATTCCGATTGGCAAGCAGCTTCCGACATGAGATCTATTGCCGACACTGCTGATTTTATTCTAGCTTATCCCCAAGCACGACCTGATCCAAGTGACGGAAACTCTTTTAACTGGATTCCTAAAGTCCCAGGTACTTTTGATGATGTGCCCTTTTTTAGTTCATTGATAGATGCGATTGCTAGTAATTATCAAATAGACCAGAACAGAATATATGCTTGTGGGTATTCCCTAGGGGGAGATATGACCTTTGAACTTGGGTGTAAGCTCAATAACAGAATTGCAGCTATAGCTCCAGTAGCCAGAACCATGCAAGCCAATCCAAATAGTTTTTGCTCTCCGGTGCATCCCACTGGAGTTCTTACAATACTTGGTACGGATGATTTGGTTTCTCCATACAATGGAATCGTATTTGGCGGTATAGAATATTATATTTCCGCAGCGGCAACACATAGCTATTGGGCAACGCATAACAATTGTAACGCAACTGCTACCATGAGCACTGTAAGTCCAAGTGTTGAACGATATACTTGGTCCACAGCATCAGGTTGCGCCTACGTGGAGGAATTAAAAGTGATAGGAGGAGGACATGATTGGCCTGGAAGTTTTGGAAATATGACCATTGATGCGAATACAGAGATTTGGCAATTTGTTTCTCGTTATGATGTCAACGGGTTAATGGGTTGTATAACTACATCTATCAACGAAAATAATGTACAGACTGACAATTATAAGGTGTTTCCAAATCCATTTAATGACCAGCTGACTATTGAAATGGATTTTATTGAAAACAAAGAATTTAAAATCTATTCTTTACTTGGAGAGCTGATCATAAGTGGTCAATTAAAAGCTGGTGAAACTACCATCGATTTATCTGCTCTTCCTGCAAATGTTTACCTCTTTAAAACAAAAAACCAAGCAATAAAACTCTTAAAGCTTTAACTCGCTTTTTCTGTCAATGAGAATACGCATACCTAAACTAACGCTTGTATTTTACGTTCTTAGGTATTTTAAAAAATGAAAAACTCCTTTTGCTTAATACTAATTAGCCTTTTGCTCCTCTTTTCAAAAAATGGAAACGCACAAATAAATGAAGACAAATTGGGTGCCTGGTACATGTACTTCTTTAACACAACATTCAAAGAAAGTCGGTGGGGAATTCAAGGAGATCTTCAATTTCGAAATTGGAATATTGTAGGGGACTTAGAGCAATTATTGGTTCGTTCAGGATTAACCTATGAGCCTAAAAATGCAACTATTAAGCTTACACTGGGTTACGGAAACATAACTACCGGAAGCTATGGGGCTGACAACTCAACTACAGCCGAGAGCAGGATCTATCAAGAAGCGCTATGGCCCGTTCAGTTTGGTAATCGGGTGTATACAAACCATCGATTTCGGTACGAGCAAAGATTTGTTGAAAATCAAGCTTTTAGAACTCGTTTTAGGTACAATTTGTTTTTAAATGTTCCTTTAAATAAACCATCAATGGATGAAAAAACACTATACCTAGCTTTATACAATGAGCTTTTTATCAATGGAGAAAGGAATATAGGTGATGGGAAAAGTGTAGCGGTTTTTGATCGGAACAGGCTCTATGGAGCATTGGGATATATAATTAAAAAAGGGCTTAAGGTGCAGCTCGGAGTTATGAACCAAACAACAGACAGTTGGAGTAAAAATCAGCTGCAATTAAGTTTGCATCAAAAAATTTAAACCCCTTAACAATCAGTACAATAGTGTAACTGGTTTTGTTGAGCAATTAAGAAAGAAAAATTACACCTGCCTTTTTGATGAAAATATCCTTAAAGGCATAATTTTTGCTGCTGTTGATAAACAATCCTAAACTTAAAATTGCTTGTTATTATGAAAAAAATACTACTCTTACTGCTATGTATTCCAAGTATTTTCCTCGCTCAAAACGAAGAAAAAAAAACAAAGGTTAAGCCAAAGATTTACAAGTGGGAATTAGGGCTTAATGGTGGTGTTAATTTCACTAATGTAAAAGGGCTAGATTCTATAAAATCCATTAATAAATTCGGAAAATTGTATGGGCTTACTGTTACCTATCATTTTAATCGCTTCTTTTCTCTTAAAGGCGATTTCGATTTTGAAAACAAGGGCTGGAAAATCGATGATATTGACTACAACATCAATGGCGTAGACACTTCTGGAGGCATTACTCAAGTGCTTAATTATTTCGATCTACCTGCATTCATGCACATAGGTTTTGGAAAAAAAATAAAGTTCGATTTTAATTTCGGTCCTTATTTTGGCTATTTATTAAATGCCAAAACTTTCAATTCAGACAATCAAGAGGTGGTAATTGACCACCCAAGCTTTCGGGACTTTAGTAATATAGATTATGGGTTCATCTATGGATTAGGATTAGAATTCATTCTCTCAGAAAGAGTTTCATTTGGGGTTGACTTTTTCGTTGAAGAGGGATTAAAAGAAATAAATAATCAAGGCTTAAAAAACAGGTCGCTAGACTTTGATTTTGGAATCAACTTTTTACTTGGCAAGAAAAAATAAAACCATCACCAATAATGAGAACCATTTAAAATACTATCTTCAACACCCACAATGTTTGTCATAAAAAAGAATACCATTTGGAACCTAAAAATTATTAACCCTTCGTTAGTTAAATTTTTATTGTTCATTTTATTAATCAGTTCTTTTATAGGTAGCGCTTTAGCTCAAAACCCAAACCCAAACTCATCGCTTGATGCGGCAATTCAAAATGAAATGAATGCTAGGAATTTTCCTGGCGCAGCGACAATAATTGTGAAAAATGGTGAAATCGTTTGGGTAGAATCTTATGGCTATGCAGATGTTGCCAATGCTGTGCAAGTTGAGGATACTACCGTTTTTCTTTTGGCTTCTGTTTCTAAATTATTTACTGGCACTGCTGCTATGCAACTCCATGAAGCAGGAACGATCAATTTAGATGCTGACATAAACCAATACCTTCCTTGGTCGGTTGAAATTCCAAATTTCACCAATGATTCCATTACTGTCCGGCAATTGATGACCCATACCTCATCCATTAAAGACAACTGGGGAACAATGGGTTCGTATTATGGCTACCCAGATCCAACCATTTCGTTAGCCAATTGCATGGGAAGCTACTTTCCAACAAACGGAGCAGACTACAGTGCCTCTGGGAATTTTTTAACTTCAGCACCCGGTAGTTCTTCACAATACTCTAATATGGCTTCTGCTCTTAATGGGTATGTGGTAGAGGTTAGCACCGGAATTCCATTTGATGATTATTGTGATATCAACCTTTTTGAACCCCTTTGCATGGAAAATACTGCATGGCATTTTGCAGATTTCAATTTGGGTGAGGTAGCCACCCCTTATTCTTACCAAAACGGAAATTATGTTCCTTATGATCAATACGGATTTGCTGACTATCCTAACGGTCAATTAAGAAGCACTATTCTTGATTTAGGGAACTTTATGCTGGCCTATTTAAATGGCGGCACTTTGGGGTTTAACACCATTTTGAGTCCCAACACGGTAAATGATATGTTATCATTTCAAGTCCCATTACTTGATACTACCCAAGGGTTAAATTGGTACCGTGAAAAGCTATATTATAGTGCTGGAGAGGCAATGCTATGGGGGCATAGTGGGGGCGAAAAAGGGGTGAATACACACCTATACCTTGATCCTGCAAATGACATAGGCATCTGTGTTTTAACCAATGGAGAGGGTGATGGACTTTACATTTGTGATGAGCTATACGATCACGCATTAAACATGAATGTTAACAGCAGTATTGTTCCAGACTGCTTTTCTACAACTAGTGTTGAACAACAAGGAGTTCAAAGTCAAGAAATTATTCTCTATCCTAATCCAGCAAAGGGTCTTATTAATGTAAAAACAAAGCTTAAAGAAGAAACGCATTTTAACATCTACTCGATTTCAGGAAATCTCGTTTTATCAGGAATTATAAATGACCAAAATACAACCATAAAACTACCTGAACTTTCAGCTGGACTTTACCTTTTTCATCTACAAAACAATGCGGTACAGCTATTAGAAATTCACCCTTAACAAGCTAAAAACTACCTTTATTCTACTGAACCAAGTCTAAAAAATTTTACTGTTTCCAATGGGCTGTTAACAACATAATTTGGTGGGTAAAAATAGTAATAGTATTATTTGAAAAGGAGTTAATAAATAACAATTTGTAAATTGCAAAAAAAAAATTATGAAATGGATTTATTAGAACTCGTAAATATACCATATAACGATAATGGTTTTTTTTGGTGTCTTCTTATAATAACGATACTAGGGCTCAGAAACATTAAAAAAGCTTTCAATGAGTTAAAATCAATAGAATCAAATAAAATTCAGAATTTAAAAGGAAATATTTTTGGACATGCTTTACTTTATTTTGCTATCATATTAGCTTATATCTCTTTAAAAGGATGGTAGGTCTTCTAATTAAAATCAAAATATAAACGGTAATTAATGACTATAGAAAGTGTTTTAGCCCATAATTATTTCAGCAGTTCAATTAAAAAACTAATGCTCGCAAGTGTGTTTGCACTTCTTTTAATTGGTTGTAACTATAAAAAAGACGCTTCCCAAAAGACAACATCCTATTCAGAGCAAGAGGAAAAAGCAGTGGAGTCGCCAAACATGCTGCTAAAACAGGCTTATCAGCTTTTTAAAGAAGGTGACGATAATGCGTCTATTAGATTAGCTAACTCTGTTTTAGAAATAGGAAGAAAAACAAAAAATGACACCCTAATTGGAAAAGCATTAACCTCATTATGCAGAAATTCTCAACGTAAATTAGACACCGTTAGACTTGCTGAACTTAGTGCTCAGCTCGAAGAATTAGCAGCCAATTCTGGAAATAAAAAGTGGTTAATGTACATGGCTCATATGAATGCCGAAATGTGGCGTTTAATTGGTAACATGGAAAAAGCAGAAGTGTTTTACAACCAAAGCATGAAAATAAGCTTTGAGACGGGCTCAATGGGCATGTACACCATTGATCATTTTAATAAATCTTTTGTTTCTATTGCAAAAGGAGATTTTGAAGCTGCTCAGCAATTAATAAAAAAATACTATGCCCTTAGAGAAGAAAACAACCCAGGGGAAGAAGATGCTTACGGCTTAATCGCCTTGGCTTATTTATTAGAACAACAAAATAATTTCGAGGGTGCTCATGAAGTTAGTAGCGTAACTAGAAGACTATTCAAAGAGCAAAATCTATTTCCAGAACCTCCAGATGAAAAACCCCTAATAAAAGTTGAACAGCGGGTTAAAAAAGAGTTAGACCAACAAAAATTATCAGAAATAAATACCAGTTCTAACTCTGAAACAGTTGCCACGTTGTTAGAAAAATATTTATACGACTAACCGCTAAAATGTTAAGATAAAATTAGAATTGGATAGAATTCAAATCCTTCAAACAAAAGGACCGATTTACAACAATACCATAGCTGAAAAAAGAAAAAACTAAAATTTATTAAAATGAAAAAATTAAAAACACTATTCGTGCTAATGCTAACAACAACAAGTTTAGGGTATATAGCGCAAGTTCAGAAAGTAAATACAGAAAAGTCAAGTGTTCATTGGTTGGGTAAAAAAATTATTGGCCAGCATGATGGTTACATTAAAATTAAAAGTGGATCCCTTGAATTAAAAAACAATGACTTGTCTGCTGGAGAATTTTACATAGACATGAATACCATTTCTTGCTCCGACCTGAAAGATGCCGGATACAATAAAAAATTGGTTGATCATTTAAAATCTGATGACTTTTTTGGAGTCGAAAAATTTCCAACAGCTACATTAAAAATTACAAGTGCTTCAAAATTTATTAATAATAGTTCATCAGTTGAAGCGAAACTCACCATTAAAGGAAAAACAGAAAATATCACATTTAATGTAACTAAAAACAACAACCTATACTCGGCTAAAATAGAGATAGACCGTTCAAAGTTTGATGTTAGATACCGATCAACTTCATTCTTTGACAGCCTTGGAGATAAAGCAATAGATGACATTTTTATCTTGGATATAAAGTTAGTCGTTAATTAATCATTGAACAGCTGAAAAAAACATACGAGTAGCTCAAGGGTTAAATCTAACTAGACCCTTACACCCATAATACAGACATCGTCCATTTGCTCATAATTGCCTCTCCACTTGTCAAACTCTTTGCTTAAAATTTCTTTTTGCTGATCCAAATTTTTGTCCTGGATAGAAAGAAGAAGGCGTTTTAGCTGTGTTGATTTAAACTTTTTGTTTTTCAGCCCACCAAATTGATCTGCATAACCATCAGAAAAAATATAAACTGTGTCACCTTTAATTAAGTCTATCTCCTGGCAAGAAAAGGGTTTTTCGTGTTCATATCTTCCTACCGGCTGACGGTCCGATTGGAAAATTTCCAACTCCCCATTTCTAAATAACCATAAGGGGTTGTTTGCCCCAGCATAATAAAGTTTATTGTCTTTAATAGCGCACAGTGCTGCATCCATACCATCTCTAACATCTTCATTTTGACTAAATGCATCAACAACAATATCTCTGGTTTTGTTTAGAATGTCGTCTGGTTTGGTAAGTCCATATTGCCTAACCGACCTGTTTAATGCATTGTTGCAAACAACACTTACAATGGCTCCTGGAACTCCATGTCCGGTGCAATCTGCTACTGCGAAAAGAACTGCATCATTCTTTTTTTCTAGCCAATAAAAATCACCAGCAACAATGTCTTTTGGTTTATACAAAACAAAAGACTCTTTAAGGCTTTGCTCTATTAACCCATCAGCAGGAAGCATTGTTTTTTGAATTCTTTCAGCATATTTTATACTGTCTGTAATGTCTCTGTTTTTAATTTCAATAATGCTTTTTTGATGCTCAACTTTATTTTTTTGAGCAAAGATCAATTTGTTTACTTTTTTGTACTTCACTAAAAAATAAGCCACCAATAAAATTCCCAATATTAACAACACCCCACCAAGAATAAGGTAATTGGATTCTTTTTGTTTCCAGTTGAGCTCATTGAGCTGGTTGATAACGATTTCATTTTTGTGCAGACTATCTTTTAATAACAATTGAATGTGCTTTTCTTTAATGTCTAATTTATATTTAGCCTCCATTTCGGTAAGCTGATTATTGTAGTACTCATCCTGAATAGCTTCTTTGGCCTGAATGTGCTTAAGCAGCACTTTGTTACAAGAGCTGTAATCATCTAATTGCGTGTAGATGTCTCCTAAAAGCAAGTAGTTATCCACCATTAGCTCCATAATTTTTAAACTATCGGCAATCATACTGCTCTGCTCAGCAAACAATTTTGCCTTTCGAGTAAACTTGTGTTCATTATAGGCCTTAGCAATAAAAAACTTAAGGTGGGCAACATCACTCTCCATCTTGTGCTTAGCGGCCAGCTTTAATCCTCTTTCTAGGTTCTCTATCCCCTTGTTAAAATACCCTAAGCTAACATAGGAAGTTCCTATATTGTTATATGCGCTAACCATGTTTCTAACATGGCTTATTGGTTTGGATAAAGCTAGCGCTTCCTTATAGTAAAAAAGCGCTTTAGAATATTCGTTTAATTCGGTGTAATTTCTTCCTAGATTAATGCTTATGCTTGACCTGGCAACATGATCATTCTCGTTAATATAACTCAATGATTTATTACAAACCTCAATGGCCATTTTAAAGTCACCAACAAGCTGGTAAAAAGCAGAAAGGTTGGCTGTAATTGTAGCTAAATTAATTGAATCGTTACTAGCCTCTAGTTTGGGAATAGCCTCATTGTAATAATCAATTGCCCTAGCATAATCTCCTATTAAATAATAACCAACGCCAAGATTCGCATAACCTTTAGCTATTCCAGAAGCATACTCAATCTGATTCGAGAAGCTTAATACTTTTTTATAGCAAATAATCGCCCCTTCATAGTTTCCTTTGTCGAGCAATATGTTTCCCCTTAGGTTGTAAATGTTAACAATACTCTTGGGATCATTATTGGTTTTTGCCAATTCATAGGCTTGATCTAAAATTAACAGTGCTGTGTCGTATTGAGCAATTAAAGAAAATAAATCTGCGCTTAAACGTAATGCATTAATCTCACCATAAGTGTAGCTGTTGCTTTTAGAAAGTGCTAGAGCCTCATTAACCATACCAATAGCAGAATCTGGGTTTTGATTTGCAACGGTTCTGTAGTCCCTAAAGAGTTGATTGACTTTACTAGTGTCACTTGAAAAAGAGATGGTTTGTTTTTGGCTTACCTGACTACTGGCAACTGTGGCTGTCAACAAAAAGAAAACGACAATTGTTTTGTAGCAAGCAAAGGCGCTATATAAAGATTTTAAACTTTTTGTCATTTTAACTTTACAGTTAATGCGTTAAAAACAGCTAGGGGCATTTACTGTGTAAATTAAGGCTTTTTATCCTCAATTCAACGAAGTTGTTTTTTTTATATTTTTTTTAAAAGTTTGCAAACATATGACAATTATTCACTTTAGCCATAGTAACACGAGTTAATAAAAGCTTGGTTTAAAAAGTGTGCTTAAACAAAAAACTAAAGCGCGATGTGAAAAAACAGTTTTGTTGAAGGGTTTGGCACTGAACAGCTCTTAATTGTATATGAAATTAAATAAAAAAGGGAGCGAATTGCTCCCTTTTTAATGTTGTCCCACTAGAACTAAAATAGCGCTATCTGTAGCTTTGAGCTGTTTTACATAGGATGCCATTCTTTTGCTATTTCAGGATATAAATCCCCAAATGATTCTCCTTTTTTAAGTTTTCTTGATGGCATAACTCAAATATAAAAATACTTCACACACCAAGCAATGGGGTTATATACCTATTTCACATCGGGGGGCTGAAAAGAAAAGTGTGTTGCATTAGAATGTTTCGGTGTTAATTAATTCACCTTCTTTATAGGTTTCTTTTTTGATGAGTTTTCCGTCTTCATTATATTCTTTAAAAATACCATCCCTTTTTCCGTCTTTATAATTTGATTCAGATGACAACTGACCATTTTCATGCCATGATTTAGCTGTACCTACTACAAGTCCATTTTTATAAAATGTTTCATGTTGTCTTTGACCATTACTCCCATACCAGTCTAAATGCAATCCTTCTTCTTTTCCGTCTTTAAAAGTTCCTTCAAAAATTTGGTGTCCATTATTATCGTTATACCACGCTTTCTGTAAACCGTGATACTTACTGCCCCTAAAATTTAATTCATAAATAGGCCGTCTAGTAAGAGTATCGCAACATTTAAACCCCCAAGCCTTGTATGAACCATTTAATCTATAATAGTTGTAATTACCTTCAAAATTTCTTATGCTGGGAGTAACCAAGTGATCATTTATTTCCCCATTAACTATATTTATAATGTTTACTACAGTATCATCCGAACAATTGTAAATAAAACCAGTGTAACCTCTAAAATCTCTATTAATCTTATTAAAATCCCAATATTCTAAACCACTTGAGTCCGAACCATCTGGATATAACTCAGTACATTTCAGTATAGTACGAGGATAAACAACTGGATTTACACAAGCAACAATCAACCCAAAACACAATACAAATACAATTAACAATCTCATACCCAAATATAAAAATACTTCACGCACCAAGCAATTGGGTTATATACCATTTCACAAGTTAATCAGCTAATTGAAAACCATCTCTATTTTCATAGGGGGGTGTAGTGTTTAAGTAACTAGGTGGGATTTTTTGGGGTTTTTTATGACCGTTGTCACAGATGTTGTCACACTACCTAAACGAAAAAACCTCAAGCTTCTGACATTCAGATACTTAAGGTTTTTTGACTGTTGTCCCACTAGGGCTCGAACCTAGACTCTTCTGTACCAAAAACAGACGTGTTGCCAGTTACACCATGGGACATTTGGTCGGCAAATTTAATTTCATTTTTTTTACCTACCAAATTTATTTTCAAGGTGTTTGTCAATTTCTTTATAAAACCTTAGTGTTAATTTTTGTTAGATATGGTCTTAAAATTCAGTCTGCCTGCTTTTATTTTTTATTTTCGCATGACTTAATACCTTAAAAATGAGTTACAAAAAACTAAATAATTATACTGGCTGGGCTGTTTTTCTTATTGCAACAGTAGTTTACCTAATGACAATGGAGCAAACAACCAGTCTTTGGGATTGTGGTGAATACATTACCACGGCTAATAAATTAGAGGTTGGACACCCCCCTGGAGCTCCTTTTTTCATGATGTTAGGCAGGTTGTTTTCAGCCTTTGCAAGTCCTGAAAATGCAGCCATGATGGTCAATTCCATGTCGGCACTAAGTAGCTCATTTTGTATTTTGTTTCTTTTCTGGACAATCACTATGCTTGGAAGGAAATTTATTGCTAAAGGCGCTGAGCTTAACCTAAGCCAGTCAATTGCAATTATTGGAAGTGGCGCAATTGGAGCGTTAACCTATACATTCACCGATTCCTTTTGGTTCTCAGCTGTTGAGGGAGAGGTTTATGCGATGTCTTCGCTTTTCACTGCTATTGTTTTTTGGGCAATTTTAAAATGGGACATTGAGGTTGATGAACATCAAAAAGCATTGGCTAACAACAGTGATTTTCTAGGAAACCCAAACAGGTGGATTCTTTTTATTAGCTATATGATTGGTTTGTCAATTGGAGTTCACCTATTGAACTTACTTGCAATTCCAGCAATTGCTTTTGTAATTTATTTTAAAAAATATAAATTTAATTGGCTATCGTTTATCATTACTGGTGTTGTCTCTTTGATTATTTTGGCTACTATTCAAGATGTAATTATCCCCAAAACAGTTTCACTAGCCGACTGGTTTGAGCGCTTGTTTAAAAACACGTTTGACCTTCCTTTTAACTCTGGTGCATTGTTTTTTGTGCTTTTTGTAACTACGCTTATTGTTGTTGGAATAAAAATAACGACTAAAAATGAAAAGCCCTTACTAAACACTGTTATCGTATCATTTGCCTTGTTGCTAATAGGTTATTCTTCTTTTGTGATGATTGTTATTCGATCTGAAGCAAACCCTCCTTTAGATGAAAATAACCCAGAGTCACTTTCTCAACTACATTCCTACCTTAAAAGAGAGCAATACGGCTCTTGGCCTGTTCTTCACGGGCAATACTGGAACTCACCTGTTGAAAACAGCTGTGAACAAGAATTTATAGGGCCCGACAAAAGCAGCTACATGAAAACTTATAATGTTGAGTTTGATGATGGTTTTATTGCTTTTGATTCTGCTGATAGCACTAAAATAAAATCCCTTATATCTCCTTTAAACCTTCACATCAACATCATTAAAAATAAAAATAAAAAACCTCGATTAACCATAAAAGAAAAATCGCTGTCTTTTATGAACGAGTGGGATTTAAATGCATTTAAAGAACACGTCTCTCAAGTAAATAAATCTCTTGAAGATAACGGGTTTTCTGCTTTCATTGGATTAAATGATCAAGTTCAAGAGAGATATCTAAATATTCTAAAAGGAAAAAAAGGAGACCGCCAGTTCCAAAAAAAATATACGACTTTCTTCCCAAGAATGTATAGAAATGGAGAGGGACAAAAATACATGGCTTGGAGCAATTATGAAGTTGATCCTGCTACTGGAATTTACGTTTATGGTGGCGATGAGTCAAAGCCACTTCCACTAGGTCAAGGGATGGACCGACCAACCTATTACGAACGCCTTAAACAGTATGAGGCATACGATGAAGCGAAAAGTGTAGGACAAGATGGCCTATACCTTCCTTCTTTTGCAGAAAACATTTCATATCTATTTAATTACCAAATTGGCTGGATGTATGGTAGGTACTTTTTATGGAATTTTTCTGGAAGACAAAACGATATTCAAGGGTATGGAGCTTCTGGTGGAGGTAGTGCTATCTTAGAAGGGAATTGGTTAACTGGAATTGATGCTATTGATGAGCAAAGACTTGGAAACCAAGATAATCTACCTGTAAATTTAAGCAAAAATAAAGGGTATAATGCCTACTATATGCTTCCGTTAATTTTGGGATTAATTGGTTTTGTTTTCCAGTTCAGAAAACATCCTAAAGGGTGGTTTACTGTGTTGTTGCTTTTTTTACTTACAGGATTAGCAATTGTAATTTACCTTAATCAAAAGCCGGCAGAACCCAGAGAAAGGGATTATGCCTATGCTGCTTCTTTTTATGCCTATTCGATTTGGGTTGGACTTGGGGTATATGCTTTATTTGATGCGGTTAAAAACGCAGCGGCATGGAAAAAGCTATTGCCTGTTTTAGGGTCGGCAATTGGAGGAAGTATTTTTATTTTAATCGTTCAATACATGACCGATCAGCCGCTAGCAACTGGGTTGACTTTTCTTTACATCTCCGCTGTAATAGCAGTGCTTTATGGTTTAATGACCCTTGTTGGACTTTTTCTTAAAAATAAATTGTCTCATGCGCTTGTGCCTTTTGTTTTAATGCTTGTAGTTCCAGGGCTTCTTGCTTTTGACAATTGGGATGACCATGACAGATCAAACAGGTCTACCGCTAGAGATTTTGCCTATAATTATTTGATGTCTTGCGACTACAATGCGATTCTATTTACTAATGGGGATAACGACACCTTCCCGCTTTGGTATATTCAAGAGGTTGAAGGAGTAAGAACTGATGTTAGGGTAGCCAACATGAGCCTTTTGAGCACTGATTGGCACATCAATCAAATGAAGAAAAAAGCTTATGAATCAGACCCTTTGCCCATTACAATGAATGAATATTCATATAGAAGCGGCAAAAGAGATTTTATTATTATTGAGGAGAAAGAAGAGAAGAAGTTTAAAAACAATACCTTAAGAAAGCTTAACGCCAATCAGCTAGCCAAGCTTAACTCTTCTTTTGAGGAAAACATTGGTCCGTCATTACAAAAGATGGGGCCCAAAACAGCTCAGCAGATTACCAACTTACTTACCAAGCTTTATTTAATTGAAAACAAACTTAAAGTTGTACAAACAGAAAAGGATAAAATAACTGCAAAAGCATTGTCTAAAGGGTTATTAACCACTTTTAATGGTACTGCTTTAACTCAGGAGCAAACAACTGAAATTGCCGCTATTGGACAGCAAATAAACCAATTAGTAGCAAGCAACCTAACGCCAGATCAACCGCAATACAACAACATTGCAAGTGGCTTAATTCGTAAAATTCAAACGGTATCTTCAGGTTGTAGTGAGCTATTAAAAAAATGGCCCCAAAAATGGTATACAGCAAAAGAAGCCATCTCTTTTATATGTGATGAAACTCACAAAAAAGATTTCTATCGATATAGCTGTAACCAAGAATATTATATCGACTTTAAAAACCTATACATTCCTGTAGATAAACAAGCGGCAATTAAAAACGGAATCATCACCGCTGAACAAGCTGCATCAAGTCAATACAGAGACACGGTTAAGTGGAGGCTTAAAGGAGGCATGCTTTACAAAGCAGATTTAGCTGTTTTAGACATGCTCTCTAATTACCAATGGGACAGGCCTATTTATTTTGCTAGTGTTGTAGGAATGCAAGGAAATGAATACCTAAATAAATACATGCAGGGTGAGGGAATGACTTTTAAACTAACTCCTTTAGAGTTTGGTGGAAATGGCGGTTTGAACTCTTCTAAAATGGTCGACTTAATGACCACGGGGTATGACCTTAAGCTTCCTAATGACTCGATAAGAAAAGTGAACTTTTTATGGGGAAACATGCATCAAGAAGGTGTTTTAGTTGATTACTACACGATGAGGATGGTGCAAAACATTAGGCTTCAAATAATGAAGCTTACCGATGCGTTGATTAAGGAGAATAAAATGCAAGAGGCGGTAGCTATCTTAGATACCACATTTAAAATTATGCCTATTGAAAACAATCAGGTTCCTGCAGATGACATCTGCTTTTACTTGTGTGCCAATTACTTTGATGCTGGCGACACCGCAAAAGGAAAAGCCCTTGGTAGGCAATTGGCAGAGCTTGAAATAAACAAACTCAAGCATTATCTATCGTTTGAAGATCGCTTTTTTAATCAGGTATGGCCAGAATTTGGTAAATCCATGAATCATTTAGAAATGCTAAGAGAAGCATCTATTGAGGACGAAGACATGATGGTTATTCAGCAGTTTAATTATCATTATTACAGAAATGATGCTGAACAAGCATATAACGCCATTGCTTCGGGAGCAGACAATACTGAAAATCCAACATGTTTTAAAGCCTTAGGTGTATTAGAAGATACGGAGTTTAAATCGGTAGTAGGACAAGTGAAGCAAAAGTTTTATGAGAATTACAACCAAAAGCAAAAATTCTTCTTTAGTGGGCAAAACTTCCCAGTATATTACTCCTTTTTATGGAGTGGAAACCGTCTTTAATGCCGGCTTATCTTGTTAAAACACCTGCGTTGTTTCGTTGGCTATTTCCATCTTGTATTTGGAAAATCCCCAATAAGGAAAACAAGGTATACCTAACATTTGATGACGGGCCTAACCCTGAGTTAACAAAAAAAATACTTGCTGTTTTAAAAAAACATGCTGTCCCGGCAACCTTCTTTTGTATCGGAGGGCAAGCAGAAAAACACCCTGAATTGTTGGCCAATATTTTAGCCGACAACCATGCTCTAGCTAATCACTCACAATCGCATATGAACGGTTGGCAGACACCTGCTAAAGCATACGTTAATGATGTTAACACGAGCTCAAAATTCGTTGACTCTAACTTGTTTAGGCCGCCTTACGGAAAAATTACTCCTAAGCAAATTCGTTTGTTAAAGTCAACCTATAAAATTATTATGTGGGATGTAATCGGTGGTGATTTTGATCTCTCAATAGATTCATTGACAATAGAGAAAAACATTGTAAATAACACCAAATCGGGATCGATTATCGTATTGCACGACAATCCCAAATTTGCAAATAACATGCTAGCAGCTCTACCCTCAATTATTGTTACTCTTAAAGAAAAAGGGTTTGTTTTTTCTTCAATCAATGGTGCTCTACTTGACCAACAGTAAATCGAAGGCCTCCATAAATCATACGGCCAAAAATTGGCGCCCATATTAAAGCGCTTTCAAAAAATTCTCCATAGGGATCCTCCGATGATAAAATTGGATTTTGCTGCGTATAATTTAATAAATTTTCACCCCCCAAATAAACCTCAAGCCTTTTACCAAACACTCGTGTAACCTGAGCGTTAAGTAGGTAATAGTCATCACTTCTTCCATTAAGAACATACTCTGGATTATTACTAAGAACATTGTCTCTGGTGTAAGGAATTCTTTGACTTCCAATCCATTGGCAAGTAACATCAAACTTCCATTGTTTTGCTTTTTTCTTTTTCGTCTCATAGGCCAGGTTTATAAAACCTCTATGTCGAGAAAGCAGGGGCTTTTCGCGAAGCTGGCCAGAGTAATTGGTATATACATCAAGGTATCTATAGGCTGCTCGAATATCAAACCGCTTAAATAGTTCGTAGTTTAATTCCAACTGAAAAGAATTAGAAACCGACTGGCCTTCCAAATTATAAAAATGAACTTCTCTTGCGGTTTGATCTAAATCAACAACTAACTGGTTTTGAAAAAGGGTATGGTAAAAATCCACATGGATAGATCCTTCCCGGTAAAACAATTCAAACTCTTTAAGAAAGGCACCACCAAAATTCCAAGAAATTTCTTGCTCTAGCCCAAATGGATTGTTTCCGTTCGTGTTGTTTTGACTGTTTGGATGCAATAACCAATTCCTTGAAGATGCTAGCAACCCAACATTTTCCATTATAAGTGAGGGTGTTCTTCTACCACTTCCAGCCATTAATTTAAGAATAGACTCATTGGTGATGTTGTATCTTAAATGAAATCTAGGGGTAATAAATGCACCATAAATAGAACTGTAATCGGCTCTTGAGCCGACTATTAACCCTACTTTTTCAGAAGAATGGGTGAACTCAAAATAAGCGCCTGGAACAAGTTCTTCCAATCTGTAATTGCCGTTCATTGCAAAAGAGGCGGCTGTACTTAATAAATTTTCATCAACATTGTCGTATTGAACACTTAGCCCGGTCTTAAAATAATTCTCCTTTTCATCTTCACACCCTTCATCTTCATTGTTTTGATCATTGCACTCTTCTTCGCTTCCTATTTTTTGCTGGAAAATTAAATTTGCATACGCACTTTTTTGTTTTCCACTATAATTTTTTATTCCAAAAACTGCTTCTTGTTTGGTGTAAGTACCATTTAACTGTAGTGCTAAACTTTTAAACTCGTCATCGGGAAACAAGTAACCTATTTTTGCAAATGCTCCTAACTTGTTGTTGTTGATCTCAACCTTATATTCACCTTCAGATGAAGAGGGGGTGAGGCTAGAATCTAAGTATAAATTTCCTGCATTAGCTCTTGTAGAAACAAAATCTGCTCCGAGCTCCACATGCAACTTATTGGATCGATAATTCCATTGATTTCTAAAAATATAGTTATCATTTAGTGGGTTGTCTAAAAAACCATCATTATTTCTATCGTTTTCTATTTGGTTGTTTTTAGTATGCCCAAGTAAGGTGGTTTCCCACTTCTTTCCAACCTTAGAGTTAAAATATGCATTACCCTCTAGTCTCCCTGCCTGATTTCCATAAAAATTTAAATGCAACTTTTCTGCATTTCCGGGTTGCTTTAGGTCTAAGTTAATTTGCCCAACCATGCTTTCATAACCATTTAACACGGATCCTGCACCTTTTGAAACTGCCATTCCACTAATCCATGCTCCAGGAATTTCATCCAATCCATAAATAACAGAAAGCCCTCTAACGGCAGGAAGATTGGTTGACAATATTTGTACGTATTTTCCAGAAAGTCCTAGCATCTGTATTTGCTTTGTACCAGTAACTGCATCGGTAAAGCTTGCGTCAATAGAAGGGTTGGTTTCAAAGCTTTCGGCCAGATTACAACAGGCTGCTTTTCTTAGCTCTCCCTGAGTAATTAGTTGTGCATCCCTAGGATCAAACCTAGAGAAGCTATAATTCCCTTGTTTGAAAACCACCTCAAATTCGTCTAAAATTTTACCCTCACTAAGAATAACATTTATTTCTTGGTTTCTTAAAAGTTCTAGCGTATCCGACTTAAAACCTGTAAAACTAAAAACTAGTTGCTCAAAATTTCCCTTGTTTTCTAAACTAAAAACCCCTTTACCATCAGTAACGGTTCCTTGAGTAGTTCCAATAAAAAATACATTAACCCCTGGAAGCGGAGAAATGGAATCTTTATTAATGAGCTCAAATACGCGACCTTCAATTGTTTGCTTGTCTTGAGAAAAACAAAAAAGGGTTGTTGCCATTAAAAGACAACCTAACAGAATTTTTTTCATGACTATTCTTCTCTTTTATAATGGCAGCAATGGTGAAGGTTGTCATAAACCTCTTTTTTGGCTTTTACCTTTTTGGTATCATGCCCTATGTCGGCTAAGATTTCATGAATTTCTTGTTCGCTGATCTCTTCTTTTTTATACACAATTCTGCACATTTTAGAGTCAACATCCCAATCTGCAACTTTTATTCCTTTAATATCAAGGGCTTCTTCTATTCGATCTTCACACATTCCACACATTCCATTAACAAATATTTTGGTGTCTATAATTTTACTTGACTGACCAAATAGCTGAACAGAACTAATAATTATTAATACTACGATTACTTTTTTCATTGTTTTACTTTTTTAATTTGTTTTTAATTAATTGGTGGGATAAACCCAAAAAACAAAAAAGCTAAGCGTAAAACAAGAGCTGCTGTTGAGAAATGATTTGTTGAATTGCTGGATTAGGAGGTGGTGGGGCAATTAAAACAGCTTCTTTAATTAATTCACACACCGTATTTGTTGAATGAACAAGGGGGAAAAGAAAAGGATACAGTTTTTTATCAAACGTTTTGGAATTAAAAACGCCTAGCTGCTCATCGGATAAATCTAATAAGAAAAAAGAATTTTCACATTCACATTCATGCTTTTGCTTAGGATGATGGTGACAACAAGATTTTGACTCTTGATTTTGATTTATTAATGAAAATGAAAATAAAGAAACATCTACTTTTCCACTTTGACAATGGTGAATACTAAAAGAAATTCCCAAATTAAAAAGCAGATAAATAGAAACAAGCGCTATAGAAAAAACTTTTTTCACACTCAAATTTAATCAAATAACGAATTCCCTGCCGATTTATTTTCGGCTACTATTGGAATCTTAAAGCCTGTTTTGTTTAAAACAAGCGTTGAGATGTTGACAACATTATTGGTTTTAAGGGTTATTTCTTTTTTCTTTTGTATAAAACTATTCAAATGATTGTACTTGTACTAGGTTCTGGAGGAAGAGAGCATGCTTTATCATGGAAAATCTCACAAAGCTCACTATTGAATAAGCTCTTTATTGCTCCTGGAAATGCTGGGACTATGGAGCTTGGAGAGAACGTAAACCTAAATCCCAATGATTTTCCTGCAGTGGCTAAATTTTCATTAGCCAATAAAGTTGATGTTGTTGTTGTTGGTCCGGAAGATCCTTTAGTTAATGGCATTCATGATTATTTCGCTAGTGATAAAAAGCTCTCTTCAATAACGATTATTGGTCCTAAAAAGGAAGGTGCTATTTTAGAAGGAAGTAAAGATTTCTCTAAAAAATTTATGGCTAAAAACAATATCCCAACTGCAAAATATAAATCATTTGATTCCGAAACCGTTCAAGAGGGACTTCTGTTTTTAGAGACCATGAAGCCCCCTTATGTTTTAAAAGCAGACGGATTAGCAGCGGGAAAAGGCGTCCTTATTTTAAACCAACTTAGTGAGGCTAAAAAAGAGCTTGAAAACATGCTTACAAACAAAAAATTTGGACAAGCAAGTAACAAGGTTGTAATCGAAGAGTTCTTAGATGGGGTAGAGGTTAGTGTCTTTGTAATTACTGATGGCCGGTCGTATAAAATTCTTCCTGAGGCAAAAGACTACAAACGTATTGGAGAGGGTGATACTGGGTTAAATACTGGTGGAATGGGAGCGATTTCTCCTGTGCCATTTGCCAACAGAGAATTTATGGACAAGGTAGAGAATCAAATTATAATTCCAACGGTAAAGGGCTTAAGAAAAGAAAACATAGACTACTCTGGTTTTATCTTTTTTGGTTTAATTCTTGTCAAAGGAGATCCTTATGTTATTGAATACAATTGTAGACTTGGGGACCCAGAAACGGAAGTTATTCTTCCTAGACTTAAATCAGACTTGTTGGACTTATTTGACGGCATCGCTTCTGATACACTTTCAGAAAGAGATGTGGAAATAGATCCTAAATCTGCCGCAACAGTAATGCTTGTTTCTGGAGGTTATCCAGAGTCGTATGAAAAAGGAAAAGAAATTTCAATCGGAGAGCTTCATCCTAGAAGCATTGTTTTTCATGCAGGAACAAAAAAAGATGCTGATAAAGCGTTAACTAATGGTGGGCGAGTAATAGCGGTAACATCGTTTGGAAAAGACATAGAGTCTTCTGTGAAAAACAGCTATCAATCGATTGATAATATCCATTTTGATAAAATGGCATTTAGAAAAGATATAGGTAGTGATGTAATAAAAAAAGTAAAGTAATTACTTTACTTGATCAGGATTTTGATCTGCTTTTTTATTCAATTTGTGTTGCAAGAACATCCAATAACATGCTCCAAAAGAGAAAATAATTAAATAAATTAAGTTAGGCATATTACCTAAAGGCTCTAGAGTGTTTTCAAACAATGAAACAAAAAAATCTCTTAACGGGAAAATTATCCAATCCATAATTTATAAATTTAATGAGTCAAAATTATAAAATAATTTACACGATTAGTTGGTTTGCTTAAAAATATCTTTTAATACCAATACGTAACTATGCTATTAAAACTCTTCAAAACAAACAAGCCTATCGTTTTATCGATCCTTCCTATATTGGGGGGCCTTGTTGTTTTGCCAACCTTTTTTTTAGCTCCCAGCTTTGGATTAGGTTCTTTTTTTAGTGGTTTTTTATCGCTTTTAATTATCCTTAGCAGCTCCTACATAGTCAATTTATGTATTAATCAATCTGAATTATTTAACAGAACACTTTTTCTTTCTGCATTAACCTTTGTTGTTTTTTCTTGTTCTGTTTCTGTTCAAGATCCGCTTAATCCAATAATACTTTCCAATTTATTTCTTGTTTTGGCTCTAAGAGAAATCTTAAAAATAAAAAGACAGGTTTCTTGTAAGAGCTTATTGTTTAACAGTAGCTGCCTAATAATTATTAGCGGCTTATTGTATCCTCCTTATCTACTGTTTTTTATTTTGCCTTGGTGTGCTCTTTCGGTCATTAAAACATTTTATTTTAAAGAGTGGTTAATGCCAATAATCGCGCTGATCCTTTTCCTTTTTTATGGTCTAGCAAGCTGTTTATTCTTTAATTTAAAGCCAACTCAAGTAGCCTTTTTTTTAGCTAGTGATTTTTCAACTAAAGAATTAGCGAATTCTGTTTACAGCCTTTTTTATGTTGTTTTAACTTTTTGTTTTTTGTATTCACTCCTTACCTTGTTTAAACTCACTTCAAGCGCAACAAATAGGTTTAAAAAGCTAAGTGGGGTTGTTGTAATTTTTTCCTTTTTATCTGCATTGCTTTTGGTTTTTAATTTTTATACCAAACATTATTTAGACGGGCTTTTATCAATGTCGGCTTCATTGTCTTTGGTGTTACCTTTTGCTTTAGTTCATTCATCTAAACAGGTATTAATGGAGCTTCTATTAACCGGGGCGTATATCATCTTATTAATTGCTGTTTTTATAGGTTAGAAAATAGCCGTTAAAATCTACTGTTTTTTCTATTTAAAATCTACCTTTGTATTATCATTTAAAAAGAAAATATGAAAATTGGTGTTGTTACTTTTCCGGGATCAAACTGCAACCAGGATATGGTTTATGTTTTAAAAGAAAAACTAGGTTTGCAGGTAGCTGAGCTATGGCACAAAGACACTTCTTTAGCGGGTTGTGACGCTATTGTGCTTCCTGGTGGGTTCTCTTATGGTGACTACTTAAGATCTGGAGCTATTGCTCGTTTTTCTCCTATAATGAAACAGGTTATAGCACATGCCAATAATGGTGGTCTAGTGTTAGGGGTATGCAATGGTTTTCAAATTTTATGTGAATCTGGCCTACTTCCTGGTGCCCTACTTCACAACAACAACCAAAAGTTTATTTGTAAAAATGTGTGGTTAAAACCCGCATCTAAAACCGCTTCTATTTCTAAAGGTCTTGATTTTAATAAGGCGTATAATATTCCAATTGCTCATGGAGAAGGAAGGTATTTTGCAGATGAAAAAACGTTAAAAGCCCTTAATGATAATGATCAAGTTATTTTCAGATACTGTGATGCTGATGGGGAGATAAATCTCACTTCTAACCCAAATGGCGCATCAGAGAACATTGCTGGAATTTGCAATAAAGAAAAAAATGTTTTTGGGATGATGCCTCACCCCGAAAGAGCGGCCGATGCCAATCTAGGCAACGAAGACGGTAAAGCATTGTTTGAATCTTTGCTGCAGTTAGCCTCTGCATAAATGTCCTTTTAAAAACAGCTAAATCATTTACAATCAGCTGTTTATCTGTTTTCGTTAGAAAATATAAAATCCTTTCTTTTTAAAAAGCACTTTATTTGACCTTTTTATTCTGCTAACTTAGCCTTCAATAAATAGAACTAATGACCTTTTTTATGAAAAAATTCCTGCTATTCATTTTTTTTGCCCCTGTTATGTTGTGCGCCCAACAAGTTGTTAGAGGTAAAGTTGTAGATAAAGAATCTCAATTTCCTCTTCCTGGAGTAAACATTCAATTTATTAATGCTGATTTTGACAAAGGGGTCGCATCAACAGTAAATGGCACCTTTAAAATGGAGGAGGTTCCTCTAGGAAGACATCAGATAAAATTCAGCTTTATAGGCTATCAACCACTTGTTCAAACTATTGTAGTAAATTCAGGAAGAGAAGTAATTCTTAATGTTGAAATTGAGGAATCTACAGAAACTCTTCAGGAGGTTGTTATTTCTTCTAATAAAGAAAGAACGGTTAACAATCAAATGGCTATAATTAGCGCTCAACAATTTTCTGTAGAAGAAACGGAACGATACGCAGGCAGCAGGGGAGATCCAGCAAGGATGGCTTCCAATTTTGCTGGTGTTAATGGAGCTGACGATAGCCGAAATGATATTGTAGTAAGAGGAAATTCTCCTCTTGGGGTTATTTATAGGGTTGAAGGGGTGACCATTCCCAACCCCAACCACTTCGCAATTTCTGGATCTTCTGGAGGGCCGCTAAGCATTCTAAATAATAAATTCTTAGGCAATAGCGACTTTTTCTCTGGTGCTTTTCCTGCAGAGTACGGAAATAGTACTGCGGGAGTATTTGATTTAAAACTCCGAAATGGAAATGACGAAAAAATTGAAACTACCGCTCAGGTGGGGCTTTTTGGAGCAGAACTTTTGGTAGAAGGTCCGTTGTCCAAAAAAAGTGGTGCCTCTTTTCTTGCCATGTATAGGTATTCAACCATTAAAATTTTTAGCCTAATGGGGATTAACCTAGGAACCTCTGCTATTCCTAAATATCAAGATTTTGCTTTAAAAGCCAACCTTCCGTTAAAGAAAGGTGGCAACCTTTCACTTTGGTCAATGGGAGGTAATAGCAACATAAACATTTTAATTAGCGAGCAGACAGACAGCACTCAAATTGATTTTTATGGGGAGAACACAAAAGACCAGCGTTTTAGTACGGGAATGATCGTTAGCGGAGCAACATACACCAAACCAATTAATGAAAAAAGTTTTATAAAATCTACACTTTGTTTAAATCTTGAACAACAAAAATCTTATCATGACACCATTGTAAGAGGGGCTAGCTTTAACGATATAAGTATTTATCCGTACATGTCCTATGACTTTACTACCAGCAGGTTGTCAAACGCCTCTTCTTACAACAGAAAAATAAATAAAAAGAACACCTTAAAAATAGGCTGGGTAGCAGATTACGCAAACTTTAGCTTCATTGACAGTGTAACAACAGACGCTCAAGGGCAAGACACTTCAGATACTTACCGCTTTAGGTTTAATAAAAAAGGGAATTACTACATGATTCAGCCTTATGTAAGCTGGAAACACAAGTTTTCTGATGATTTAATTTTTACCGCAGGCTTATCAAGTCTATATTTAAATTTAGGAAACTCCTTCTCCCCTATTGAGCCAAGGTTAGGCTTAAAATGGAATGTCACCAAAAAAAGTGCGCTTTCCTTTGGTTTGGGAAGGCACTCTCAAACACAGCCGCTTTACACCAGGTATTACATCAATTCAGGGAATGTTCTTCCTCATAACGAAAACCTAGGGTTAACATTTAGTAATCATGCTGTTTTAGGATATTCTTATAAAATAAATAGCAACTTTGGTATTAAAGCAGAAACCTATTATCAAGCTCTTACAGGAATTCCTGTTGAAGTATCTCCTTCTGCATTTTCATTAACCAATGCAGGAAGTGGGTTTGGAAGAGTTTTTCCAGACACTCTAGAAAATACAGGAACAGGCTACAACTATGGTTTAGAACTAACTGTTCAGCGCTACTTTAGTAAAAACTGGCACGCCATGCTTTCTGGTTGTGTTTACAATTCAAAATATACCCCAAGCGATGGAATTGAAAGAAATACCAGCTATAATGGCGTCTATACTGTTAATTTTTTAGCCGGAAAAGAGTTTAACTGGAAAAACAAAACCATTGGTTTGGGAACCAAGGTAACTGCTGCTGGAGGGAAAAGGAAAGGAATAGTAGACCCCATTGCTTCTGCACAGCAGGGAGAGGTTATTTTTCAAGATGCTGGATTTAATGAAGATAAATTTAGGGATTACTTTAGAGCAGATCTTAAATTCACGTATAAAGTGAATCGAGACAGGGCCACTCACGAGTTGGGAATAGACTTAGTAAACATTTTAGGAACTAAAAACATATTAAGCTTTTCGTATGCTCCTAATAGCACACCTAGTCTTAACGATGATGTTGTAGAAAATTATCAGCTTGGCTTTTTACCCATTTTCTATTACAGAATAGACTTTTAAGTTTTTTCTAAGCCTAAACGTTTATTTATTTTATCACAAATATCTCTTAAGGCAATTACGTTAAATACGTGCCTAATTAGTTTAATTTTTTTGCCTTTTTTTGGATAGGCAACTAGATGAAAACTAAGAACACCGTTTGTTCTTACATTAGATGGAATTACCTCAATACTTTTAATTTGACTAGTTAATAGCTCCTTTTCTTTTTTTATAGCTATTGGCTTAGTACAGTAAGTAAGCTTATTGTTAAAAACATTCACCTTTTGCTTGTTAAACAATTTTGTCAGGCCCCATATAAAAAGAGGTATGCCTATTGGACTAAAAATAAAAGCTGAAAAAATGGTAAACACTAAACCAAAAAGCACTAAAAATATTCCTGAACCTTTCTGATTGTATTTAGGAAAATAAACGACCTTGTCGCTTATTAAATTACTTTGAACAGAAAACGGGTACTCTTTTGATGGTTTGGAAGTATCCACATTACTTAACGTATCTTCTACGATACTATCGTCTTTTAGAACTCGCTCTAAGTTAGAAGTGTTAAGTTCGTCAAGTTGCTTTTCATTTGATTCATCAGTAATGTTTAAAAATTTCTCTATGGTTTTATCCATTTTATCTACCAGTTCCATATTAGCGTTGCTATATATATTTTTGGTTGTTTTATCTTTAAAAAAGGCAACCAATTCAAAGGAAATGCTTGTCTTTCCATCTTTATTTGTTGATTCCACTCTTTTAACTTCAAAATGATCAATGTTTTCTACACTTATGTTTGTTTTTGGAAAAACCGGTATCAAGTTTTTTATTTCTAATCTTTTCTTGTCAACAGTAATCGTCTGAGTATTTAGCAGAAATAGAAAAACAAAGACAAAAAAGGGTAGAAAAAACAATTGAATAAAACAAAAAATTATTCCCACAACAACAATTACTCCTAATACTATATTCTTTGTATAGTTGTCAACTCCTAATACACTATGAACTTTGAATTTAATCTCTTGCAAGTCGCCAGATGGTGATTTTATCTCAGTAAGTTCATAGCCTTTTACTTTTTGTATTTCTTTCATGTTAAATTGTTTTAACCCCAAATAATTTACAATGCCAGCTTATGTGTCCAGCATGAATTCCCTCATGCCTAATGCTATGCATGAGTAAGTTTTTTAAATTGTTTTCTTTTATAAATGGTATTTCTTTTTTGGGTGCTTTAGCTAACGCTTGATCAGAAAGAGAATTCACATGCTCTAAAGATTTGATGTGTATTCTTTTAAAGGTTTCCCATACTTCAACAAATGAAGGGTAATCCTCTTTTTTTTCTGCTGGAGTTGAGCCAATAGCAAATTCTTTTGCCCAGGGTATTCTTTCCGATTCTCCATGACCTAAATATAGAACTAGCCAATTTTGAGAAACCGCTAAATGTCCAACTTCCCAAATAATAGGGTTTAGTTTTAGTCCTTCAATTTCAAAAGATTTATACACATCAACAGTTTTTAGTTTAGAAAGGTAAAAACGTGTTAATTCTCTTGTGTTGTCTATTTGTTCGGCCATTAATTTAGCTTGTACATTGATCATCTTTTATTTGTGTTTTCGTTAATGAATTGCTCCACCTTTCTTGCTGTAAAAGCTAGGTTTTTTGCCACCTCATTTGAAATGATTTTTTCAATTTTTGTCGCCATCCCTTTTTTTAAAAACCTGGGGATTCCAGGAATCTTCTTAGCATCAATGGTTAAAACAAAACTAATAATAAGACGTGTTTTATCGCCTATGTCTTCGAAAGTGTTTTTCCCAATACACTTATAAAGTCCATTTTCTTGTTGAGGTGTTTCTATAAATTCACAGACCCAGCTGTTGTGGTTCCAAAAAGCTAGATCATGATATGACATTAAACTCGCAGGAATAATTTTATTAATAGGCTTTGGAAAATTAACAGCCAGTTGCCAAAGGTTTTTAATTCTTATTCCATCATCAAACACCTCTCTATTAAGTACCTCAATTTTATCTACAGAGGGCATCGTAGCAACTAAATTGGTTAGGTGGTCTCTATAGGTTTCCCAGACATCCTTTCTTTTCGCTTTTAATAAAATTTCTTTTTTTAGTTTATATGCCATTGTTCTTCATAAAGCTAAAGGAAAAAAGCAAATTAGAAAAATTGAAGCTAAATGTGATAAAGGTGTTTCAATAAAGACGGCTTATTTACGAATATTTGTATTTTTAGCTTTATGAAAGTATTAGTAACCGGAGGTGCTGGTTTTATAGGTTCACATACTGTAGTAGCGTTAATTGAAAATGGCTTTAAGCCTATTATTGTGGATGATTTTAGGAACTCTGAAAAATTCATCATTGCTCGACTTGAAAAAATATGCAAAGAGAAATTAGTCACTTATGATATTGATTGCAGCGATTATGAATTAATGGAAGCCGTTTTTTTAAAAGAAAAACCACAGGGAGTTATTCATTTTGCAGCAGATAAATCGGTTAACGAGTCAGTTAAAGATCCTCTAAAATATTACCACAACAACATCGGCTCTCTTATTACTATTTTAAAGCTAATTTCAAATTACCCTGTTAAATCATTTGTTTTTTCTTCTTCTTGTACCGTTTATGGTGAACCTGACTCAATTCCTGTTACAGAAACTTCAGCGATTAAGCCCGCTTTTAGTCCTTACGGCTACACAAAGCAGGTTTGCGAAAAATTATTGAACGATTTCCATCATTCAAACAAAGGGTATTCAATTGTTCTTCTTCGCTATTTTAACCCCATTGGCGCTCATCCTTCTGGGTTAATCGGAGAACTTCCCATTGGAACTCCTAATAATTTAGTTCCTTACATTACACAAGCAGCGGCAGGTATAAGGGAAAAAATTACTGTTTTTGGAGACACCTATGATACTCCAGATGGCACATGCATTAGAGACTATATACATGTTTGTGATTTAGCTGAATCTCACGTTCTTGCCTTAAACTATGCCGACAAGCACCTTGAAAACCTGGTAACACTTAATGTGGGAACTGGTCAAGGAAACTCCGTTTTAGATGTTGTTAAAACTTTTGAAAAGGTAAATGAGCTCTCCTTAAATTATGAAATTGGGCCTAAGAGAGCTGGTGATGCTCCAGCAGTTTATGCTGACAATAGCCAAATAAAAAATGTGCTTGAATGGCAACCAAAATTTAATTTAGAAGATGCTTTGGCTCACGCTTGGCAATGGCAGCAAACACTTTAACTATATTTGTAACATGAGAGCGTGTTTATTTCTTCTTGTTTTGTTTTATCAAATAAATGGCTTTGGTCAGGGGTTGTTTGAATATTTCAAACTTACCGCTGATGGAGATGGTGCAGAAAAATTTGATCGGATTTTCGTGGACTTTACCTGGACACAATGGATGGAACAAGTTCCGGGAGTGGATCAAGGAGTTTATTCTTTTGGTATTAGTGCAGGGTGGATGAAAGACATTCCCTTAGGTAAAAAGAGTAATGTCGCTCTAGCCATTGGGGTTGGGTTTGATTCGCACAATTTTCACCACAATGGAGATTTTGAATTAATTCAAAATGCAGATGGGAGTTTATATACGGATTTAGTCTCAAGGAATGGCGTTGCAGAACTTAGTAAAAATAAGTATGCTGTTAATTATGTTGATATTCCTGTTGAAATTAGGCTCCGTACAATGAATAAGACTACAGAAAAAAAAATGAAATATAATTTTCGTTTTTATTTAGGCTTTAAAGCAGGAGTATTAGTTAACGATCATTTAAAAATTAATGACCAAATCTCCAAAAGAAAAATATTCAGCCTTCCCAATACGCTTCCCTATAGATATGGCCCAACACTTAGGGTGGGCTTAAATAAGCTTTCTTTTGTTGGGTTTTATTCTTTGACTTCAATTTTTAAAGAAAACAAAGGGGTGGCTTTAACTCCTTTTAATGTTGGGTTGTCGTGGATGAGGTTTTAAATACTAATGTTTAAATACACTACTATAAACTCAACAAAGAACCCTAAAATTATTCCTAAATAAACCTCATGCTTAAGGTGTGCTTTCAAAATTAACCTTGAAGATGACACTACGCCAATCAAAAAAATTAACAACACATTTACCGCTAATAAAAAAATTGGGTTTTCTAGCTCTCCTAGTGTAATTGAAAAAGCTAAAAAAGCAGCCGAAAGCGCGCTTATTGCTGTGCTATGAAGGCTTATTTTCCATTTAAAGTTTATTAGGAAGCACCCTCCCATTAGAACAATACCACCCGTAAGGAAACTCAACAGCGGGTCCAATAAGTGGTAAATGCTGTTGTTCCAAGATCGGTACATGAAATAAACCAGCAGATAATATATTAAAACAATAAAAAAAATTGGCGGTCTTTCTTTTTGATGGTATGCATTAAAATCTGAGAGCAATCCTGTTCGGGTCATAATATAAAGGCTTAGTAAAGGAAATAACACCCCTACAGAAACCATAACAGAATAAATTGCATAGAGAAACTGATCATCTGCTTGTGCTAAAATCAAATTTTGGTAGCTTCCAACAGAAAAATAAATAGGCAGCGCTATAAGTGGAAGAAATAATGGATGAAAGACAATAGAAAAGATTTTAGCAGCTAATTTCATCTTAAAGCTCTTTTCTAAGTCTTGCCACTGAGATGTTTAACTGCTCTCTATACTTAGCCACCGTTCTTCTTGCAATATTATACCCTTTTGCCTTTAAAATGTTGGTTAATTTTTCATCGGTGTAGGGTTTTCTTTTGTCTTCTTGCTCAACAGCATCTTGTAAAATTCTTTTTACTTCTCTTGTAGAAACCTCTTCTCCAGAATCAGTAGAGAGTGATTCACTGAAAAAATACTTTAATATAAAGGTCCCAAAAGGGGTGGAAACATGTTTGCTGTTGGCCACTCTAGATATTGTTGAAATATCCATGTTTACAATTTCAGCAATGTCTTTAAGAATCATGGGGCGCAAGTCTGTTTCGTCTCCCGATCTAAAAAAAGCTTCCTGATAGTTTATAATCGCTTGCATGGTTACTAGTAATGTTTGCTGACGTTGTTTTATAGCGTCAATAAACCACTTGGCAGAATCTATTTTTTGTTTTACAAAAACTATTGCTTCTTTATCTCTTTCTGAACGCTTACTCTGATCGTATGCTCGCAGCATTTCAGCGTATTGTCTGTTAACTTTTAATTGCGGTGCGTTTCTGTTATTAAGCTCTAGGTGAATTTCACCGTTGTTGTCAGATACTATAAAATCAGGTATAATGTGTTGTGTTACTTTGTTGGTGTCAATTAGAGAATTCCCTGGCTTTGGATTAAGCTTAACGATTTCTGCTAAAGCATCTTTAACATCAAGTTCGGTTATGTCTAACCTTGTGGTAATTTTTGAATAGTGCTTTTTGGTGAACTCTTCAAAAAATCGATCTAGAATTTCTTCAGCAGTTACAATAGGAACAGTTTTTGTTTTTTTCCTTAGCTGGATCAACAAGCATTCTCGAAGATCTCTAGCTCCTACACCATAGGGTTCGAGTTCTTGGATTGTCTTTAAGACTTCTTCAATCTCTTGCTCGTTAATGATAATGTTTTGGCTAAAGGCTAAATCATCAACAATATTAAACAGTTCTCTTCTAAGGTAACCCGCGTCATCTAGGTTGCCAATTATGTGATCTGCAATAATAAGCTGTTGTTCATCTTTAATCCTTAAAGCCACTTGTTGTTGCAAAACCTCTTGAAACGTTTTACCACCAGCAAGTGGAATCGCTTTCTCATCAGCTTCGGGTGAGTGATTCCTAGCACTCAACCTGTAATCAGGCACGTCATCGTCTAAGTAATTGTCAATATTAAAATCATCTAATGAATTTTCTGCTGAATCAGCATCTTCATATTCATCATTTTTATCGTCAATTTCTTTTTCTTGTTCTCCTTCTTCTAGCGCTGGGTTTTCTTCAATTTCCTGCTTTATACGCTGTTCTAGCTCAACAGTAGGAACCTGTAAAAGCTTCATTAACTGTATCTGTTGAGGAGACAGTTTTTGAAGAAGCTTTTGTTGTAAAGATTGCCTTAAAGCCATGAAAGTTGTTTTTATATAAAGCTATTAAAATTCTGCGTTTTTTGGTGTTCTTGGAAATGGAATTACGTCTCTTATATTTTGCATTCCTGTAATAAACATAATAAGTCGCTCAAAACCCAAACCAAATCCAGCATGTGGAACTGTGCCAAACTTTCTAGTTTCTAGGTACCACCAAATGTGCTCTTGTGGTATGTTAAATTCTTTACTTTTCTTAAGCAGAACATCGTAACGCTCCTCCCGCTGCGATCCCCCTACAATTTCTCCTATTCCTGGAAATAAAACATCCATTGCAGCAACCGTTTTATCGTCATCATTCTCACGCATATAAAATGCTTTAACACCTTTGGGATAATCAAAGATGACAACTGGTTTTTTAAAGTGTTTCTCCACTAAAAACTTCTCATGTTCGCTTTGCAGGTCTATTCCCCACTCCACTAAATATTTAAACTTTTTCTTTTTATTCTCTTTTGAATTCATTAAAATTTTGATTGCTTCTGTGTAGCTAATTTTAATAAAATCATTGTCCGAAACAAAATTCAACCTTTCTAGTAAGTTAAGTTCCGATCTTAAATTTTTAGGTCGTTGCAAATCTTCCTTCTCTTCTCTTTCTTTTAAAAAAGTGAGGTCTTCCATGCAGTTTTTAAGTGCATAATTCACCAGGTATTTTAAGCAATCTTCTGCTAAGGAAATGTTGTCGTTAAGATCTCCAAATGCTATTTCAGGCTCAATCATCCAAAACTCTGCTAAATGTCTTGTGGTGTTTGAGTTTTCCGCTCTAAAGGTTGGACCAAATGTATAAACTTGTCCAAGAGCTAAAGCTCCAAGCTCAGCTTCAAGCTGCCCTGAAACGGTAAGGTGTGTTTCTTTTCCAAAAAAATCATTTTCCGGATCCAAATTACCTTCAGGCTTTAAGGTGGTTACTTTAAACATCTCCCCTGCACCTTCAGCGTCTGAACCAGTAATAATTGGAGTGTGTAAATAGAAATACCCATTGTCATTAAAATATTTATGTACTGCATAAGCTAAATGATGTCTTATTCTAAAAATGGCGCCAAATAAGTTAGTCCTAAACCTGAGGTGAGCCTGCTCTCTTAACGTTTCTAGATTGTGCTTTTTGGGTTGTAAAATAGTTTTTTGAACCTCCTCAGGGTTAGCTGTCCCAATGACTTTAATTTCATTTGCTGCTATTTCTATACTTTGACCTCTTCCTTGAGACGCTTCAATAATTCCTTTTACAGAAATTGCAGCTCCTACTGAGATTTCATTTAAAACAGTTTCTGGCAAGTTTTCATAATCAATTACTACTTGAATATTGGCTAAGCAAGAACCATCATTCATGGCAACAAACCTATTGGCTCTAAAAGACCTTACCCACCCACAAATAGTAACCTCTTTTCCAGGTTTAAAGGTTAATGCGTTTTTTATTTTTATTCTATTCATATAAATAATTAAATAAAACTTACAAGGAAACGTTTTTTTACTATTTTTGTTTCCAAAGTTTCTTACTACAAACATTAAGAATGTCAAAAGTACAAGAAATCACCTATCAAATAGCGCTTTTATTTCGAGAATTTGGAATAAAAAGCATGACAATGGACGATATCTCCAAATCTTTAGGGATTTCTAAAAAAACACTTTATAAACATGTGAAGGATAAAAATGATCTAGTTAATAAAGTCATTAAAGCCTCTATAGTTGAAAAAGAAAGCTATTTAAAACAATTAAAAGAAGCTAATGATCATCCAATAGACGAACTAGTAGCGCTGGCTAAATATTCAAGCAACGAACTAACAAACCTTCACCCATCTGTTCAATTTGATTTAAGAAAATACCACCCTGATGCTTGGTTAATTTTTGAACAACACAAGCAGACCTTTGTTTTTAGTTGTGTTTTAGACAACTTAAAAGAAGGAATAAGGATTGGTGTCTATAGAGACAATTTAAATCCTGAGATTGTTGCAAAACTTCACACGAGTACAATTCCATTGGTCTTTGACTCTACTGTATTCCCAAGCTCAAAATATGCATTTAAAGCTGTTTTCAGCGAGCTAATGAAACACCACATAAGGGGAATTTCTACCGATAAGGGACTTCTATATTTAAAACAACTCATTAAAAATGATCTTAACAATCCATTAATATGAAAATCCTTTATTTAATCTCAATAGCACTGCTAATTTGCACTAATCTAAATGGGCAAACGAGTCTAACATTACAAGAGGCTGTTAACTATGGCACCAACAACAATGTAGAATATAAAAACGCAAACCTAGACCTTCAAATTGCTCAACAAAAAGTAAAAGAGTCAATATCTACGGGGCTTCCAAAAATCCAAAGCTCATTAGGTGTTCAAAATTACATCGACATTCCTACAACTGTCATTCCATCAAACGCTTTTAACCCTTTGGCTGACCCCAATGACTTTGAGGAGCTGCAGTTTGGAACTTCCTTAAACGCTTCCGCTACCATTCGTTTAGATCAATTGATTTTCAGTGCTACATATATTGCTGGCCTAAAAGCAGCAAAGGTTTATAAGGGGTTAACTGAAAAAATAACAAGTAAAACTCTTCTAGACACCAAAGAAAACGTAATTAGTGCCTATTATGGTTGTTTGATTTTTAAAGAAAATGAGACCCTTTTAACACAATCATTAGAAAACCTTGAAAAAATTCAACAAGAAACCAATGTGTTGGTTAAAGAAGGGATTGTTGAAGAAATAAATTTAGACCAAATAAACGTGTTGGTTTTACAAATGAAAAATCAAATTAACCAACTTAACAAACAAACAAACAACGCCATTTCTTTATTAAAATATGTAATAGGATTTCCACAAGACAGCACCGTTGTCATCGCCAACAAACTTGCTGATTTTCCACAAGAAAATACATCACTTTCTAGTGCAGATTTTAGTGCAACACAAATGCTAGATTATCAAATAATAGAGAAAAACAGAGAACTTACCGAGCTTACCCATAAAATGAACACTGTTTCTGGGTTACCTACTGTTTCAGGGTTTTTTAGTCACCAACAAACCGCCTTAAGAAATGAGTTCAATCTTTTTGACAATTCTAAGTCGTGGTACCCGGCAACTTTTTGGGGGATTAATGTAGCTATCCCAATTTTTACTAGTGGAGAAAGTAGTGCTATTTCTAAGCAATCGGCTTTAGAGGTTAAAAAAGCAGAAAATGTGCTTTTTTCTGTTGAAGAAGGCCTAAAACAACAATTTACACAGGTATCAACGAACTACCATTTAGCGCTAATAGCACTGGAAAATGACAAAAAAAGTTTGCTTCTTTCTGAGAAAATATTGTCAAATACTACAAAAAAGTTTTCTGCTGGTTTCAAAAGTGGTTTAGATGTGGCTCAAGCTCAAAATCAAGAGCTAAATGCTCAAAACAAACTATTGCAATCCCATTTTAACCTTTTGATGGCTAAGCTAAAACTTGATAAAATCATGAATAAATTATAATTATGACTACAAAATTTATATTACCAGCAGGTGGTTTACTGTTGCTTCTTTTTGGATGTGAGCCAGACTTGAATGAATTAAACAACACCGCTACAAAGCTAGAACAAGAAATAAAGGCAAATCAAAAAGATCTTGCTGAAGTTTATGAAGCAATTGCCTTGTTAGACAGCTCTGTAAAAGAGGTTGAACAGCTTTCTGTGGTGTCTACATTAATCGCTAAGAAAAAACCTTTTGCGCATTACTTTCAGATTCAAGGGCAAGTCAACTCTAAAAAAAACGCCTTGCTTAGCCCTGAATATGGAGGTACAATAACAGCCATTCATGTTCAAGAAGGGCAGAAAATTGAAAAAGGAACACTTGTTGCCACTTTTTCATCATCGCTTATAAGTTCAAACATAGATGAACTTAATGAGCAATTAGATCTAGCTAAATATTTTTTCGAAAAACAACAAGCGTTAAAAGAGCAGGGTGTAGGAACGGCCATATCATACAAGGAAGCTGAAGCCAATTACAATAGGCTTATAAAAGCAAAGAACACGCTAATTGAGCAAAAGGATAAGTTTTCTCTTTACGCACCTTTTAGTGGTTATGTTGACAAATTATTTGTTACTCAAGGGCAAACTAGCCCACCTATGAGTCCTGTTTTAAGACTTATTAGCCTTAATCATTTATTTGTTAATGCCCAAGTTTCAGAAAATCATCTTTCTAAGATCAATAAAGGGCAACCTGTTTCCATTGAATTTCCAGCTTTAAAAGAAAACTTAACCGGCTTGGAAATCTCCAGGTTAGGCAACCAAATTGACCCTGTTAACCGAACCATAACGGTTGAAGTTCCTATTCCCGCTAAAGAAAAGTTAATTCCCAACCTAATGGCTATTTTGAGTATTTGTGATTATAGTGACACCAACTCCATTGTAGTTCCATCTAGTCTTATTCTTGAAAACAATAGAGGGGAACACATTGTTAAAACTGTTAGTCGTGGTGAGGTCGCTATTAATAAAATAGAAAAGGGTCGGCAGTACAACAATTACACCCAGATTCTTTCAGGGCTTACTATTGGCGACACCTTGGTTGAAAAAGGAAAAAACAGCGTAACTGAGGGGCAAAAAGTAAAAATATTAAACCACTAAGAAAAGTATGAAAAATGATGCTCAAAAAAAATGGAGGGAGTTTGGGCTTTCTTCTTTGGCTGTAGGGAACAGGAAAACCATTTATATTTTAATCTTAGTGTTGTTGACAGGTGGAATCGGGTCTTATTTTGATATGCCAAGAGAAAGCTTTCCAGAGGTTCAGGTTCCTGAAATATATGTTAACATCCCCTATCCAGGAAACTCACCAGAAATTATTGCAGATAAAATCATTAAGCCATTTGAAAAAGAACTTAATAAAATTAAAGGCATTGAGAAGATTAAATCTACTTCAATACAAGATTTTGCTGTTTTAGTTGTTGAGTTTGATTTTGCCATTTCTCCAAAAGAAGGTAAGCGGTTAGTTGAAGATGCGTTGTCAGATGCAAGGGCAGACAAAGCTTTTGCACAAGACCTTCCTGTTGAACCAACAATTCAGGAAATGGATGTTAATGAATTTCCAATTATTAACATCAATTTATCAGGAAAATACCCTGTCGACTTTTTAAAGAAAAAGGCTGACCTACTAAAAAACAACATTGAAAACCTTCCAGAAATAAATGCGGTGGACATTCGTGGAGTTCAAGAAAAAAAATTAAAAATTGAAATACGAAAATTTGATGCTGAGGCCAAACAAATAAGCTTTAGTGATATTGAAAGTGCTATTCAAGCTGAAAACATAACAACAGGTGCTGGAAACATAAAAATTGACGGCATAGATCATTTTGTTATTATTGAAGGTAAATATGAGAACTATCAGTCACTCAACAACCTTGTTGTCAAACATGAAGATGCTAAAAATATTTATTTGTGGGAGGTTGCAGATGTTTCTTTTGGAGACGCTGACACTTCAAGCTACGCTAGGCAAAACGGACAGCCAGTAGTCATGTTGGATGTGAAAAAAAGAGCTGGAGCCAACATTATCAATGCGATTGACCAAATAAAGGATTTAGTTGCTAAAGCGATAGAAAAAGAATTCCCAGCTGACATTGATGTTACTTTCACCAATGATCAGTCCAATAAAATTCGGTCTCAAATTAGCAACCTAGAAAACTCAATTATTTTTGGGGTAATCCTTGTTGTTGGTGTGCTTTTATTTTTTCTAGGCTTTCGAAACGCCCTTTTTGTTGGTGTAGCCATTCCTTTTTCTATGTTTATATCATTCCTACTGCTTAACCTTGCTGGGGTAAGCCTAAATATAATGGTGTTGTTTTCTTTGGTTTTGGCTCTTGGAATGTTGGTAGACAATGGAATCGTGGTGGTAGAAAATGTTTATCGCCTGATGGTGGACGGCATGTCGCCATTTGAAGCCACAAAAAAAGGAGTTGGTGAAATCGCTTGGCCAATTATTGCCTCTACAGCTACAACGCTAGCAGCATTTATTCCTTTGGCATTGTGGCCTGGCATTATGGGTGAATTCATGCAGTACTTGCCCATTACTTTAATGATTGTTTTGGGCTCTTCTTTGTTTGTTGCCTTGATAATTAACCCTGTTTTAATTGCTGTTTTAATGAAGGTTAAACCAACCCTGTTGACTAGAAAAAAGTTTTGGGGCTACCTTTTTAGCTTTTTAATTTTAAGTGTTTTCTCTTACTTTTTTGTGGCTTTATGGTTGGGAAACATATTAATGGCTGCTGCGTTATTGTTGCTGCTTTTTAATTTTGTATTGAATCCACTTACCATACTGTTTCAAGAAAAGACGCTCCCTTGGCTCGAAAATAGATACCAACGACTATTAGAGCTTATTATGGTTGGGCGTAGGTCTATTTGGGTGACGTTGGGCACGTTTGGTGTTTTGTTGTTCTCATTTCTTCTAGTTGGTCTATTCCCTCCTAAAATTTTGTTTTTCCCTGATAATCAGCCCAACTATTTAAATGTTTTCGTTGAGCTTCCTGTAGGAACAACCATTAAACAAACCAATGAACAAACAACACTAGTAAAAGCGGCTATTGAACAAGTGCTCAACGATTCTTCTGCTTTTGAGGGGGGAAGCTATCGAAGTGTTTATGATGTTGAGAAAAAAATAATGGCCGATGGTGCTGTTGTTAACGACACGATTTATTTTATTGAATCTGTAATTGAACAAGTTGGAAAGGGAACTTCAGACCCAATGGAGGGCCCATCATTTGGTGAGACTCCAAATAAAGCCAGAATTACTGTTTCGTTTTGTGAGTTTTCTCATCGTAAGGGAATTAACACAAGTACCGTAAAGAAAAAAATTGAAAAAGCCCTAAACAACACGTTTCATGCAGATGTTAAAATTGTGGTAGATAAAGAAAAAAAACGGCCCTCCTCAAGATCCTGTTGTAAACATAGAAATCACGGGATCAAACAACTACCTAACGCTTGTTGATCAGGCCAACAAAGTGAAAAATTATTTAGACACCATGCAGCTAGAGGGTCTTCAGAAGCTAAAGCTAAATGTAGAAACAAACAAAGCGGAAATAAAAATTCTAATTGATAGGGAATATGCAAAGAGAGCTGGCTTATCTACGGGTCAAATTTCATCTACAATAAGAACAGCTTTATTTGGTAAGGATGTTTCGACTTATGAGGATGGTCAAGATAATTACGATATAAACATTCGTTTTGACAGGGACAGCAGAGAAACCTTAGAGTCTGTACTTGACCACAGTGTTATGTTTATGAATAATAGGGGTAAAAAAACTTAAAATTCCTATAAGCGCTGTAGTTAAAAATGTGTCTGTGGTTCATAAAAACAACTCCATAAAAAGACTTGATTTAACCAATATGGTAACTGTTTTTTCAGGTGTTAAAGAAGGGTATAATGAAAACGAGGTTGTCGACCTTGTTCAGCAGAAAATGTTGGCATATGAACTTACTGAAACTGGAATGGACTTTAAATCAAGGGGGTTGGAATTCCAATTTACTGGGAAAATTAAAGAGCAAGAAAAGCAAATGGCATTTCTAAGCTCTGCCTTACTAATTGCTGTTTTCCTAATTCTATTAATTCTTGTTACGCAGTTTAATTCATTTTCTACTCCACTAATTATTCTTTTTTCGGTATTGTTGAGTCTCTCTGGTGTTTTTCTAGGGATTGTTATTGCAAGAAATGATTTTGTAATCATAATGACCATGATTGGAATTATATCTCTTGCGGGTATTGTAGTAAATAATGCTATTGTGCTGGTGGATTACACCAATTTGATTAGAAAAAGAAGGAGAAGGGAGTTAGAGCTAAACGAAACCACTCAGCTTCCAATAGAAGAAGTTAAAAAAGCCATTATATTGGGAGGAAAAAGGAGATTACGGCCAGTGCTCTTAACGGCCATAACCACAATCCTTGGCCTACTTCCTTTAGCAACGGGTCTTAACATTAATTTTATCACCTTATTTACTCGACTAGATGCCCAGTTGTTTTTTGGTGGAGATAATGTTATATTTTTTGGCCCAATGAGTTTAGCCATTATTTATGGGTTGACTTTTGCCACATTTCTGACCCTAGTTGTTGTTCCTGTAATGTACTTGCTTGTTCATAAGCTTAAGCTTTGGTTTTACCGCTTTTTTAACCTTACACTCAGAAGCAACATTTAAATGCATTTAAAATAATCATAGGGCTCTAAACAGTCATTGCACTGGTAAAGGGCCTTGCATGCTGTTGACCCAAACTGACTAATCATTTTTGTGTTGAGTGATTTGCATTTTGGACAAATAGGTGTTTTTTTCACCCCCAATAAAGCGGACTTATCTACACTTTTATTAGGAGGTGAAATTCCATATTCTAAAAGCTTATCTTTTGCCTCAGCCGACATCCAATCCGTGGTCCAAGCTGGGTGATACTGAAGGTTAATGGAGTACTTCTTAACTCCCATTTCTGCTAATTTGTTTTTGATGTCTGTTTCAATTTGATTCATGGCTGGGCAACCAGAGTAAGTGGGTGTTATGGTTATGACAAATCCTGACGGCTCTTTTTTAATTCCCCTTAAAACCCCTAATTCATTAATGCTAATAACAGGGATTTCCGGATCTGGAATTTCCTCTAACGCAGTCCATATTTCTTCTTTTGAAATCAATTATATTGTTTGGCTAAATATAGCTGTAGTTGGTTTATTTCTTAACATTCTGGCGTCTAAGCACATGCATATATTTCTTATAAAAACTTTTCCTTTTTCAGTTACCGTTAGTTGCTTATCCTCTATTTTAATTAGTCCGTCTTTTTCAAGCTCTTTCATTTTGGCCAGTCCTTTAAAAAGCATTGGGGTTTGCTGGTCTTTTTTTGTCCAACTTGTTTTAAAGTGACACATTAAATTCAAAATATGTTTCCTTAATACCAAATCTTCCTCGGTAAGAAGATGCCCCCTAAAAATAGGAATTCTCCCCTGCCCTACTATTTTTTGGTACTCTTCAACTGTTTTAACATTTTGTGCAAATCCATACCAGCTATCACTTATTGATGACATTCCCAAACCAACCATAAGTTGTGTTTTTTGAGAGGAGTAGCCCATGAAATTTCTGTGAATTGTTTTATTTTCTACCGCTTTATATAAGCTGTCATGTTTTAATGCAAAATGATCCATCCCTATTTCAACATAGCCTAATTCACTAAAAAGCGCCTTCCCCATTTCGTAAAGCTCTCTTTTTTGAGCATCTTTAGGTAAATCATTTTCATCAAACCCCCTTTGCCCAACTCCTTTAATCCAAGGAACATGGGCATAACTGTAAAATGCTATTCTATCGGGCAGGAGCTCTTGGGTTTTTAAAATAGTATTCTTAATAGATGTAAGATTTTGCTTGGGAAGGCCGTATACCAAGTCGTGGCTAATGGATTTATAACCAATCTCTTTAGACCAGTCAGATACTTTTTTTACATTTTCAAAAGGTTGAACCCTGTTTATTGTTTTCTGAACCTGGTAATCATAGTCTTGTACACCAAAACTATTTCTTGTAAACCCTAGGTCAAAAAGGGTTTGGAGTTGTTCTTTTGAGGTGTGGTTAGGGTGTCCTTCAAAACTAAATTCAGGATTAGGCAGCACCTCACTTAGCTCTTTAATGCCGTTAATTAACTTTTTTAGGTTCTCAGCGCTAAAAAAAGTTGGTGTTCCTCCACCAAGATGAAGCTCTTTTATTTTTGGTTTTGTTCCAAAAACATCTACATATAATTGCCACTCTTTTAGAACCGTTTCAATGTAGGGTTCTTCAACATCGTGCCTTTTGGTGATTCTTTTGTGACAACCGCAAAAAGTACATAAGTTTTCACAAAAGGGAAGGTGAATGTAAAGGCTTATTCCTTCATCGTTATTGGACTGGTTAAAGGACTTTTTGCAACTCAATAGCCAATTTTCGTAAGAAATACCTGTTTTGTCCCAATAAGGAACCGTGGGATAAGAAGTGTACCTAGGCCCTGGAACATTGTATTTTCTTATTAAGTCTTTTATCATATTAAATGTTGTCTTCTAAAAACCATTCCGCATAGCTGTTTGCTGTTTCTCTTAACAAAGCACTATGTAAGATAATATCACCGTTATATTCTGCTCTAATTAATTCAACAATTTCAATTAACATGTTTTCACATGTTGGCTGATAATCTACCAATCTAATCCTTTGGTTTGATTCCTCAAGATTTTTAAACCTTGAATCTTTTCTTATAATAAAACAATGATCAAACAAAGGAAAAACATTTTTGTTGACAAAGCTTTTAATTTCACCAAAGTCTATCACCATTCCACATTCTGAGACTGTTCTGTTTTCAATTGGGCTGCCAATAAAGGTCACTGTCAAGTGATAGCTGTGCCCGTGAATATTTTTACACTTTCCATCATAACCATCTAAAGCGTGGGCTGCTTCAAAATCAAACTCTTTTGTTATTCTTATTTTCATTTGCGGTGGTTGCTTAAATTTTAGATAAATTTAATTGTTTTTACGTTTTTAATCTTTGTGATAAGATAACAAAGCGTATATTTTTATCGTTTAATATGCAATAATAAAGTAAAGTCCGGTGAATTCCTTTGATAGTTTAATATTAAAATTAGATGCTTTTATAAGAAAGTATTACAAAAACCAATTGCTCAAGGGTGGTCTATACTTTAGTTTTTTAATTCTCGGCTTTTTCTTATGCTTTTCACTGTTGGAGTATTTTGCAGAATTTGGAGCTTTAGGTAGGTCTATTCTGTTTTTCAGTTTCATTTCTATAGGGATTTCTTTGCTGGGTTATTACATCGTAATTCCATTACTTAAAATCTATAAATTAGGCAAGCTTATAAGCTATCAAGAAGCGGCCAGAATTATTGGCTTATATTTTCCTGAAATTAAAGACAAAATATTAAACACCCTGCAGCTTGAAAGTCAAAAACAAAAAGGCCCAGATAATACCCTGGATTTGGTCAATGCTAGCATTGAAAAAAGAACCGCCAGCTTTAAAAGCATTTCATTTAATAAGGCAATCAATTTAAAAGAAAACACCCGCCACCTTAAGCCTTTTGGGTTGATTTTTGGAGTTTTTCTGTTGTTGTCTTTTATCGATCAGTCAATCCTTTTTTCCCCTGCTGAGAGAATTCTGCATTATTCCAATGAGAACCCTGCC
>JBJKXU010000044.1:0-21287 GCA_045561415.1 Parvicellaceae bacterium
ATTCATAGTGCTTTCAGGAGCGCCCATAAATGAACCTGTTGTAAGCTATGGACCATTTGTTATGAATACAAAAAGTGAAATAATAACTGCATTAAACGATTCTCAAGAAGGTAAATTAGGAGAGCTCATTGAATAACTCAACATAATATTGAATTTTATAACTTAATTTTACATAAAAATTGAGCATGGATTCATTTAAAGAATTATCAAGACCATTACAAAATGCCATATCGGATTTGGGCTTCTCTTCTCCCACTCCCATTCAATCCAAAGCTTTCCCACTAATTCTTTCTGGAAGAGACATGGTTGGAATAGCACAAACTGGAACAGGTAAAACGATGGCTTACATGTTACCTATTCTACAAAATCTCAAATTTTCAAATCAAACCCACCCAAAAATTCTCATTCTTGTCCCTACAAGAGAGTTGGTCCTACAGGTAGTTGAAAACATAAAGTCATATTGTAATTACATGTCAACAAGGGTAATTGGCGTTTATGGCGGCACCAATATAAACACCCAAAAAATCACTGTTTCTGAAGGCGCTGACATTATTGTTGCCACGCCAGGAAGACTCTATGATTTAGTGGTATGCAGAGCGCTTCAACTAAAAGATATAAAAAAGCTCGTAATTGACGAGGTAGATGTTATGCTTGATTTAGGTTTTCGTTTTCAGCTCACTAATTTATTTGAGTTGCTTCCTGAAAAAAGACAAAACACCATGTTTTCAGCTACCATGACTAAAGAAGTTGATTTATTAATTGATGACTTTTTCATTAATCCTGCTAAAATAGCCATAGCAGTAAGTGGTACGCCTCTTGAAAATATTAATCAGCAATGCTTCCTTGTAAAGAATTTCTACACCAAGATAAACCTTCTTTTCCATCTATTAAAAAAGGAAGGTTTTAATAAAGTATTGGTTTTTGTTGCCAGTAAAAAAAATGCTGATCTTATTCATGAAAAACTAAATGAGTTTGGAGCTTCTAATCTTGGCATTATTCACTCTAACAAATCTCAAAACTATAGAATAAGAACAATTAAGCAGTTTGAAGAAGGAGTAATAAAAACATTAATTACTACTGATATAATGGCAAGAGGGCTTGATCTTGAAAAAATATCACATGTCATAAATTTCGACACTCCAATTTATGCTGAAAACTACATGCACAGAATCGGGAGAACAGGCAGAGCCAAGGAAACTGGTAATTCGTTACTTTTTTACACCGAAAAGGAAAAAAAAGAAAAATTAGCAATTGAACAACTCATGTCAATTACTATAAAAGAAGAAAGCTTCCCGAGTGAAGTTGAATTTTCCTCTGAGCTAGCTCCCGAGGAAAAACCAAGAATAAGCCAAGGATATAATCCTGGAGCTAAACTTAAAGGAGCCAACAATGCTTTTCATGAGAAAAGTGAAAAAAACGCTAAATCTAATCAGGGAGGATCCTATAGAAGAAAGCTTGCTCAGAAGTACAAGAAACCTAAAACTAAAGGAGATAAAAACTTCAATAGAAGAAATAAGAAATAAATGCGTAAATTAAAACTTAGTTTATGAAAAAAACATTTCTCTTTCTTTTCTTAATAATAAGCTGCCAAACAATGCAGCTATCCGCACAAGAAAGCTTTAATGCTTCCGGGGGTAATGCATCAGGAATTGGAGGGCAGGTAAGCTATTCTTATGGACAAGTATTTTATCATCATTTAAATGGAGACAATGCCAAAATTCAAGAGGGAGTACAAAATAGCTATCAAATTATTAATAACATTCCAGCAAACAGCTCTTTGATAAAATTAGAAATACATCCAAACCCATCCAGTGACCTACTTCACTTAACCCTTTCTGATTTTAAGCAGAATTTATCGTATTCGATTTTTAGTGCTCAAGGACAGCTTCTTCAATCAAAACAAATTAACTCAACTTCAACGCTCATTTCAATTGGTAAATATCCCAAACAATTACTAATTATTTCCATTGACCAACAAGATCAAAAGATAGGCTCTTTTACCATAATTAAAAACTAAACCAATGAAACAACTGCTAGCAATTCTATTTTTAGGAATTTTCTCATTAACACTAAGCGCTCAAGCTCCCGAAAAAATGAGCTATCAAGCCATTGTCAGAGACGCTAACAATGCCCTGCTAACCAATTCATCTGTAGGAATGCAAGTAAGCATCTTACAAGGCAATATTTCAGGAACTGCCATTTACGTAGAGACCCAAAACCCTACCACAAATGATAATGGCTTAATTGCTATTGAAATTGGCACTGGAAATATCATTACTGGAGACTTCAGCACTATTGATTGGTCAAATAGTAATTATTATGTAAAAACAGAAACTGACCCCAATGGAGGAACCAATTACACTATTGAAGGAACTTCTCAGCTACTAAGCGTCCCTTATGCTTTATACTCTAAAACATCTGGAAGCTCAATACCAGGACCTCAAGGCCCACAAGGAATTCAAGGGCCGCAAGGAACACCTGGAACCAATTTTTTCAATAACATGCAAGGTGGAACAGCCTATGTAGGAACAAGTCAAGGGCAAGCTATTTTAAGTGTACTGGTCACCTTCCCTATCCCTTTTAATGGAACACCCCATGTCATCTGCACAAGTTCAGCAGAGGTTGGAACAGGATATGACGACTCTTTTAATGTAACCACAAGAACAGTAACCAACACCAGCTTCATTATGATCATTAACAGAGTAGACGGATCCACTTGGGGGCAAAACATGGAAGTACATTGGCTAGCTTTTGAATAACGCTTTTTTAGGAACAAGTTTTCTGTAAACAAACTTAATGACAATTCCTGCTAAGATTAAACCGGTAATAATATCAAAAAGGTGATGCTGATGAACCAGCACAACTGAAAAAGCAATTAACACAAGCCAAAACAACAAAAAAACATGGAAAATTCTACTTTTTGTTTGGTCGATAATTGCAAAAACGGTCAAAGATGAGTAGGTAATGTGTAATGATGGGTAGAGGTTGAATGGTTGATCTACAGCATGCAATAGCGAAAAAATCCAATCGTATCCAGGGACATGTGAAACCCTTGTAAAGCCCAACCTACCAGGGAAAAGAATAAATATTAATCCGGCAATGAGAACAGTAACAATAAGACATATTGAAAACGCTCTTATCACTTTAGGATCTTTAAGCATAAACACATTAAGTAACAACAAAAGAGCTAGCGAAACATAAAAGTAAATCATCCAAGGAACTAAAGGAAAGGAAAGCTCAAAATCAAAAAAAAGTGGGTAGTGATGAATTTGTTTCGAGGCAAAAAAGTTACAGGACAAATAGATACTACTACAGGAGATAAAACAAATACAACCCCACAAAAGCAAATACCTATGTTTTTTTTTGATTTTAATCAGCTATTTAATTTAATGATTCAAATAAAATCTAATGCTCATTCTATATATTCTTTACAAGAAAATCGTCAATCGTTTTATCTTTAAATGAATTTGATGTCAAATTAAGAATTTATCTCTTTAGAATGAAAACAAATTTAGAATTGAAATAAATGAAGCCTAAAATCGTTAAAATTTAAAACTATATTCAATTTTGAAAACTATAATTCCAATAACTCTTTTATTAGTATCTCTGATTGGCTGCAGGAAAGTAAATAACGATTGTAACGAAAACTTTTACAGCAATGCTCCTGAATCCAATTGGTTTGTAGACTATTCGGGCTCCCAAGAAGAAGCTCACGGACACTATATATTAACTTGTAGTGATGGTGGTTTTTTACAAATTGGCGAAACTGGCTTCATTCCAAATTCATCCAGGTTATTTGTAGTAAAAACAAATTCTGTTGGTGAACTTTTATGGAAAAAAGAATTTGGGAATTTAGGTCATAATCTAGGTAATAGCGCCATCGAAATAGCAGATGGATACATAATTTGTGGAGCAATTAATCAAAAAAGTACAATTCTTAAAGTTGATAAAACTAGTGGACAATTAATTAGTCAATGGACATACAATAATATATCAGGCAATAATGCCATAGAGCACATATGTGAAACTCCATCGGGATTTGCTGCTGTAGGCTATAAAAATGCTGAAGACCCAAACAATACTTTTTTCACTGAAGGATCTGGAATACTATTATTAATGGATGCTGTTGGAAATTTAACTGGCAGTTGGGACATCAGCAGCTTAATGGCTCATGGGTATAGAATTATAAATCACAACAATGAGCTTATTATTTCTGGTTTAACAGAAGGTGGAAACGATTATGCTCTTGCAAAAATTTCTATCTCAGGAAATGATGTATTATGGAATAAAACCTTTGGAGGAAATGGAAATGACCACTGCTTTGGTTTAGATGTAAATGCCAATGGCGAAATATTTCTTACAGGTCACACTAAATCTGGAACAGAAAATTGGGACACTTTCACAATTAAAACTTCAAATGCTGGGAACAAATTGTGGGAGGTTATAAAAGGAAACCCTAGAGGATTTGATCCTAAATACATTCATGATGAAACATGGGGGATAAAAGCTACAACAGATGGAGGTTGCGTAATAGTTGCTGGCACCGGAGATGAATATGGAAATTACAAAAGAAAGTGTGGCAACAATGAAAGTTCTAACACATGGAGGGTTTATTTAATAAAGTTTCTAAGTAATGGAACTGTAGAGTGGGAAAAAACCTATATTGGAGAGCAAGGAGATTGGGCTGGTGAAGATATTGACCTGACCCAAGATGGTGGAGCCATCGTCTCTGTAGACAACGGACAATTTGGATTTTTAAAAATTAACCCCTTTTAATTCGTTTAGATAAAAAAATTATGGTCAATCTTATTTTAATACCAATTATACTGCTAATGAACACATTAACAATCTACAACTTCACAACTGTTTCTTCACTAAAAAACTGGAAAATCATTGATGACACTGTTATGGGAGGAATTTCATCGAGTTCTATAAGCATTAATGAAGACGGCAATGGTGTTTTCAAAGGACATGTTTCTTTAGAAAATAACGGTGGATTTTCTTCTTTAAGACACCAAATTAGTACAGTTGATATTTCAGGGTTCAATCATTTTCAAATTAGAGTAAAAGGCGATGGAAAAAACTATCAATTTAGAGTTAAATCATCCATTAACGAGTCACATTCCTATAAATTCAAATTCTCCACCAACAAGGAATGGCAAACAATAAAAATCCCCTTTTCAGACCTTCAACCTACTTTTAGAGGAAGAGATTTAAGGATGCCTAATTTTCCAGGTTTAGAATTGCAAGAGACCGCATTTTTAATAGCTAACAAAACAGAAGAAGATTTCATTCTTGAAATTGACTTCATTAAAGCTTGTAAATGAAGTATAGATTCATCATTATTTATTTACTCTTTTTAGTTTTCAATTCATGCACTAAAAAAAATGCGTGCTTGAACAGTGTTAAAGGAAAATACATCAACCAATCACAACTTGACGGATGTTCTTGGGCTATTGAACTAAAAAATAAGCAAAAACTCAAGCCTATAAATCTTAATGATTTTGAATCCGACCCAAAACAAGGGCGTAAAATATGGATCAGCTATAGCGTTAAAGAAGACATGTTTGACATCTGTATGAGTGGGCAAATCATTGAAATACTATGCATATCCAAAAGGTAACCTCATTTCATTAATCAACTTGATTTTTATATAAGCGCTTGTTAATTGAAGGAATCATTATTATATCTAGAAGAAGAAGCTCCCAAGCAACAAAATCCATAACAAGAAATAAAGAAACTTTCATGACAATTAAGGCTATAAATAAAAGATAATCTAACTTTTTTGTAAAAAACCCTACAATAAAAAACAGTTCCAAAAGCACAGCAAAAACAAATAACGAGTGAGAAAAAAAAGGAGTTGAAAGCAAAAAATCTAAAAACGGATTAAGTTCATTATTACTTAAAGCTTCAAGATGAGTTGTTCTTAAAACTTCCACCAATTGATTGGTATTAAAAATAGTTCCTCTAAAGAGCTTGTAACAACCTGCAGAAGCGTAAATAAAACAAAGATAATATCGTATAAATTCAAAAATCAAGCTAAAAGCTGACCCACTAAAACAAAACGGCAAGACTAAAAAAAACACTCCTGTATGATGGAAATGATGACAAGAAAATGAATTGTAAGTTATAAAGTACAAGACATAGAGTAGTAAAAAACAAATAGGGAAAATTGGTTTTTTCCAAAAAACAAAAGACAACACTAAAAAAACAACAAGAGAGCCGTCTAACAAAAAAGACAAGCTTATAGAACCTGCTATTTGTTGAGGAATGGCTAAAAACAAAAACAGCCAATAGGTATTATCTAAATCTGGATATACTAAAGCAGGATTCGACAACTGAGAAATAAAAAGATGATTTACATAATAATAAATCAACAGTAAACCAATAGCTAAAAAAGCTAACCTTGCCAGTAATTTCCTAAGGACTATTTTACTTAAATCAATCATCAAAATTCATGAATAATTTCTTCTTTAACTCTTTGAGCATTAGCCCCATTTATCACATATTCTTCTGCAGTAATTTTAACGCTTTTTATTTCCATGTTCATTGAAAGCTGCAAATAGTTCTTGAACCAAACTTCAAAAGCTTTAATCTCTTGAGCATCGTTAGCGATTCTACTTAAAAAAAGGTTGAAATTCTCAGCAGATAGCACACCATTAAATCGTTTATTATAAGCAACTACAGCTCTTGAAACAAAATCATCATTACCTAGCTGAACATAATGCGCTAGAGGCGCTCTTATTGTTTGATAATTGTAGGCATAAAAAAAAGTTTTGGAGAGTATTTGATCATTTACATATACTTGATAATGGGTATATCTCTTTTTTAACTCTACTTTTTCAGAATACATTCCATATAGAAAAAAAGGAAAGTTTTGAATTCCTTTAAGCTGAAAGAAACTTTGAAAAAAAAGAAATGGAACAACGAAAAAAAGAACTTTTTTATCGTTGAAAATTCTAACTAAATAGCAAGATTTAATATAGTCAACTAATTTCTCCATAAATGTAAAAAGCTAATATAAGCCCTAGCTACGACTTAGAACAATAATCGAAGAAATCAAATTAAAAAAATCCGATTTATTGGATAGTTAATCTGACTAATTTCGAATTTAAATTCAATATCATATATTCACTTGTTGATACTTCTTTAACTTTAGCCTTTTTAACGACCATAATAACCAACTCAAATTGAAAGAAAATCAACTCACAAGAATTAATAAATTCCTTAGCGAAGCCGGATTTTGCTCAAGAAGAGAGGCCGATAAATTAATTGAAAAAGGCAGGGTTTTAGTCAATGGAGAAGTTCCTCAAATGGGAACAAAGATTGGCTTAAATGATGAAGTAAGAGTTGATAACAAAATCATAACTAAAGATCAAGAATCTCCTGTTTATTTAGCTTTTAACAAACCTGTTGGCATTGTGTGTACTACCGACACAAGAGTAGAGAAAAATAACATTATAGACTACATCAATTACCCTTCACGAATTTTCCCAATAGGCAGACTTGATAAGCCTAGTGATGGATTAATTTTACTTACCAATGATGGTGATATAGTCAACAAAATTCTAAGGGCTAGAAATAACCATGAAAAAGAATACATCGTTACTGTAAATCAGCCAATAAGTACAGATTTCATTTCTGCTATGAGTAATGGCATTCCAATTTTAGATACTGTAACTAAAAAGTGTAAAGTAGAAAAACTAACAAGATTTAAATTTAGAATTGTTCTTACTCAAGGGCTAAACAGACAGATAAGAAGAATGTGTGAATACTTGGATTATGATGTCATCCAGCTCAGAAGAACCAGAATAATGAATATAAATTTAGATACAAGATCTGGTGAATGGAGACACCTTACTGCAGTAGAATTAAAAGAGCTCAATGCACTCATATCAAGCTCTTCAAAAACAACGGAATAACAAAACAACTTTAATCAAAAAAATTACAACAAATAGTGTTCATATTTTTCAGCTTATAACTCATTTATGAAAATTTTACTTACAGGAGCAACAGGGTATATAGGCAAAAGAATATTGCCAGCTTTAATTGAAAATGGCCACCAAGTTATTTGTTGTGTTAGAGACCTTCAACGTTTTAATCCTCCTTCGAAAATAAAAGATAAAATTCAAACCATTCAGGTTGATTTTCTAAAAGAAGAAACTTTGTCAAACATTCCAGAAAACATTGATGGCGCTTATTACCTTATGCACTCGATGTCAAATGCAAATGACTATGAAACCCTGGAATTAAAATCGGCTAAAAATTTTAAAAACGCCATTAATAAAACAAAAGCAAAGCATGTAATCTACTTAAGTGGAATAACCAATGAAAATAAACTTTCTAAACACCTCAACTCAAGAAAAGCAGTTGAGGATGAACTAAATAAAGGAAACTACAACTTCACCTCTTTAAGAGCGGGCATTATTATTGGATCTGGCAGTGCCTCTTTTGAAATTATAAGAGATCTTGTTGAAAAACTCCCTGTAATGGTTACTCCAAAATGGTTAGAAACCAAATGCCAACCCATTGCTGTAAGAGATGTCATAGATTTCCTTTCCAAATCACTTTTCAACCCACTTACCTACAATCAAAATTTTGACATTGGCTGTCCTGACATCTTATCCTACAAACAAATGCTTCTTGGTTATGCGGCAGCAAGAGGAATGAGAAGGAAAATTTTCATTGTTCCAGTGATGACTCCCAGACTATCTTCTTATTGGTTATATTTTGTGACTTCCACATCCTACAAACTTGCTATTGCACTTGTTAACAGCATGAAAATTGAAGTAATTTGCAGAAATAACCAACTTAATGAGCTGCTTGAAATTCAACCCATGTCTTATCAAGAGGCACTTGCTAACACCTTAAAAACAATAAAAAAACAAGAAATCATTTCTAGCTGGAAAGATTCTTTAATAAGTGGAAGATTAAGTATAAACTGGTCAGATTTTTCCGAAGTACCAACGTTTGGCTGCTTTAAAGACCACAGAAATAAAGATTTAAACGACATCAATAAAACATTGGACAAGATTTGGGCCATTGGAGGAAAAAATGGGTGGTATCACGCCAATTGGCTTTGGAGGACAAGAGGTTTCCTTGATAAACTAATGGGGGGCGTAGGGCTAAGAAGAGGAAGAACCAATCCCAATCAATTACATGTTGGAGATGCTGTAGACTTTTGGAGAGTATTATATGCCAATAAATCTGAAGGCAGGCTTTTACTATTTGCCGAAATGAAACTACCCGGAGAAGCTTGGTTAGAATTCAAAATTCATAACAATAAACTTTTTCAAACAGCCACCTTTAGACCAAAGGGTTTATGGGGAAGATTATATTGGTTTAGCATTCTCCCACTCCATGGCATTGTTTTTAAAGGGATGATTAATAAAATAGGCAGTTAGTACATGGAGCTTCTAAAAAAGAAAATCATATCGAAAATCAATCAACTCATTGAGCATAAAATTAGCACACTCGATAAAGAGATAAAGCAAGCAATAGAGTCTAGAGACGAATCAACTAAAAGTAGTGCTGGAGATAAGCATGAAACTTCAAGAGCGTTAATTCAAATTGAACTTGAGAAACTCTCCAATCAGCTTAAAAAGGCATTACGAGAAAAAAACGAACTCAACAACTTAATTACTTCTAGCGATTCCAAACAAGTAGGTAAAGGTTCATTAGTAAAAGCATCCAATGGAATATATTTTATTGGTATTGCAATTGGCAAAATAGAATTCGATAATCAACATTACTTTTGCATATCTACCGCATCACCAATTGGCAAATTACTTTACAATAAAACTGTTGGGGAAAACATTGTTTTTAAAGCCGAAAAAATTAAAATCTTAGAAATACACTAAAAATAAATGAGAACTTTTGTTGCAATAATTATGCTCATAGGCCTCCCCCTAGTAGCAATTTCACAAAGTAATGAAGAAAACAATGAATTGAAGTTTTATTTTTATTGGGGATGGAACAGAGGGTGGTTTACCGATTCAGACATTAGTTTCAAAGGAGAAAATTATGCCTTTACTTTAAGCAATGTAATTGCTAAAGACAGACAAAGCCCCTTGAACTTAAACACCTATTTGAATCCTGCTAACATTACCATACCACAGTATAATTTCAGAGTGGGTTATTTTCTGAATAAGCACTACAACCTCTCTTTTGGAATTGACCACATGAAGTATGTTGTTCAACAGAACCAATACGTTACTATTAATGGTCAAATTCAGGAAAGTGAGACAGCTTATGACGGAACATATCAGGATGATCAGATTCAAATTCAAAGTTCCTTTTTAAAGTTTGAACATACCGATGGGTTAAATTATTTTAACTTCGACCTTAGAAGAAGTGATGAGTTGATTAAAGCTAAGAACATTTGCCTTACTATTACCGAAGGATTTGGTCTTGGTGGACTCCTTCCAAAAACCAATGCTAAACTTTTACAAAATCAAAGGCACGACAATTTTCATTTATCAGGATATGGATTGAATATTTTCACTGGATTAAACTTAAGCTTTTTTGACAAATTTTACATTCAAACTGAAGTTAAAGGTGGCTTTATTCATATGCCTTCAATTAGAACAACACCAAACAAAATAGACAAAGCAAGCCAACACTTTTTTTTCAGCCAAATCAATATCGTATTTGGAGGATATATAAACTTTAAAAAATAATTAATAATGAGTGAAAGAATTCTTTTAGCCACATTTAACCCCGGAATAAAAAAATACATTTTTATCTACATAAGTCTAATTAGTTTTTTTTCAATTGTTGGTATTCCATTTTTTTTTATTTGGATATTTGGACTAGGGAAATTCGTAAGTAAAAAATATTATACCAACCTTAAATGTGAACTAACATCGCACCATTTGAAATTCAAAAAAGGTGTTTTTTCAAAAGTTGAAAAAACAATTCCTCTTGACAACATCCAAGACCTTACTTTCATAGAGAATCCATTTTTAAATTACTTTGAGCTAAAGATCCTAAAAATAGAGACTGCTGGCAACAGCAATTCACAGCTATCTGATATGAAATTAATGGGCATACTTGATTGCACAGCTTTTAAAGAAGCGGTGCTAAATCAAAGAGAACAACTTAAAGAAAGAGATTCATCGGCTAAAATTCATGCTGATTCCTCAACAAACTCCATTGAACTATTAACAGAAATTAGAGATTTACTAAAGGCTATTACTAACAAAGAATAGCTTTTCAATGCCAAATACAACAATCAATCTCTATATTTTTTCAAAAAAACACTTAAATAATTGTGTAGTATATATACATTAAACTACATTTGCCACATTATTAAATATTAATTATTACAATGAACAAAGGCACAGTAAAATTCTTTAATGAAACAAAAGGTTTTGGATTTATTAAAGAGGATGACACATCAAGTGAACATTTCGTACACGTTTCTGGATTAATCGATGAGGTTAAAGAAGGAGACACCGTAGAATTTGAATTAAAAGAAGGTAGAAAAGGCTTAAACGCTGTTAACGTTAAAGTTATTTAATTTTATCTCCTATTATTTTTTATTAAAAGCCTATCTAACGATAGGCTTTTTTTTTGTTCTTTTTTTTAAAAATTTTCAGCTCCATTTTTAAGCAACCCTACACCCATAATCTAGTCTATAAAACAGTAAATAAATCCCTTCACAGATATGAACTATTCAACAGCTAAGCTTAGCTTTCTTATTTTCCTACCTCTTTTCATACTTATCGCTCCTGTTAAGTCAACTGCTCAGCAGTGGGTAGAAATGATGATGAGTCCTAATGCAAACTTTTACAGTATTCAAAGTGCTTTCAATGAAGAATGGGAAGGAAAGAGCTATGTTAAAGGTAAAGGATGGAAACAATTTAAAAGGTGGGAAAATTTTTGGGAGTCTAGAATTTTAGAAGATGGATCATTCCCTACTCAATCTAAAGTATGGAATAGCTATAAGCGTTTACTTACCAAGTCACTTAACAAATCTGGGGGGATAGGAAATTGGCAACCTTTGGGACCTTTTAATTACATTTCAACAGATTCTTGGAGTCCAGGAACTGGAAGAGTAAATTGCATTGCTGAAGACCCCAACAATTCAAACATCATTTATATTGGAGCACCTGCTGGGGGTATTTGGAAAACTGTTGACGCAGGGGTTACTTGGACTCCTCTTGGTGATGAATTTTCTACCATTGGAATTTCTGGAATTACTATAGACCCTAGTAATTCCAACATCATTTACCTATGCACAGGAGACACCGATGGTGGAGACACCTACAGCATCGGGATTTTAAAATCAACAGATGGTGGAGCATCATGGACATCTATAGGAAATATAAACGCTAACCAGACCACTGAAATTATTATTGACCCCAATAATTCTAGTATCCTATATTTGTGCTGTAGCTCTGGAGTACTAAAATCTACAGATGCTGGTAATTCATGGACTACCATCTTAAATGGCAACATAAGAGATATTGACATGAAACCCGGAAGCAACTCAACTGTTTATGCGGTTAGCTCTGAAGAATTTTATGTTTCAACCAATGGTGGAGCATCATGGAATACCACAACAAATGGACTTCCTAATAGCTCTGGTAGACTTTGTATTGCCACCACCCCTGCCAATTCCAGTTATGTTTATGTGTTAAGCGCCAATACAGCAAATGGCTTCCAAGGGCTTTACCTTTCTACTGATTCAGGGAACTCATTCAATGCCACTAATACCTCAACAGATATTTTTGAATCTACTCAAGCATGGTACGACATGGCCATTGCTGTGTCTCCTACTGATGAGAATACTATAATTACTGGTGTATTAAACCTTTGGAGATCTACCAATGGGGGAACTTCATTTACAAAATTAAATAGCTGGAGTAATCCCTCTAGTACTGCATATACTCATGCAGACATTCATTTTCTAAAATATTTTGGCAATAGGTTCTATTGCGGAAGTGACGGAGGTATTTACAAATCTACCAACAACGGCAATTCTTTTAACGACCTTTCTTTTGGACTTCAAATAGGCCAATTCTATAGAATCGATGTTTCCCAAAATGATGTTAACACAATTGCTGGTGGGCTACAAGATAATGGAGGATATGCTTTAAAAAATGGCAACTGGAAAGTCTATTATGGTGCCGATGGCATGGAAGCAGGAGTTGACCCTAACAATTCTAATATAATTTTTGGAATGATTCAATATGGAGATTTATATGTAAGTACAAATGGTGCCAATACTTCTACAGGACTAGGAAGCCCGCAAACTGGTAGATGGGTAACACCAATGCAAATGGACAAAAACAACGATCGATTAGTAGCAGGTTATGACGACCTCTATGAATATGATTATAGCTCTGGCTGGAATCAGCTTTCGACATTTAACTTTCCGCAACAAATTAGGTGTGTTGAAATTTTTGACAGCAATTCTGATATTATTTTTGTAAGTACAAATGATAATTTATACCGCACTACTGATAACGGATCCAGCTTTACTGACATTACTGGATCCATACCAACCACTTCAAACTTCTCATCCATTGAAGTTAACCCCACTAATTCAAATGAGTTATGGGTAACAAGAGCCGGTTGGTCAGCTGCAAATCATGTTTACCATACTATTGATGGTGGGAACACTTGGAACAACATTACTGCTAACTTACCTAACTTACCCTGTAATATAATTAAGCATGATGCGGGAACTAATGGCGGTGTTTTTGTAGGAACTGATATAGGAGTTTATTATTATGACAACTCATTAGGAAGTTGGATTCAGTTCATGAACAATCTACCAAATGTCATTGTTAACGACCTAGAGATCAACGAAAGCACTGGTGTCATTAGAGCTGGAACTTATGGAAGAGGAATTTGGGAATCTCCTAATTCAATAAACCTTCCTGATTACGATGCAGGAATTTCATTGATAATAGAACCGCAATCTTCTATTTGTGGTGGAACTACAATTTCTCCAATTGTTAGACTAAACAACTATGGAGCTTTAGACCTTAACAACGTAGCTATTTTATACGATATTGATGGCATCGGAACGCTTACATACAATTGGACTGGAAACATTTCTACTGGAGCAAGTGTTGACATCACCTTACCTGCTTTATCTCCAAGTTCAGGACCGCATGTTTTCAATGCTCAAACCAATTCTCCAAATGGGCAACCAGATCAGGACAACACCAATGATGCAAGCAGTAGCAATTTCACTATTACTAGTGGAACAGGAACAACCATAAGCTTAAACCTAATGACAGATTGCTGGGGATCTGAAACAACGTGGTCAATCACAGACTCTAGCGGCTTAACTATTGTCGCTGGTGGGCCCTACTCCGATGATTCAAATGGAGACTCTATTTCACAAACATTCTGTTTAGCAGATGGTTGTTATGATTTTATAATTAATGATTCTTATGGCGATGGAATATTTGGTAGCCAATGGGGAAGCTGTTCTATTGACGGAAATTACACCATTACTGATGATCAAAATGTGGTTTTAGTACAAATGTCAACTCCCGATTTTGGCAATCAAGCTACCCATAACTTTTGCTTATCATCTAACATAAACGCAGATTTTAGTGCCAATGTCACATCAGCTTGCTCTCCAGAAACGATAAATTTCCAGGATCTATCAACAGGATTAGTTAACTCTTGGAGCTGGGTTTTCCCTGGGGGGAATCCATCATCTTCTATAGCTCAAAACCCTTCTGTTACTTACGCTAATCCCGGAAGTTATGATGTTGAGCTTACTGTATCTAATGGAACAAGTGCTGCATCAAAAATTATAAGCGGCTACATTGTCATTGACGCTACACCAACTGTATCGGTGAATCCTACAGATCCAATTGTTTGTCTAGGCGACCAAGTTCAACTAATTGCATCTGGTGCTCAAGATTTTTTATGGAATACTGGTGACACCTCATTTTCACTTGTTGTTCAACCTCTTGGAGATACTTCTTTTAGTATTACAGGAAATAATGGAAACTGTTACAGTCAATCAGTAACTGTAAACATTTCGGTAATTCCTGCAAGCTCTGCTTTAGCTGATGTAGATATTAACAATCCACTTATTGGTCAGACAATTAGTTTTAGCAGCCTTGGATCAGTTGGAACTTCTTTTTTATGGAACTTTGATGATGGAAACAGCTCATCTAGCCTAAACCCTAGCCATCAGTACAATAGTTCAGGAGTTTATTTCGCTACACTAGAGGTGGGTAATTCTGCTTGCTCAGATGTTGATACTGTAGAAATAAATGTTGGATTAAATGATATTTCTGAATTAGGAGCTAGCAACTTAGCTATTTACCCTAATCCAAATAACGGATTATTCACCATTAATTTTAATGAACTCGATTACAGTCAAGCTAAAATTGAAATTATCAATTCAATTGGTCAAACCATTTACGTTTTAAACAATGTGGAATTAGTCAACCAAATTAATATGAAGGAAAATGCTAAAGGCATTTATTTCATAAAAGTAGCTATTGAGAAAGAGGTGTTCTACAAAAAAATCAACCTTCATTAAAGGTCTTTTTCTTCCAACACAAAAAGATCATTTACACTTATTTCAAAAACCAACGCTATTTTAAGAGCAAGTATGGTAGATAAGTTGTAATCTCCAGATTCAATTGCATTAATAGTTTGCCTACTTACGTTCACTCTTTTAGCTAATTCAGCTTGAGTAATGTCCTTTTTAGCACGTTCAACTTTTAAACTATTTCTCATATTACTTTCTTTTTAGTTGAATCATTTTAACATTAAACCTAATTATGAAAAATATTAATAGCGTAAACATGTTAAAAAGCATTACCCATAAAAAAGAAAGATCATAAAAGAATAAAATACAAACAACCAAGACTAAATAATTAATATAAGTTGCTGCTAGTAGTGATTGTAAACGAATATTTGCAACAAATTCATCTTCTATTTTCTGCTTAGAAAAAGCAATAAAAATTAAACTTAATACAGCAAAAACAGAAAGTAATTCGTTGGTAATGTTATTTTCTATACACTTAAAATATTCTACATCTCCAATTACTGGATCATTTATAATTGAAAAGACTTGAACATCTAAAAAAGAAAATTCAAAGTCATAAAACAAGAACATAACAGCTAATATTAAAGTTGGAATAAACAAAGCTATTCCTATGATTTTAAATTTTTGAGGTAATAAATAATTTGCTTTCATTTTATTTTTTTAAGGTTTAAATACGCTAACAAATGTATAATAATTTTTACATAATGTAAAATAAACTTTACTTTTTGTAAACTATAGTACATATTTAAAAAGTTTATACGTCACTGTAACAGATGTTTTGTTTACTTTGTTTAGAGAAAATTAGTTAATGATTCAGTATTATATAAATAAGGCAATAGATACAGAAATTAATAATTGGGCTATAGCATTAATCCTAAATAGAGCAGGAATTAAAGCCAAAAAAATTAATCAAATCAATGATACTATTCATTTATATTACGGAAGTGATCCTAATGAAATAAAACTTCTAGCTAATTCATTAATTATTAAAAACAAAAAAACAACAGCAAATGATATTATTGCTTTATCCGATGAAACTAATTTAACAGCTTTGAATTTTGATTTAGTTCAGGCAACAATAATTTTGTTAACCGATAGTATTCACAACAACTTAGGCCCAGAAAACTTTGACATTCATCAACGTTTAAAAGGAACTTGCTCATTTCAATATAAATTAGGGCTAATCAAAACCCCCATTATAAACACCTACACTGAATTAATTAAAAGAACCATTGCTCAAAAATTCAACTGCACTCCTATCCCCTATTATCCTAAGAATTATAAAAGTGTAATTATACTATCTCATGATGTTGATGAACCATTAAGGTATGCAATCTTAAACAAGCAAAAAGATAAATTACGTCACCTATCTTTTAGAAATAAAATTACACATCAATGGCACTTCCTAAGAAAAAGAATTAGAAAAGCACTTTTTAATGGGAGTGACTCTTTCTGGAATATTGAAAAAATTATCAAAAAAGAGAGCAGCTTAGGGTTTACGTCTACCTTTTTCTTTTCAGCAAAATCAAAATTTAACAAAGGAAGCAGCTTTCGTTTTGACAACTCTTATGATGTTTCTTGGAAGCCAATTGAAAATACATTTAAACTTTTAAATGAAAATGGATTTGAGATTAGCCTACACAGCAGCTATAATTCAAATATTAATCCAATGTTTTTCAATGAAGAAAAAGAAAGATTAGAAAAATTTTCAAAAAAAGAAATTATTGGCAATAGACATCACTTTTGGCATTTAGGAAAAAACCCAGATAAAACCTTATTAAATCACCAAAAAGCTAATTTAAAATACGATTCATCAATTGCTTTTAATGACATTGCAGGTTACAGAAGAAATGCAGCTTTTGCTTTTTATCCATTCCACTTAAAAGAAAACAAAAAAATATGCACGCTTCAAGTTCCAAATTTAATGATGGATACGAACATTGTAAAACCTGACAACATTCAGGCTTCACTTAAAGAAGCCATCACCTATATTGAAGAGCTTAGAAATAACCAAGGAGTTGCAGCTATAAACTGGCATTCCAGAATGGCATATCCTAACGACAAAAAGCTAGCAATTTACGGAGAGGTATATATAGAGCTATTGGATTATCTTGCCCGACAAGAAGACATTTGGGTGACCAACTTTGAAAGTTACTATAATTGGCACAAAAAAAGAGAAAAAAGAATTAAAGAGAATAAATGAATCCTTTAAAATACTTGCAAAATAATTTCAAGGCTATTGATGGGTTACTGCTAATTAGCAACATTATCTTCATCCTAACATACATTGTTTTATCAGTAAACAATAGAATTGCTCATGATGATTTTTTCTCTATTTATATCACAGATAATTATGGAATTTTCAATGGCATGCAATTACTTTATGATAATTGGTGCTCAAGATACATTGCTCTTCTAATCAGCTTTTCAGTAGCTTCATTAATAAAACACAAAATCACATTAATTTTATACCAGATTTTACTTTTTATTATTGCAACAGGATCAATTTATTTGCTTTTATATGGTATAAAAAAACACTTTCATTTTTCGACAAAAAAAAATCAACTACTTAATTATGCCCTTTTTATTTGTTCAGCTACATTTTACTGCTCTCTAGACATTGGACAAACCTGGTTTTGGCTTTCTTCCAACTCCACTTATTTATTGAGTACCATGCTTACATTGGGTGCATTCGGTATTGTAATAAGAAAAAAACAAACAATATTATCAATAGCGTTATTGGTAATATTCGCCTTAATAATTGGAGGGTCTAATGAGGCATTAAGTCTTTTCTGCTTATTAACCACTGCGCTGTCAATAATATATATTTCAAAAAAATCAACAATTAAAAAACACTTTCTTGAGCTTAAAGCATTGCTACTTTTTTTTTCACTTCTTCTTGTTGCTTTCACATTCCTTTATGTTGGAAAAGGAAACGAAATGAGAGCAACATTTTTTTCTGAAATAGGATTAAAAGAAGCCTTGACATTAAACGTTAAGCTTTGTGCTATTTTCGTGTTAAAATCATTGCCAAAAACACTTCCCTACTGTTTACTTTTTTCAATTGTTTTTTCTATGTTTTTGTCAACAAATAACAATTCAATAAGCTTCAAAAAATATATCTACAAACTACTAATTTCATTTTTCATTTTACTGCTTGCCATATATACCTTTCAACTTCCAATCACCTATAAAACACAAGATCTTGGAGCAGAAAGAACGCTTTATCCTTTAACAATTTTAACCCTTTTGTTTTTTATATATAATCTAAAATTAATTGGTCAATTATTAAAAAGCAGAAAAAAGGAAAAACGTATCCTCACTTTTTCAGCCTTAGGATTATTAATTGCAATGAACTTTTTTCAGCTAATAAATCAAAAGCAAATAACCACAAAATATGCTACTGCTTTTGACTTAAGAATGAATAAAATTTCAAGAGAAATTAATCGCGATTTCATTCAGCTTAAGCCTCTTCCAAATTCTGGTTTTTTATATTCAGCAGAAATTAACCAAAGCCCCTCACATTTTACCAACAAACAGCTTAAACAAGGTCTACGAATTAAAGGACAAATTACATTAGAACCTAACTTATAGGCAAACCCAGCTCTCCATTTTTAACCTCAGTCATTACAAATGAGCTTTGCACTTTAGCAATGTTTTTAATGTTAGCTATCTTTTTAGAAATAAAAATCTGGTATTCGTCCATGTCTTTTACCGTTAACTGAATAAGGTAATCATACATACCAGCAATATGATAACACGAAATAACTTCAGGGAAATTAACAATATCATTTTCAAAATTTTCTAAGTACTCTGCTTGATGCTCTTTTAAAGATACATTACAAAACACAAGAAGTTGAAGACCCAATTTTCGCCTATCTATAATGGCTTTATAATATTGGATAACACCACTTTTCTCTAATTTTTTTATGCGTTCATATACAGGGGTGGTAGTAAGGTTTAATTCTCCAGCAACCTCCTTATAAGTCATTTTACCATCCTTTTGAAGCAATTCTAGGATAGCACAATCAATTTGATCAATCATAATAAGATAATTTTTCTAAACAATACGTCATTTAATCAAAAATAAAGAAAATTATTCTAATTATTTATTATTAAAAGTATTATATACTATAAATTTAAACAAATAAAGAACTTACAACTATTTCAAATACCTTTGTGGTATGAATAAAAATGAAATGAACCCAGAAAGTCTCATGATGACTCACGGCTACAAGCCTGAGCTTTCAGAAGGAGCAGTTAAATGTCCTGTTTTCCAAACCTCTACATTTGTTTTTAAAACAGCTGAGGAGGGAAAAGCCTTTTTTGAAATTGCTTATGGTCTAAGAGATAAAGAACCAAAAGAAGAGCTGGGTTTAATATACAGTAGAATCAACAATCCTAATTTAGAGATTTTAGAAAACAGGTTATGTCTTTGGGATAAAGCCGATGATTGTGCTGTTTTTGAGAGCGGTATGTCAGCGATAAGTACTGTTCTTCTAGAGTTTTTAAAACCCGGTGATCTGCTTGTTTACAGCAACCCCACCTATGGAGGGACAGATCATTTTATTAATCATTTTTTAGATAAAATTGGTGTTCATACACTAGGAATTCTACCAGGTCAATCAGAAGAGTCTATAATTGCAGCGATAGACGCTACAGGACAAGCAGAAAATCTGGCCATGATTTACTTAGAAACGCCAGCTAATCCTACAAATCATTTAGTTGACATTCAAGCAATAAAAAATAATGTTGCAGATTATTATTCAACAATTAACAACAAAGAGGTGCTACTTACTGTAGACAACACCTATATGGGACCCATTTGGCAACACCCATTAGCTCTAGGAGCAGACATAATCATTTACTCGGCAACAAAATATATAGGCGGACACAGTGACGTAATTGCTGGTGCAGTTTTAGGAAATCAAGAAATAATGAACAGGGTGAAAACACTAAGAACATTCTTAGGTAACATGATAAGCCCTTACACAGCATGGTTACTACTCAGAAGCTTAGAAACGCTTAAAATAAGAATGGACAAACAAGCCGAAAATGCAAACAAAGTGGCTCAATACTTATCCAGTCATCCAAAGATTGAAAAAGTATACTTTCTTGGTCTACTTGAAAATGGGTCTAAACAACAAGAGATTTTCAATAAACAATGTACTGGATCTGGAGCAATGGTATCTTTTGACATTAAAGGTGGTGAAAAAGAAGCCTTTGAGTTCCTAAATGCGCTGAAGTTAATTAAGTTGGCAGTAAGCCTTGGCAGTACAGAAAGTCTGGTTCAGCACCCAATAACTATGACTCATGCAGGAGTTGACCCTGAACACAGACAAAAGCTCAACATTACCGAAAAAATGATACGCCTATCAATTGGTGTAGAAAATCATGAAGACATCATTAAAGACATTAAACAAGCCTTTCTAGCTGTGAAAAGCATTAAAGAGATGAGTCATTAGATCTCATCTCTTTATGAATGTATTGTTAAAACTTTAGGGTAAGTCCTATAAAAAAGTTAATCCCAGCTTGATTGAACGCGCCTATCTGATTGTACCTTCCAGTACCCTCAACCTCTGCATTAGCATAAACGTTATCTGGAACAGGATTATAACCATCAGATTTAAACCGATAAATCCAAGCGTTAGAAATATAATTCTGATTAAATAAATTCCTCACCCATGTACTAAGAACAACCTCCTTAAAAAGCTTGTTTTTCAATGTGTAACTCACTCTTAAATCATTTACT